>JAPLJK010000092.1:0-88463 GCA_026388625.1 Deltaproteobacteria bacterium | reverse complement strand
TAATATTCATAAGCTCTTATCTAAGACGGAAAAGCGCGGCACCCAACACCATAGTAATTCGGACGTGGCCGACCACGTCAAGCAATTCTTGATGGGTTGATTCCACTCAACATGGTGGTCGGCTATAACCGACTTTCAGTTATCAAGTTTCGGAGATCAAGAGATGCGCTGGTTCCGGTCCCACAGCAATATACCGAGAACTCATACGGAGGGACTGCTCAAAGGCGACTCATATCTGACCTATGCTATACGGGTCGAGGATAAAGCCTTTGACGTAATTGTCATAAGTCTTTCAGGCAAGATATTTGTGGACAACGCAGAACTCTTGCGCAGAGATCTTGTCCGGATCATTGAGTCCGGATCTCTCAAGAATGTGGTGATAGATCTTGCCAAGGTTGAATACTTCGACAGTTCTGGAGTGGCAGTCCTTATGGAGATGTTCCAGATTTGTGAACGGCTTAATAACTCATTCAAACTGGCCAATGTACCGCCGGGAATTCAGAGCCTGGTGGAACTAGTTGATTTCAAGGACGTTACAAATGCCCACGTCCTGCAGCCCAGATCTGAACCCAGTCTGATTATACAAATGGGGGAGGGGGCACAGAATGTGTACAACACGGGGAGGGACATCCTCGTCTTTATTGGTGGATCTGTAGAAGCTTTGATCAAGGACTTGACCAATCCCGGAAAGCTGCGTTGGGATAGTTTATCAAAACTAATCGAGAGATGCGGAACCGACGCGGTTCCAATAGTCGCTATTCTCAGCTTTCTCATGGGTGGGATTCTTGCATTTCAAGCCGCCATTCAATTACGCAAGTTTGGGGCAAACATCTTCGTGGCCGACCTTGTCGGGCTCTCGATTGTGCTTGAAATGGGGCCCCTAATAACCTCGCTGATCGTATCCGGCAGATCGGGCGCCGCGTTCGCGGCCCAGATCGGCACGATGCAGGTGACTGAGGAAATCGACGCCCTTCGAGTTATGGGTATAGATCCGATCCGCTACCTGGTCTCACCCCGCATCGTGGCTGTAGCACTGACGGTTCCATGCTTGACGTTGATCGGGGACCTGGTGGGAATCGTAGGAGGATGTCTGGTCGCTCAGCTCTCTCTGGATTTGACTCCAACTGCTTATTTCAACCAACTTCACAAAGTCCTTGAACTCTCCGACGTGGTCAAGGGACTGATCAAAAGCTTTGTGTTTGGGGTAGAGATAGCAATGATAGGGTGTCTGAGAGGATTTCAAGTTAGGGGTGGAGCTGAGAATGTGGGCTCTGCGACCACTTCAGCGGTCGTCACTTGCATCTTCGTGCTGACCGTAACAGACGCGCTGTTTTCAATGCTTTTCCACTATTCTCCCCCGGTGTGGAAATCTTGATGTGGGAAGGCTAAGCAGAGGGTAACTTGAGTGATGTTTCTGGAAACGGCGCCTCGAGGCTAAATGGATCGGCCTCAGCCCCAATCATCTCAGTCAGAAATCTGACGGTCGGATATGGGGATGAAATAATTTTGGAGGATGTCTCTTTCGACGTGTTTAAAGGCGAGGTTCTAGCTGTTCTGGGTAGGTCCGGATGCGGCAAGAGTACGCTTTTCAAGGCCATGATCGGTCTGGTCGAGCCTCGCACCGGTCAGGTTACTATTGATGGGCACAAAGTCGAGCACGTTACCGAAGGAGGCTCTGGAAGGATTCTGAGAAAGATAGGCGTGTTGTTCCAGTCGGGAGCCCTTTTCAGCTCCATGACGTTGGCGGAAAATGTGGCGTTTCCGCTGCGCCAGTACACTACTTTGCCGGAAAACAATGTCGAACAACTTGTCGCTTTAAAACTCATGCAGGTGGGGCTAGCGGGATGGGGAAAATACCTTCCCTCGGAGCTAAGCGGTGGAATGCAGAAGAGAGCGGCCTTGGCACGCGCCATGGCAATGGATCCCCCGCTTCTTTTTTTTGACGAACCCTCTGCCGGATTAGATCCTGTTACCAGTGCCGAACTGGACATTACTATACTGAGAATAACAGCCACAATGGGAACAACCATCGTTATGGTGACCCACGAACTTGCCAGCATTCTCAACATAGCCGATCGCGTGATCATGTTGGACGCAAAGGAAAAGGGTATTATTGCGGAAGGAAAGCCTGATGACCTCAAAAAATCCTCCGATGAATCACGGGTCAGAGATTTTTTCAACCGTTCCCCTGCCGGAAAGCGGCTCAGGAGTTCTACATGATTCACATTCGAAAAAACCGATAATCGTCATGGTCGATTTTCCTGATACAATATAAAAAGGATTTAAACGATCAGCCATGCACCATGCGAGTAGGAAAGTTCTTGCGTTATACGGATTGATAAGCCCATATTCCGATTGGCTAAAATATATGTGCTCACTTCCCGTCCAGACCGTTTCAGGATCAGACCATGTCAAGTCAGGCTCGTAAACTTAAAATAGGACTTTTTGTGGTGGCGAGTTTGCTGCTCGCTGTGGCGATAATTATCTGGTTGGGCGCTACTCGAATCTTCGAGCAATCCAACGTGGTAGTCGCCTATTTCACAGAGAGCGTTCAGGGTCTTGAGGCAGACAGCCCGGTAAAGTTTAGGGGAGTTCCGGTAGGGCGTGTCAAAGCCATTCGGATGGCGCCTGACGGTAGACTTATTGAAGTGGTCATGAGCTTGGGCCGAAACTTCAAGTTCACGGAAGACCTAGGAATCAAGATGAATTTGCTGGGGCTAACAGGGCTAAAGTATCTGGAAATGGACACTTTTAGGCCGGATCAGCCACGAGAGGCCATTGACATAGAATTTACCCCTCCCTACCGGGTCATTACCACTTACGCCTCTGACATTCGGGAAATTGGAAACGCATTGGAAAAAATCTTCCAGAAAATAAACGCGGTAGACGTTGAACGACTTTCCAATCACCTTTCCAAGGTTGCCGTCAAGCTTGACAGGATTCTGGCAGAGCCTAAACTCGATAGCATAGGCGCCGATGCAGCAGATGCCTTGAAGGAGATCAAAGAGACCGCAAAAAAATTCAACGAAGAAATGGCTCGAGCCCAACCAGCTAAGAATCTCACTAAAACGCTGGACAAAATATCAGAGTTCCTTCAAGAGAGTACTGAGACGATTCGTAGTGCAGACAGAGCCATAAGGAGAGCGGACAATAATTTCAATCGCCTAGGCCAGAAACTGGACCGCAGTGCGGACAACCTAACGGATTTCACCAGAATGATCAGAACGAAGCCATCGAGTATAATTTTTGGAGCAGACGAAAAAGCCGCCCCGAAGCGCTGACAATTGAACACAAGCCTCACTTGGAAAATGATGTCTAACCCAAGGAGTTCCATTACTTGGCTTTTGCGAATATTCCATTCCCCTGTTCTCGTGACGAGTCTAATTTTTCTTTTATGGAGTTGCGCCATATCCTCGAGAGACGCAGTAGTATACCACGCTCTTGAATACCCATCTCCGTCAAGAACCAAAGAGCCTCAGTCTCCAATTTCTGAGACTCTTATGATCTACAAGTTTCTTCTGTCCCCATCGGTAGAGAGCGATTCGCTGGTCATCTCAGAGTCTAAAGGGCAGGATCAGTTAGTGCGACTGCATAGGTGGCAAGAAAACCCTGCGGATATGGTTACCGATTTAATATTGCGAGATTTTCAAGAATCAGGGTTTTTCGGGACGACTGTGGACCAGTTGAGCAATACTCGTTACCGCTATGCTCTCGAGGGAACGATAACTAATCTAAGGGGCATTCTAAGAGACAATAAGGCTGTAGCGCTGATCGAGGTTGATGCGACATTGACTGATTTTGACCCCCCCGCGGGTGCGAAGAAGAACATTATGACTCGACGATACAGTATAGAGGCGCCGAGTTCAAAGTCAGATCCGGCATCTATTGTGCGCGCTCTTAACTTGGCCCTGAAGGATCTATCCGAGCGTCTCCGAAACGATGTGGGTGAGGTCCTGAGCAAGACCAGAAGGAGCAACAGCACTGATAAGGGCCCTGGATTGGGTAGTCGAGAATCCCCCCCTTGAGCCGCCCCTTTGGGCGTGCGTGTCCTCTTTCAACAGTCTGACAGGGAAAATATGTCGATCAGAACGCGGTTGGCAGTCATCAGCGTCTTGTGCATTGATTGGACGTGATATGAATCAATAGGGTCCGGATCGGCTGTCGGCCAATGGGCGGCGCTTCGCACTTTGGCCTTGAACGGTTACTCTTACGGCATTATGATCAATAACTGTCCAGAGGCAAATCAAACCGACATGGCCGAAGACAAGTTGACGGACAATTCTGAAAAGGGTTACTCTTCAATTTGGCTGTCGGCATTCCTTTGAGGATCAAACAGCAGGTTTAGTTATCTTTTTGTCTCAGGCAGAACAGGCCGGTAAAGCGGCTTTCTCGATTCGGGGCGAAACATGAAGCATATCCTGGTCGTGGATGATGAGAGACACATCTGTCAGCTCTATAAGAGTGATCTTGAGGACGACGGATACTGCGTAAGCACAGCAAACTCCGGGAAAGAGGCTCTGGATGTCGTAGAGGGAAACCCGCCGGATCTGATTGTTTTAGACATTCAGATGCCGGGAATGGATGGGATAGAGACTCTAGAGACGCTCATCGGTAGAGACAAGGGCATCCCAGTCATCCTGAACACTGCTTATAGCCACTACAAGGACGACTTCACCACCTGGGGAGCCGATGCCTACGTGATCAAATCGTCCGATACGTCTAAACTGAAAATGGAAATAAGAAGGTTGCTCAAAGAATGAGTCCCCAAAACTCTATGAAAAATACCCTGTGCGTGCTGATGGCTGGAGGGAAGGGAGAGCGACTTTACCCCCTGACAAAGGCCAGAGCCAAGCCGTCAGTGCGGTTCGGCGGCATTTACCGAATCGTCGACTTTACACTTTCAAATTGTCTGAATTCGGATATTCGAAGGATTTATGTTCTAACCCAGTACAGGTCTGTTTCTTTAGATCGCCACATTCGGTTGGGATGGAGCATTTTCAATCACGAACTCGGCGAGTTTATCGAGTGCGTGCCTCCACAACAACGGAACGTTGACCGATGGTATCGCGGGACCGCCGACAGCATTTACCAAAACATCTACATTCTTCAAAGAGAACGGCCTGAACGAGTCCTGATTCTCAGCGGCGATCACGTGTATAAGATGAACTACAATGAAATGCTTGCTTTTCACATGGAAAAGAAAGCCGAACTGACCGTGGCGGGAGTAGAGGTGCCGCGTTCTCAAGCCGCCGCCTTCGGCGTTATAGGTTGCGATAATGATTTCCGTATTACAACGTGGGAAGAAAAACCCCAGGACCCTAAACATGTTCCCGGCAAACCCGACACATCTTTTGTATCGATGGGAGTTTACATCTTTAGTACCGAGACCCTCGTGAAGAACGTGATCGCGGACGCCAAGGATACCGCATGTGCCCACGACTTCGGTAAAGATGTGGTTCCCAAGATGATTCGTTCCAACAGGGTATTTGTGCATAACTTCAAAGAAGCAAACAACGAAGAGGGGAGGTACTGGCGAGACATCGGAACCCTGGACGCGTACTGGGAGGCCAACATGGACCTCTGTTCAGAGACCCCACAGTGCAATTTGTACGATGAGAAATGGCCTATTCGGACTTTCCAGGAACAAGTTCCTCCAGCACGGATAGTCGCCTCGCGCGGAAATACCCCTCACGGTTACCTGAGTGGCAGTGTTGTAGATTCAATAATATCAGGTGGTTGTGTGATATCGGGGGCAACCGTGAAAACCTCCGTTCTTTCACCACATGTCAAAGTTATGCCCGGAAGTTCAGTGGAAAATGCTGTTCTCCTTGACGGAGCTTGTGTGGGGGAAGGGGCCCGAATCCGGAAAGTGATCTTGGATCATGATGTCTTGGTGCCGCCCGGCTTTGCAATCGGCTACGATGTCGATAAGGATAGGAGCCGTTTCAGCATATCACCCAACGGAGTGGTCATAGTGCCTCGAGGAATTAGCCTTATATAGGTAAGGGCGCTTGGTTGCCGGATATGACGGCTTTCAATGTTGAGATGAAAAATTAAGCTTTGTGAGGTTGCCATGCCCGATAAGTATGTGCGGGGTCGAAGACTGGGATACGGTGTTCAGCCGACGGATTTTGATAAATCGTCTCTTGTCCTCTTGTTCATTCACGGCAGCGGTGGTGACCGTGAAGATTGGCAGGGGCAACTTGATGGCCTGTCCACGCTGGCAGGAGTCATAGCACTAGAACTTCCAGGGCATGGGGCGTCGGATCCACCAGGAGAAACTAGTGTTCAGTCATATACCGACTGGGTGGTCGATTTCGTCTCAGCAATGAAGCTATCCAAAGTGTTTGTCATTGGGTGCTCGCTGGGAAGCGCTATTGCGCAGTTGATTGCGCTGTCCACTAGGCCGTGGCTGGTCGGAATAGGATTAGTGGGGGCAGGTGCTCGACTCAAAGTGCATCCCGCTGTTCTGGATGGCCTTCGTCGGGACAAAGAAAAAGCCCTGGCCATGCTTGCTGACTATTGTCTGTCTCCCGCTACGGGCCATCCTCTCCGGCAGGAAATAAGTCAGAAATTCCTCCTCGCTGATCCGGAGTTGATTCACGGGGATCTTAGTGGATGTAACGAATTCGACGTATTAGATCAAATTCAAGCAATTAATATACCCACGTGGATCATCGTCGGGCAAGATGACAGACTCACCCCTCCAAAATACGCTCATTTTCTTCACAGTGCGATCAGCGGGTCTGAGCTGGCCATGGTCCCTGATGCAGGACATCTGGTGATGATGGAAAAACCGAGTGAATTTAACAGGCGCCTAGCAGATTTCTTGGCACGTCGCGCATTGCTATGATCAACACTGATTCAGAACGAGGTAGTTCGGAAGCTTCCAGCATCAAGCCCTCCAACATGGAACACTGGGGAACTCTTGGTCGGTATACACGCGTCTCAAGTGTTCGTGATTTCTCGCAACAGGTCGATGTCATCGAGCATCATGCCGGCCCCTCGAGCCACAGTCGAAAGCGGATCGTCAGGCACTATGACAGGGACTCCGATCTCGCGACGCAATCGAACATCCAATTTTTTCAAAAGCGCACCGCCTCCAGTCAGAACTATCCCTGTATCAATAATGTCCGCTGCCAGTTCGGGTGGGCACTGTTCCAGGGCCAATTTTACGCTGTCCACCATGGAGTTGACGGATTCCATGATAGCCTGGGTCACCTCGTTGGAATTGATGGTTATAGTCTTTGGAATACCATCCATGAGGTCTCTGCCCTTGACGTCCACTTCTTCCGATTCGTCGTCCAGGTAGGCTCGTCCCACTAGGGTCTTTATCTGTTCTGCAGTCGACTGTCCTATAAGCATGCTGTAGGTTTTTCTTATAAAATTGAGAATGTCATTATCCAGCTTGTCGCCTGCTATCTTGCTGGAATTACAATACACGACACCGGTGAGGGAAATTATGGCTACCTCCGTAGTCCCTCCGCCTATGTCCACTATCATGTTGCTCATAGGCTCGGTTACCGGTAAACCGGCGCCCATGGCAGCAGCCATGGACTCCTCGACGATGAAGACCTCATGTGCACCAGCGTTTAGAGTGGCATCGCGGACTGCCCTGCGTTCGACAGGAGTAACCCCTGACGGGACTGAAATTATTACTCTAGGCCTTACGAACGCTTTTCGACCATGAACCTTCTGAATGAAATATTTCAACATCAGGCTTGCCATCTCAAAATTGGCTATGACGCCCTCCCGCAAAGGTCTGAACACCTCAATCGAGCTGGGGACTTTACCTATCATCTTCTTGGCGTCTGCACCAATCCAGACCTCGGAACTTCGGCGTCCTTTCTTGCGAATAGCGATCACCGACGGTTCGTTCAAGACAATTCCCTTGCCTCTTACGTACACGAGAGTGTTCGCAGTGCCCAAGTCGATCGCAATGTCCTTTGAAATTCTGGATGCTATAAGATTAAAAAGCATCGACAGCCTTCCCTGAGGCTTGTATTGAAGCTGGTCAAAAGTAACGAAGAGTTTCCATACGTGTTGAAAGATATGCTTGAAAAAGTCGGACCCAACTACATCAAAGGTTCTCGTACATTTTATACTGTGGCGCTTTGGACCATTTTCCCCAACGTCGGTGGCGATTCATTGACTGCTGGACTTGATAAGCGAAAAAAATACACCCGAAAGGAAACGATCCGACAGCAAACTTCAACTGCATGATTCAGCTTAGAGCTTCACATCTATTATCGAATTCTTCTTCAACTCTTCTACCCAATCTTTCATACGACCTTGAATCTTATCGTTTCTCAAAATAGAAATCACTTTATTTCTAACCAGTTCGTACTCTTTTTCATCCGCGGGAGATAGTATCCCGGATGGTTTCTTGGGTTGAGAGCCTGTCTTCCCAGACTCGGGCTTGCTCGGTACTCTATCTTTCTGTTCGATTTCGTCCGTAGATTCAGATTCCTGCTTTTGGCTTGAGCGAGTATCCCGTTGTTGATATGCTTCCTTCCAGCGCTTTTCTAGTTCTTTTCTCGTCTTCTCGGGAATAGGGACTTTCTTCACTTGCCTGCCTTGAGCGTTGGCAAGATAGAAAAGGATGATGGCATCTTTCGTTTTGAGAGGAGGCGTAACGTCTCCGGGCCTCATCCTCTGAACCATATTCTGCAAGCCTGGAACCATGTCTTTATAGTCCAGGAATCCCAGATCTCCTCCATGCTTGGCATTAGGATCCTGTGAATACTTTTGTGCAAGCTTCGCGAAATCACCGCCGGTCATCGATTCTTCGAAAATCCTTTTTGCCTTATCCATGAGCCGTTGGACTTCTTTCTGTTTGGCATCCCCAGGCACCTTCAGGGTGATCTGTTTTAGCCTTATCTTTCCGCCGACAAAGATTTCCTCGTGGGTGGGAATATTGGGCTTGACCTGTTCCTCGGGTGGCCTCGCCGGTGTCAAGGCTTCCAACAGCTTCTTGTACTGGTCTCCTATTCTGTCGCGGTTTGCCAAGAAGTATTTTTGGGCGTCCTCTTCGCTTATAGGGACTTTTCTGCTTACTTCACTTTCAATGAGTCTCGTCACCTTGAATTGTCTGGTCATTATTTTTTTGTAGTCCGAATAAGTTAAATCATTTGACGCAAGAAAAAGGACAAATTGATCGTGGGACAGATTATTTCTCTTCCTAATTGATTCAATTGAGGCTTCGACAGCCTTGTCATCCAGGTTCATGCCTTTTCTGGTAGCCTCCTGTTCGAGCAATCGGATTACGATCAGTTCATCCAATATCTCTCTTTCCGTGGGCCATTTTCCTGGCGGAATCACTCCGAGAGGGAGGTTAACGATACTTCTCATGAACGGCTGTTTGTGTTTTTTGACGTCCGATTCCAGTATGACGTCATTGTTGACCACAGCCACTACTCGGTCGGAGTAGACACTCGATCTAGCCGCCTGAACACCATACGTGGAGACGATAACTGAGAAAATCAGAAGAAAAATGGACGCTTTCATGGTCGGTATTCCGTGTGTGTATACAGAAATGAACTTTGACGGGGGAAAAGACGGCTCATAGTCGCCCAGTCTACTTGCTGGTCCACGATTGTTCTCCACCCCTCGTCGGATTGCCCAATCGAACCTGGTGGCATTCGGGCTTTCCAAAAGCTGCCACAAAACCTTGTGAAATGCCATAGTGTAGTCGAGCAGTTCCACTTGTAGTCAAAAGTCATGCATTTTTCAACCCGATGCCTTTTATGTTCTTGTGTGTCCGCTGTATTCGAGGTGGGGTGGGGAGCCCTGAAGTTCCCTCCACCATGGTACCGCTCAGTACTCCAAGTACATCTACACACCTTTCAATCCTGTCACGAGCGTTAACGTCGCCAATCCGGTAGGCTAAACGATCGCCGGGCAGCAACCTTGCCTTCATATCACTTTGAACCCATTTTACAAGAGCCTCCGGACTCAAAGGAGAGTCGGAGTCAAAAGTAAAGACCAAATCTTTCCCGTTGTAATCCAACCGAACAGCCCTGATCTGTCTCATCGCGAATCTAATACGCATGACATGGAACAGGTTAGAAACTTGTGCCGGTTCTTTTCCGTAAAGGTCAAGTATTTCATGTTCGATTTCAATAAGTTCGGAATGTTCTGTTGCTCTGGAGAGCCTCTTGTACAGATTCATGCGTTGTCTGGAATCAGGAACGTAATCTTCGGGTAGACGAGCTTCCAATTTCAAACCAATTTCAGGATCTATCCTAGAAGCTGTTGGTTCTCCTTTGATTTCCCTGACTGCTTGTTCGAGAAGGTCCAGGTACATCTCGTATCCGACCTGAGCCACGTGTCCTGACTGTGAGGTCCCCAAAATATTTCCCGCGCCTCGAATCTCCATATCCCTCATGGCAATCCTGAAACCCTGCCCGAGACTTGAATGTTCCTGAATCACGGACATTCGCTTTACGGCGTCCTGAGTCATCAGAGTTTCCGGAGGAGTAAGCAGGTAGGCGTAAGCACGAGTATTCGACCGACCGACCCTACCGCGGAGTTGATAAAGGTCTGCAAGACCGAAAGTGTCTGCTCGATCAATAATAATCGTGTTTGCGTTCGGTATGTCAAGGCCGGATCCTATTATGCTCGTACAGACCAGCACATTTAACTTGCCGGTTACAAATTCGTACATTACCTTCTCAAGATCGCGGTCTGCCATGCGCCCATGTGCAACCGCAACTCGTGCTTCCGGCACCAGGCTCTTGATCGAAGCGGCTCGCCTGAAAATAGTCTCAATTCTGTTGTGAAGATAAAAGGCCTGTCCCCCTCGATTCAATTCTCTCGAGAGAGCCTCTCTTACAACATCGTCGGACTGCTTCATTACATGAGTCCTTATGGACTTCCTGTTGGTCGGGGGTGTTTCTATCACTGAAAGGTCTCTAATGCCTGTAAGGGACAGATTCAATGTTCGTGGAATCGGGGTGGCAGTCAATGTGAGCACATCGACTTGGGCTTTGTATTGCTTGATTCTCTCTTTGTGAGCCACCCCGAATCGATGTTCCTCGTCTACGACTAAAAGCCCCAGCTCTCGGAAAGCTATGTCCTTGTTGAGGAGTTTGTGAGTGGCGACGATCAGATCCAATGTACCGTTATTGAGGTTGTGGATGATCTGTCTTTGGTCCGTCCCAGTACGAAATCGAGACAATACGTCCACGTTGATCGGATAGCTCTTAAATCGACGCTTGAATGTTTCGTAATGCTGTTGGGCCAGTACCGTAGTCGGCACTAGCACAGCTACCTGCTTACCGTCCATGATTGCACGAAAAGCTGCTCGAAGAGCTACTTCCGTCTTTCCGTAACCCACGTCTCCACAGACGAGGCGATCCATGGGCATGTCCGAATCCATTGATTCCATTACATCCTGGATCGCCCTAGCCTGATCAGGGGTCTCCTCGAATTCAAAGGATGCTTCGAAACCAGCCAAAGTATCATCAGGCGGCGAGTACGATTTACGCTTGGCGATCTGTCTCTTGGCAAATATTTGGAGCAGTTCATTGGCCATCTCCCGAATCGCTTTTTTTACTTTGGCCTTTGTCTTCGCCCAGCCTTTGCCGCCTAGACGATCAATTGCAGGCAGAGCTTCCGACGCTGAAATATATTTCTGAATTACGTGAAGACGATCAACCGGCTGGTAGAGAAGATCACCGCCAGCGTACTCAATTACCATGACTTCGCCGGGAATGCCCTCGAACTCTTTATGAGCCAGCCCTCGAAAAATCCCAATTCCGTAATCCTCGTGAACAACCGGATCGCCTTCGGCCAAATCAGTCAGAGAGGAGATGAAGGCCCCAGCGGCGCGTTTTTGTGTATGAGCCCTGACCCTGGTTCCAAAAATTTCCTCCTCAGTGAGGATTATGAGCCTCGCCTCCTCCATGCGAAAACCAGAGGAAAGCGGTCCCACATAAAGTCGAATGCCCGGAGTTGGATCTGAGTCAAGGTTGCATAATTCAAAACCGAGTCCTCTAAAATCGAGACCAAGGTTGTAAGGTTCCAGGAGGTTCAAAAGTCTGTGGGCCTGACCCTGGGTATGGCTGACCATGAAAACTTCGTTTCCGTCATTTCTCCATTCCTTGAGCCTTTTGACCAGGCCCGCCATTCCTGAGTCGTATGTCTGGGATTGCAGAAGGTCTTTCCTTATATCACTGTTGGAGTCGCACTTGATCCTGTGGCCGATCCTATGTCCCCCTTCCATCTCAAGTTCAGACATGACCACGACGCGAAAGTCTTTGAGACGTCTCAAAAAATCTGATCGAGAGAGATAAAGCTCCGCCGGTTCCGGAACCGGCAGTCCATCATCATAGGCCGATTGAAAACCTCTCGATATTTCTTCCTGAAAGTCTTCGAAAGCTGTTCCTATGGTATTCTCATCCGGCAAGACGATGGTAGAATCATGGGGTATGTAATCAAAAAGCGATTCCAGAGGAGAACATAGGTACGGCAGGTAGTATTCGGCTCCAACAAACCTTATGCCCTGTCGCAAATCATCCAATAGCCTTTGCCTGACACGCTTTTCCACACCTCTTTCTTCACAAATCGAGAGAAGCCTTTCAGCTCCAAACTGTCTCTCTGTCTGATCCGCGATAAACATGTTCACCGGCCCGATGATGATTTCGGCAACCTGCTCTCTCGATCTTTGATTCGCAGGATCGAAAGACCGAATCGATTCTATCACATCTCCCAGTTGTTCAATTCTGATCGGGTAGGTATACAATGGTGTGTATATGTCTATAATGAAGCCTCGTAACGAAAAATCGCCAACGTCTTCGACCAATGGGGCGCGGGAGTACCCAGCTTGAACAAGCTGACGAGCAAGTTCATCCCGATCAAGGTCTTGTCCCACAGACAGAGAAGAAATCGAACGGCCAAACATACTCCGGGGAATAATCTTTCTGACAAGGGCGTCCAATCCAACAGACATCACTCTGGGCAAATGCCCTTCAGCCAGCCTATAAAAGACAGCCATTCGCTCTTTCCACACATCGCTTTCGTATCCCGCAAACGAGTACGGGAGAAAGTCAGAGGATGGATATGAAACTATGGCATCCCGTAGAGGATAAATAGATTGTTCTTCATCACCATGAAAGAAACGAATGTCCGATGCCGACGCGGCTGCCTTTTCTCCGTCGGTATGGATAATCACGGTTGTCCCTGAACCACTTCTGAGGGCGGATGCGATCATGAACGATGGAGCTGAGCCCTGCAAACCGTATATTCCTCCGTTGTCTTTGGATCTCGTGAGGAAGTCTAGGGCCTGGCGGAAGGGTGTGAACAGGGAGCCGGTCAACGAATCAACTCTCTCCGAATGATAATGTTAGCGAGCAGTAAAGACTTCTTGTACAGCCTATCATATACACGCATTCAACAAAAGCGGTTCGGTCCCATTGACTTAACGTTACTGATCCGCTATCCATGAGACCCGATGTACAACACAGAGTTGCGGTAATGTGCCAAAAAAAGTTGTGAGGTAGGGCCTTGGCCGAGAAGAAAATCACGCGGAAAGAACTGCTCAAGGAACCTGATGAATTCTTGACCTTGACCGGGAAATCAATCGTTTATTTTCGAAAGCATCCCCGCCAAGTCACCATTGCAGGCGTTGTGTTAGCGGTCTGCGTGGTCGTTGGCGCCGGGATTTATTCTTACAATAACTACCGAGAGAAACAAAGCCACGAGGTGTTTCAGAGAGCCGCCGCTGCTTACCACTCTCTCGTTCAATCCGACGAAAATGTGAACCCCGAAAAACTTGACTACCTCTTCAACACATTCGAGCAGGCGGCAAAAACATATCCATCCATGCCCGCAGGAGAACAGGCTTTGTTGTATACGGGGCACATCCTATTTAAGAAGAAAGACTACAAAGGCGCCCTGGAACGATATAACCAAATGCAGTCAACCAGCCTCGTGAAAAAGGGGCTTGGTCAGTTGGTATTGTACCATATAGGCAGGACTAGATTGGCATTGGATGATTATGAACAAGCAGTTTTGATCTTCGACCAGCTTTCGAAAGACACGAATTCTCCTTATCGCCGAGAAGCTTACGCCTCCATCGCCAGGATTTACGAATTGATGAACAAGAACAAGGAAGCGGTTCAGGCCTACCGCCAGTATTTGAAGATATTTCCAGAAGCACCTGATGCGGCATTTGTGAGGGCCAGAATCGCGGATCTCTCGGCGCAGGGATAAACAAATTTATTAAAAATGACCTGGTTTCAACTTGGTAACACCGATTTTCGTGTAAATGTCCCCATTTTGAGAAACTATGTCCTCTTGATGATCACCTCCATGTCTGATACCCAGACACTGAAAGACGAGTTCTCTACATTAATTAGGTAGAAGCCATGTTGCTCTTGGACTTCAGGGCTGAAAGCATTCTCGGCTAAAAGCTCATCCAGAATTTTCCTGACCTCTGTAAAACCGAGATCCTCAAAAAAAACTATTGAGAATGCGCGGTCAGCGTGCAAGAAGGGCATAGTGTCCATAGGTTAATCTCTCCGAGCGACCATAGACCAACCTCTCGGCCAGGTCAACTTCTCACAAAATGGCGTTGTTGTCTCTTGACAGCCCCAATAATAGTCTGTAAAAGTCAACCGGGGGGTGAATTTTTCGCTCTCATTGCGGAGTGGGATTGGTGAAAGGAGGAGTGGACATGACCAAAGCGGAACTCGTGGCACGTATCGCAGAGGAGGCAGGCATATCTAAGAAGGCTGCCGGATTGGCTCTGGAATCAGTCGTGAAGGTGATTCACGATGTGCTAAAAAATGGTGACAAAATAAGGATTAGCGATTTAGGTACATTTAGCGTGGTGAAAAGAAAGGCCAGGAAGGGTGTAAATCCCCGTACGGGCAAGCCAATAAAGATACCGGCCACTACGGCCCCTAAATTCGCTTCCGCTAAGGCTCTGAAGGACTCAGTCAGGAAGTAATTTTCCTCCTCGGTCGGTCTTCCGGCGCCGTAAGCCTCTCAGGGAACGGAAAAACCCTACAGCCCGCTCCCGCGATTTCAGAATGTGGGTCTGAGGTCGGAAGCCGCCTTTTCGGCTGTTGTTCGCAAATCATGGTGTCCGGTTACTCGGCGCTTGTGAAAATGCCGGAGTACACTGGATTTTCGGCTGAGCACTCGATGAAAACCGAATCTTCTGTGCGCACCGATACTAATTCTGATAAGGACCGCAAGACGTAGTGCGGTCCTTATTGGTTTATTTGAGGCAAGATGAAGAAATCTTGGGTAGCCGTTTTTCTCTTCATCGCACTTTTCCAGGGTTGCGCGGCCTTGACCGAAGGTCGATTCGTCGGCCGAGATGGAAAAGAAAGCCCTTTCCAACCTCAATCACGAGAAACTTTCGAACCACCTCCAAATCCGGTCTTAAGGTGACGCCCTGCCCAAAGTCATAGTACTCGAGGTTTGTCAAACACCGGCCAGATGAAGCTCTACGCGGCAGCCAACTGTGATTTAAGATAATTCCCTTTCAACTTCCTTAAGGCGGCTCTTTCTATCTGTCGTGCCCGTTCCCGCGTAATTCCAAAGTGCTTGCCAAGTTCCTTTAAGGTAGCAGGCGTCTCTGAAAGGAGACGATTTTGAACTATGTATTTCTCCCTCAAATTCAGTGTTTCCAGCGCTCGGTCGGCCCACGTTTTCAGATCCAACCGTTCCTCAAGGTCCGATAGCGACTCTTCCTGGTCAGGTGAGTCGTCCTTAAGGATATCAGCAAATGAGTCACGCGATTGCTCCCCTATCAAGTCGTCCAGTGAAAGATCATGTGCCCTCAAACGTGCCGACATGTCTATTACTTGGTCTTCTGTTACGTTTATCTTTTGGGCAAGTTTAGAAACGTTTTCAACATGATCATCGTAATCACGGAACTCCGGCAGATCTGAAATCCTGTAAAATAGTTTTCTCTGCGCCTGAGTGGTACCCATTTTTACCAATGACCAAGACCTTATGATGTAGTTTTGTATGTAAGCCCTGATCCACCATATTGCATAAGATATGAGCCTGTAGCCCTTGTCAGGGTCAAATCTTTCCACAGCCTTCATTAGTCCTATGTTGCCTTCTTGGACAAGATCCATGAGCCTCACGCCGTAATTCCGGTATCCCAGTGCGACCTTGATCACGAACCTAAGATTTGCCGTTATCAGAATTTGGCCGGCCGTGCCGTTCCTGTCATTCCTGTACTCCATTGCGAGTTCGTTTTCCTGTTCTCTGCTCAATACAGGATATCTTTCAATCTGAGACATATATATTCTCAGACCATCGGTCTCGACTGGATGGTTCATGCACGCACCTCCATCAAATGGTTGTGAATCTTTCAAAAAAGTATGATGCCGCAGCGGACAAAAGGTTTCACAATCCCCTAAGGAAATCCGGACATCTTAGGTCGACTCGCTAAGGAAAGGTGGGTTCAGAAATGCGGGAAGTCATGAAAATACCGGCATCATGAGACACTGAAGACAGTTCCTCTCACACTTTCAAACCATTTGCCAAACGCAGGGCGGTTATCTCGACATTGCCCAGGCTAGTCCACATGTGGAGGCGCTGGACATTCAGAGCAGGCCTCCTCTTTTTTTTCATCGTCATCGCTGGATGTTTCATATTCCCTCATTCCACGGGAAAGTTCGTCCAGCCTTTGGTTCACAAGAAAGTTTATGGTACCCTCCGGATAGTTACCCTCATCATCCGGCGATCCGGCAGGAACTCCGGTCAGCAGTTCGATGCCTTCGTCCACATGGTCCACCGCCCATACATGGAAAGTCTCGTTCTTTACCGCCTCAACCACCTCGGAGTCCAGCATCAAATCACCAATGTTACGTCTGGGTATTATTACTCCCTGTTCTCCTGTAAGTTCCTGTGCACGGCATACCTTGAAAAAACCCTCGATCTTATGGTTTACGCCTCCGATAGGCTGAATTTCGCCGTGTTGATTGACACTGCCCGTCACTGCCATACCTTGGTTGATGGGGATACCGGAAAGTGAACTCATCAGACAGTACAGTTCGGTAGATGACGCTGAATCGCCGTCAACGCCGGAGTAGGACTGTTCAAATGTGATGCTGGCGGTCAGGTTCAAAGGTTTGTCCTGAGCAAAGCGAGACCGCAGAAAACCGGAAAGAATCAGAACACCCTTGTCATAAGTATGGCCGGACAATTCCGCTTCCTTTTCAATACTTATGATTCCTGATTTTCCCATGCTCGTCTTGACCGTTATCCTGGAAGGACGTCCAAACGAAAATTCCGGGAAACTATAAACAGCTAACCCATTAATTTGGCCTACCCGTTCCCCTTTCGAATCAACGATAATAATTCCTTCTTCAATGTATTCCTGTATCTTATCTTCAATCATGTTAACACGTTCAATGCGTTCTCTGTTAGCCTTTTCCACGTGGTGAGAGTTTATAACCTCGGAACCAGCCTCCCGTGCCTTGAAATCCGCTTCTCTCAAGAGATCACCAATTCGTTCGAACTGCGCCGTAATCTTGTTCTTTCGACCTCCCCACCTGATAGCCAACTTCGCTATGGCTTCCACTCCCGAGGCGTCACAGGGAAGAAGGTCTTCTTCGGAGCATATCCTGGAAATGAATCCCACGAGCCTGTTTACGTTCTCAACACTGTTGGGCATCCTCGAGTCGAAATCAGCTTTGATCTTGAAAATCTTTCTAAAATCCTCGTCGTACCAATGGAGTAGATCGTAGAGTTCCGGATCTCCGATCATGATCACCTTCAAACTGACGGGGATTTTCTCCGGCTTCAGGGCCGAAGCGAAGAAGAAACTGAACGGATCAGATTGTATTTCCATAACACTATTTCTAAGGGTCCTCTTCAGGGTTTGCCAGACTCCAACTTCCATAAGAACATCTTGCGCGTTAAGAACAAGGAAGCCCCCGTTGGCTTTCAGTAAACTGCCGGCTTTAATGTGTCGGTAGTCGGAGTACCAGATACCGTGTCGGTCCATTACTCTATCAACTGATCCGAAAAGATTCCGAAACGATGGGGTGGTTTCGACCACCACAGGGGGTTTGTCAGTGTCTGAATTGTCGATAAGGACATTGACCTCGTAATCGCTGAATTCTGCCGGGTCGGGAGGTACCATCATGGGAGGACCAGGAGTTTCTCCTGATGGAGAAGATGGTACAAGCCTGGGCCTGAACCTTTCCAGGTGGCCCATTGTGTCAGACTCAACTTCGTCCAAGTACGTGTTGACAGCTTCTGTTTCGTACTCTTCTCTAATCGCGTCGAGCAAATCTTTGAGTAAAGGCTGTACCGAATCTTTGGCTAATTGTTCCAAATCCTCCTGGATTGTTTTGTCTATGTCTCGTGCAGCCTTAAATATTTTTTCCATCTCCTGAGAGAGTTCTCTGTATTTACCTTTTATTTTTTCCAATTCTTCAGCCGAGAACTTTCCTTCATCGACCAGTGCTTCGAGCTGTTCAATCTTCATAGGGTTGCCCACAATTACAGGGGCAAGATCAGGTCGAGTAAAGGGTCCAACCTGGACCTGCACCATCATAAAATTCTCGGAAGTCACCTTGTTCTCAAAGTTCTTGAACAGAGCCTTTTGAGCCCCCATGTGGCGACTGACTATCTCATTGCGAGCTGCCTGGAACTCTTCACTCTCGAATATTGACGGGATTTTCTTTTTGAGAGATCCTATGAGATCCCCAATTTGCTGTTTGAATCTGGAACCCTTGCCGGAGTCAATAACGAGCAGACGCGGCTGATCAGGATTCTTAAAATTGTTCACGTAGCAAAGGTCCTTAGGAACAAGACCTCCCACGTTGCGTTCTTCCAGGAGTTTCTTCACGGTCGCTGTACGACCCGTCCCGTTAATACCGGCCACGTAGATATTGTAACCGTGACTCTTCATCGAAAGCCCTAGTTGGATTGCCTTTACGGCGCGATCCTGGCCCACGATTTCGTCCTGAGGCTCTATGGCGGCCGTGGTACGGTCGATTATTCCGTCGGTAGGTCCCAGCCAAGTCAGTTGCTGCCAACCCAATCGAAGTTTTTGTTTTAGCTCGGTCATACTTCAACTTCCTATCCAAAAATTCTTTTGGGGATCTCCGCCCGCATCTCGATCTGTCGTGATCCGGTTTCCCATTTACACCAAAAAGGCCACGAACGAAAGCCGATACCGAAGATTGATATCAACCATGCCCATTGGTCTGGCTCACTCTTCAGTCGCCGGACCGAACAGAATCCTGTCTACCAGTTCCACAATGCAATGGCCTACTATCAGATGCACTTCTTGAATTCGTGGTGTAGTTCCACCATCGACAACGAGATAATAACGACAATACTGCCTCATCGGACTGTCAAGCGGTCCTCCGAGACCAACGGTGATCAAGCCGAGTTGCTGGGCGGTCTTGAGACCCCGAATCACATTGGGCGACTTGCCGGAAGTGCTGATCCCAAGAGCGACATCTCCAGTTTTCCCTATGGCCTTTATCTGCTTCTCAAAAATTTCTTCAAAGCTGAAATCGTTACTTATTGCGGTCAACACGGAGGTGTCTGTTGTAAGGGCCACAGCAGGTAGAGAAGGCCTGTCAATCATGTAACGGTTCACAAACTCTGCGGCAATGTGCTGAGCGTCAGCCGCAGATCCACCGTTTCCAAAAAGGAGCAACTTGTTTCCTCGACCTAAGGCGGCCGCTAAGCTCCGCGCTGCCTCTTCCAGGGTATCAAGGTTCTGATCCAGGAAAGTCTGCCTAATCCTGCTTCCCTGGCTGAAAATGTCCAACACATGTCTTTTCAACGCCTCACCTCTTCTTCGAGTCCTCGCGCCCACGACGGTGATCGCCTGTACTTATCATACTACCAGTCGATAATAAATCGGTAATACTACGAAACTAACCTAAACTTAGGCAATCGCGGCCAGCCGTGATATTATGTGCTCAGATTCTCGTGAAGGCAGGAGAGAGAAGTGAACGTTTTCTCCACAGGTCCCCAGGGTATCTTTCCCGAAATGGACGTAACGAATACCCCAAGCCATTCCGGAAGAACATTCCAGCGAGTGACATCTCACATGACCGTCAGCACAATGTTGTAGGAGCACGGCTGTTTCCAATGAGTTTCGAAAAAAACGACATTATTGATTACTACGACAATCGAAGAATCTCATGCGGCCTGGTCTTGGAAGCCGACGACAGACGGCTCAAGATTCTCAACGACCAGGGAAAAGAAATCAGAATTGCTGCCGGTAGAGCATTGATAGGTGGGCGGGATCCGCAATTTCCTCTCATGGGTAGTCGGGACGAACAGGTCTTGCGGCTCAGGCAGATCTCCGGATTGAGGGAAGATCTCAAAAATAGTGTGAACTTAAGAGAACTTTGGGATGTTGTAGCTCTTGAAACACGTGAGATTGACATCCAAGATCTCAGTGAACTGTTTTTCGGCCCGACCAAAGACCATCATGGTGCCGCATCCCTGCTCAGAGCCATATTTGAAGACCGAGTATATTTTAAAATCCGTCCCGACGCGATCGAAATCCCAACCCCTGAGCGAGTAGAGCAAGCACTCATACAGAGACAAAAGGAAAGAGAGCGCGCAACTTTTTCAGCTCAGTGCGCAGATTTCCTGGCTGTACTGAAGGAGTCGACAGATCTCAGAGCGGAATTGGCGCCTGAAGGGCTGCTCACCCTGCTGGAGGAGGCTGCTCTTCAGGGGTCTGAATGGAAGGATTTCAAGAACGTGAAGGATCTTTTCTCACAGGCAGGCCTTCCAAGTCAGTGGAGTCCGCTGAGCGTTCTGGTGAGACTTGGCGTATGGGACGAGGACGAGAATATTCGCCTGCGTGCGGAAAAAATACCTGTTGATTTCACTCCTGAGGCAGAAAGCCAGGCGATAGAGGCCTCGGAAAAACCCTTACCGGCCAATGTTGAAGATCTAAGTGATGAGAAGTCGATCACCATAGACTCGTTGACAACACGCGATCTGGACGACGCCCTTTCCCTTTCATATTCCGGCGAGGACTACGTCGTTGGTATTCATATAGCGGATGCTGGACATTTTGTGGAACACGATTCCCTGCTGGACCTGGAAATTCGCCAAAGGGCGGTATCCATATACTTGCCCGAGCAGACAATCCCCATGATTCCGCCCGTCCTGTCGGAGGAAGCCGCAAGTCTCGTAGCCGGAGAGGTGCGCCCCGCCGTAAGTATCATGGCCACGTTTGGGCCTGATTTGGTTCTTAAACATTATAGGATAGTTCAATCGGTCATACGTGTATCCGAACGGCTTTGTTATGAAGAAGCTGATGAGAGAATACTGAATCGTGACTCCGAAGAGGCGGCGATGTTCGCCATCGCCTGTGCAAGTAGGAGACGTAGGGTTGCAGCACGCGCCTTGATTTTTAAAGATCCGGAGATGTATGTGCATGTCGGGGAAGACAAGACCGTAGAAGTGGACATTCGCGATAGGGAGTCTCCATCGCAGGTCTTGGTTTCAGAGTTGATGATTCTTGCCAACAGTCTGTTTGCACAATTTCTCATAGAAAGGAACCTCCCAGGCATCTTTCGAAGTCAACCCCCGCCGTTGGAAAAGGTTGAACTAGGCGAAGAATACGACCCCGTGCTTTCTTATCGCTGCAAGAAAACTCTCGCGAGGGGAGATATAGGAACTTCTCCGGCTTCCCACGATACACTCGGGCTCGATGCCTACACCACGGTCACGTCTCCCCTGAGGCGATATCCAGACCTGGTTGTTCAGAGGCAGATCAAAGCCGGCCTGGAGAAAAACACGCCACCTTTGGATACGGATGAACTCGAAAAAATCCTGACCGAAATTTCCTTTCGAATGGAAAGGGCCAGTTTGATGGAGCGGGAACGCCAGAGATATTTTCTTCTTAAGCACCTGTCTCAAAACAAGGGAGAGGAATTGGAAGCCGTAGTCTTGCACCGTTTCCCGAGGTTTTATCTAGTACAATTGACGCGTTTCGGTCTGAACGCCGCGTTGAGTGCTCCACCCAGCCTCAAGTTGAATCCCTACGATCAAGCCATGGTACGGATTGAGAAAATCAATCCGAGAGATGACAGGCTAAGCCTGTCACTGGTCAAGATTCTCTGAAAAGATTTGGGAAAATGGAGTGATGAATGGGTAGACAGAGGTTCTCGAAAAGACCTTCACAAAGACCATGCATTCTCGTATCCTCTGTACAAGTGCGCCGTCAATGATAAATCTTGCCTCTTTGCGGAAGTGAGCCGCTGACCAAATGACGGGATACCGGATAGTTGTCAATGAATGTTACAAATCATGACTCGTGCGAGTCTCGTCGCTTTGAAGATACCGTGACGGATTTACTGCGCGAAAGAGGAAAAAAATCTCTTTCCACCCAAGGTGTGGTCACCGCTGCGGTTCTCGTTCCATTGTTCTACACAAACTGCCAGGTTCATGTTCTGCTGACCAAGCGTTCCAATCATGTGGAACATCACAAAGGCGAAATCTCATTTCCAGGAGGCAAGCTGGATTCTACCGACTCTGATTTGCTGGCATGCGCCCTCCGGGAGACGGCTGAAGAAATTGGAGTTGACCCAGTGGACGTTCGCATACTTGGCGAATTGGACGATTTCTATACTGTTGCGACAAGCTTTCTGGTCGTACCCTTTGTCGGAATCATCCCCTATCCTTACGATTTTCGCACCAGTCCCAGAGAGATCGATTGCTTGCTACCGGTCCCCCTGGAGGTTTTTTTTGATCCAACACGCCGAACTGAAGATATTTGGGAGATTGATGGTCGGCCCATACAGGTGATTTCTTACAAGTGGCAAGATCACAATATTTGGGGGGCCACTGCTAGAATTCTTAAACATTTTGTCGATATGTTGTCTAAACAAAGGAGTCTATATTGTTGAATTCCCTTGATGTTTTTCCGCAGGATTTCCAGAAATGCGTTGAGTTCCACGGACATGTTTGTCCAGGGCTCGCAATAGGATATGCCGCGGCCAAGGCCGGCATGCGCGTGCTGAACGTGGGACCTTCCGAGGACGAGGAAATAGTGGCCATAGTTGAGAACGACTCCTGTGCAGTGGACGCGGTACAATCCCTTCTTGGGTGCACTTTCGGAAAGGGAAACCTTATTTTTCGCGACTGGGGAAAACAAGTTTTCACTTTCTTGGACCGAAAAACCCTAAGAGCAGTGCGCGTCTCCCTTAGAGCCGATATGCCGGGGCGTTCCGAGAGGCATGATCTGAAAAAGAGAATTGATTCCGGCTTGGCGTCGGATTCTGATAAGAAGCGGTGGAATGAACTGCGAGAAATCTTGACTAAGGAGTTGATCTCGTCGGATCCGGACCGTTATTTTGAAGTTCGTATGGAGAACTGCGAGATTCCACCACTCGCCAAAATAGTGGACACTCAACCCTGCTCTATCTGTGGTGAAACGGTAATGACGACCAAACTGCTGGAACGCGAAGGTCGAAAAGTGTGCCACGGATGCGCGACTTAGCAGAAAGCCATGTGTAATGAAGATTTCCGAACACATTTATGTTTATTTGTGGACTGACCAGAAAGAAAACAATTGCAACAGCGTCTTTATCGACGGCAAAGTCCCTCTTCTTATCGATCCTGGACTTGCTCACAGAACTCAATCTCTGTTCAACAGGATGCAGGAAGACGGAGTAGACCACAGACGAATCAAGGTCGTAGTTATCACCCACGCACACCCGGACCATTTTGGGGGAACGGTAGAATTTCCTGTCAATCAGACAAAAATAGGCCTGGCGAAAGAAGAAAAAAAATACATTGAAGAAATTGGACGACCCATGTACCTGAAACACGGTATGAAGATCCCGGACTATCGAGTGGATTTCTATCTCAGGGATGGGGATCTCAGTCTTGGAAAGCACGATTTCCAGGTCTTGTTAACGCCTGGCCACAGTCCTGGAAGTGTCTGTCTGTATTGGCCACGCTATAAGGCGCTTTTCCCTGGCGATGTAGTTTTCATGAATGGGGTAGGGAGGACGGATTTACCGGGAGGCAACATCAAATCTCTTAAGGAAAGCGTCGAGCGACTCTCAAAGTTGTCGGTTGAACTGCTGGTACCTGGCCACGGGCCGGCAATACAGGGTAAAGAACGCATCCAGAAAAATTTTGAAGGGATAAAGAGAGCCTTTCTCAACACAACCTAATTTTTTGTTCAAAAATTAGGCATGCACAGGTGGTATTTTTATACATCTAAAGTTCCAATAGTTACAACAAGATACTGATAGCGTAGCCATTTGTCCCAAAATTTGTACATTCTCTCTTGTTTGGATTTAACTGACCTTGAACGTCTTTTTCAGAATTGCGGGAGATAACTATATGGTTTTACAACATGTTATCTCATAGATGTTTATTTGATTCGATTCGGCATGATGTTTGCAGCAATACGAGGGCAAGATAAAGAATCTATTCCTCCTACGCCAACTGCAAACGTCAGTTGGTTTTTTTTTGACGGTTCTTTGCGGAGCAAGTTGATCAAATGAAACTGGGCATTAATCGAAATGCCTTTGTTAGGTGGTTCCATCGCATTGTTGCCATGCTGCTTTTCTTCTTCGGATCTATCTCCGGGTCGTTATCCAATGAATCGGCAAAAATTCTCATATTACCTTTCAGAGTGGTTCCGTGCAGTGACGAGGTGGAACTGACAGATTTGAGAGATCATCTTGACGAGATAATAAGGTCGGCCATGGGTAATATCGGGGCAAACTATTCAGTCCAACCAGAAGAGGCGGTCCGAGACCTTCTTAAAGGTAATCAACCCCCGTCGACTGACGAAGAGGCCAAAGCAGCAGCAAGAGAATCCGGATCGGACCTGGTAATTTATGGTTTCTTGGCAGCCGATGATGCAGGATATCGAATGCGCGGGGCCATGTGGGATTGCAGAACCAACCGCGTTACAGTTTCAACCGATCTTAAGGTTGCAAACATTCACGGCCTGCCCGGTATATTGCAGTTCTTTATTAGTGGCCTTGTAAAGAGGCTCCAAGGAACTCCTACGCTCCCATTCTACCAGCCGCAAACAGTTGGCCAGGCCGGTATGGTTCAAACTGGTCGGCTCCGTACGCCGGTCAATGTTTCCAAGAACGAGGGTCCTTGGAGGAGTCAAGACATAGCCGGTGTGCTCACGGGGATCGCCATAGGCGACCTTGACGGGGACAAAAAAAACGAAACCGTTTTCGTTGGAGAAGGAGGCATTACGATAAACCGCTTCGAGGGAGAAAGCCTCAGGTCGCTTACACACCTCGCACAATCGCCGGCAGTCTATCTAAGTGCTCAGGTTGAGGATTTGGATGGAGATGGAGTGGCCGAACTAATTGTCTGCTACCAGGTTCCGTCCGGAGTGGTGTCGCAGATAATTCGTTATATGAACAGAAACCTAAAACTGTCAGATAGTTTTCCCAACACTATCCTGGCCGCAATAAATGACCCGGATGACCCAAGCAATAAAATCCTCGTAGGCCAAAGGACCGATGTTGAGGATATGTTTAACGGTGAAATGGTCCGCTTCCAAATTAAAGACGGCAAGGCTGTCCCCGATGGGAAGTTGGCCTTGCCTGCGGGAACATTCTTACTGAGCTATGCTTCAGGTTCATTGGGGGAGAGCAAGGAATTCCTCAAAATCATTTTGAATCAGGACCAGCGTCTAATGGTTTTTGGTCGTGACAACAAGCTGTTATCGGTGGTCAACGACAGAATATACGGCCTTAGTCGCCGTGTCAGGGTGGAATCAGGTGATGGGCCGAAAGACATAATTTGGCCCGGAAGACTTTTTATCTCGGATGCGAGTGGCGACGGCCGCAAAGAGCTTTTGGTCATCAAGAGCATGGACAGGAAGAGTGAAATTCAAGCCCTCTCGTGGGACGGAGCTTATCTGACAAAAAAATGGAATACCTCGACTGTTGACGGAATAATCTCTGACTTCAGCATCCACGATTTCAAGAACAACGGGATTCAGTCTTTGGTCTTACTTCTAGTCAGATCCGATCCATTCCTAGCCTTGTCCGGCCCTCGCAGCGCTGTGTTTGCCTACGACTTTATCCCGTAAGAATGGGAAGAGGGAGCGAATGACATGACTCGGGAAACCAATGTTGACTACAACGCATTTCTGGAAATAATCGGCTATTATGAAGAGCCTTTTGGCATTTTCTACACAGACAACAAGCCTGAAGAAGGGGTGTCTCCCAACCCTATGCCGGGCCTCCTCCCTACCAGAGACAGGGAACTGAGAAACGAGATAGACTGGTCATTTATTTTTGAGAACATGTCGTGCGTCATTCAAAATGTCTGGCGCGCCCGCAAAAAAAAGACAGCCGCCTATTTCGACCACGATCGTTTCGGCTGTTCTGGAGCAGGCTTTTTCCTGGGTTACTTCAAGCCTCAGACAGAACTGGTTATCCGTTATGTCTCCACCGGCATTCCCGGCCGCCTGGAAGGTGAACACTACATGAAGTCGCCGGAAGAATGCCGGTCATTTTACGAGAATTTGGACCCCAGACGTGCTCCCAAACGGTATTGCGTGTTCAAGCCATTGAATCTTTTTTCCCCGGATGAAACCCCGGAACTGGTAGCTTTCTTTTGCCGCCCGGAGTGCCTCTCCGGTCTCCACCAGTTAGCGCGATTCGTGACTGGAGATAATGAAGCAGTCAGTTCAGTTTTTGGTTCCGCGTGTTCGAGCTTGGTTACTTGGCCCTTGCACTATCTCGAGAGAAAAGAATACAGGGCAGTCTTAGGCGGCTGGGATCCCTCGGCTCGGAAGTACTACAAAACGGATGAACTCAGTTTTACCGTGCCCTGGCAGATGTTCCTTGATATGCTTGCACTTTGGCAGGAGTCTTTTCTCAGCACCAAAACCTGGGCGAGTGTCAGGAAAAGCATTGAGAAAAGCCGTAAAGCCTGGAGAGAAACCGAATAATTGTTCCAAACAAAGACCTAATGCGTGATAGAGCACTTCTGAATGAACGTCGCTGAATCCTCGGTCAGGTATCCCATAACCGTCATTGTGCGCGTGCTGTTGGTGATTGTCTTTGGATACGTGTGCGCAAAATTTCTGACGGTAGAGCTTAAACCGGAAACCGAAAACCCCGTACTTGTCATTTCAACAAGGTTTCCAGGGGCTGCTCCTGAAGATGTGGAAGGAGAAGTGACCACACGCTTCGAAGAGAATATCAGCGGTGTTTCCAACATGCTGTACACCCAGAGTTACTCTCTTACGGGCCAGTCCTTCGTCGTCGCTTTTTACAAACCAGGTACTAACCTGGATCTTGCCGCTTCGGAACTCCAAAGAAATCTTGATCGCGTGAAAGACCTCCCAAAAGAGGTTGACAAACCGCAAATTTTTAAGGCCAGCGACCGTGTCAGTCTGCCGGTATACCAGTTAGCTCTCACGGGTCAAGCCGACATAGTCACCATGTCCACCTGGGCCGACAGAGACATAGCCCCAAGGATAAAGAGAATTCCCGGAGTCGGTGACTGCCTTTTCGACGGCAACAGAAACCGCGAAATGGTTATTACCTTTGACCCGGAGAGACTTAAGGCCAGGCAACTGACGGTTTCCGACATCAAGCGATTTATAGATAGGACGAATTTAAACCAGAGCGCCAGTTATTTCGTCGAGGGAACACGCGAATGGACGGTTCGTACAGTTGGCGAACTCCAAAGCACAGAAGCGTTCAGGCGAGTGAAGATTTCCAAACCTGGCGATCCCATCGTATACCTTGCCGACGTAGCGGTGATAGAAGACAAGTACGAACGACCGGAGTCGTACTGTCGGATTAACGGTGAACCAGGAATTATTTTTAATGTGTTCAATCAGGTGGGAGCCAATATTGTTCAGACCATTGACCTGATTGATAACGAACTCAAACTGCTGCAGAAAGAATATGGGCCGCTCGGCGGCAAGTTTCGCAAGATCTATGATCAAAGCGTTTACATCCGGGACTCTGTCCGGATAGTGAGGGACGCTCTGATCGAAGCAATCGTACTGGTACTGCTTGTTCTGTTCATCTTTCTCAAGAACTGGCGCAGCATTTTCATTGTAGCGACATCCATCCCAGTTTCCATTGTTGGAACATTCATCGGCATGTATCTGGCCGGTTATTCCATAAATGTTCTGTCTCTGGCCGGGCTTGCCCTTTCCATTGGGATGATCGTGGACGATGCCATCGTGGTCCTGGAAAACATTTACCGACATCGATACGAAGAGGGCAAAGGTATTGTCAAGGCCTGTATCGAGGGGACGCGAGAGGTCGGCATGGCCGCCTTCATGTGTACTCTTACAACCGCAGCCGTTTTTCTGCCTGTGCTCATGCTCAAGGGAGAGGTAGGAACCTTATTCGCACCGGTCGCTTTCATAATTTCATGCGCAATATTTCTTTCCCTTTTTGATGCGTTCACCGTGGTGCCGATGCTCGCCTCACGGTGGATGAAGGAGCAACGAGAACCCTCTGGCCTATTGAAGAAGCTAATGTCGCCGCTGGATGTGTTCGACACGATGGGCGGAAAGGTTTCAGAGGGGCTCTTGTGGTCGCTCAAATTCTTCATGGTTGGGACTGGACGAAAACTGGCCCTCATAATGGGTGTACTAGGCCTTTTTGCCTTGTCACAATGGCTTTTGCCGGGAATCGGCTATCTTCCCACCGGAGGAACCAATCTGGTTAGAGTGAATATTGAAACCTTCGAGGGCACAAGTCTGGATGAAAACAGCCGACTACTGAGCGTGCTGGAAGAACGGTGGAAAAGCATTAGAGGCGTGCGTCACATTGTGTCGACTCCGAACAGAATTATGTCCAGAAATATTATCTATCTCGTCTGTGACCGTGAAGAAGAAAGCGGAGTGAGCGTTCAAAAAATCGCCGAAGCCGCCTACCAGAGTTCCAAAGACCTTCCTTTAAAGGCCGTGAATCCAATCCGATTCCCCCTCTTCGGCAATATTTTCTCGAGATCCAATGTGGTGGATGTGAGGATCATAGGAAAGAGCCACAAGGTGATTGAGGACCTCGTCAAACAGATTATGGACATAGGTGACCAGACCAGGGGAGTGGTTTTTCGTTATACAGATTCATATCTGCGGAGACCGCAAGTCGAGATAAGAGTTGATGAGGAGCGGGCCACACATTTCGGATTTGACGTACAGAACGTTGCCGACGCTGTGGAAGCGGTCATTGGCGGACAGAAAACCACCTCCCAATACGATGTGGAAGGGAGATACTTCTACATACGTGTAAGGGGACAGCAAAGTGATATCCAAACCGTTGCCGACGTTGGAAAAATCATTCTGACTTCGCCTCAGGATTCCAAGGTTCACGTGCCATTGACCAGCGTAGCTTCAGTGGTTACCACATTTGGACCGCTCCAGGTAAATCATTACAACTCTAAACGCAGCGCACGCGTACAACTCACAATACAAGGCCGACCGCTCTCGGAAGTTTTCCAAGAGGTCGTCGCCAAAATCTATTCGACAGTCGCTTTCCCCCTGGGTTATACAATGGTGCCGTTTGGAGCCGTAAACGAACTCCAGAAGCTCATGGATGCGGTCAGATTCGTTTTTCCCTTATCCGTAGTAATAGTTTACCTTTTACTGGTGATGCAGTTTCAGTCCTTTCTCAGACCGATGTCAATTCTCCTGAGCGTTCCGCTTTCAATCATTGGAGCGAATTTCCTGGTGAAAATCACCGGCATCCCATTTGATTCGTTCACCATCTTGGGCTACATAATGATGGTCGGATTAGTAGTAAAAAATGCTATCCTTTTGATTACTTACGCAGTTCAGCTCATAGACGAGCATGGCGTGGAACGAGACCAGGCTCTGCTCCTTGCTGCCAAGCGAAGAATGCGGCCAATATTCATGACAGCGATTGCAATGGTTCTGGGAATGCTTCCACTGGCCCTAAAAAAGGGTGCAGGCGCTGAGATTTACAATGGTCTGGCCATGGCCGTAGTGGGAGGGCTTTCCGTGGCGACCCTCTTCACTCTCATATTTATTCCAGTGGTGTACACAATTCTGGATGACTTGAAGAACCGGTTCTGGAAAATGAAGCCCGTGAAACTTGACGAAATTGATGAGGTAACATGAGTGCCCGTCTGTTCTCTGTCCTTCTGGCAATTCTTACGGTTTGTGTCGGGTGTTCCCAAAAACAAGACAAGAAACCTCCTCCTCCCCCAATTAAGGTCGGCATCCTGACTGTTGACAGGGGTGATCTTGAACTCGCTCTGGACGTGTCCGGAACCCTGAAGTTCACTGCCAACACAATACTATCTGCTGAAGTGTCTGCTCAAGTTCAGTCCATTGAGGTCTCGGACGGTCAGTTTGTCCAACAAGACGACCTCCTCTTAATTTTTGATGAAACCAGGATCAGGGAGACGGCAAATCAGGCCCAAGCCAACCTACAGAAAGATGAAGCCCTTCTGGCTTACCTGAAGGCGGAGTGGGAGAAGAATAAAGTTCTCCATGAGAGCGGATCCATAAGTCAGATCCAATATGACCAGAAGTTCTCCGCATACCAAACCGCTGCGGCCCAGGTCGAGTCTAACAGGGCTGCTTTGGCCAAAGCAATGGAGGACCTGAAAAAGACCAAGGTTAAAGCCCCTATCCAAGGCGTAATATCCAAGCGATTCATTGAAAAGGGCGACTGGATATCTTCGGGCGGAAGGCTATTCCAAATAAGCGATTACAATCAAATCTATCTTGAGGCCTTTCTCACGGACGTGGATATCGGCAAGCTGCCGATGCAAAAGATCCGTGCAGACGGAATGGATTGCCGGGTCACAATCGATCCCTATCCAGGGGCCACCTTCAACGGAAAACTCACATACGTCCAACCTGTCGCCAATGACAATCGTCTTTTCGAAATCCGCGTCTACTTGCCGAATCCCGACATGAATCTTCTCCAGGGCATGGTCGGTCGAGGCCGCATAGTGTTCAAAACTATTCCTGACGTGCTCAGAGTTCCATTGCAAGCGTTACTGGAAGAAATCAGGAATAATACGGATAATAACGTGTTCATGGAGGACGCAGACAAAAAAGCCGGGCTTAAAAGAATAAAAGTAGGGTTATGCAATCAGACGTATGCAGAGGTTTTGGATGGACTGCAACCAGGCGACAAGGTCGTGATCCAAGGAAAGGAAATCCTCAACTCCGGACAGCTTTTGCAGTCAACGGTACTTGACAAGCCCCAAGGTTGACACGAAACATCCCCGTGTGGCTTGTAATTGTAATAAGCTGCATTTGGGGTGCCGCGATTTTGTGTCAGGGAATGGAAGAATGATTTCGCACAGATACATGGCCGGGCTAGCGCGAATCGTAGCTCAGGGAGTTCCTCTTCGCATAACACACCGTTGTAATCGTCGACAGAGAACTTTCTTTTGTGATGAGAATTACTGGCACGCATCGAACTGATGGCGGCTTACACAGTGTTTCAGATCTGGTCGCTGCCATCTATGATTTCATCAAGGTACATAACGAAAACCCGAAACGTTTTGTCTGGACCAAGAAGGTCGATCAGATTCTCCAAAAGGTAAATCGTTGTAAAGCTGTTATGGAGACACTACACCAGTATAAGAGATGCTCGTAACTCTGATAGTGGCGCAGGCGTCCCGGCGATTGACGTGGTTGCCGAGGTCCGCATGGGATTTCTGAATGCCCATAAACTGATGTGTGAAGGCGTTGAAGAAGAACTGTTTACCGGAGCAGTCCTCCTAATCTCCTATCGTGATGAACTTGTTTTTCATAGACCGTACGGAACTTTGGGCGGTCCCGGAACAGCCTCCGTAAACGTAGGGACTCTTTTTGACCTCGCTTCAATGACCAAAGTTCTGGCTACTACCCCCTGTTGGATACTGATGACTTCTGAAGAGCGGGAGATTTTGGACTATCCGCTCGTGCGATGGTTTCCTAATTCACCGCCGGATAAGGGAGAAATCACACCCAGGCAGTTGCTGGCCCATGCCTCGGGTCTTCCCGCGTGGCGGCCGTACTATCTCATGGATATACAAGATCCGGTGCATGGACGGGTGAGCGAGTTCATTCTCAACGAACCTCTCATATATAGGCCCGGAGATGGATGCGCTTATTCAGACCTCGGATTCATGCTCCTGGGATTCATGGTCACACGTAATAAGGGGCAGGATCTCGAATTTTTCTCCAGGGAACTCATTTACAACCAACTGGGTCTGGAAAACGACCTCATGTTCAAGCCGGATACCACGAGCCACGATGTCGCACAAACCAGGCCGGATGACTCCGCTGGAGTTGTCAACGATCTGAACGCACGAGCCCTGGGTGGAGTGTCCGGTCACGCAGGTCTGTTTGGTACGGCACGAGGAGTGGATGCTTTGTTGAGGCAGATTCTTTCGGGTCTAAAGTCAGAAGGAAGCTTTTTTGATCAGGATGTCCTCAAGGTATTTTGCCGCAGGGCTGGTTTCACGGCTGAAAGCACAAGGACTCTTGGCTTTGACACACCCTCCGAAGAGGGATCTTCGAGCGGACTCTTTTTTTCCCCGGAAAGCCTTGGACATACGGGTTTTACCGGCACATCAGTCTGGATAGACCCTTCCCGAGATTTGTGTGTTGTCTTGTTAACCAACCGTGTCTTCATGGGCGAAGCCGACCAGCGCATCAAGATCTTTCGGCCCCTGATTCATGACTCAATAATGGAAGAACTTCCACGGTAAACGTTCACGGCTGACACCATTTCGCTTTCAAAGAAGTAACACAGTTAACGAAAAAGCTTTGGTGGTGACGGGCGTCCCGTCAATGTTATTTCGAAGATCGCGAGCTGGTATGAGCCGATGAAATTGCCTCGATTTGTCCCCCCTCATGCCACGAAGAACTCCATTTAGCGAAGCTCAGCGCTCTCGGTCCTCAGCAATATTCCCGCCTTCAGCAGCCGAGCCATCCTGGACGCAGCAATTTCAATCATCGATGCCGCTGACGCCATGCACTCCTGAAGATTCATTGGCCGCGGAATGATATCAATTACAGCCTGAATGCCGTGTTTCAAAACATCTTCTGCGCCGGTCCCCAGGCTTCCGGACAAACAGATGGCAATCTTTCCATATTTTTTTGCCAGATTTCCTATCCCTACCGGCGCTTTACCGAAGGCAGTCTGAGAATCGGTCATGCCTTCTCCCGTGATGATTAAGTCTGCCGTTTGGACCAAGGAAGGCAGTCCGGTGGTTTCAAAGACAATCTCCACACCAGGACGGAGGATGGCACCTGAGAAATACATGAGCCCGGCCCCCAGTCCCCCGGCGGCTCCTGCTCCAGGGCGATCGGCCACATCCTTGCCTGTAGCTTTCCTTGCCAATGTATCAAAATTGCACAGGGCAGCGTCCAATTCGCATACCACGTCGGGGGCAGCCCCTTTTTGAGGTCCATAAACTGCTGAGGCGCCCAGAGCACCGCATAGGGGGTTATCTACGTCGCAAGCGACAACGATATCAGATTCTTGAAACCGTATATCAATTCCGCTGATGTCAACCTGGGCCAACTGAGCCAGCGCTGCACCCCCTGGGACAAGCTCTCTGCCCAGAGAGTCCAAGAACTTTACTCCCAGAGCACTTGCCATCCCTGCACCTCCGTCATTCGTGGCGCTCCCGCCGATCCCGACTATGATTTTGCGAAACCCACCGTCGAGAGCGGCCCTAATGAGCTGCCCTGTTCCGTAAGAGGAGGTGATGCGTGGGTCGCGATTTCGAGGTGTAACGAGAGGCAGGCCGGACGCTGATGCCATCTCTATAACAGCAGTCTGGCCGTCCCCGAGTATCCCCCAGTGGGCGTGTACGGTCTGACCAATGGGCCCGGTAACCGTTTCGTGAACTATGCGTCCACCGGTAGCCATGACCAGGGATTCTACCGTTCCCTCACCACCGTCAGCAATGGGGATCTTGAAAACCTCGGCGTCGGGGAACACTTTCAATATGCCCTTTTCCATGGCATTGGCGACTTCAACGGCCGATAAACTGCCCTTGTACGAGTCCGGCGCAATTACAATTCTCACTTCGTAACACACTCTCCTATTGAAATTCCTCGTTTAACGGCACTCGGCATGAGAACTCAGGCCCGAAAATGTGGGCGCATATCACAAGATGCCTGTAACGATAACGTCGTATCCACTGCCAATCAACCGATGGAGTTTGAGAACCACTCTAATGAGTTTCAAATTCGCCCAGCTAATCATTCGCATTGTGCCGGGGTCCGAACAGAGCTGTGCCTACCCTGACGAGCGTCGCCCCTTCTTCCACCGCCACATCGAAGTCCCCTGTCATACCCATGGACAACTCTTTCATATCCGAGGCAAGAACCCCGGATGCCATGAGTCTTTCTCTCAGATCCCGAAGCCGGGCAAAAAAAAATCTCGCCTTTTCGGGCTGATCAAAAAAAGGTGGCATAGTCATCAATCCAAGGAGCCTCAACCAAGGAAAGCGGAGAATTGCTCCTATCAGTTCCGGAACCATCTCTTCTTTTATGCCCGACTTCTGAGCCTCGTGAGCCAGATTGACCTGGATCATGACTCCAATATTCCGTCCAAGGGCTTCGGCCCTCCGGGCAAGGGCTGCGGCAAGATCAACGCTATCCACCGTTTCTATCACATGAAAAATCTCTACAGCCTTGCCGGCCTTGTTTTTCTGGAGATGGCCGATCATGTGGATTTCGACTTCCGGCGGAATCTGCCGAGGCATTTCTCTCGAGGCCTCCTGCAGGTAGTTGTGGCCTATGATTGTGACGCCTGCGGACAGGGCCTCCTCAATCTTTTCCCGACCTTGTCCTTTGGCAGCCGCAACGATGCGAACCTCGTCCCTGCTGCGTCCGCCGCGAGCCGCTGCCCGCTCAATCTTCATGAATATTTCGGCAAAGTTTTCCGCAATCATGACCAATGGTCCTTTTTCAGAAAATCGAAAACCGCCAATTCCTCAAGATCTTTTGCTACTTCGCACAGCGGGAGGCCCACGACGTTGGTATATGATCCTTCCACTGTCTCGACTATGGCTGATCCGATACCTTGGATGGCATAGGCGCCCGCTTTATCCATGGGTTCGCCGGTACGGACATACCCTTCGATCTCTCCTGATGATAAACTCCGAATGTGGACTTTGGATGTTACGTAGCGGACACGCTGTTTCTCAGGGAACTGACAGTTCACAATGGCATAGCCCGTGTAGACTTCGTGAGTTCTGCCTGCCAGGCTTGCCAGCATGGCTATTGCCTGACCGCGATCTTCGGGCTTTCCCAATATCTTGTCATCAATGACTACGATGGTATCAGCCCCTAGTATCCACATATCAGGAAAAAGTTGAGCGACGTCGAACGCTTTGGCCAGAGCAAGCCGGGAAACGTGTTGGTCTGGAAACTCCCCATTCATCAGAACCTCGGGCACGCCTGAAGGCACGACTCGGAAAGGAATGCCCAGACCAGTCAACAATTCTTTTCGCCTGGGCGACGCGGATGCAAGTATGAGAACGGCCGTGGAAGGATTAATGTGTTCAGTCATTTGATTTCCAATTCATTTCCAATACATCGGCATCACACATTGCGCTCACTTGCCGGTAATATTCACCTGTTCCTAATATCTCAACTCAATGGAGACAAGTGTGCTGAACCGACGACCACCTCACTTCGCCCGGATCTCATCACGTTGTACCTAATACGATTTGTTGAATCATGCTGAAAAGTCTGGAGACTTCCACCGGTTTTTCCAAGACTCCGTCTATTCCAGATTCGGCTATTTTGTCCGGCTCCATAAACTGTCCACCCCACCCGGTCAACAGTATGAAGGGCGTCTTGGGAATTCCTTTCTCCCGGCATAAGGAGCGGACCATCTTGCCCACCTCCCATCCGTTCATTTCCGGCATTCCGAGATCACAGATCACGAGATCCACTTCATTATCTCTGAAAAGAGCAAGCCCTTCCGTGCCGGAGAGAGCTGCCAACGCCTTCTGCCCATGGCCGGCAAGCAGATCTTTCAGGAGCATTACCAGTGGCTCCGTGTCATCGATAACAAGGATTCTGAGATTGAGGTCAAGAATTGTTGACAGGGAAGGCGCGGCTTCTTGAGACGATGCCTGTGCGAGAGGTAAGTTAATGGTGAAAGTGGTCCCTTCTCCGACTGTGCTCGCTACTGAGATTGTGCCGCCGTGGCTGCTCACAATCCCGCGGCTGACCGCTAACCCCAAGCCGGTTCCCACAGCCCCCTTGGTAGTCCAAAAGGGTTCAAATAACCGCTTCTGGTCACCGTTGGAAATTCCGATGCCACTATCTTGCACTTCAAGGACCACCTGATCTTCGATGATGCAGGTAGTGATCCTTATGCCGCCTCCACCAGGCACAGCCTCTGCAGCATTCTTAATAAGATTCACCAATACCTCGAAGAGTTCGCTTTCCGCTCCAGCAACGAGGCAGCCGTCCGTGAGATTGAGTTCCATGGCAACACGGATCCCCTCTTTTTCGAGGTTCGTTTTCCACCACGGCCGACTTATGTCCACAGCCTGTCTGACGATTTCGGACAAATCGACCACTTTGTTTTCTGAGAAAGTTGTATCCACGCGAATCTTGGCAAAACTCTGGAGACGCTTAACAGTTTCTGAGCCGAGTTTGGACGATTTACGAACCCGCTCAAGAGTTTTCTTGATTTGAATTATGTTTCCCGATTCAAGATCTTTCAGTGCCAACTCGATCCCGGCCATGACCACCTGGAGAAGGTTGTTGAAATTGTGGGCTACTCCTGCGGCCAAATCGCCTATGGCTTTGAGTCGCTCCATGCGCACGTGCACATCGGCAGCTCTCTTGAATTCTGTAACGTCAGTCAAGAAATTTAAGGTAGCTGGTCTACCTTCCCAGTCCACGAGAACCGAGTTGAGTTGAACCCACAACGTTGCTGTATCTTTTTTAACAATTCTGAATGAATAGACTGCGGGTGGCGGCTCGTTTCTCAGTCTCTTGAGGTGTCGTTCCAAAACCATTTCCCTGTCATCCGGATGAATGAAGTGTGTAAAAGGCAGGGATACCAGTTCTTCCGAGGAAAAGCCCAAGAGTTCCAACGTGGCAGGATTCCAGAATTTCAAGTGGCCGTCCTGCGCAACAAAAATAGACTCTTGGGCGTTGTCAACCAGCAAACGATATTTCTCTTCAGATTCTCGTATGGTATCCTCGGCCCTTTTTCGGTCTGTGACGTCAAAAATTACACCATCAATGTGTTTCGAAGATTCCTCTCGGCTTGATCCGGAACTCCCATGGTCAGTGCACCATCTGATGTTCCCCGTCTTGTCTCGAATGCGATACGTTTCTTCGAAGGATTTGTCGTATGCCATCGCCCGTTTGATCAAGAGTGCCACATTATCTTTGTCTTCCGGCACAATCAATTGATGTATTGCGCTGATCCCACCGAAATTCATATCGGTCGGCGCAAATCCCGTTATTGCTTCGAGTCCTCTTCCAAAAAAACGCGTCTTGTTGTCTTGTGGCCAAACTCGATAGACTATCCCGGGAATATTTGCAGACAATGAGCGATATGCATTTTCGCTGACTCTTAGGGCATCTTCCGCCTTACGTCTCTCCGCTATCTCTTCCAATAGCTCAAGATTGGCCTTTTTCAGGTCTGAGGTCCTCTGAGCTACGCGAAGTTCGAGTTCGTCCCGAGTCTCTCGCAAATCTTTCTCGACTTCTCTACGCCATGAGATCTCTTTTCTGAGGTCATCAATGAGGTCTTCTCTTTCAAACCGAATGGTCAATAGCTCTGCATATAATTTGTGGGTGCGTATGCCGGCGAAACCCATAACAATGCCAAACATGATTCCCAGGGCCCCAACCGTCACATTGTACTCTCCGCCCTGATAAAAAAACCGCCCTGAAAGCGGAACGAGTGCAACGAGAATGTTGGTCCAGTATTCATTGGTCGGAGAGTAAATCGCAACAGCCCCGGCGACTATACCACCCACAAAAATGATCATGTAAATCTGGAGATGCACAACATCTTGCGGGAAAAGAAAAACTACCGCATACCCCCAAACCAGAGAACCTGATGTAGTTACCACCCAATGCCATCTGCCCCAAGCCAAAGCTTCATCTCCCACGGGGGCTGCTGAATGGAACGCTCTGACCAGGAGCAGGTGAGCCATGAACACAACCACATAGCACAATGCCCAGGCTATCACGCCGGTTCGTGGATCTGAAAACCAAAGAGCTGCAGCAAGGACTATTCCCCCAAGCAGCGCAGCTAAGCTTCCTCCGGAGGACTGAGAATAGATTTGACTGATTTGTGCGCTGCGAAGCCTGTCTTGCCTCGCAGCTACATCATGGTTCTCACCCTTACTTATAAGCTGTGCATCGAGCATCATGACTGCGTCCAATGCCCTTTCTTCAAGGCACTTGAAAAATTATATGCGTTCATTGTGCATATTCTCAAAAAAATTGAAACGAAAGTTTGATGGGATTTGATAAGCAAGTACCCAAAACATGACATTTCTTGGATATTGCAAATGTCCGCACGACCGACATTGGACCTGATGATAGTGACACAGAGGCTATCCAAGCAGCTCAAGGATTTGCCGCCGCCGCCGAAGAGACCATACTGTTGAATTTGTATCTGGACAGAAGGCATCAGTGCTGTTACAAGAATCGACGTCCAAATTCTCTCGGGAAGGAGATACCTTTGGAAAAGAAGTTCATTCTAATAACAGCGGCGGCCGTCCTGATTTTGATAGTGGGGGCTGCCGTCAGCCAAGGAGGCAGAGAAATGGTTACTCCATCAGGTCTGAAGGTGGAATTGCTTCAGGAAGGCAAGGGACCGCTCCCGCAAAAGGGCCAGAAAGTAGTCGTCCATTACACCGGCACGCTTGCCGATGGCAAAAAATTTGATAGTTCAAGAGATAGGGGTGAGGCTTTCAGCTTCTCCCTGGGCATGGGTCAAGTGATCCAAGGTTGGGATGAGGGCCTGACCCTCATGAACGTAGGCAGTCGAGCGAAGCTGACAATACCGCCGGCCTTGGGCTACGGACCACGGGGCGCGGGCAATGTCATACCTCCCAATGCAGTCCTGATTTTTGATGTCGAATTGTTGGACGCGAAATAATGGGGAATGCCCAAGAGGGGCCGGTTATCTGGCGGAAACGCTTTCGGTAATGGCTGGATTTAGTCCGGAACCGGTCCTGCGGGCCTCTTTCAAGGTTGAGGCGATTTATGAGTGATCTATGGGTAGCGGCCATAATGGGAATAGTTGAGGGACTGACGGAATTCTTGCCGGTTTCCTCTACGGGACATTTAATTGTTGCGGGAAATCTTCTCGATTTTACCGGCGAGAAGGCATCGTGCTTCGATGTGTTTATTCAACTGGGCGCTATTCTGGCCGTTGTGGTTCTCTATTGGCATAGATTCGTCGGTCTTATACCCGTGCCAAGCCACAGCAGTTCTGATGGGCCGCGATTCAGCGGTTTTAGAGGTTTGTTGCTGTTGGCTGTGACGACTCTTCCCGCCTTGGTAATAGGTTTTTTCGCCCACCGGGCGATTAAGGTATATCTATTCGGCCCCATGACCGTGGCCTGGGCTCTGGGAATCGGTGGCGCAGCAATACTGATTGTAGAGAAATACAAGCCGAAGGCATACGTTCTGGATGTGGATCAATTCAGTTACAAACAGGCCCTTGTTGTAGGACTTTTTCAATGTATCGCCATGTGGCCCGGTATGTCACGCTCTGCATGCACCATAGTGGGAGGTCTGCTTTCAGGGGCAGACCGGAGGGCTGCGACGGAGTATTCGTTTTTAGCTGCAGTTCCGGTCATGATAGCCGCAGTCTCATACGATCTTTATAAGGAATGGCATCTCTTAAAATTTTCAGATGTTGGCTTTTTTGCGGTGGGGTTCTTGGTCTCTTTTGTCTCTGCCGCCTTAGCGGTCAAGTCGTTTATTGCCTTGGTCCAGCGTTGGTCCCTTGCCCCGTATGCTTGGTACAGGATAGCCGTAGCGCCTATCATTTACCTTGGCATGCGATAATCACTCTTATGAGGCGGGTCCTTCTTGGCCCGGCCGCTTTATGACTCGGTTTGCCGGTTAAACTGGTCGCTGAAAATGTCCGCGTATTTTAAGATCCAGTCAATTGCAGCGTCCATACCAAGGTCCCGTCCGGCCTTTTCGGACTCGATCCACTTGTGACGCTCAATTTCTTTGCCCTGAATCTCCAAATATTCCTTCAAGTTCATCTCTCTACCCGCGCATCTCGGTTGAGTCCGAGCATCAATTCGTGTAGTATTAATAGATCATAATATTATCTACCCCTTGGCGTTATGTCAAGTCCATTGTTAGGGCTTGCAAGGGTGGGAATCGGGGAACTGGAGGCTGTTGATGAGCAATCCTTTGAGAGATTTACGCGCATTTGGCCAGTCCGTCTGGTATGACAACCTCAGCCGTGAACTTTTGCGGTCCGGTGAGCTTGAAAGAATGATCCGGGAGGACGGTGTTTCAGGGGTAACGTCCAACCCCACAATCTTCGAGAAGGCTATAGGATCTGACAGGGCTTACGAACATGATATTCACCTGCTGGTAGACCAGGGGCTAAGCGTACAGCAAATCTATGAAACGCTGGCAATTTCGGATATCCGTGAAGCTGCCGACCTCCTCAAACCGGTTTACGAGGAATCGAGCAGAGCCGACGGTTACGTAAGTCTGGAAGTTTCACCTGAAGCCGCCTTTGACAGAGCGGCCACGATAGACCAGGCAAAACATCTGTTCAATTCAGTCGGGCGAAGGAATCTCATGATCAAAGTGCCGGCCACGTCGCAGGGCATTGATGCCGTGAGAGAACTGGTCTCGGCAGGAGTTAACATAAACGTCACCTTGATGTTTTCTTTGGAGCAGTACCGTGACGCCGCTGCGGCTTATATTGAAGGATTGGAGACATGGATATCCACTGGGGGCGATCCATGCCTGCCCGCTTCCGTGGCCTCTTTTTTCGTCAGTCGTGTCGACACCCTTGTTGATGAACTCCTCAAAGAATTATCCGACCCAAACTTGAGGGCCCAGGCAAAAGATTTAGCAGGACAAGCCGCCATAGCCAACGCCAAATTAGCTTACGGCGTGTTCAAAGAACTTTTCCTCGGTGAACGGTTTGCTCTGCTTAGGGAAAAAGGGGCTCGTCCTCAACGGGTTCTTTGGGCCAGCACGAGCACGAAGAATCCCGCCTACTCGGATACGTACTACGTGGACCCCCTTATTGGGCCCGAAACAGTCAACACCATGCCTCCTGTAACGCTCAATGCGTATAGGGACCACGGTAAACCGGCTCACACTATCGAGGACGATCTGGATCACGCTCAAGCCATTTTCCCGGAACTTGAGAAGCTCGGTCTGAACGTGAGTGAGATCATGGAGCGGTTGCTCGAAAATGGTTTGAAATCGTTTTCAGAATCATTTGAGTCACTGCTGAATGGGGTAGGGCAGAAGAGGACACGTCTGCTCAGAGGGTGGGGCCACAGGTCCGCATCCGTGGGTGAACTTCAGCGACGGGTTGACCAGACTCTCGACCGACTTGACAAAGAAAAAGCTTCAGAAAGCATCTGGAATGGAGACGTGACTCTATGGACGGATGACCCAGGAGCCTATAGGGAAATTGGACAAAGACTGGGTTGGCTGAAAATTGTCGAGATCATGGCAGGAGAAATCCAGCGCCTACGAGACTTTGCGGATGAAATAAGGTCTTCAGGATTTACCTGCTCGGTTCTCATCGGCATGGGGGGAAGCAGCCTTGCGCCGGAAATGTTCAGTAGGTGTTTTGGTTCCGCAGACGGATACCTGGATCTGAGAGTTGTCGACACGACTGTCCCAGGCTCCATCCTTGAACTGGAGCAGAGTCTCGATCTGGAGCACACTCTGTTTATTGTGTCGAGCAAGTCGGGCGGCACTATCGAGGTGATGTCTCTTTACAAGTATTTTAGGGCCAGGATGGAGCAAGTCCTCGGGGCCAAAGCTGGCGGTAATTTCATCGCGATAACCGATCCGGGAACAAGCCTGGGCAAGCTCGCGTCGGAGCGCGGTTTCAGAAGAGTGTTTCTGAACCCTCCAGATATTGGTGGACGTTTCAGTGCGCTTTCCTATTTCGGACTCGTTCCGGCTGCCCTTATGGGCGCGGATATGAACCGCCTGCTCATGCGTGCGTCCCAAGCGGTAGAAGCTTCAGGACCATACGTTCCGGCTCTGGAAAGCCCAGGGGCCTGGCTGGGCGTCATAATGGCCGAGGCTTCCCTGGCCGGCAAAGACAAGTTGACGTTTATCATATCTCCCAAAATCAGCAGCTTCGGTTGCTGGCTCGAGCAACTGGTCGCCGAGAGTACAGGTAAGGAAGGAAAGGGTATCTTGCCCATAGAGGGAGAACCTGTAGGCCAAAATGAAAGCTATGGAAATGATCGCCTTTTCATGTACCTGAGGTTGGACGACGACTCAACAAACGACCGACGGGTTTCAGACCTTGAAAAAGCGGGTTATTCAGTGGTAACGCTCCGCCTCCATGGACCTTACGATTTGGGTCGGGAAATGTTCCGATGGGAATTTGCCACAGCAGTGGCCGGTGCAATTCTGAGGATCAACCCATTCGATCAGCCTAATGTTCAGGAGTCTAAGGACATTACCAAGAAGCTTCTTCAAGCTTATGTTAAGGATCAAAAGCTTAATGAAGGATCCAGGGTGGACATCAACGACGCCGATCTTGCAACCATTTTGGGGAAGTTCTTCGATCCTGCGTCTCCAGGAAGCTATGTCGCGTTCAATGCTTTTATAATCCCTTCCGAAAAAAATCGTGAGATCCTTCAAGACATCAGAACTATTGTTCGCGACAAGCTCAGGATAGCAACCGCCGTGGGCTTTGGCCCTCGATACCTCCATTCTACCGGTCAGTTCCATAAGGGCGGCACAGACGAAGGGATTTTTGTTCTGATAACGGTCGATGATGTTGAGGATGCCGCCATAGCCAGCGAACCCTACTCGTTCGGCGTGCTGAAATCAGCTCAGGCCTTGGGTGACTACGAGGCCTTGAAGAAGAAAGGCAAACGGGTTCTGAGAGTGCATCTTCAATCGGAGTCGGATCTCTACAAGTTACGGGAGGCTGTTAAGATTCTCAAATGAATATGAACGGATACAAACTGAAGTCGGATTCTGAACTAACAGAGTATCAGAAAAGAATAGATGATATCGAAAACGTTATCCTCTGCATGGCAGAGGCCGAGAGAATGGTCTCTGAAATCGGCAAAACACTGTCGGCGGACATTGAAGTTGACGCAAAGAAGGTAAAAAGCACAGGCAACAAGGGCGCATTCTCCTGGAACGGTCGAAAGGTTTCCCCCCGGTGAAAAACTGTTTTGTTCGCGTAATTCGGGAAAACTAAATCGCAACCATAAAAACCGACAAGGCCGATCCTATCTGATATACCAGCACGGAAAGGACAAACGCGAACGATATTGATCCAAAAAGCACGAAGAGAGCCCACTTCCAATCAGATTCTCGCGCAATGGTGACTAATGTCACCATGCAAGGGGCGTAAAACAGTATGAAGAGGAACAGGCTTGCAATTGCCGGTGTGGTGTACGCCGGGTCGGCAGCGAGCCGTTCGCTCAAACGAGACGAATCGTCACCGTCAACTGTTTCCATCGCATAAGCAGTTGCAATGCTGGACACAAAGACTTCCTTGGCCGCAAAAGCTCCCAAAAGTGCGATGTTAACCTGCCATGGGAATCCGGCAAGCCGGGAAACAGGCTCCAAACCAATGCCTATCCTGCCGGCCAAGGAATACTTAAGTGCTGTTTCGCTCTGCCTGGCATCGATTTCCCGGAGACGCTTGTGAATCAAGTCCGTTCTAAGATCTGACGGCAGACTTTCTTCAGACGCCCCCCGCGTATCAATTTCAACTTTCGCGGCTTCCCTGACTGTGTTGAAAGCGTCTACCTGATCCTGAGGTAACTGCGGAAATGTCATCAGAGTCCACATTATTACTGAGATACCCAATATCACCGTAGCTGCCTTGGTCACGAACTGTCTCAGCCGTTCCCAGGTATGAATGGCTATTCCCCGGGCTGTGGGCAACCGGTAGGGTGGAAGCTCCATTACAAAGGGAGTGGCCGGCCCCCTTATTACCGTCCAGCGCAGGATTCTTGCGACTGACAAAGCCAATATCCAGGCCGCCAAGACTATGACCAACATGGCCGCAGCCGCTGAACCTGGAAAGAATGCAGCCGTGAGCATCAAATAGGCTGTTGTCTTTGCGCCGCAAACCATGAACGGCGCCGTAAATATTGTAGCAAGCCTCTCCTTGGGACTTTTCAGAGTCCTCGTGCACAAGACGCCTGGTACGGCGCAACCGCCCGGAATACCCCCCGACATTATGAAGGACATGACCGAGGCCCCGTGCAGCCCAAAGACCCGGAAGATCCGGTCGAGCATATATGCAGTCCGGGCCATATAGCCCAAGTCCTCAAGAAAAATAAGCATGGCAAACATGATGAGGATCAGTGGAGTGAAACTCAAAACCGCTCCTACCCCATCAATAATCCCTTTGATCACAAGTGATTGCACCAATCCATCCGGGATGATGCGGGCAGCCGATGACCCAAGAAAGCTGAACCCCTTTTCTATCCAACCCTGTGGGTAAGCTCCCAGTTTAAAAGTCACGTCAAACATGATCCAAAGAACGCCGAGCAGTATTACAGGACCAAGGAATCTGTGAGTGACAACTCGATCCAACTTGTCTGAAATATCGAATCGCAGGTCCTCTTCTCTCGTGATAACACCGTGTTTCAAGAGCGAGTTTATGAAGCCGTATCGATAATCGGCCAGAATAGCCTCGGGATAAGTCTTGAGGGTCTTTTCCGTATGCTCGCCCAGTCGCTTGACCATTGCCTCCAGTTGCCGACCTAACTCCCCCACGCTCCTTCCCTGCCCTATGAGTTTCATGTCAGCTTCAAGATACTTGATCGCAATCCATTTGGCAGGATAACGATCCGTCATGAAATGAGCCTCTTCTATTTTTTGGGTCATTTCAAGCAGGACTGGATCCAGATCATGACCGTACGAAATGGCTATGGGCCTCCACGCGTGATCCGGTTTTTCGGCTAATTTCGCAACAGCCTCCATGAGTTCATGTCTGCCCGCGCCTATACGGGCGGTGCATTCCACCACAGGGACGCCGAGAAGGGTTGAGAGCCTGGCCGAGTCTATTCTCACTCCCTTTCGCCTGACCTCATCCATCATGTTGAGGCCCACAACTATCGGGACTCCGATTTCCATAAGCTGTATCGCAAGGTACAGACTGCGTTCCAAGGCCGAGGCGTCAACCATGTTGATGACTGAGTCCGGCCGCTCGTCAATGATCACTTCTCTGGCTACAACTTCTTCGGGGGAATACGAGGTAAGCGAATAGGTTCCGGGAAGGTCGATCAGTTTGATGTCATAACCGGAGAGTGAATAATGCCCTTCCAGGCGATCCACCGTTATTCCGGGATAATTACCGACCCTGGCGGCCGCGCCGGTAATCGCATTGAACATCGTGCTCTTGCCGCAATTAGGTTGCCCGGTCACTGCGACGGTAATCTGCTTGGGCATTATTGGTTATCGGTATCAACGGCAATAAAGTCAGCCTCATTGTTGCGCAAAGTCATGGTGAACCCCTTCAGCCGAATGGCTACAGGGTCGTAGAGGGGAGCCCTCCCGACAACCATGAAATCTGTGCCGGGCACCAGTCCCATGTCTCGAATCCGGCGGCCAAGCTCTCCGTTACAGTTCACAGCCTTGATTCGCCCTTTTTGGTTAACCTGCATTTTTCTCATGGGTAAGATCATGTGAGCTTCTTTCTTTCTATTCAAATGATGGAGTTTTCTGTCTTTGTTAAGACCCGGAAAACTTCGTATACGCACATCACTTAATTAATCATTCCTGCTTGAGTTAGCCATATCTATTTTAGGTTTGTCAAGAAAAAAAAAGACGGAGCCTCGTGCTTTGGGTTTGTTTCTTCACACTATAACAAAGCATAGGAGGATCAGGAGGACAACAACATAATGTTTCAACTCTATTCGTAAAGAATGTAGGGCAGAAAGGTGTTGGTTGAACAGGTTTTTTTTGAGAGATTTGAATAATTGAGCGGAGGAGGCACTTTTTTCAAAAAAACCGCAGTCTGAAACCAATCCTCTCATCAAGGCGCGTTATGCCTTCTTCCATCGCTGTTTCAACGGCACGTGAATATTCCTCATGAGTTATGGTACGGTCAGTACAAGCATGTTCTCGGGCCAGACCACATGGCCTATATTGGTTCATCACGTTCACGTATGTGTTCTTCGAGACCTCTTGAGCCAAGAAACGCATGGCCAGGGAAGTTCCGGCGGAATCGTCCGGCATGACCAGATGGCGGACCAGTAGTCCTTTCTTTGCTATACCCTGACTGTCAATTTCCAGATCCCCAACCTGCCTGTGCATCTCAAGGATCCCGCTTGTAACAACCTGAGTATAGTCTTCAGCATCCATTAATTCCTTACTGATTCGGGAATCCATGAACTTGATGTCCGGCATGTAAATGTCAATGACACCGTCCAGCAACTCAAGGGTTTCAATTGAATCGTAACCACCAGTGTTGTACACGAGCGGAACAGACAGGCCTCTTTGAACCGCCCAGCCAACCGCTTCGAGAATTTGTGGGACTACGTGTGACGGGGTCACAAAGTTGATGTTATGGCAACCAAGGTCCTGAAGTCTCAACATGAGTCTGCCGAGGGTAGGGCAGTCGGTCTCCCGGCCCTCCATGAGGTGGCTGATCTCATAGTTCTGGCAAAAGACACATTTGAGATTGCAAGACGTGAAGAAAACAGTTCCTGAGCCCCCGGATCCGACGAGGGGTGATTCTTCCCCAAAATGAGGACTGGCAGAGGAGACGACGGCTTTCTCCCCGAGTCCACAGAACCCGGTTTCGCCCTCGAACCTGTTCACCCCACACGCTCTGGGGCAGACTCGGCATGGCGTAAGCATTTCCCTCGCCTGTTTAACCTTGTCGTCCAATTTCCGTGCCTTAAAGGTCTTCAGGTAAACAGGTTCATACATGGACAACTCCAATCAAGAATCAGGAGCAGCCGCTGGTCGCGCCGCAATTAAGACACTTGTAGCACGATCCATTGCGGACCAATATGGCTCCACATTGATGGCAGGCAGGGGCGTCGGACTGAAGGTGAAAGGGTTGCCGCATTTTGTTATCTGGGTTGGAAGGATCGCGTGTTCCGGTGGCTCCAGTGGTCTGGAAAGAAGGCTCTGCTACAGGCAACAGACCAGCAGCCTCTTGCTGCTCCTTGTTCAGGAAGCTCGTCCCAAGGTATCGGAATATGTAGTCGGTCAATGACTTGGCAAAAGGCACCTGAGGATTACTTGTGAATCCGGAAGGCTCAAACCGCACGTGGCTGAACTTGTTCACCAGGGCCTCGAGTGGAACGCCGTACTGAAGGGCAATTGAGGTAAGGGTGGCTATAGTGTCCATGAGACCGGAAATAGTGCTGCCTTCCTTTGCCATGCGGATGAAAATCTCGCCGACCTTACTGTCCTCATAAAAACCAGTGTGAATGTATCCTTTCTGACCGGCGATCTCGAATTTGTGGCGCACACTCTTGCAATCCACCGGCAGCCGCCGTCTCACAGGTCCGAAAAATTTGCCCTTGCTTGGTGGCGACACGCTGATAGGCTGAATGGCTTTGCAGCCATCCCGGTATACCGAGATGGATTTGAGTCCCAGCTTCCACGCCTGGAAAAAAATCTCTTCGATCTGCTCAACTGTAGTGTCCGCGGGAAGGTTGACGGTCTTGGAAATACCCCCGGAAATGAATGGCTGCACGGCCGCCATCATTCTGAGATGGCCATCGGAAGATATGAATCGCTCACCATTCACCGGCCTGAACGCGCAGTCGAACACCGGCAAGTGCTCCGATGATACCCCGGAAATACCCTCAATTGAACCTCTCTCTTCCACTTTTCCCAGTATGTGCTCTATTTCAATTGGTTTGTATCCCAGCCGCTCCAACGCTCTTCCCACAGTCCGATTTACAATTCTCAGATTTCCTCCACCAGAGAGAATCTTATGTTTCACAAGAGCGATTTCAGGTTCAATTCCCGTGGTATCGCAGTCCATCATAAAAGCCACCGTGCCGGTAGGGGCAATCACAGTGACCTGGCAATTGGCGAATCCCCAATTCTCGCCGCCCTCCAGAGCCTCATTCCATGTTGTTACGGCTTTTGCCAACACTTCCCTAGGTATGTGAGACGGGCTGATCTGGAGCACATGGTTTCTCTGGGACTTCAGGACTCCTAACATCTGCATTCGGTTCCTGTGGAATTCTTTGAATGGACCCCTTACTGAGGCAATGAGTGCGGACTGACGATAAGCTTGGCCGGTCAACAGTGCCGTCACGGTTGATGCCCATGCTCTGCCTTCATCAGAATCGTACGGCAAACCCAGGCTCATGACAAGCCCGCCCAAGTCAGCATATCCCAGGCCCAAGGCCCTCATACTACGGGAGTTTCTTTCTATTGCCCGGGACGGATAGGCTGCCTTGTCAACTAGTATGTCTTGCGCTGTCACCATGACGTCTATCGCATGACTGAATGCGTCCACGTGGAAGACACAATTCGCGTCCAAGAATGCCGTCAGCCTCAGTGAAGATAAGTTACAGGCCGAATCATCCACATGCATGTACTCAGAGCACGGGTTGGAAGACCTTATGGGAGCCGTTTCAGGACAGGTATGCTTGGAATTGATTGTCGTATCGAACTGAATCCCCGGGTCTCCACACTGATGCGCAGCTAGCGCCATCTCTCTGAACAGGTCGCGAGAGCGAAAGGTGTCGGCAACGTTTCCAGTCAGGACAAATTTGCTTATCCATTCTCCGTCCTTCTGGATTGCCTCCATGAATTCATCAGTGACTCGGACCGTGTGGTTGGAATTCTGGAATGCCACGGTCGCATAGGCGTCACCCTCGAAAGAACCGTCATATCCTTCCCGAATCAAAGCTTGGGCCTTCTTTTCCTCCACAGCTTTGCATCGGATAAAATCCAGGATGTCCGGATGGTCGACATTTAGTATAACCATCTTGGCCGCGCGCCGAGTCTTACCGCCTGATTTGATTACTCCAGCCGAGGCATCCGCAGCTTTCATAAATGATATGGGGCCTGATGCAGTTCCACCTCCGGATAACGGCTCGCGGCTGGATCTCAGGTGAGAGACGTTTACTCCCGCGCCTGACCCACCCTTGAAGATCATACCTTCCTGGGAGTACCAGTTCAGTATCGACTCCATCGTGTCATCGACACCCAAAATAAAGCATGCAGAACATTGCGGCGCCGCATCAACGCCTACGTTGAACCACACAGGGCTGTTAAAGGACGCTTTCTGGTGAAGGAGAAGACTGAGAAGTTCATCTTGGAATACGTCGGCATCTTCGGTGGAGGCAAAGTAGCCCTGCTCATTCCCCCAGCGAGCAATAGTCGAAGTCACCCTCAGCAAGAGTTGTCTTATGCTGGTTTCCCTATCCTCGGATCCGAGCGCACCACTAAGATACCGGGAAGCCACCACGTTGACGGCCATGTCCGACCAGAAAGCCGGGGCCTCGACCTTGGTTTGTTCGAAGATAACTTCACCGGCAACATTTCGGATTATCCCCGACCGCCTCTCCCAATCCACTAATTCCATGGGGTCCCTGTCCGGAACTGAGAAGAATCTGCGGAAGGTCAAACCGCTGACACACGGCACTTCGTTGCTTTTCAAATGATTTTCGTCATCGACGGCAGTGAAAGGAATCCTCTCAGACATTTGGCCTCCACTCAGTGTGGGACTCTTTGCGCCAGGAGCCATCTGTTTAGTGCTCCAGGGGTTTCCAAGTGCCCGTGAATAGTAGCAAAACTACTATCCGGGTAAGGCAATTCTTAAGGAAATCTCAAGCATCGCCGGTTCACCAACTAGAATCAATCAATAACCATATTGATTCTATTACATCACAAGATCAATTGACAAGCATTTTCAAGCGGATGACATCCTGGTGGAGATCAATGGTTGGGGAATTGACAGACGGAATCGTTCCTTCGGTTGGGATTTCACGGGCAATTCCTATAGATATTTCGCTAAGTCACATCTTCCGTAGTCCACCTGAACGACTCCTGAATATCCTTGACGGATGTCTCAGGAGAGAATCCTCCTTTAAAAAGCTCGTTCAAGCTCGTGATAATGCGGTCTCCTGTCCGCCCCTGGGCGATGACAAGCACGTCTCTCCCTTCCTGGCGGGCGAATTCCTGGATATATTGCAGGCACGTGCCACAGGGAAGAAGAGGGGTGTTTAGATCAGATACTACGGCCACTGCCAGAAAATCACGTTCGCCATGAATAAGGGCATGATTAATGGCGTTGCGTTCTGCGCAAACCCCGAGTACTGGAATAAGTGATTCAGTATTACACCCTTCGAAAATCTTGCCGTTCCTAGTGAGCACCGCGGCTCCCACGCGAAATCGGCTGAGAGGCACTGAGGCGTTTTCCTTAACGCTTTGAGCCGCCAGGACAAGTTTTTCCAGGTCCCAGCCCCCACATTGAGGCGGAACAAAAGGAGAAGTTTCGGCTTGATACATGGTATCACACCACAATATTTTAAGACCCGACTTCACAGAATGAACGGGTCCGGACCTTATGTTTCAAGGCCTGACCCCATTCAGAACAACCTATCGTCCACGCCATGTGGGTTTTCTCTTTTCAAGAAAAGCTCCGATCCCCTCCTGTGCGTCTTCGGCCATGAGATTGAGAGTGATAACGTTCACGGCGTAGTCATAAGCCCGACGTTCATCAAGTTCTATCTGATTGTAAAACGCGCGTTTTCCTATACCGAGAACCAAGGGGCTCGCTTCCGCTACTGACTCTGCCAAATCCATGGTCGCCTTCTCCAGTTCGTCGGAAGGTACGACCCGGCTTACAAGCCCGTGGATCTCCGCCTCACGCGCCGATATCATCCTGCCGGATAAGAGCATGTCCAGGGCGATCTTGCGACCCACGCTTCGGGATAGAGCAACCATCGGTGTCGTGCAAAAAAGACCTATTTTGACCCCCGGTGTTCCAAAACGTGCTTTTTCCTCGGCAACAACGAGGTCACATTCGGCAGCGAGCTGGCAGCCTCCTGCCGTAGCTATCCCGTGTACCTGAGCGATGACTATCTGGTCAATGTCGTGAATAAGATTCATCATACGAGTACATTGATCAAAAATAAATTTGTAATCAGAACGACTTCCATTCACCATTTCCCTCAGGTTGTGACCAGAGCAAAAATGCTTCCCGTTGGCCTTTATAATTATTACTTTTGCGTTCCCATCCCCACTGAAAGTCTCAAGCGCAGCGATGATCTCCGCTATCATGTTTCTCGAAAGGGCGTTTATGGTTTGCGGGGAGTTCAGGGTCATCAAACCGATCTCACCGCGGGAGTCTACCAGAATGTCTTTGTATTCCAAAATCATATACTCGCTTCCTTGCTATTAGAAGTCGCTCATGCCTTGATGCAGAGTCTTAACCATTATGGTCAGGTCGTGGTAATTTCCTTGAGAATCCTTCACATAGTCCTTCAGTACGGCCTGCTCGAAGAAATCCAGTTTACGGGCTCCCTTCACAGCCGTTTCTTCTATACCGGCCACAAATTCGGCCACCAGCTTTTCTATACCCATATCCTTTGCCAGTTCTATGATATTCAGAAGGATCTGAGTGCCTATACGCCGATGACGGTACCTGGGGTCTACGATTATGCGCAAGTGGGCCAGATGACGGAGGCATTCCGTGGGTCTCCGGTGGAGCCTTACGTTTGCTATGATTTCGTTGTCGATTGTATTGACCGCCACGATCACAATGATGCGTCCTTGATCAAGATCTTCGATCCATTCACGTAACACTGCCGGTTCAGCCAGATTATGTCTTCGAAACCAGCGCTCTTCCTCAGGGATCCTGGAAAAGAATTCGCTTAGACTTTTCTCATCCTCCCGCATCACGGGACGAAGAATGATACGAATTCCATCAGCGCTCACAATCTCCTTGGGGTATCTTGTAAGCATGACTTCTCTCCTTCACGCGCAGCCCTCGACTCCCCTATCGAATTCTTATCAGACGTGCCCTCTGTTCGCAAATAATCATTGAGGCCAAGTTCTGTTTGATGTTGCAGAAGTCAATTTCAGATCGTACAATTATTTTGTTTGTGGTCGCAAAGGCCGGAAAAAAATTCCAAGTAAGATCCGTGAAGGAGATGCTGTCAATGGAAGACAAGGAAAAGACTGTTCTCGACGAAATGAAGAAGCTTGCAAAACCGGTCAGACCGGGAGATGTGGCGAAATCGTTGGACATGGAATCCAAAGAAGTCTCCAACATCATTGATTCTCTGAAGAAAAAGGGATTGGTTGAGTCTCCCAAGAGATGTTACTACGCTCCTTCCAAGAGTTGAACATCCCTGAGTGGTTGCAAGACCGGCCGGGCATTCCGGCTCCGATGACAATGGATCACAACTGTCTTTGTTCTCTTGCGATTCTTGACATGGGTAAGGCGTGATGATAGCAACACTGCTCAATGAAAAAAGTGTTGGGAACAATGAGCCTCAAAAGACCCGTCCTGCCTAACGCGCCTGCTCACGTTCACCTGATGGGAATCGGCGGGACTGGTATATCTGCATTAGCAGGACTGTTTCACTCGACTGGAGTTAGGGTGAGCGGGTCAGATCAGTCCATATATCCGCCGGTCAGTGATTTTCTGAATGATCTGGGCATACACGTCATGGAAGGTTATTACGCCGGAAACCTCCAACCTCCACCCGACTTGGTGGTGGTCGGAAACGTCATTCGCAGGACCAATCCCGAGGCCATTGCGATGGTAGAAAGCGGAATACCGTATGCTTCCTTGCCCGAGTCTCTGAATCAGTACTTCATTAAAGATAATGTCTGTCTTGTGGTTACGGGTACTCACGGGAAGACCACTGTCAGCTCAATGTTGGCTTGGATCCTTCACGAGAATGGCTTGGACCCAAGTTTCGTGATAGGAGGAATTGCCAACAATTTTGAGAGCAATTATCGTTTGGGGAAAGGTTCTTTTTTCATAGTGGAGGGAGACGAGTACGACACGGCGTATTTTGACAAACGACCAAAGTTCTTACATTATTCGCCTCATATAGGACTTGTAACCTCTTGCGAATTTGACCATGCGGACATCTACGACAGTCTGCACACAATTCAACAGCAATTCCTTAGTTTCACATATCTTATTCATGAGGGTGGGTGTCTTGTAGCTAATCGGGATGATGCGACCGTTCGTCAGATCATCACAAAATCTAAAGTCTCCGTAAAGACATACGGAACGGCGGCCGGCGCAGATTTGGTCCTGGCATCTTTTCAGGACACCACGAAAGGGATGAAGCTTACCATTCTGAAAGATGGTGTGGCCGAGCACTCCGGAACTTTGCCGGTCATGGGAATTCATAATTCATTGAACGTCCTGGCAGCGGTGGCCGCCTCGGAAGCGGTGGGGATAGAGTTTAGCAGAGCCTTGAGTTCTCTTGAGTCCTTCAATGGCGTTGCCAGGAGACAACAAATTGTTGGAGAGAAGTCCGGCATATTAATTATTGATGATTTTGCTCATCACCCTACTGCAGTACGAGAAACCTGCGCTGCAGTGCGTTCCAGGTTTCCGAATCGTCGCGTGGTGGCGGTATTTGAGCCGAGAAGTAACACGAGCAGGCGTTCGGTTTTTCAAAAACTCTATGTGCCGGCATTCCTCAGCGCTGATCTTATAGTACTGAGGGAACCGGTACACAGGGACGGGTCTGACGAGTCCGACATATTCAATTCTCACATGTTGGCATCAGACCTGAATCTCAGAGGAAAGAACGCCTATGCCTTTGAAGATACGGAAGGAGTTCTCCACTATCTCCTTAACTCATTGAAAACAGGAGATGTCGTGCTCCTAATGTCCAATGGAAGCTTCGACGGGCTGAGTCTTCGTCTCTTGGGTAGTCTCGGGGAGAACACGTGATGAAAGAAGCAGCTCTTTACGAAAAACTGGACTCACATTTTGTAAAATGTCACCTCTGCCGGCACGGATGCACGGTCGAATCCGGCAAGAAGGGTATCTGCTGCGTCCGTCTTAATGAGGAAGGAACTCTTTATACGCTCGTGTACGACAAGGTGGTCTCCACTAACGTGGATCCAATCGAAAAGAAGCCACTCTTTCATTTCGCGCCCGGAACTCAATCCTTTTCCATCGCCACAGTGGGGTGCAATTTTCGGTGTTCATTCTGCCAAAACCATTCAATCTCTCAAATGCCTAGAGAAGTCGGGCGCATAGTCGGAGACAAGTACTCTCCCGAACAGATAGCCGGACTGGCAGTCAGCGCCAACTGCAGGAGTATCGCATACACCTATACGGAACCGACAATTTACTATGAGCTGGCCAGGGACACAATGGTAGAGGCCAGAAAGCTGGGACTACTAAATGTTTGGGTTACCAACGGGTATATGACTCGGGAAATGCTCGAGGACTCCAAAGGGTTAATTGATGCGGCAAATGTGGACTTGAAAGCGTTTAGCGATCGATTCTACAAGAAGTACTGCAACGCCCGTCTTGAGGGGGTCTTGGACTCGCTACGGTTCATGAAGCAATTGGGAATATGGGTGGAGGTAACAACCCTGCTGATCCCGACGCTCAACGACGATCCCGGAGAAGTTCGAGAACTGGCCGGATTCATCCGGACCGACCTGGGAAAGGAAACGCCGTGGCATGTGAGCCGCTTTTACCCGCGGTACAAGGAGCAGGAACTGCCTCCCACCGAAGTGGAATCTCTCAGGCACGTTAGGCAAATCGGCCTTGAGGAAGGGCTGGATTACGTGTACACAGGAAACGTTCCGCACGATCCCGGTGAGAAAACTTTTTGTCCCGGCTGCTCTGATCTTCTCATCGATAGGGTCGGCTACAGCGTAAAGAAATGTACCAGTGAGTCCGGCCTCTGTCCGAAATGCGGCTACCGGATCAACGGTGTTGAAATGTAGTCACGCCGTTTTTTCGCTAACGGCTCAAGTCTGGTCTCCACCGGTATCGCGAACGTGACGTGAAACAATGAGCGTCACCATCTCTGACCCGGCTTTTTTGAGGAATTTCATGGCAGCAAAAAACAATATTCTGGTTGCACCTTCCTTACTTTCCGCTGATTTCACGCGCCTCGGAGACGAGGTTCGGGCAGTTCAGGAATCAGGAGCGGATTGGCTTCATCTGGACGTCATGGATGGCCTTTTCGTTCCGAATATCACAATAGGCCCTTTGGTGGTTTCGGCGGTAAAAAAGGTTTCTAAAATTCCTTTGGACGTCCACCTTATGATTGTGGATCCGGACCACTATCTGGACGACTTTCGAGCAGCCGGAGCCGACATCCTTACCGTGCATCCGGAAGCAACTAATCACCTGCATAGAACTCTCACGCGGATACGTGAACTTGGTATGAGGCCGGGAGTAGCGTTGAACCCGTCCACCGGCGTAGAAGTGGTAAAGCATGTCCTGACGGAACTCGACGTGATCATGATAATGACGGTCAACCCCGGATTTGGAGGTCAAACATTCATCAGAAGTATGCTGCCAAAAGTGAGGGCCATCCGTGAAATCATCGACAGATCCGGGCATGAGATTCTCCTTGAGATCGACGGGGGAGTCAGTCCCAAAACAGCGCCGGATCTAGTCAGAGAAGGCGCAAACGTCTTCGTGGCCGGCAGTGCTGTCTTCGGTCATCCACCGTATGAGGATGCTATCGGAGAGCTGCGGGCTTCCGGGATCCCTTAGTGCTCAGGAAGTTTGCTCAACATTGAGGACAGGACCATGAATAACATTAAACCATTTTCGAAAGCTACGCTATTAGTGACTGTAATACTGCTCGCGTTCACTGCGGCTGCATCAGGCGCAAAAAACACGGACTTTGTCCCGGACCCCAGCAAGATTCAACAACCTGATTTGGAGAAAGATCCAGGGTTCTTCTTCCTGATGGCAGAAAATGCAGAGTCGGCAGGCGACCACGAAGCTGTAATGAATTACTTGCGTAAGGCCCTAGCCTTAGATCCCACGTCAGCCTATCTGAGCGCCCGTGTCGGAACCATTCTTGCTCGCAACCGCAAAATTGCCGACGCTCTGATAATGGCCAGGCTGGCAACCTTGTTCGATCCTGTTCAGGATGCAGCATATTCGCTACTTGGCAAGATCTACACGGTGACCAATGATCGTGCGAGAGCGACAGAGGCTTATGGCCGGGCTCTGGAGTTGAAACCGGACGATAGGGACCTTTATGTTTTTTTGGGGTCTTTACAAGCTTCACAAGATCTTCTGGCCGACGCGGAAAAGACCTTCTTGAGAATGATCAAACAGTTTCCGGAAGAACGCGAAGGCTACTTTTACCTGGGGAAAGTCTACGTCGAGGATAAGAAGTACGACAAAGCCATCGAGTTATTCAATCAAATTCTTGATAAGAGAAGTGACACGGCCCCTCAAGCCCACATGGAACTGGGATCGGTATACGTTCTTCAGAAAAAATATTCGGAGGCGGAAGAGCATTTCAGAGAAGCTATTAAGCTAGATCCTTTTAATATCAGTGCCAGATTCAATCTGGGGCAAGTACTGGCAAATCAGAAAAGGTTCGACGAATCCTATCAGGTGTTCGAAGAACTGGCAAAGCTTGCTCCGTCAAATCTTGGAATTCAGATCAAAATGGCGCTCATACTGGCTGAACAGAAGCAGTACGACAAGGCTAAAGAAGTTCTTGACAGTATCCTGCTGACCAAACCGGGATGGGATCAGGTCCGATTTCACTTGGGGCGAGTTCTCAAAGAGCAAGGGAAAATTGAAGAAGCCGAAAAAGAATTCGTGCAAATTCGCAAAGGGCAACCGACCTTTGTCAATTCGAGAATTATGCTGTCGCTCATATTTCTGAGAAACAAGGATCTGGGCAAAGCAATACGGTACATCGATGAAACCATTGATCCCGATACAAAAGACACTGATCTGCTTCAGATCAAGGGTTCGATCCTTGAGGAGCTTTACCGATTCGACGAAGCGACAAAGATTTACGAAAAGGCCTTGGAGATTGACCCCAAGGATTCCAAAATCCGTTACTCTCTCGGTAACGCCCTGGAAAAAAGTGGGAGAAGGTCCCGAGGACTGACCGAGATGGAAAGAATCCTCGCAGAAAAACCCGATGACGCAGGGGCTCTCAATTTCATCGGGTACACGCTTGTCACATCAGGAAAGGATATCGACAAGGGGGAAAGGCTGATTCGCCGGGCTTTGGAACTCAAGCCCGATGACGGATATATAATGGATTCCATGGCCTGGGTTCTCCACAAGAGGGGAGATGCCGACGAAGCCCTCCGTTATTTGGAGCAGGCAGTTCAAAAAGTAAAGATGGATCCTATAATTGCCGAACACTTGGGAGATATACTGCTGGTCAACAACAGGAAGGAGGAGGCGGCAGAATCATACAGAAAGTCTCTTAGCGTGAATCCTGACAACATAATAGTACAGGACAAGCTGCTCAAACTGGAAAAGGAACTGGCCGGCCGGAAGATGTGAGCCTGAAAATATACAAAAAAGTAAACTGTTCCTTGACGGTACATGAAAAATAGTGAGCTGATTTCATTCGGTGACACACTTTATTGGGGCAACGGACTTACAAACACGTGTGAGGTGGAGCTGTCCATGATTGCCAGGCGGACTTTATGGCAATTCATAATCGTGCCACTTGTGATTCTGTCTTGGGGAGTAGGTTGCCATTTGTGGGCATCCACCACCGAAACCAAGACGGAGCAAGTTCATACTCCTGTCCGATACCAACTACCGAAATCCACGCTCGAAAAGCCCCTCACCTTTGCAGGCGAACTCATCCCGCTCGACCGACCGGACGTTCGATCCCGGATTGTTTCCCAAGTGAACTTTCTGCTTCTGGATGCCGGGAGCGTCCTTGCAGACTGGTTGACGGAAAAGACCCGATACAGTTGGCTTATCGAAGAGGTTTTTCGGAAAGAGGGCGTTCCATTGGAATTTGCATTGCTTGAGCCTGTTTTATCAGGAGTCCAGCGAAATTCGTCAAAGTCTGCCGGGGTTGGGGTCTGGCTTCTTGAAACGACTTGTACCTCCAGCGAGGGGGTCGAAATGTCCGATGATAACTGGCACGACGACCGAATGGATCTGGAACTCTCCACGAGGTGCTTCGCTTCACGGATCAAGGCTATCCGGAAAGATCTGGTCGGAGGCAGTTGGCTTCTGGCAGCAGCGGCTTATGTAACATCTCCGAAAATAATACAGGACTCGCAGTTGAAATGGAATTCTAACTCGTTCTGGGATATCCCATTGCCCCCGGTAGCCGAACAGTTGATTTGCCGCTGGATTGCTTTGTCAGTCATAAGTTCGAACAGATCCGTATATGGACTGAAGTTCAAGCCCCATTCTTCGGTCGGTTTCGATCAGGTCACCGGAATCGTCCTCACCAGGGATCTCTCAGTAGCCGATATTGCCCGCATGACTGGAGATCCTCCCCGAGCAATTCTTCAGATAAACCTAAAGGTTAAACCATCCGGCCCGGTCTTTCCAGCCAAAGTGCAAGGGAAGGCTGTCACGCACACAATTCTGGCTCCCAAAGGGAAGGGACAGCTTCTGGTGGACAAGCTGAGGAACGCAGGCTACGTTATATCGGAGTCAAATAACTGAATATTGGTCGGATTCAACGGTTTTTGTTTGGTCTTGACTCCATCTACAAAAAGACGTACTCTTGAGATGCAATTCAAGAAGTGATAGAAAATCATTGTAGTAGCCGATCCGGAGTTTGATTCATGACGCTGAACAAATGGGACCCCTTAAAAGATCTGCTGAATCTGCAGGAGACCGCACAGCGCATACTGGGAGCAAGCACGGATGAAGGTCGCCGGAAAAGGCGGGTGAAGTGGTTCCCGGTAGTAGACATATTTGAAACCCCTGATGCCTACGTGTTCAGAGCAGAGTTGCCGGGTGTCGGTAAAGACAATATTAGTGTGGAGGTCCACGGAAGTACGCTGACTCTATCCGGTGAGCGATTCATTGAGTCTGATCCCAGAATCGCTGTGTACCACAGAATTGAGAGGACCCACGGGGGATTTGAACGGGCCTTTACTTTGCCTGGGCAGGTGAACGTCGATAAAGTTGAGGCAACGTATGTGGACGGCGTGTTAGAGGTGATGCTCCCCAAGACCCCGGAAGATTGTGATCGAACTATTTCAATAGTGTGCTCCGGTTGACAATTCGGATCAGGATCGGTCAGGCCTTTTTGGTGAAATGACCAGATGTCAAATTGATGATTTTTGGTTTAATGTCCGAATAATAATTCTTTTGACAGCGATTTACGAGGGGGGTATTTGGGAACAGGAGTCAGAAGGATATCCTTGCTGATTCACGCGGGCAGAATAGTTTTCTTGGAGCGTTGAGCCCGGTTGGCTTTGTGTTCGTAACCACACGTGATCAAAAAAATGTCGGCAGCAGCGGGTGTACATGCCCTCCAACTTGTCCAATAAAAAGCGAAACGGTCTGAGTCATAAGACAGATGACAAAAAATGATCCCTATCGTGTTCTTGGTGTTAACCGAGGGGCCTCTGAAGAGGAAATAAAGAGGGCTTATCGGAGACTCGCGCGGCGGCATCATCCGGACATGAATAATAATAGTAAGGCCGCCGAAGGCAGATTCAAGGAAGTGTCGGAGGCTTATGAGATCCTCTCGGACGCTGAGAAGAGGCGCCTGTACGATCGTTTCGGTCACGAAGGCATGAATCCGGGCTTCACGGGATTCGGCGCACCTGGGACTAAGAGTCCGTTTGGACAACACGGATTTCCCTATGGCGGGTATGGTTTCAATCTCGGGAGGTCTTCAGGTGGAGGCGTTTTCGAAGAGATATTTTCCGAATTCTTCAGGAACCATTCAGGCAGATCTTACGGAGGGGGCAGACCGGCAGTGGGGAGAGACTTGGAATACGGCCTAAAGGTGGACTTCATTCAAGCGTACCAGGGAGTTCATGCGTTTGTAACCGTCATGGACAGGAAGATCGATGTCCATGTACCGGCCGGCGTGGATACCGGATCGAGGATACGGGTGCCTGGCCAAGGGACTCCAGGATCTAGAGGCGGTCCTCCAGGAGATCTGTATCTGGACATAACGGTGGAGCCGCATGAATTTTTTAGGCGTCAAGGCGCCGGCATTTATTTGTCGCTGCCGATCACGATTGGCGAGGCAATTCTAGGTGCCAAGGTGGAGATTCCCGGGCCGGATGGTCGGTTGTCCCTTAGGATTCCTCCGGGAACGCAGTCAGGAACCAGTTTCAGGTTCAAGGGAAAGGGCTTTCCGTCACTCAAGGACAAGATCAGGGGTGATTTTTTCGTGACGGCGAACGTGATCATTCCTGAAAAAATGGATTCTGTCTCCCATGATCTGGTCGCTGAATTCGAGCGACGCAATCCGATTGATCCGAGAAAAGGTCTGTGACGAGGGAGCTATTGAAAGCCAAGGGAGGAACGGTATGAACGAAGAATCGGATAAAACTGAAGGGTTCAAAGTTACCGACAAGCGCAGATTCAATACAGAAGGAGAGGCACTACGAAAAGAAGCAGAACCGGAGACGGAAAACAAGCAGGGCGAATCTGTCGCCGGGGAACCGGAGACCGAGGCAGTCCGTTCAAAGTCGCTTCCGCCTATGGACTTTGGCTCTTTCATTTTGAGTTTGGCAGAAACAGCCCTTTTTCACCTTGGGCTTATAAAAATTCCGGGCTCTGATGAGCCGAGAAAAGACATCCAGGCAGCTCGGCAGACCATAGATCTGTTGGCTCTTCTGGAAGAGAAAACTCGTGGAAATCTAACGGAAAACGAACAAAAAATCATGGCGGAAACACTCTTCCAATTGAGGATGGCCTTTGTCCAGGCGTCCAAGTGAATTGGAAGAAGATAACACGTGATGCCTAGAAATTGTGTAGGAGAAAGAAGATGTCTCGAATTTGTGCAGTATGCGGCAAGCGACCTCTAAGAGGTTATAATGTCAGCCACGCTCATAACAGAACGAAAAAGATTTCTTTGCCAAACCTCCAGAAAGTAAGAGTTCTTTCGTCTGACGGCAAGGGTGTAAAACGGGTGAAGGTGTGTACACGCTGCATTCGTTCCAACATGGTCTCAAAAGCACCCTGAACCCAATGCCAGAGACTGCTCGTGTTTTTGGACACACAGTCTCTCCGCAGGCGGGGGCCTTAACCCATACGGTCCCCTTAACACGGCGCTCAACCCGGACGCGCAAGAAACCGCGGCCCGGTTAGCTTGGCCGTTAGATTGGAAAAGCAGAACAAATGTATTAAATTACAACCCCTTGACACTCACCAGAATTAACCCACCCATGCTCGGGAAAACTGACCCATCTGTTTGACTGCTCACGAAACTGACCCATTTTGGAAGGGTTGGACAAAGAGGCATTCTTATGGTCAGCCTTGGTCTGGGGGTGTATCCTGGGAAAGTGAACATTTATATATTATAATTAGTTTGTTATTATTGAGTGTTAAATCCTTATAAAATTGTGAATTAAATGGAGATATGCTCCCATGAAAGCTTGTACCCGCTGTGGGGCATGGCACACGGACGCGGAAAAAAATGTTGGGCATTACATGTCATGCACCGAAGTCAAACAATACTGGTCCACCGTGAAACGTCTCCACATGGAGGAATCCGGCCACCTTGCCATGATAAAATTGGACAAAGACCGCAGTGTCATGTGCTTAAAATGCGGCAAAGACCTCTCTAACCTTCTTTAAATCCTAGTAGCACCGTCCCTGTGCCCCATTCGTCCGTATCCTGATAGTATTTTTTCTTCAAAAACACATCTCCTGCGGTGGAAGGGGAACAATAAAGGTAATTGGTAAATTCTCGAAAACGAGGGGCGGACTGTCCTTGGGTAAGGGCGGGTAATTCAAAGCAGCATTTTTTCTCAACTATATCATTGGGGAAATCAACTTTATCTTTGTAAATTACAAAATTCTTGTGAAGAAACCAGACGTTTTCGTCCTTTTCCAGCTCTTGAATTCGAGTTAGGTCTCGAACTTCCTCGCCTACAATTTCTTCACCTTTCTTGAGAAGAATGTGGGCCTGGCATCCCCAATCAAAATCCATATTTGTAATCGCCACAACAACCACAGGAAGCCGAAGTACTTCCCGAATCCCACTGTTGTAGCACATTCCCAAGCCCATAAAAGCCTTTTTCTCGGCTTCAGTTTCTATCTCCAAGAGCCGGAAGCGGTCGCCTTCTTCGAGCACAAATGCCTCTTGTATTCCTTTGAGACACCGGACACGGACCAATATTTGGTCGTCTTTGCGCATATCCCATACCTCCAATGTCTCTACCTCATCAGACATCCAGCCAACGAGGCGTCTAACGCTTCTTTCGCAATTTCCTGGCCAATAATGGAAATCACGCCGAATTTACAGGCAGGGACCACATCAACGCGCACTTCTCCTGAAGCCAGTTCAAGTTTTATCCATTCTTCGGGGGTTTCAAAAATACCTTTTGCACGGACCACTCTACCATATTTCCCAGATGTCATTTTTTCAAAGAAAGATTCTAATCGCTTTCGAGAAAATGAACTCAATAGCCTTTTTCCATAAGACTCAAATTGATCCGCTAGTCCATGATCATGGTCTATCTCGTCTTCCGACTGGATTTGCAATCCATCATTGCCACGACTGGAAATCCCCAAAATTGCTTCGAGTGCTGAGTTATTTAATCGGCCGAAACTGGTTGGGTAGACCATGACATCGGGATTTATCTCCTTGATAGACTCTATAAGAAGATTCAACATAACAGGCTTTACCCGATCGATTTTGTTCAGTAATACCGAATTACTCCTTCGGATCTGGTTTTCGATGAAACTACGATGAGATTTTATGAATGACATGAACTCAGAGGCGTCCAGGAGATGAATAAGCCTCAGGTCTGAAAACAGCTCTCGTAAATCTTCACCCTCAAGAATCTGCATAATCTGGGATATAGTCGCCACACCGGTAGGCTCCACAATTATCCGATCCGGCGACAACCGCTCATGGATCTCCAGCATTTGACGTCGGAAATCTCCAGCCATAGTACAGCAGATGCAACCTGATGGTAACTCTACAACTTCGGCGGTTTGCCCTCCTATGCTGGACAAAATCAAACCGTCAACGCCTATTTCCCCGAATTCATTTACAAGGATGACCACTTTCTCCCCCTCGGGAGGGTTCTCCATTATGTAACGAATGAAGGTGGTCTTCCCAGCGCCGAGGAAACCATAGACGACATTAACTATCACAAAAGCCTCCTGTTAGATGCTCGGGGTCAATAGATCCTCCCTTCCAAGCTCAACTAAAGAAAGAACTCGTTAAGAGATCGGAATATTATAGCAGTTCTCAAAAGTTTTTACCGAATGGTGGCAGGTTTTGAGCATCCGTCCCAGCTTAACCGAAAAGACTTTTGAGAATCCCTATAATACTCGAGATTTTAGCAGACAACTTCTCTTCGTCAAGGTAACGGAAAAGCGTCTCTAACGACTGTTCTTTCAAGCAACACTCGCGCCTGCAACCGGGACAATCCGCCGAGATAGATCAGCCCGGTTAGCAGACATAGAGACGCCAAATCCGTCTATTTTTAAGAAAGAAACTGCGCAGCGATTCCCAGCATAACTAGCGCTCGACCGCGCGGTTTAAAAAACACTGACACCTTGTTGAAAACAACTGCAACTGTAAAACCTGACTGGCATGAACTGCCCATCGTTGAAAAAATTATCTGACCATTTTTAGAATGGAAAACGTCCACCGGCCATCATATAAAACGCGGGTACCCATAAACCAAAAACAACCCAGACAATTAGTGACCAGGCTAGCGCCGAGCTGGGGAACTTGCCATAAGCGTTGAGCCAGACCTCCAATGTCAGAACCGCATACCCTGCGCAAGCGAACGCAAGATAATTACTTTTGGCGACCAAGAGTTTGCCGCCCTCCAACACCGGTCCACCGGTAAAAAAGATGACCATATAGATGACAGACACAAACGCGGTGTAAAGACTTACATTGCCGACTGACCTCAGGTCCTCCAGACCTGCCAGCAAGGCGTAGGATACTGAGCAATAAAAGATCCCATGTGCGAACAATAACCCTGCCACAAACGGATCCTTGAAGACAGCGACCTGAAGTATCGCACCCAAGACCGTGATAGCGCCTACAAACCCCGTGATGGCCCCGGTTCCTTTAGGCTCGGCTTTGCCCAGAAAGAATAATGCGACAGCAAACCACATCGCGCCGATAGCGATAAGCACCGGCATTGCCATTTTTATCCCCCTAAAGAAGATGGTATGTGACCATCGGAGAAACCTTTTTCAAAAAAAGGCTGGTCAAAATCCGCGAACAATCCGTACATCATGCTAACAGCGCTACCCACATTATTCAAAACCAACGAATATCGCCTTCTTCAGTCTGCAGGTAAATGCTTGATTATCAAAGGGACAATGCTACGATCAAACAGTAGCTTTTTAGGCCGAAGCTTATTTTCTGTTACCCCACGAGAAAATACTCCCGTCGTCACTTGGCCTTGGTCTCATAATAGCAGGACCGTTCGCGTCACAGATATTTTTGTTGTTACAAAAAACTTTATGAACCGAGATGGAGTGGAACCATCTTAAGGACGGTCCCACTCTTTCGTATTGGTCTCTTACAGACCGTATGCTTTAGGTTGGAATCCCTTCACTTTGGAGTATTTCTTCAGGCACATGTCGATGAAATCCGTTTCCTTAGCAGGTAGAGCTTTCATATCTTTCATGTAACCCTCTAGTGATTCCTTTTCAAACACAGTGAGCTTTAGTTTTGGGTCGCCTAACATAAGCTCCCCGCATTTCATTGCGGCCGCCTTTCCTCTAGAGTAGAGACTCGCATTATTGTCCACGAGCGCTTTGCCAATCTGCCATGCGTTATCAGGACTTAGCATAAAGCCATGGCAGCCGCGGTATTTATCAGAGTTCACCAGACATGCCTGAAATTCTTTCTGATACCCCAAATCTATCGCGGCGTTCATCGCTGCAACGTCGTAACCGAGTATTTCCGTAAACACTGCGGTAGTGGTGCCGCCAAACATATCGTGATACTCAACCGCTTCATTAGACCAAACATCGGTCACGGCCGCAATGACGTTGCCACATAGATCTGCATGGGCGCAGGCGCTAGTCTTTCCTTCACAGGAGATCGGCACACCTGTAACAGACTTGATGATCGGGTCTTCGTATGCGCAGTCCTTGGTGGGACCGGTCGCTCCGCATTCATAGGCCACTATTGTTCGGCTGGCGCAGATGGCTCGTGACAGAGCGGCTAAAGTGTGAGGCACATCCTTAGAAAGGAAACCACCAGCCATAAACATTGCGGTATTTGCTTCAGCGCAGTTCGTGTCACCACCGGCTATACAATTGTACTTCTTGGCTATAGCCACGATCTGGTTCCACATCCATTCCATGTCTATGCCGCCCAGCACTGCCTGACCAAAAAGGAGCCCAGCGATGTCGTTTCTGATAATGGCGTGATCGAAAACTTCCTTGCCGCCCATGGACTCAATAGAGATTATGTCGGCATACTTGGCGCATTCCTCAAAGGACTCGAGGACTTCTCGTGTGTAATCGGAGTCCCTCATATTCACCATGTCGGGTTTGCGCAGGTCGGCTATGGTAGAGCGATAAGCTGCTTTAAGACCATATTTCTGTAGATAATCATCCATCTGTTTTGCTGTCTGGGCAGCGATTTCTCCCCCCCATTTGGGGTTATGCGTCATCTGAAAGATGTGCTCATTCTCTATCATAAGTTGCGGGTGTCCTACTATGACACATCTTTCTAAAGCGTCACCGTTCGCCCTTTCGTACTCGCGCAATAATGACTTCATTGTCTTTTCACTGCCGGGCCGAGGATGGGGAACGACTTCAGGGATTACATGCCCACCTCCGAATACCAGACCTCGCTTGGCTTTCACAGGCTTTTTAGCCGTTCCAAACATCATTTCGTCTGCGCTCTTATAGGCCATTTCGCTACTGAACTTCATGATTCTTCCTCCTCTTTGGGTCCAGGATCAAGTTTAGCTACAATTAGGCTATCCGGTTAGCCGTTCCACTTGCCTCTCATTGTTTGCCACGTGTCACCGGATAGAGCGTCCTCGGCCATACCGGAGGCCTGATTTGCCTCTTTGCCCCAGACACCCAGTTCGAAGCTCGTCACATATTCCTCGCTGACAGCGCCGCCCCCACAAACGAAGGGGATATTCAACCCAAGCCGCTTCAACTGAGAAGCAATTTTTGGAAACGCCGTCATAGTGGTGGTCATCAGTGCAGTTCCCGTAACCATAACAGGATTGTTTAATCGGCACGCTTCCACAACCTTGTCAACAGGGACATCCGCGCCTAGATTTATGACCTCAAAGCCGTTGGCGTTGAGGAGCGCATTAACAATGACTTGCCCGATATCGTGGATATCACCTTCGGCGGTATGGGTAACAACCTTGCCTTTCTTATCCATGGCTTTACCCATAGCTTCTTCGCATAGACAGATACCCGCATTCATAGCGTCTGAAGCCAAAATGACCTGAGGCAGGAAATAGACCCCCTCGTCCCAAAGCCGACTCACTTCGTTCATACCGAGGATGAGTCCTTCGTTGATAACATCCATCGGCGCCTTCTTCTGAAGCGCTTCTTTGGTTAGTTTTGCCGACTCTTCGTCATCGCCCTTCACCACGGCATCGGCCACTTTTTGGAGAAGCTCGTCTTTTGAGACCTTACGGGCTGCCTGACGCGCGACTTCGATGTTGAGGTCGAATCGGGTGAAGATGTTAGAATAATCCGTCAAGTACTTCATTTTTCGCTCCTTCTGCTTGTAGGGTTGAGGCTAAAAGATTAGCCGGCCCTCTTAGAACCATTCTTAGAGGTAGCTGTATTCTTTGGCTACTTCAACCATCGCTAAAAGATTAGCCGTAGGCGTGCCGGGCGCAATGGCGCAGCCGGGCGCAAGGACATCAAGACCCATTTCTGCTTGCTCACGTGAGGCGTCTTTCACATCGTCGGGACCCTTCATGAAAAGGGTCGTCGCCGCGTCTACACCTCCTATGAGTACTCCTACAGACCCTACTATTGTCCTAGCTAGTTTTGTATCCGACTTCGGCTCAAGGCTTATCCCGGCGCACCCTGTCTCGTACATGAAACCAATGATTTTATCTACGTTACCACAGATGTGCAGGATCACTGGTGCGCCCAACGCTTCAACTTGCTTCTTTTGATATGCTAGTTCAAGATCACGATAGGTGTATGGGGCAATCAAATCTGGAGACGCTTGCATATCCTCGACAACGATCAGGTCGGCTCCGGCCTCTACGAGCGCCTGCCCCAGCATGGTCCCGGCTTTCTCAGCCACATCCAAAAATGGATGCAGTTTGTCCGGAGTTTTGAAACTGGCCTTAAGAATCGGTACGGCATCGAGCATGGCGCCGGCTATAGTGAACGGTCCGATGATCCCTCCGATGACGGCCACCTTGTCGCCTACCTCACGTTTCATTATCCTAACAGCTTCAATGAGTTGAGGAATTCGGCCACGTTTTAAGAAATCATCCGGCAACACCGGATTGTCATCCAGTTTGTACAGTGTTGGATGATCAATCCCCGGGATGTTTTCCTTACCACCCAGCTTAACTTTACATCCCAGCGCTTCCGCTTCAAAGGTCTGGCAAAACGGGGCACGGATAGCGTCAAATCCCAGTACCGTGTAGGCGGCTATTGCCAGTTTTGCCATATCCTCTGCCCGTTCGTGTCCTTCGGGCCAAAATGCGCCGACCTTTTCCATTTGTTCGTAAGTTGGTGTGCTGTTTGCACAAAAACATGGCATTCGGTCGGGTTTTTCGTGATTGAAAATTTTCATCACTCGTTCTTTGCCTAACATGCTCACTCCTTACTGTTTCTTGTCCGTTTTCATTGTAGTTTGGTCTCTAGACGCCAGTCACCTCCCCTTGATTTTGTCGTTGTCAGGTTGGTTACCTTTGGTCTTCCAATCCCTCCTTTAACAGAAAAAGAGGCAGTTCGAATCCACTGACAGGCCCAACCGAGACTTGCCACCCAGTTGTTTGTTTGATCTGACCAGCAAGATGCCGGGCTAAACCTGGGATGACAAGGCTTCTGTGACTCAAAAATGATCCCACTTCCGTTTCGGTGATCACTTTCAGTATCTCGAAAGGTGAAAAACGCTTTTCGACAACCGCATTGTCCAGACTATAGCCTTTGGTATCGCTCTTAATGAGAAAGGCCGAAGTCTCGCAGGCTGTTAAAATGCTTTCCAGTAGTCGAACTGTCTCTTTGAAGTTGCCCGTCGCTAAAACGGGGCTGGAGGTGTCCGGGGCGCCTATGCGCATGAGACCGGGGCTGAAACTTTCCATCATCACATTGTAGGGAATCGACGGTAAATCAAATTCCATGAGTGTATCAATCAGCGCCGCCATTCTCGGGTCTATTTCGGGGCATTGCTCGATCTTAACTTTAGAGCCAATAAGAGCTTCGGCAAATTCCAGACAACTCGAAAAACCACATGAGCCACAGTCGATGTCGGGGAGATACTCCACAAGGTTTTCTTCGTTGACAGGATAAAGATCAGCAAACTCTTGTTCAATCATTAGCTTTCTACCTACTACAAAACCATTAAGCCGATTGGTGATTCAATTTCGGGTCGCAGGCTTCAAGTGGTTAAAAACAAACGCTTGACATAATTTCAGTATAATTATTGGCCCAAAAAAGTCATGGGATATGATTGACTGCTTGAAAATATCACAGCAATTATTGTGCCACAAATCTCCATTCCTTGGGCCTACCTTAGACATTGTTTGAGGTCTGCAAGTTGTAGCCCCGGTTTCAGGTAAATTTACCTCAATAATATTTGTTGGAATTACATTTGGGGTTAGAATTAAATCTTCCAGACGTGAAGAAATCGGAAATTGCTTTCGGACACAGACGACACTATCGGACACCAGAGTCCGACATCTGAATCACTCTGCAACTTTTTTGAAATCAACTCTGTTCAAACCGAATTGTCTCATCTTTCTCGAAACTGTACGAGCGTCAGTTTGGGCATCAGCGGCTGTTAGCCCTACAGAGCCTTTGTTTTTTTTAAGGAGGTGAGTAAAATATTGTTTTTCTACCTTGGCCAAAGCCTGGTCCCTAATCGTTTTGAAAGGAAGGCCCGGATCAAACATTAACAATTCTTCCTTGTTTGAAACAGCCGTGTCTGCAGGAAAAGGACAAAAAGGGACCTCATCAATCAAATCTCTTTGGCACAGGATCATGGCTCGTTCGAGGGCATTTTCCAGCTCACGGACATTCCCGTGCCACGAATGTTTCATCAAGCTGAGCATAGCCCCTTGGGACAACTTAGGTTTATTCCTGTTATTGGCGCCGGCCAGTTTTTCCAGGAAATGGTCGACCAATAAAGGCACGTCTTCCAGTCGTTCTCGTAAAGGAGGCAGATGTATTGGTACCACATTGATTCTATAATAGAGATCCAAACGAAATCGATTTGAGGTCAATTCCTCAGATAGGTCCTTATTGGTCGCGGCGATAATTCTAAAATCTAGAGATATTGATCTGTTACCGCCAAGCCGTTCGATCTTCTTTTCCTGAATAGTCCGGAGTAATTTACTTTGCAGGGCATAAGGCATATCGGCGATTTCATCTAGAAACAGAGTGCCGTTGTTCGCTAGTTCCAGTCTCCCGCTTTTCCGCCGCTGCGCGCCGGTGAAAGCCCCTCGCTCATAACCAAATAGTTCACTTTCAAGAAGAGTCTCGGGAATAGCAGCGCAATTCATTGCAACAAAAGGCCCGGTTTTACGGTGGCTATGAAAATGGATAGCTCTGGCTACCAGGTCCTTACCCGTACCTGTTTCACCGGTAATGAGCACTGAGGAGTCGGTAGAGGATAACGATTCGATCAGATTGTAGATTCCTTGCATCCTGGGATGTTTGCCTACAAGGTTTTCAAAGCGGTATCGTTCAAGAAGGTCGGCCCTTAAAGCGACAACTTCAAGTCTCAGGCGCCTCTCTTCGAATATTCGATTAAGTATGTGCAGTAATTTCACAGGCATTACAGGCTTTTCGAGAAAATCGATAGCTCCCAATTTCAGAGCGTTTACAGCAGTAGTTATGGATCCGTAGGCTGTTATGATTACGGCAAGTAGGTCTGGATTGGTTTCTTTGGCGCGTTTAAGAAACTCTAAACCATCCATTCCTGGAAGAATCATGTCAATCAGAAAAAGGTCGTAATCTACTTCTTTTAAAAGAGCGAGGGCTTCTTCAGCGCTCGGCGCATAATCAGGAGCGTAACCCTCGGCCTCGAGTACCCTGGCCAACGTTTTTGCGGTATTTACATCGTCATCGACGATAAGTAATCGATACTGCATATAAACCTCACCGGATAGGCAAGTAGACCCGTACTCTGACCCCACCGGTAGGCCGGTTATCTAAGCTTACGGCGCCGCCGTGCAAACGAATAATATGCTCTACCAATGAGAGTCCCAAACCCAGTCCATTCTCTTTTCTGGAATAGAACGGTCTCATAGCCTTCTCGATATCCTCTGATGTCATACCCGCCCCGTCATCTTCGAATACGATTTCAGCAAATTCGAGGCGTGGTTCGGGACCGTGCTTAATCTTCATCTTCCTCGTGGAAATCCACAGATGACCACGCTTTCCGACAGCTTCCAGGGCATTCTTGATTATGTTCTGGAATGCTTGATTTATGAGAAATATGTCTACTCTTGAAAGAGGCAAATCTGGATCAAAAGACGTCAATATTTTTGATTTGTCCAGGTCTGCCCATCCTTTGAAAAGACGAAGCGTATTTTTGAGAACATCATTGATGGATTCAACACTAAGTTTTACATCGGGAATTCGGGTGTATTGGATGAACTCGTTAATAATTCGATTCATAATTTCAACACGCTCGGTTACTGTCTGAAACAGTTCTTTTTTCTCAGATTCCGTAATGTGGTCCTGTTGGAGAAGATGGAGGCCGTACACGAGGTTGCTGAGAGGGTTCCTAATTTGGTGAGCCATGCCCGAGGCAAGCTCCGCAAGTAGGGCCATATTACGAGATCGTTCGATCTCGTCAATGAGCAGATCTGTTGTCGAGGACCTCCTGTTACTGTTTGATGTGAACGGCCTCCCAACGTGGTCAATGAGAAATTGTTGTTTTTTCTCCATATCCAGTTTTTCTTTTGAGATAAGCTTCACTTGTCGCTCGAGGTCTCCCATGAGAGAAATATGTTCCAGAAAAAGTCCAATCATGTTCAAAGTGATCATAAGCAGCCTCGCATCGGCGGGCTGATCCTGATTCTGTTGAAGTCCCAAAAAGCCTAGGCCCAACAATTCACCGTGATGATGAAGGGAAAACTCCAGAACATTTTCAACCCCTTGGGACGCCAGATGAGCCTTTAGATGGTCTGAAAAGCAAGGATTACCTTCTACGGATTGAACGCGGAAGCAATTCCATCCGGAGGATTCTCTAGATGACGGCATTTTGCTTTCGAAGTAAGGATTAAACCATGGGGCCGCGCCCTTTATCGGCTTCATTTTTGGCGATTGGATTATTACACACTGTAGCGTCTCCGGAAAATAGATCACCCCTAATTTTGCTCTAACCAACGGCAATATGGCTTTGAGAGCATCGGTGAGCACATCCTCGACGTTGTGTGATTGGACAATCGCGTTTGAAATTGTATTTAAACAGTAAAGTTCCTTACTTAGATTGGAAACAAGTCCACGTAAAACACCCGTTGCCTTTTCTTCCTGATTCAAGCAACTCTGCAAATGCCCAATACTTCGATCCATCAGCAATATAGTCACATTTTTACTAAATTCCCTTAGAGCATTTCGAATCGAGGCATCCTGCTTGTGAGATAAAAAGAACAACCCCGGGCATTCAATAGTAATCATACCTACCCAGCGATGCGGCAAATCCAGGCAATAATGAAATTGTGACCTGAGGACAAAAACCGGCTTTGAACTGCACTGAGCACAGGAGCGACCGGATAAGTCTACAGGCTCGTCCGTTTCGAAATTCCATGTCCCTTTATGTCGAGTTTGTTTAGCGTGAATTATCGAATTATTTTCATCGTCCCGAATAAAAAGTGTGAGGCTTTTAGCTCCCAACCACTCCCCTAACTGTTTTAGGATTCGATCGGCATATCTTTCCAGCCTTCTTTGAGCCTCTCCTTCCAAGTCCTGAAACATTTCGTCAGGTCTACATGAGGAGACGGTTTCGTGTTCCGACGAAGACCCTTGATGCGTAAATTGCTGTCTTTCGACTTCCTTAGAAACCAACTCTTATCCTCTGAAACGATCTATTCTGGGACGATCGAAGTTCTTTCTCGGTGCGATTGTTAAAAATCCAGCCATGCAAACATCTAAATCGATTTGTCCCATCCTTGACCAAAGTCTGCAAGTGGCCTTAGCTCTTTAATCTCAAAAGTTAATGCGGCATGGATCATTTTGTTGGCCGCTTCCGGGCCGATCTTTTCAGCAATCGCCGCTCTTATTTGATCCAGTTTTTGCCCGGACGTTTCATGTTCCTTCATTTCACAATAAATGCGAACGCCTTTCCACTCTGGGACTGTCTTTCCAGGTTCCATAACAAGAAACACGGCATTGGGGTTTTCAAGTAAATTTGAATAGGTACGATTTGCTCCTGTGCCCATGACTATGGTTTTTTCATCCACCATACGTGGTGACCCAAAATATGCCGAATCAACATTACCGTTTTTGTCGGCCGTACTAAGAGTTCCTAATCTGGGCTGTTTGTTGAAATATTCCACAAGCTTGTTTGACATAAAAACCTCCTGTTATGCTGTAATAGCTGTTATGAATCCTAATTCGAGTATACCATCAGGAGTCGTATAATACAAATATTGAGCTATATCCAAAATCCAAAATCCGCCAGGAGTTTTTGGCTCAAGTCTATCAGGCTGATCTGCTAAAATTAAAAATTTGTGGATTTTCAGGATTTTGGTTCATGGATTAGAGATTGCCAGAGTTCATTCAAAGTCTGAAGTTCTCTAAATCGCGCTTGCTCTAGTCCAGAAGAACCATTGTAAACCATGCCGGCAGCAGGTTTCCTTGCGCGTCAAATTTTACCTTGAACCCTTGAGTTTCAACTGTCTTGGCTACTATATGCATTCTTGTGTTTTCAATGACCTGGGTACGGGGGGTCGATAAACAATGCCAGTGATCTTGTCTTTCGTAAAGTCGAATAGGGTTTCCACATCCAAACCCTGTATGATCCTGATTTTGGGTTCTTCAAAAACCTTTCCGATAACAGACGCGTTTATTTTCCTTTCATGAAAGAGCCCGATTACTTTGGCTGTGTGACGGGGTGGAACAGAGAGAACGAAGCCGAAGCTCTGAAAAGAAAAAAGCCAATCCGAAAAAGCTATTTCCGAAGGAGTTGGAATCGATTCGAGATTAATTTCAGCGCCTTTTCCTGAGTTCTCCATCATAATAGAAACAGTGCCTATTAAACCTGCATTACTTACATCTTTTGCCGCATGGGCCCAATTCTTTTCTGCGATCAGAGGTAGACACTCCAGTCGGTTTAAGAGTTCTTGCGGACTTTTCCCTGAATTAGCGTCCCAACTGGTCACGGAATGACATCCAACCTTGCCGTTTAGGTCAACGGCAAGAATGAGATCGTCACCCGTCTGAGCGGTGTAGCCGTGAAGGACATTTTGAGCCCATCCGAGAATTGCGACGGACAGAGCAGGAGCTTGGACAGGGGCGTCAGGGTGAAGATGGCCGCCGACCATTGGTACCTGTAGTTTTTCACAGCCTTTTCGGATACCCTGGACGACCTTGCGACGATGGTCTTCATCCCCACTGGCAAGTACATTGACCATCGCTAAAGGGCGGCCGCCCATCGCATAGATATCATTTACCGTAACCATTACAGAAGCTTTGCCGGCCGCATAGGGCTCGTTGATAAGCAGTCTGGGCATGATTCCATCAGCCGCAAACAGCAGAAAACCATCCTTCCAAGGTATTGCCGCCGCATCATCACCGAAATTGGGTGGCGCAAGCCCAGGTTGTCCTTTCAGGACAAGCTCGTTAAAAACATCTTCAATGGGCTGTTTACGAATAAGACCACTATAATTACGAATTTTTTCAGCAATTAAAGATAGCGAGGTTTTATTTGTCACGTGTTCCCTTTCATGTGTCGGTCGAGTGGTCAAACCATATCAAGGTCCGCCTCCATGAACTGATGAGGTTTGCCATGATATATCTGAATTGATCCCACGGCCTTCCAACCTAGGAGTGAGAAGAAGCGCACATTTTGCTCCTGGATATGGGCGGTGAATCGGGTGCAACCCAGCTTTTTGACGTATCTCATGGCCGCTTGGACCAACAGAGCGCCTGCTTGATGGTCCCTACTTTCCCTTCTGACAGCAAGTCTGCCTCCGACCCAGTGGTTGCAGGAGTCTTTTTCAGGAAAGACGCGTACGGCGCCGATAATCTCATGATCATATTCTGCAATGATGTGGGTACTTTTGGGATCATTTTCATCAGAGTCGGAGGTCTCAAAGAGACGCTGTTCTCCAACAAAAACTTCTTTGCGGATTTGCAGGGTAGTCGCCAATTCAGCGCTGCTTCTGACCGGGCGGCAGATCAGCTCTTTTTTTGCTTCCTGTTCATAAGCCTGTAAGGCCGAACACGCGCCGCAGCGCACGCAACCCGCCAGAGACTTTGCTGAAGAAAGCCCATTTTTCCCCAGAATCCGGGCTACCTTCTCATACAGGCGTTTCATGGCCTCATGATCCGGTGTCCCGTGGTCTTGCATCATTGAACCAGCTATAGGACGAAACGGAACCACAAAGGGGTAAACTCCTCGCTCCGCCAGAAACTTGCTTCCCTCGATAACAGTTTCCTCATCTTCACCCAAACCAACTAGCAGAAAACTACTGACCTGATTGCAACCGTAAATATCTACCGCCTTGTTCCAAGCCTTCTCGTATCTTTCAAGACCCATGGCTTCTTTAGCTGGAGCAACTCTTGAGAGTAGATCAAAGTCGAAACTCTCGATGTGAATACCCACTGTGTCTACGCCGGCGTCCTTTAGTTCTTGAAGCTTAGCGCCATCATTCGGGGGAAGAAACTGTGCATGGACAGGAAGATCACAAACTTTTTTGATAGCCATCGTACATTTTCCGAGATAATCAATTTCTTTTCCAGGCGAGTGAGCCGCACCTGTAGTCAAAACAACATGAGAAACCGAATCCAGTTCCTTTGCTTTGCCAATTACCTCCGCCAGTTGAGACGGGGTCTTCGTTCTGGTGGTCTGACCGCCGGACAGGGAAAGCTCAATGCCGCAGAATCGGCATCTCTTTTCAGAATGCCAGTAGGTACACGTTTGAAGGACAGTTGAGGCGATGCAGTCCTTGCCGTGTAATAATGCAATACTAGAATAAGGCAATTTGCCTTGTGTAATACAATCGTAAAATTTCGGTTGCTGTACGATTTTTACTGGTAAAATAAATTTCCCATCCTTGACGAGCCAGGGCCCGCCGTTAAGCCGACGCAAGGCGTATGGAGACCTTGATACAAAGCTGCCGCTGAAAGGTACGTGCGCCGGTATTCCCTCAATCAGCAGCGTTCCACCCTCGGCCGGTCCAGCTCCGACCTTCCTGTTCGGCGAGTCTTCGGCAACCTGTAGGCCCAGACTTTGAAGCTCAGTTATTGTATGAGCAAGCATCCGTTCATACCTCCAACACGTGGGCGCCCTTTGACCCTAAAAGCTTTAATTACCGATAGGAGAGGGCTCGATCCTCTCCTGTCTCAGGATTCCAATGATTTCTCGCCTGATGTCGTTGGCCACTTTGCTGGTTCGATCTCTCGGCCGTGGACTGTCAAATTCGAATATCCGTAAAACTCTAGCCGGCCTCTTGGACAGGACAACAATCCGGTCACTCAGAAATACAGCTTCGTCAACATTGTGCGTCACGAATATAATGGTCACGTTTCTTTTCTGCCAGAGATCCATGAGAAATTCCTGCATGTCATTGCGTGTCTGACTGTCTAAGGAGCCGAACGGCTCGTCCATAAGCACGACTTTAGGATTCATTATAAGAGTACGTGCTATAGCGACACGCTGTTGCATCCCTCCAGACAATTGCGAGGGATATTGGTCTGCAAATCCATTCATGCCGAACAGTCGTATGTATTCTTCCGCAATCGTCCTTCTCTCAACCTTGCCCATTCCCACAATTTCGAGCCCCGCCTCGATGTTTTCACACATGGTTCTCCAAGGAAACAACGCGTACTGCTGAAACACCAACCCTACCTCATGTTCAGGTTTTAGGATCTTTTGTCCGTCCAGCAAGACCTCACCTTCGAAGGATTTCTCCAAACCGGAAATGATGCGAAGTAAGGTGGATTTTCCACATCCACTGGGCCCGACAATCGAGATGAACTGTCCTTCTTCTATCTGGAGATCAATATGAGCAATGGCTGAAGTTTCCTTGCCTTGTTTTTCATCGACGAATGTTTTCCTGATTCCAATTAGTTCAAGATGCACTGTCTGAAACCGCCCCTACACCCAAGGTCTGGTCCTGGATTCCCAGGTCCGGAATAACCAATCTATAATAAAACCAATCATACCAATAACAAACATCCCCGCCAATATCTCGTCGGGTCTTTGTATGTCGCGCGCAGTCATGATCATAAAGCCTAATCCATATCCTTCTTTAACCCCTGAAAATTCCGCAGCGACCAGGGTCATCCAAGCAACCCCCATTCCAACTCGCATACCGACAAAAATCGATGGCAACGATCCTGGTAGCAGTACTTTAAAGAAAATATCCTTTTGCGTAGCACTCAGCGTCTTTGCCGCATCGATTAATATGGGATTGATAGAGAGAACACCGGATGCCGTGTTCAAGAGGACTGGAAAAAAGGCGCCCAAAAAAATAATGAACGCCGCTGATCGGATTCCGATACCTAGCCACACGATAGCGATTGGGATCCATGCCAAAGGAGGAATGGGACGCACGAGTTCAATGATCGGGCTGAATAGACGATAGAACCGGGGAAACCATCCCATCAGCAATCCCAAAGGTATACCCAGAGCACAGGCTATTGAGAACCCCAGGCCGACCCGGTAAAGACTATAGAGAATATGGTAATAGAGTAAATGGCCGGGCGGCATCCCAACAGTAAGGAGGGCCCAGAATCCTGCCGCTATCTCAACGGGTGAGGGAAGAATATAACTCGCAACGATTCCAAGAGAACACAAAACTTGCCAAAGGCACATTAGAATTAGAAGCGGAAGATAACGCCCCATTCATAAGTCTCAGTTTCTTTTGCGTTTCGAAGCCTTAATAGACGAGTTTTTCAATAAAGGACTGGAAACTGTTCAACTTGATGTAGCCCAATCCACTAAGGTAGTTGACATATTCTTTGAGACCTTCAACATTGAGATTTGAAACGTATGAAACATTTGCTAAGGCCCGTTTGGTAGTCTGCTCATCCATGCCCGTATACTTGATGGCGATTCTTACAGCTTCATCCGGTTTGTCTAGAATAAAATCGATCGATTTCTTATGAGCCTGCAAAAGTCTTTCGACTTTTTCGGCATTTGCCTGAGCAAATTGCCTATCTACAACCAGAACGCAGCAAGGATGATTCGTCCAAATCTCAGCAGACGAAACGAGCATCTTGCCAACATCCATACATACCGCCTGAGCTGGATAAGGCTCCCAGGCGATAAAGGCGTCTATTTGGTTCGTTCTTATGGCACCGATCATCTCGGGTGGTTTGATCACGGTCATTTTTATCTGTTTCGGATCGATACCCGATTCTCCTAAAGCCTTACGCAAGAGCAAATCCTGAACGGTAGAATAACCAGGAATGGCTACCTGTTTATCTTTCAGGTCTGAGATGGTCCTTATCGGGGAATTCTTTCCAACAACAATGGCTGATCCTTCAGTGTTAACCTGAGCCAGAATGGTTACTTTGACCGTGCCGTTGGCGACCGCTGTAACAGTGGGGGCTTCTCCGACATAGGCCATATCGAGGGCGCCAGAGGAGAAAGCGCTCATTACTTCGGGTCCCGACCGAAAAATACCCGCTATCTCAACCTTGAGTCCCTGCTCCTTGAAAAATCCCTCCTCCAATGAGACCCAAAGAGGAAGGTGGTGAATATCATTCTGTAAATAGGCCATTCGGATAGGGTTGTCAGGTGGAATTTGCGAATAGGCCCTTTCAGTAAAAAGTAAACACGACCAAAAAGCTAAAAGAAGCGGGAAAATTGTTTTCATGTATTCCTTCTCTGTTCCACCAGTCTCAGTGGCATGCGATACGGAGTAGCACAACGCTCTCAGGCTGGGCCTCATCATCGCCGGCCTTGGGGACGCCAGTGAGTGACCTCATAATAACGGTTGGTGATAAGGCCGGCAAATAAGACAGCGCCCGGACATGGCACAACAAGTTTTTTCCCGAATGACCCGCCTACAATATTGTACCATTCCATACATGCCGAGCAGATATGAGATGTTTTACAGATCGAGTAGGGGACACGTTCGTCCTTTTCAAGGATGAAATAAGCCGGTTCTATGAAGTTCGCATGATTCGCACAGTGTGATACGAACAACTCCTCAAATTTTACACCCCTCAATCCCATAACATTAAGCCGGCGCTTTTTCTCTTCATCGTCCAGCGATGCAATATCATTCCACTCTTCAGGCCGCGCTCTCATGTAGCTGAGTCTTTCAACCATTTCAGCTTTTTCTTCCTCGGATGGGAGTGACGGCGGTTTGAAGATACTTTGACGTATTAGAACATCGTAGCGCATCCCGTACGCATCGAGATCAAACGAACTCACTAACAAGATTTTACCATAGTAAATAGACTTACGGTACCATGAGAGTTGTCTTTTGCAGAGTTCAAAGCGCCCCCACGTGCTCGGCAGAACATATCCTAGATCTACACGTTTTGATAAAGGTGAACAAACAGCCTTCTTCATCTCCGTCAAGGAAACCCCGTCAGCTATAATGTTGGCTTTTAAGGCGTCAAAAGCAGATTCATCCGGCCAGTAAACAAATTTCTGATAACTGTAACTACTCATTATCTCCATGCTGAGTATTTCATTGCGATAGTGGCTAACGCCGTTATTCCCCTTTTTTCAAAGCGCTTATAACCAGATGGGTCATGTCCCTCATCACAAGGGGTGAGTTCAAAGCGCCAATGCCCACTTGAAGGCCGGCGTAGCAAAAGGGACAGGCGCTAACGAGTTCTTGGGCCCCTGTCTGTTCAGCCTCCTTGATTCTCGCCTGTGCCATCTTATTTTGAAGGTCCGGGAATCCTGCTTTGACGCCGCCTCCGGCCCCACAACAGCGAGAATATGGTCCATGTCTGGGCATTTCTACGAGTTCTAGGCCGGGGATGGCGCGAATAACAGCTCTGGGCTCATCAAAAATTCCTGATCCCCTGCCCAGATGGCAGGGGTCATGGTAGGTAATCACTTTTTCAACTGGTACTTCGAATTTGAGCTTCTTTTGCTCAATTAATCGGTGCAGGAATTCAACCGTGTGCAATACTTCAAAATTGAGTTTTCCGACTTTGGGGTAATCCTCTTTAATGGTTTTGAAGCATCCTGCACATGACGTTACCAGGATTTCGATGGAAAGATCATTCAAGAGTTTGATGTTGTCTGAGGCAATGCGTTCGTACTCGGGATCGCCCATTCTTAAGAGAACACTCCCACAACATTTCTCGTTCTCTCCCAGGCATCCGTAGTCAATGCCAAGGATCTTGAATACGTTGACCGTATCGACAGCAATTTGGCTAATATTCAAGTCATAAACGGCCGTACAACCGAAAAACAGAAGAATCTTGCTCTTTGTTTTCTTTATTTCAGGCGGCAACTCGGATATAAGTTCTTCCTTTTTAGCGCGACGTGCCCATTTCACCCGTCCCTGGCGAGGCTGTTGCCATGGGTTATCATACGATTTTACACTCTTAGCCAGTGTCTTTTGCGGTTCCAGGGGACCATAGCCTACTGAAACCATCAGTTCGCGGATGTTTTCCCAAAGATTGACCGTGTCTATGTTGGCGGGACAAACTACCTGGCATTGACCACAAGTCGAACATTCGTACAAATTGAGAGCGAACCTCCGCACCTCGTCCTCTCTGATCTCCTGCCGGCGGAATATTTTTCGTAAAAACCATCTTGCAAATTCAGGTGTCCTCTCACTCTTGATTACGGCATTGAGAAGACTCTGCTGGTTTTTCACGATGTGGAGGAAATCGAGGATCTTCCGTCGTGGAATTATATCTTCTCGAGCATCCTGGTCGTATACTGGGCACCAACTCAAACACTCCCCACAGAGGACGCATGCGTCCAACTGGACCAGGCGACTAATTCCCAGTCTATCCAATGGTATCGTACGGGCTGGCAAGGTTAGGTTTTCCGGAGTTGTTTCGATGGGTGTTGTTTCTGCCATGCTGTCTGTTTCTTTCTTTCCGTCTATTCCCTTTTGTAATTAAGCAGAAGGCTAAGTGGCGTGGTGAAAATATGTTTGAGTTTCCCAAAGGGCAGGTAGGCGATAAACAGGGCCCACAGCAGGGCATGGGTATACCACATGTAGCCATATATCGTCTGCCAGTCGAGGTTCACTGCAGAAAATAGCCTAGACAACAAATAACCTGCAAAGGCCGACACGGCAACCTGTTGTGGAATTTGCGCTATAAGTACCCTTATCCCCTCTAAAATAAAGCCCGAGAATGTCACAAATCCAATGATCACAAGCGCAATTGTGTCTTGCTCCTGTGTCGCGATACGGTCGGGTTTGGTAATGTAGCGCCGGACCGCTGCCCAGATAACGCCGGCGAGAATAAAAAGCCCCGTTAGATCGTTGAACATGGCGACAAAGGAGCTGTCCTTATTTACTAACGTCAGTGTTAATTCGCCTTGAGGCGAAAGTTTTTGAAGTAGAAGTGTGAAGAAGCTGAGGGAAAAGCGAGCCAAAAAAGAGTAATAGATCAGTGAATGGATGAACCAGGGGCTCACTCCGTTAGCTAGGATCCTGCGCTGCAAGAAGATATCGAAAAAGACGGTTTTGACTATGGAGAAAATTTCCTTGGAAAAGATCTTGCTCCATACAACCTCTGAACCCAATTGAAACTTTCTGTGAACAGAATACGCCTCGCCCTGGACTCGGGCCTTAAACCAAAAATTGAGAATTCCAACCATGCCAATCAGTGCTATGCCGATCGCTATCAAAAACAGGGGGTTTCCCATCTGCAGGGGAGAGTAATGGCAGGCGATGCAAACAAAACTCTTGGAAGGCAAAACCATTGCAGGGGCGCCGACTTGATTGTTGGAGATGTGGCACTTTGTGCAGAATTCCTGCCGAGTCACATCAGTCGTTTTGTGTTCCGCCAAACTGATCGGAACAAGCTTCTCGTTTGTGTGGGAAAGTTTCACCTCATTCTTGGCGATGTCGAGTGTAACGAATGGTGAATCAGTATGACAGGCTTCACATCGTACACGCACGTGTTCAGCATGCGTTCCAGGACGTCCATAAATTTCTCGATGGCAACCGGCACATTGTACACCGGATAACGAACGATGAGGGGATCGCGCCACATCGGTGTGGCATTGGACACATGCCACGAATTCATGGGGAGACTTTTGAAAATACTCAGGTTTTACCTGGAGTGAAGCTTTGGCGGCGCGAAAGTCCCCATGAGATGCGGGGTCTTGGTGGCAATTGTAGCAAAATAGCTGGGAGGAGAGAATCCCCTCGCGCGAATTCACATTTCGGTCACGGTGGCAGTTCAAGCACTCGGATGACTGATCCTCGGCACGAGAAAACCGGACAATAGACAAAGTCAGGATACAAAGCGCCATAGCGCACACTGCCACTGCTGAAGTTTGCAACCTTAGTTTCATCTTGACTCGTTGTTCTCTTTCAAATCGTTATTGCTCCCCGATGGTGGAACCTTGTGGAGAAGCGTTCAATGAGGCCCACTCGCCGGGATGAGTTCTCATCATGTTCTCTTTTGTTGTTTTTCCAGTAAAGATGGTCCAGTTTCCCGGAAAGACTTCCGGTCGCCAATGAGCAACGGTGACGTGTATAAGAAATATATAGAGCACTGCCAGTACTGCTTCGTCGAAGTGGAAGACTTGAGCTAGGTTAATAATGTAGCCAGGGAGGAAACGGGAGAAAAACTCGGGAAACCACAGGAACAAACCCGTGAGCCCCATAGATTGCATGCCGATGAAAATAGCCCAGTAATCCAATTTTTCCCAAAATGTGAACCGATCATAGGGCGGGGGCACATTCCGCATCGCGAGTAGGTATCGGATATGGTCACGAAAACACAGAAGATCTTGTTTACGAAAACAGATCGAATTCGGTCCGAAAAGATTTCCACCTAAAATGAACTTATAGTAAAATAACCAGAAGACGTGTGTGACCACACACGAATACAGTACAACAGCGAAGAATCTGTGCAGGTATCGCACGCTGTCGGCGCCTCCGAGAAACCAGGCAAATGCTCGAGCGGGCGCCATAGAGCTGAATGCCATGGAAAATCCGGTCAACACGATCCCTATAAATCCAAATATTACAATCAGATGTAATAGTCTTTGAAGAGCACTAAAACGCCAGAAAATTTCCTGCCGCATAGTTTGGTCAGCCATATCAGCGTCCTCTCAACTTGTCATGAAGCTCACGAAGTATCCACACAAAAGTTTGTAGAGCAAAAAATCCCAGGAACAGGAAAATCCCTATTTGAGAGATTCGCTTTATCGTGCCTATCAGAACCATGTCGGCCTGTTTTTTCGGATCTTTCTTTGAGATGTCTTCGGGACCGGTATGAATAATTACACCCGCGAAACCTATTGTGGCGTCTCTATGACATCTCCGGCAAGCGGTTAACGCTTTCTGTTCATCTTTAAGGGACTCGCAGGAATGGGCCCCATGGCAATCCGTGCAGTATGCCGAGGCCTTTTTTTCCAGAAAAACGCCCATTCGGCCATGAATGTCTTTAAGGTAGCTCATCTCTTGCGTTTTATGACATTTCCCACAGGTTTCTGTCATTTGTGCGCCTTTCTCAACCCTAGAGAGTTTGGATTGCACATAGTGAGACGAATGACAGTCGCCGCATGTAGGAGCTAACCGTTCGCGAGAGGTTTCTTCACTGCCTGACAATTTGTCCTGCTCTTGTTTGGCGAGAACCTTGGCATGCTCTCCCGTGAGATGACGTTGGTATGCTTCGGGATGACATGCTGCGCAACGCTTATAGTCGTAAGACTTGACACTATCTTTTTTTATCGCCGTAGGATCTTTGCGGTCGGGATGAACATTGCCCTGTGCCGTCATTTCTTCATGACAGCGCTCGCACTTTAAGGATCCATGAGCTGATTTTGAAAACCGATTCATGTCTACGAACCAAGAGGAGGAAGCCGTCAAGTTTTCAGACCATGCTGGTTGAACATGTATGAGCAAAATTAGCCAAGCTACAACCATCAACCATCCATGGGCAAGCAAAGTCAGCATTTTTTTTGCTGCATTCCACCTGCAAAGATTTACTCGTAATTGGCCCAACGTTTACTCCTGCTGATAACTTTGGAACAAATATTTATCGGCGTGCAAAAGCTGCAATTTGCAGGTTATAATGGCCTGTTAAGATAGAAGTTCTCATTCAGTAAAAGAAAAAAGCTTTTTACAGGATCTCAGAGCCCGATTCGAGATTGCACGCGTAAGAATCAAAGTAGACCTGCAAAAAAAGCATCGTGAGCCTGCGCAAAGAACTAAAAAGATCCCCGGCGAGGTCCTGTGTATCCAAACGATCGTCAATCCTTGATTTCATTTCCCTCAAAATCTGTCTGACCTGACAGGCATGGGCGACTAACTGTTCGTCGGCGCCTTTCTGCAGACGAAACCCACCGGAGCGTTCCAATCGGTTGATTCGTTTCCATATCGCTTCCAGAAAAACCCTGATCTTTTCCGGTTCGTAGGTTTTGCAGCCTATGATCCATTTAACAGGTATCGCTTCCAGCCCAACCGATACAATTCGGGCATTGCTGATTTCACGTTTAATGTCTAGAACCAGTTTTTTCTTGGCGGCACCCTCAAGGATGATTTCACCATCAGAAGATTTCCTGTTAATCCTCTCTCTTTTCATGTCCCAGAATATTGCGGTAGCCACGAGGTGGTTGGCCATAGGGAAGTGGGGGTGTTCGAAATGAGGGCCAAAGAGGTAAAGATGGCCATCCCCCATAGCTGTCCTGGCAGCGGCCACTTTGCCCACAAGGGTCTTTTCAGCGAAGGACTCGTCAACCAAAAATATGGTCTTCTCCGTGAAGCCCTGGTAGTAAGCCAAAACATCAGAATCCCTACCAGTCACCATTGATGGGCCGCCGTACAGCGGAGCGCAAAGACTCTCCACACTCGTAAAGGGCTTCTTTCCCGTTGTGCGAAGACGAACATCTTCTCGGACGGGATGGTACACGAAATCACACCCATAGGCGGTAGACGCCTTGTTGTGCAATCGTTTGACTTCGGGTAACGTTTTGGAGAGGTTTGCGATCTTTATGTCGACGAAGTTGAAACGGTCGAGATATTGTTTTGATGATTTGAGGGGAAGGTAGGCGCCTGCGCACGATCCAATATAAAGCCCTCCACCTCTGATAAATGACTCCAGTTCTCCGGCCCCCTCGCACCCGAGTCCTTCTGCAATCCTGATAGTGTCTCCACCCGAGATGACGAAAACATCGAGATCCTGCAGGACTCCTTCTCTCACCATGTCCTCGGTTAGGAAGACAAGATCATGAAACAACATCCGGTCAAAAAGCTCTACAAACCACAACCAAGAATGGGATGTTCCCGACCCGGTGTAGACGCCAATACGAGGAATACGCAAAGGGGTTGGATCACGCGGCAATATACTTGCTTCGTCCTCGCCATAATGGAGATTGACTCCCCACGCGAGTTTTTGGTTTATGGACGCATAAGAGTGGTAAAAATTCATGTCCGCGTTCTTAAACCCGATACCCGCCATTTGGCCGTAACCACTCAATTGAGTTGGTAAGCCGGACAGTGGAGCGTTAGAGACAAACATCCGCAATGGCTTGGTCTAGTGTCTCTTGAGACAGGTCAAGTCCCGTGCCTTTATTAAACATTTCTATCATCAATTCTTCCGAAAGTTCGGGTGCCATGTTTGCAAAAATCGGGTGAATGCCGAAGAGATATGCCAACGCCTGTCTTCTTACCCACCAATCGCCATAGGCGCTTTCATCTGAGAGGCCGAAGTCGGCAAAAAGAGGTTGCATGGGGGCCCACGAGCTGAACTTTCCACCTTCTGGAACTGAAACAGTCCCTTTCAGATCGACAAACGACTGTTCGATCTTGTCAGGGTCTTTTTGACCGGATCTTGCACTGAGTTCAGCAACAGCGCACGGGTCGATACCATACTTCGCACAGGCTTTTAGAACACGGCATGCGCTTTCCGCCGAAAGTCCGGCCCTCTTGAGGGTCAGCAACGCTCCGACGTCATTGATCAGGAACCCGGGTTCTTGCTCAGTCGGTTCCGCGAGGGTCTTTGGATTTTCGTTCAAGTATACAAAGGTATTGGTCGGATAAGGGGTATTGTAGCATGCGCTGTGGCGGTGCACAAAAGGAGCGATCCATTCCTTGGCGTCCTTCTCACCCATTGCCGTCAAAATGTCTTCAACTCCACTTTTGCCGGCAAAGGCGCCGCCTTTGATTGTCTCCAAGACTTCGAAGCATTGATCGACAAAACCTTCGGGATCGGAGATTTCCAGCAGCCCCATTCCTCGGAGGGCCACAGCCTTTAGATTCTTCTCTCCAAAGACTTTGCCAAAGCCCCAGCAATCCCCACTTGCCCAATAGTTGACACAAATCTGAGCTAGATCTGAGCCCCTTTCTCCAGCCGGTCCTATGACCAGGGTTTGGATAAGATCGTCACCCATACTTTTTCTTATGGCATCGGTGGTATTCCAAACATCGGCCCCCCAGAATTCCGAAGCCTCCTGGATATCGGCAACGCCGTCATGAAGCCAGAGGAAGACAGGCTTCCTCGATTTTCCAACGATCACGACATAATCGAAGCCGGTGTACTTGAGTTCCATGCCGGCTTTCAAGGTGAACGGGGAGTGAGTCAAGCCCCCAGTTCTGGGGCTCTTGGCGGAAATAACTCCGAGGGCTGAAGCGGGAAACAGTGTGCCGGTCAGCAAGCCGGCACCCAGAATAATAGGGTCCCTGTCTTTATACGCCCCATAGAGCGAAGATGTAATGCCGACACCACCAATTTTTTGGCCCACAAGCTCATCATCAAGCTCATCTTCAGATATTTGGCTGGCTTCCAGGTCCACAATCAATATCTTATTTGATGATAAATAGTCCATTTCTATTCTCCTCACTCTACCAGCGAGATCGCATTGACCGGGCAAATTTTGACGCACATTGGGCCGTATTTCATACCACTACACAGGTCGCAAGGCTCACGAAGGAGCATAGGTTTTGCAGATGCGTCCGCCTCCTTTTTTTGTCCCGAATCACTCGATTCCTCAGTCACACCGATTCGTTTGATCTCAAGCCCTTCGGGCCGCGCTATTTTCAGGCTCTCTTCCTCCTTTACGACCACCCCAAAGTAGTCCTTTTTCTCTCGAGTCCGATACACAACGATACACGACGAAAGCAGAGCGAAGGCATCATCCCTGTGATAGCCGCACGCCATCTCGCAAGCCATGCACCCAATACATGTGAGCGCGTCCACATCAATCCTCATCACGATTCTCCTTCTAGGTTTTGTTACAATGCCCTGCTTGATCAAGTATATGATGCTCTGCCATACTAGGATGCCTGAGACCATTCTATGGGTTGAGGTTGATTGAATTAACTGTTTTCCATACAGTCGAGGCTCCCAGAGGCAGCAGTTCCTATTTCGACGACTCGATGTGCTCAATGTTTTTAATTGGATACGCTGGAGTACATAGCTAGCCCCCGCCCAAAATCCAATTTTGTGTCGGCAGCAAGCTTCCCACGCTGCTAAAATTCATATAGCAGCCGGTTTTATAAAGCCTTGCGGTTTCTTTTGCTACGTAAGCCAACCTACTTCGAGTGAGCCGCCCTGTCAAGGAAAAATGTCATAAAGGTATAATCTTATGATATTTAATGTTGACCATGTGCTGATTTATACAATACTGTTATAACAATAGGTTATAACTATCTTATTCGACAGAGGCTGCTGACTCACAATGGATTTAGATTCTAATTCACTAGAATATTAAGATAATACTTAATTATCATAATATTCGACGATTGTTCTTGACAGTTATCGAGCCTCCATTTTATAAGTTAGCTGAATCAAGTAGACAGGGTGAAATGAATTGCGTTGCAGTTTTATTTGTGGGTCTACTCGTTTTGCTCACTAGAAACGGACACATCCCTCTTCCCAGTTCCCAAGCGTATGTTGGGATTGACTGTGTGCGTGACCATCGCTCATAAATGGATCAGGCGCCTTTCCGCTACTCTACTCTCAGGGGGTTGACCGTATTATGTTCAAGCCTGCCCAAAAAAGTCACAAAGTCTCGCACTATGTAGTCGACCAGGTCCGTGACGCGATTCTAAAAGGGGAATTCAAGCCCGGTGACAGACTGGCGTCGCAAAGAGAGTTGATCGATCAGTTTCAGGTGAGCAAGGCAAGCATGCGTGAGGCCTTGAGAGTGCTGGAAGTTATGGGGCTCATTGAGGCCAGAAAAGGTACGGGAGGGGGGATCTTTGCCGCTGAAGTGAACATGAATACCACTGTTCACAGTCTTACGAATTTCCTCCATTTTAAGAATGTCTCGGTTGGGGACATCACAATGCTTCGTTATTTTCTCGAACCCCATCTGGCGGAGATTGCATTGTCAAGAATGACCAAGAACGACATTCGTATATTGGAAACAATGACAAACGACGAAGTGAGCACCCCCGCCGTTAAAGAAAAGCAAGGGATTGGGTTTCACTACTATGTTGCCCGATTCTCAGAAAACCCTTTGCTCATACTGCTCATGGACTTCATCGAGAGCCTTCTGGCTGACCTGAAAGTCAAGCTCAATCCTGGGCCTGAATTCTACGATGAAGTAGAGCAAGACCATCACAGAATCATAGCATGTTTCAGGAGAAAAGACGGCGTGAGTGTCAAAAAAGAAATGGCCGCCCATGTGCTTCGTGTGGGGAGCCATCTAGCAACACTAGCGGGGAGCGCTCCTTTCAGTCCATCCAGCTTCCAGGGAGACCACGATCTTTACACCGAAGCTGGGCTGAATATCTACCCGCCTGGATCGGGCAATGAAGGGCC
>JAPLJK010000002.1:0-13852 GCA_026388625.1 Deltaproteobacteria bacterium | reverse complement strand
ATATGGTATTTCTTTGTTCACCTTGGCGTTCCTCCTTCCCCGATGTTTCTTTCAAAAACGGGTTCGCGCGGAACGCCTTCTTTTTCAAGGATTATCTCATCACTTCGCCGTCAGACGATGCAAAAAGGGCGAAACTATAGCATTAATAGATCGTTTGATTCAATTCAAGCAGAGAGTTTTTGCCTATCAGAAAAGCGTCTGAATAATTTTTTTTTGCCGGAGGGGGTTGACAAAACGCCTGAGTATTGGCACTCACTAATATAGAGTGCTAACAACTGGGCGGCGCTCAGAGAAATCAAAAGACTATTATTGGAGGTAGGCAGATGAAATTTCGTCCTCTACATGATCGAGTCCTCGTTGAGAGGGTGGAATCGGAGGAAGTAACCAAGGGAGGCATCATCCTCCCGGATACGGCTAAGGAAAAGCCCCAACAGGGCAAAATTATCGCAGTAGGTACCGGTAAACGCACGGAAGAAGGCAAGGTTCTTCCTCTGGAACTCAAAGCCGGGGATACCGTTTTATTTGGGAAATATTCCGGGTCCGAGATCAAGATCGAAGGTAACGAATATCTAATCATGAAAGAGGATGACGTGCTGGGACTGGTGGAATAGCTTATTTGTCGGCAGACGACTCGCACAAGACTGCCAAAAAAAACTCAAGAATTCATTTCTTAAAAAAAGAAGGAGAGAATAAATGGCCGCTAAGATAATTATGTTCGGACAACCGGCTCGCGATAAGATCCTAAAAGGCGTGAACATTATGGCCGACGCCGTTAAATCAACACTGGGGCCCAGAGGCCGCAATGCAATATTGGAGAAATCTTGGGGTGCCCCCACTGTCACCAAAGACGGGGTGACCGTGGCCAAAGAGATCGAACTGGAAGACAAGTTCGAAAACCTCGGCGCTCAAATGCTCAAGGAAGTAGCTTCCAAGACCTCGGATGTGGCGGGCGACGGCACTACTACAGCCACGGTTCTGGCACAGGCCATCTATCGCGAGGGAATCAAGATGGTGGCGGCCGGTTCATCACCGATGGATCTCAAGAGGGGCATCGAGGCGGCGGTGGAAGCAGTGGTCAAAAAGCTAAAGAGCCTCTCCAAGCCGACCAAGGATAAGAAGGAAATCGCTCAGGTCGGAACGATTTCAGCTAATAATGACCCTACGATCGGTAACATAATTGCTGAAGCCATGGAAAAGGTCGGCAAAGAAGGAGTCATCACCGTCGAAGAAGCCAAGGCCATGGAAACAGCCTTGGAGGTCGTCGAGGGCATGCAATTTGACCGGGGCTATCTGTCTCCGTACTTCGTTACAGATCCTGAACGGATGGAAGTTTCTCTAGAAGATCCATACATTCTGATCAACGAAAAAAAGATTTCCAACATGCGCGACATGCTTCCTTTGCTGGAGCAAGTAGCAAAAATGGGTAGGCCCCTAGTGATCGTTGCCGAGGATGTAGAAGGAGAGGCATTGGCTACACTGGTGGTGAACAAACTGAGAGGCACACTTACTACCTGCGCGGTGAAAGCACCGGGCTTCGGCGACCGCCGGAAGGCCATGCTGGAAGATATCGCGATTCTTACTGGAGGCCAGGTCATTTCCGAGGATCTCGGCCTGAAACTCGAGAGCGTTAGCCTGAATGATCTGGGCCGTGCCAAGAGGGTAACTGTAGACAAAGACAATACCACCCTAATCGATGGCGCGGGATCAAAAGACAAGATCGAGGGACGCGTACGCCAGATCCGAACTCAGATTGAAGAGACCACTTCGGACTACGACCGTGAAAAATTACAGGAAAGACTTGCGAAGCTGGTCGGCGGTGTAGCGGTCGTCAGCGTAGGCGCGGCGACCGAAACTGAAATGAAAGAGAAAAAAGCACGAGTTGAGGATGCCCTGAACGCTACGCGTGCGGCGGTAGAAGAAGGTGTAGTTCCCGGTGGAGGCGTTGCCTACTTGAGGTGCTTGGACTCGATAGGCGATCTAAAGCTGGAAGGAGATCAGGCAGTGGGGGCCAGGATAGTCATCCGTGCTTTAGAGGAGCCAATCAGGCAAATAGCCATTAATGCCGGTCACGACGGCTCCATTGTTGTAGACAAAGTCAAGGGCAAGGCGACCGGTTTTGGATTCAACGCTCAGAAGGAAGTGTATGAGGATCTAATGGAAAACGGCGTGATAGATCCTGCCAAGGTCACACGACTCGCCCTCCAAAATGCCGCCTCTGTGGCAGGTCTGATGTTGACAACGGAAGTCATGGTGGCAGAGAAACCAAAAGATAAGGATGCATCTCCTATGCCCGGCGGCGGTATGCCTCCAGGCGGCATGTATTAATTTACGTAAGCGTTTTGCAATGTTCTCTATGACAACAAGGGCGACCTCCCGGGGTCGCCCTTGTTGTTTTCCGCCAACCCTCCGGCAGCGCCTTGCCATTTGGCCCCCCATACGGCTATGAAACCGGTTTTCGCCACAGGCACTGTTAAAAGTGATGTCCGATTCCCACTTCATGCAAGGTCTATTGGTTCAAGTTTTTTCTTTGTATTTTACCAAAGGTCCAAAAAATTCGGTCTCACAATAGTGGCACTTCAGGGTCAAAGGATCTTTGTTTACCACCAAGAACTTGCCCGGAACTTGTTCGTGATTGGTAACGCAAAACCTGTCAGGACAAAGGACTATGTCTCCTACGCTGGTTGGCGCTTCAACTTTATGCTTCTCAATCACCTTTCCACGCTCGATCCGGGTTATAGTGGCAAAGGGTGCTATGAGAGCGACTACGTTAAGCATGTCCCGGGTCAGGCTCAGGTTTTCCACCTTTACTATGTCTTTCTTTTGCATGGAAGGTGATTCGAAGTTGATACCTATGGCTATAATGTCTCCGGTTTCCCGTGCAAGTGCATTAAGGCCCAGGACCTGGGATATTAGGTAAGCCTTTCCTGCAGGAATGTGGTCGATCACAATCCCTGTCTCTATCTTGGCTATGGTAACTGAACGCTGGTTCATCTTACTGCTCCAAGAATCATTGCGAGGAGTGTCTCCCTGACAAACAGACCATTACGGGCTTGCTGGAAGTAGTAGGCATAAGTCGTGGAATCAACGTCCTGAGCAATTTCAGTCACTCGGGGTAATGGATGCATCACCTTCATGTGAGGCCGTGCGTTTCTCAGCATGCCCGCTTCAAGCCTGTAGATACTCCTGAATTTCTCTGCCGCAGTCCTCTCCATTAGTCTCTCTTTCTGAATCCTGGTCATGTAAAGGATGTCAACGTCAGAAATGTAGTCCTCTATTCGACTTCCCTCGGTAAAGGAAGCACCCTTTTCGTTCGCGGCTTTCTCGCACTTGTCTATCATGAACCTGGGCATTGCCAGATCACGTGGAGAAATAAAAACCAGGTTGCATCCAGTGTATTTGAGCAGGGCTTCCGTCAGTGAGTGGACTGTACGACCATTGGCCAGGTCCCCGACCATCGCAACGGTAAGGCCGTCAAGCCGGCCTTGAGTCTCCTTGATAGAATAGAGATCGAGAAGTGTCTGGGTAGGGTGTTGGTTGGGCCCGTCACCAGCATTTATTACAGGTATCTCAGCCGCTTCTGCCGCAAGTCTGGACGCGCCCTTGAGAGGATGGCGAATCACCATAACGTGGAACCCATAACCGTCATGCATTTTGACCGTATCCCACAGTGACTCTTCTTTGACCACAGAGGTAATGTTCGCATCGTAAAATCCCCCCACAGTACCTCCCAAGTTTCTCATGGCAACTTCAAAAGATGTTCGAGTCCTAGTGGAAGGCTCAAAAAACAGCATTGCGCACACCTTGTTTTCGCAAAGATGCCTTTTGTCAGGATGATTTCGGACATCGGCCACTTTGAGGAGGATTTCATCGATTTCCTCCCGGGTCAAATCGTTCATGGATATGATGTCTCTTCCTTCGAAGTCCATTGCTACCACCTCCAGCCAAATCTATCCCTCTCGTCACTTGCCAATAACAGTCAACACACCTCGGAAACATTTTTGCTCAGAACTCGTATTCTTTACCATTAATCACAGTTTTTACAACAAAGGCAGGCAAGGGAGTTCCGGAAAATGGAGACCATTTGCAAAGAGTTTCCAAAGGGCCGCGATCTGTTATCTGAGAGCCGTCTACCAGGGTTGACCGTGACAAATCCAGGACTGAGAACGAGGCTGAAAATGTATTTTTGATGGACCCACGCGGCTGGTCCAAATATTTGGACATTATTCTTGCAGGAGCGGCTGCGAGTATCTCGGAGATTCTGGCGTGCGAGTAACCACCGTCCCTTATGAGCCAGCCTGCAAAAGGCCCAAGGGTGTCAAGATGAGGCATACCCGGAGCACCTTTCTTCTTTTCCTCCAGGGAATGCGGGGCATGGTCGGATGCCAGTACGTCCACCAGTCCGTGCTTCAGGGCGTGGAGCATGAATCGCCTGTCCCTCTCAGACCGTAATGGAGGATTGCATTCAAATAGTTCAGACGGGATATCCACCGGTTTGCCGGCCCCTAGGACACCTTCATCGGAAATACTAAAAAACAGGTGATGGGGGCTGACTTCGCAACTCACCGGTTCCGAGCTATGCCGGTTATAATCCGTAATGAGACTTACGGCCATCTCTGTTGAGACATGGCATATATGGCTCATTAAACCGTATTTTTCGGTCAACTCGAGTAGACGGTCGACTGCCGCCATTTCAGCGTCGGGCGGCCTGGTTTTCCAGCGGGGTCCCTGAGAACCTAGCTTTTCGATGAGATCCGGGTCCTCTGCATGAAAAAATACCCTACACCCGCTGTAACGAGCCAAAACGTTCCTAAGATCCGTCCATTTGTTAAATGAAAACCGAGACGGCTTGGGATCAAGGTAGACCTTGTAAGGAAGGTCGTCCCACGGTTCCGACGTGGCAGTGACCGCTGCAAACAAAAGAACCGGACAGGGCGCTGAGGAAGAGATTTCGATCTTTTTTTTATAAGATTGCGGTCCATCTGGAGGCGAAGGATCATTTGGCATGGCTGCAAACAAGGTCACGCCGCCATTGATTGCGGCCTTTCCCGCGCTCAAAAAGGTCTCCTTGCGGCATGCAGCTTCCCAGGCGGAACTATCACTGGAATTCTCTCGGGGGGGCATAGGATATTCCCTTGCATGGACGTGAATGTCCATGAAACCAGGGAAAATTACTGTGTCCAGTGTTTCATTAGATGAAATGTCCTCCACATAAGCTATTGAACCTGAACTTATACCTATCTTGACCGTGCGCGTGCCATCGAGCAAAACCGCCCTACCGCTGATCGAATCTATTTGCCGATCCTCATCCATAGGTTCTTCAGTATCCCGCCTGCGCCCCATGAAACCTTATGATCCTTGCATCGCCATTATCACTGACGTGCAAAAAGCGTGCAACGTACGGAGTTTGCCTGAAGGGGCGTTCGGGCAGACTACTCAATCTCCATAGAAGCGACACGCATTTCGTCACGGCCCCCAGTAATTCTGAGCGCCGGCGAGGAGCAAGCCGGACAGAATGGTTGATATTCCTGGAGAATCGCTTCTTTCCCGCAGTCGGAACAGGATACTTTAATGGGAATTATCGTTACGTCCAGTTGGGCTCCTTCCATTACACTGCCTTTGGAAAGTATTTCGAAAGCAAAGGTTATGGCAGCAGGCAGCACCGCTGTGAGGGCTCCGAATTCCAGTTGTACCGAGACGACCCTGCTCGCATTGTTGAGGTGGGCCTGATGCTCCAATATTTCAATGATATTCTGAACAAGGCCCATCTCGTGCATAAGAACCTCGGGAAAGTTGATTCCTGTGGTCAACGAACCCATGCTGGAAGCTGCCACTGAACAGACTTGTCAATCTCCTGGAACAGTCCGTCTCCAGTCAAATCCATAAAAATGCGGTAGGTATTTTGTATGTCCGAATTCGAGTGAGTACTGAAAACTACATTTCTGGCTCTAAACGAATATATTGTAATGAGCTGGCCATTGGGAGCTGAATAGAAGTCCATCGTTGTCTCTTTGCCCGGAATGTCGGCGGCATGATCAGATTGTGAAGTCGTCAAATGCTTGAGGGAACGAACATCCGGCAACACATACTTTTGTTGGGCCCTGAGATGAAATGGCAAACAGATAATGAAACCTATCAGGAGGGCTGTGGCGCACAACCGGATCATTGGGTGTTCCTTTCTCCAATCAATTTCCCCGGCGTCGATTTCATACCAGACTTCAATCTTATGCACAAGCGAGCCCGGCAATTAAAGCGACTGTTCAAATTGTTCTAATAGAATTGACACGGGGACAGGATTATTTCAATATCATCGAGAGATAATCTTGCCCGTCGTGAAACGAGAGGCAACAAATGAATTTTGAACAAATGAATGACGAAAAATTGAGGTCATACTTGGAATTCCTGCTGTGGCACTACAGGGTTGTCGATGCCTTCTGGTATATTTACCTGGAAGAAGAGCAAGGTGCGGGGGTGGCCGACCATTTCAACGAGAAAGTTTGGGGTAGAGTTGCAGGACTAGCGGCAAAGGACATAATCAGACGGTTCGAAATTACGCAAAGGGGGCTGGAGGGTTTTGTCAAGGCAATCAAGTACTTTCCGTGGACCATCCTCGTCGGGTACGATATTCACACCACTCCCGATGATGTGATCCTGTCAGTACCAGAATGCCCAACTCAAAGGGCTCGTCTGAGCCGCCGGCTTGGAGAGTACGATTGCAAGGAAATGCACCGAGCCGAATTTACCAGCTTCGCACAGGAAATTGACCCCACGATAAATGTAGAGTGCGTCCACGCGCCTCCAGACCCTCATCCTCCGGAACGGTTTTGCCGTTGGCGATTCACAATATCTTGAGACGACACGAGTCCAGAGGGCAAAATAATTCGAATCATGTATTTGAAATCAATAGTTATAGATAGTTCGAAATTTCCCGTTCGCAACAGGTATCCCTTTAACATCAGGGCAATCAACGAATCCGAGCGCATCGACATTTCTTCCTCTATAACTATTTTTACAGGCGAGAATGGGAGCGGTAAGTCGGCCTTGCTCGATGCGGTTGCTCGCAAGAGCGGATTTCTCCCCTGGGGTGGCAGCAAGATCCATAGAGCGCACCGAAACCCGTTCGAGACGCAACTTGCAAATCACGTTATCTTAGATATGGAACCCAGGCGACCATACGGCTTTCACTTCAGGGCCGAGGCATTCTTCAACTTCGCCGCCTCATTAGACGACATACTCTTGGACGATCCAGGTCGGGATGAATACTACGGAGGTGGCTCTCTTAATGTCCTTTCACACGGAGAGTCATTCCTTGCGTTCTTCAGGGGTTACAGCTTTCAATTGGGCGGTTTATACATCCTGGACGAACCTGAGGCTGCTCTGTCCCCCCAGAATCAGGTAGAGTTCGTAAGAATTCTCATGAACAATGTGTTGTCAGGAAACAAGCAGTACGTCATTGCAACGCTCTCGCCCATTATCCTCGCTTGCCCTGGGGCACAGATACTTAGTTTTGATAATCGGTCAATTCAGCCGTTAGGCTACGAACAGACCACCACCTACAATTTTTACAAAGAATTTATGAGTGATCCCATGAAATATTTTGTTATTTGAATTAACTGGTGAACAAGACATGGCTGTAACAGTATTCTCTATTATGAGGGAAGCCAGGTGAGACCGTACCCCGTAATGATGAATTTGGACGGGAAACAGGTTGTCGTGGTAGGGGGAGGTCGGGTAGCCATGCGCAAAATAGCGGGACTCATAGAAAGTGGGGCCCGCATAACGGTGATCTCGCCTGAGCTAGTGAAAGAACTCAAAGGATTGCACGAAATCGGACGGATTTCGTGGATAGCAAAAGAATTTGATGAGGCGTTACTGGATTTTTTTCCTGAAACAGCATTACTATTCGGAACAACTGATCGCCGCAGTGTTAACGTCAGTATTCAAGCCGCCGCAGTGAAAAGAAAGATGCTGTGCAATATTGCTGACATGCCGGACCTATGCACTTTTATCGTCCCAGCGGTTATCACTCAGGGCGACTTGATGATTTCTGTAAGCACTGGAGGCTCCTCGCCCGCTTTGGCAAGGCGAATCCGTGAGGATCTGGAAAAGCGTTTTGGGCCGGAATACGCTGCTATGACGAAGCTTCTTGGAGAACTCAGAAAACAGATAGTAAAATCCGGCAGCACTTCAGATGAGAACAGGAAGCTGTTTCTGGAAATAGTGGATTCGGAAATGTTGGAGGCATTGAGGGAGAGAGACAAGGAAAAGGCCTTCACTATCTTGAAAGACCTTCTACCTCAAGACGTTGATCCGTTAACTGCCATCGAAGAACCTGATCCAATTAAGACTGGGAAATAAAACAAGTGGATCTGATTTTTTTCAAGACTGCAATAGTCTTCTATCTGGCCGCATCAGCAGTTTACCTTTTCTTTCTGGTTTCGTTGATAACCAAGAGCGCCCCTATTGCCTTGTGGAGCGCCGCGACTGGTTTTGCCTTGCATGGGTTATCGATCATACACCGTGCAGTCTTGTGTGGTTTTTTCCCACTAGGCACTCCTTTTGACGCCTTGTCTTTCTTCGCCTGGTTCATTATGGGACTTTTTCTGTTGTTACAATATAGAGTTCCCAGCCCCGTCTTTGGATCCATAGCCGCGCCAATGGCGTCAGTACTCATGTTGTTCGGTTCCACGTTCTCGTACCAGATCAGAGAACCCTTGGTTCCAATACTCCATAGCTGGTGGCTGCCAATCCACGTCATACTGGCCTTGGCAGGTAATGCGGTCTTTGCTCTGATGGCGATTGGCGGGTTCATGTACATCTTGCAGGAGCGGCTGATAAAGAACAAGCGGATAGGTAGATTTCACAAGCTTCTACCAGCGTTGGAGACACTTGATAAGATAAATCGTCATGGGCTGCCGTTCGGGTTTTTCCTGCTCACCCTTGGGATCATGTCCGGGGCTCTCTGGGCAGGCAGCGTATGGGGATTTTACTGGAGTTGGGACCCAAAGGAGACTTGGAGTCTTATAACATGGTTCGCTTATGCGGCCATGGTTCACCAGCGAATAGTCCTGGGATGGCGGGGAAAACGCGCAGCGGTGCTTGCATTAATAGGCTTCGTGCTGGTCATGTTCACGTTTGTCGGCGTCAGTGCCCTGTTAGGAGGGCACCATGCTTTCACAGGGGCCGCCGGGATGGGGGCCGTGAAGTTATGAGCTGCGAAGTCCTGTTGATTGGACTAAATCATTCTACTGCGCCGGTCTCGGTTCGGGAGCAGATTACTTTTCCCGGCAATCAGGATGGTGAAGTGGCTCATCGGTTGTTGAGCGTTGAAGGCGTCGGGGAGGCAATTATATTTTCGACGTGCAACAGGTCGGAAATCCTCTCAGTGGCAGAAGACGCATCCGCCACCACACCAAGGTTGATCAACGCCATCAGCTTGATTAACGCTATCAAACCGGAATCATTCATGGATCACCTTTACGTGAAAGTGGGCACCGACGCGGTACGCCATGTGTTTAGAGTAGCATCGAGCCTGGATTCGATGGTTGTGGGAGAGCCTCAAGTTCTGGGCCAAGTAAAGGAGTGCTACAAGCGCGCTTCGGCGGTAAACGCTACTGGCCCGATTCTCAATCGTCTGATGCACAAAGCGTTCTTCACCGCCAAACGGGTCCGTAGCGAAACCGGGGTGGCCCTTGCGGCAGTATCAGTCGCCTATGTTGCGGTAGAACTTGCCAAGAAAATTCTTGGAGATCTCAGGGACAAGTCGGTACTCCTCGTGGGGGCCGGAGAAATGGCTGAACTGGCGGCGCGCCATTTGGCAGGTCAGGTAGAAAAACAAGTGACCGTGGTCAATCGAACCTTCGAAAATGCGTGCGTGCTGGCCAAGCAACTTCATGGCAGGGCTGCCGTCATGGAACAAATTGAAGAATGTCTGGTAACGGCAGATATAGCCATAACGTCTACGGGCAGTTGTGAAACATTGATAAAGTGCGCCCATCTGGCGAAGGTGATGCGTAGAAGAAGATACCGTCCAATATTCCTGATTGATATCGCAATGCCCCGGGATGTGGAACCGGAGGCCAATGATATCGACGGCGTCTATCTCTACAATATAGACGATCTCCAGTCTGTAGCTGCCGAGAACATGGGCGAACGCCGACAGGAGGCGTTGCGTGCCGAGAATGTTGTATTAGAAGAAGTGGCCAAGTTCATGGACTGGACCAGGTCTTTGGATTCTACTCCTACCATAGTAGCGATTCGGCAAAAACTGGAGACTATCAGACAGTCGGAATTAGCGCGCTGCAACGGCAAACTGGCTGACTTGACTGCCGGCCAGCGGGAGGCAGTAGAGATGATAACTAGATCAATTATCAATAAGATAGCCCACGACCCTATAGCTTTTTTGAAAAAAACAAAATCAAGACCCAAACGAAATCTGTACCTGGACGTAGCTCAAAGACTTTTTGACATCCGTGGCCCTGAATCAGACCCCGATTCCGGGGAAGAAGAATCTGTGGAAAAATGAGGCTTAAAATCGGAACCAGAGGGAGTGCCTTGGCTTTGTGGCAGGCTCGACTAGTGGCGTCGAACATCACGAGGTTGGATCCCGGAATCAGCGTAGAACTGATCACTATTAAGACCCAGGGAGACAAGATATTGGATGCCCCCCTATCAAAGATAGGCGGCAAAGGGCTATTCACAAAAGAGATAGAAGATGCGCTCCTGGATGGGAGAGTGGATCTGGCGGTCCATTCCATGAAAGACGTCCCGACCCAATTGCTAGGAGGTCTTCAATTAGCCGCGATCATGAAACGAGAAGACCCGAGAGATGTTTTCATCTCGCTTGACGACAGGAAATTGGATGACCTCGAACGAGGTTCCAGAGTAGGAACATCCAGTCTCAGACGGACGGCCTTTCTTCTTAATCGCTTTCCAAAGCTCGAAGTGGTTTCCGTTAGGGGAAACTTGGAAACAAGGCTAAGAAAAATTGAAACGGAAAATCTGTCAGGCGTGATGCTCGCGGCTGCAGGTATGATCAGGATGGGACTTGCAGGCAGAATAACGAGTTATGTTGACCCGGAATTCATTATTCCAGCTATAGGGCAGGGTGCTCTTGCCATAGAAACGAGGGAAAATGACAGGGTGGTCGAGACGATAACGGCCCGTCTCAATCACCCTGAGACAGCCCAATGTATTGGCGTGGAGAGAGCTTTTCTTAACAGAATGGGCGGAGGTTGTCAGGTGCCCATGGCCGCACACTGTGTGTGTGAAGGTGACGTATTCAATGTCATGGCTGCCGTGGTTCATCCTGATGGCATGCCCATTGTGCGTCACGCTTACCGCGGACCAAGGGGTGATACCGGCATTGGGACTATGATGGCTGACTTTTTAATAGAGCGAGGAGCTTCGGATATACTGAAAACCGTTCTAGGTGAAGACTGGGAACCGGGGCCTGCAACGCGCCCGACATGACGGGTTTGTAAAGGACAAGAAACATAGAAGGTGCTTGATGGCAAATGAGAAAAATCATCTGCCCCCTCGTTCGGGAATTGTGTACCTGGTCGGGGCAGGCCCTGGGGATCCTGGCCTCATAACCGTAAAAGCTCTGTCAATAATCCGGAGCGCCGACGTCATAGTCCACGACTATTTGGCAGTCAGCCAACTAGTGGACGAGGCGAAACCGGAAGCTGAGTTATTATATGTCGGTAAGACAGGCAAAGAACACACTCTTGAACAGAGTGAAATCAATCAGTTATTGATCCAAAAAGCCCGAGAGGGAAAGAAGGTGGTGAGGTTAAAAGGCGGTGATCCCTATGTGTTTGGTAGGGGAGGGGAGGAGGCTGAGGAACTGGTGGCTGCCGGGATATCGTTCGAAGTCATCCCGGGGGTTAGTTCAGCAGTCGCGGCTCCGGCGTATGCAGGCATCCCGGTTACACACAGGGACCACGCCTCAATGGTAACCTTTGTCACAGGTCACGAAGATCCCGACAAAGGGGAATCAGCCATTGACTGGGGAGTCCTCGCTCGAAATCCTGGAACCCTGGTCTTTTTGATGGGAGTGAGAAATCTGTCCAATATAAGCAAGTCCCTCATCGAGCACGGAAAAAAAGCTGATACTCGTGCGGCTCTCATCAGGTGGGGAACCACTCCGCAGCAGGTCTCCGTTTTTTCAACGCTGGAGCAGATACCGGATGAAGCAGTCAAAAGAGGCGTCAAAGCACCCGCGGTACTTGTGGTGGGCTCTGTGGTCAGTCTTGGTGAGAGCTTGGGATGGTTCGAGAAAAAGCCACTTTTCGGGAAGAGGATACTTATCACCAGGAGCCGGGAGCAATCAAGAAAAATGGCGGAAAAGGTTACTGAACATGGAGGTGAGCCCATACTTTTCCCGACCATAACCATCAATGATCCAGATGATTTTGGGCCTCTGGACAATTGTATCCTTAGGGTAAGCACCTTCGACTGGATAATCTTCACCTCGGTGAACGGAGTGCAAAGATTTTTCAAGAGGTTCTTCACTGTGCGCGAGGACATTCGAGAATTGGCCGGCCCCAAGATCGGTGCTATAGGGCCGGTCACAGCCGCTGAGATTAGCAAGCATGGGCTAAGAGTGAATATGGTAGCCCAAGAATTTGTTGCTGAGGGAGTACTTAGGCTTCTTTCAGAATATGATGTCCTCGGAAAACGATTTCTCATCCCAAGAGCCGAAAAGGCTCGGGACGTCCTTCCAAAAGGCATAGAGGAACTGGGCGGTGAAGTGGAAACGGTTACCGTTTACCGGACCGGTGTTCCATCGGACAAACAAGTGGAGAAGATACAAACAAAATTGAAGAACAGTCAAATAGATGCTGTCACTTTTACCTCTTCTTCGACTGTCTCACATTTTGTGGCAATGCTGGGCGTTGAAAATGTTCCAAGCCTGACTGAAGAGGTAATCGTGGCGTCGATAGGTCCTGTAACCTCGGAGACCGCCAGAGAGCATGGACTAAGGGTAGATGTTGAGGCAACCGAATTTACCATCGAGGGCCTTGTGACTGCTATGGTGAATCACTACAGAGGCCGTTAGCTCGATGAATGGAGGGCCGGAAATGTCAGCACGTTGCATGATCATCCATGCGTATTAATATAATGACATCAGAGATGTAGGCCCATCGGAAACATAGCTGCGATATGATGAAGTAGCTTCCCTTTTTATATTTTGCGGTGGAAGTTCTATGACAATAGCGAAGAGCCCAAACAATGTTACCCACATACAAGGCTATCTTGAGAGGCAATCATGTGGAGTGGTGTGGTGATGTGGACCATCACATTGCGGTTGACCACCCGGTGGCCGTCCACATCACGATTTTAGATGACCCAGTGGTGACAACAGGTGTTGAGAGTCAAGGAAAACTGATGGCGACTGCGCTGGAGCGACTAGCTGAGATACACGCATTAGCTGATGTGGCTGATCCTGCCGTTTGGGAACGTGAGATTCGACAAGACAGGGTACTGCCAGGCAGGCAAGAATGATGCTGATTGAGAGTAAAATTATCTTTGTGTTTAATTCATTTGAAACAGATACGTAAAAAGTTGAGTCAACCCAATGCTGAATTCACATGACCACAATCCACGACTCCCCCTGGAGGGTCATCTTGACCTGACCTCATTGTTCCCACATATGACCAGCACAATGGTCATAAAGCGCGCCATACAACCATCAGGATGGTCACGTGAGTCAAGACGACAACAAATTGTTTGATATATTAGCGAAATGGAATTTCTGGGATAAGCCGTCCATCGAGGCCGGTTATCCGAGAACGCTCCATTCACAAATTCTGCCCCATATCGCACCGCCGGAAATCATCGTCATCAAAGG
>JAPLJK010000014.1:0-40516 GCA_026388625.1 Deltaproteobacteria bacterium | reverse complement strand
GATGCCGCCTGTGCATGTGCAATTACTCCCTTTCGGGAAGCATAAAAGCATATCCAATCGCCCGATCTGAGGCGTCTCCGTCCGGGGGATCGTGGACCAAAGGCAAACACCTTTTCAGTTTCAACGAGTGTTCGAACAACTTCTTCTGCCGCCATGTCACCGATTGATTGGACCGGGAATATCCAGTAGCTTGGTGATCCTGGAGCCTCAGAGACAACTATGCCATGGGGGCCTGGGGAGGCTGTGGCTCCCCTTGAAGGACTCAAGGAAGTAGATTTCGTCTGCTTCGGCAATGCCGTAGAGCTTTCCGGCTTGTCGAGGGATGCTGCCTTGAGGAAGCGGTGCCGCCAGCGAAAGGCTGTGGGGAGAGACACTTCGCACTCATCCGCCGTCCTTCGAAGAGGAAGTCCCTGTTTGAGCGCACTGGCCATGGTCAGCCACCGGTCCTTGTTGCGGAGATGAGCTAATGGGGTGCCGGTGAGAGGATTGAAGGTCTTGCCGCAGGAATAGCATCTGAATCTCTGAAGGTTGCTGGCTCTGCCCCATCTCTTCACATTGTTGGATTGGCACCGAGGGCAGACAGGATGCTCTAAAATGCGAGATTCAATAATGAAGACAACTTTCTCAAGGTCTTGTTGCTCATCGATGACCTTACGGACAATGGTCTTCTGCCCTACTGATAGATCGTCAAGGTTGGCAAGCAAACGATCGAATTCTTCTTGTCTCATGCGTCCTCCAGTTGTCTTCTCTTATACTATATGACAGGAGGTTAATCAACAATTAATGTAAACAGAGCCAACAACAAAGCTCTCTTGTTGTCAATTGGTTAGGATTTCTTCGTAGATATTACTTCCTGAACCGTCACGCGAGTCCTGCTGGAAATGCTCGGCAGACTGTACCCTTCCCTCGGCCGTCCGCTTATCTTCCAAGGAAGAATGCCTGAAAATTCCAGGTGGACTTTTCCCGCAATAAAAAACAAGGACACTCGGAAAACACCTGGATGTCCGCGTTTCACTTGGGCTTCTTGATCACCTTTGTTGCTTCTGAAGGTACATAAGGAATCAAGCCTGCTCTGAAAGCCTTCTCCTGAATTTCCTTCGGGAGCATCCGTACATCCACAACAACCCCATTAACCGCTAAAAACCAGGCAAAGGGATTGTCTTCCAACTGGGACGGGAGAGTCCATTTTGGATCCATCGGAATGATCTTCAATGCATGCTCCACCTGTCTTGCCTTGGCGAATGCGGCACTCTGGCTGACTCCGAATAGATCACAGAACCTTGCTACCGTGAGATGAGGTTTGCGCTCAGGGTCGAAGAGAAAGTTGACTCTGCCAAGTGCCAGCACGATGCCGGAGGCCCATGTCTTAGCGCTTCCTTGCAGGAGCGGCGAAGGGCGTTTTCGACTCAATGCGGCAGCCATCTCATAGGCGAGCGTTGCATACTCATCAGAGAGGGTTGCCTTGCAAAAGGATTCTGTCCATTCAGTCACGGCCTCGTACACTGGTTGCATCTTCTTGGGCACTTCAGATCTGCTAGGGTCGCCCATAACATTGACCTTCTGTTCCTTCAGGCGTGGTAGTCTTCTGTTCCAGATGTCTCAATGACCCGGCTCAGAACGTGGAACTTATATCCCTCCCCCCTGATGCCTCCCGACCTGGAAGGTGAATTTAACAAAAAATGTCGCTTTTGCAAAAATTTGGGCGGCAAAAATATTTTGAGGTTTTTCAAAAAACCCGGTCTAGACCGGGGCACTGTGGGACCCTGACCCTAAACAATCCTCCTCCCATTTTAGTTTGCACCAGCATTCCTGTTGAGTGTTGAGCACTGTCTGTGAATCCAGAGAGTTACCTTCAAGCCATTTCCTTGTATCCATTATTCATTCTCCCGTTCCCTCTCCATTTGCTCTCGGTTCCTTTTGCTTTGGAGAGCATCCACTTCTTCCTTGCCCCGTGATCCTGCTTTCCAATTGTTCACGATACTACGCGCTAACACTATGAAACCACCCACCCCCACCACAAGCACGGCAAGAATTATGATGATGTTGTAATCCATATCAAATCTCCTATTGTTCAATGCATTTCATTACTCCCATCTCTGCCTTCTCCTCCATGCCTTGCTCAACAATCTTTTACCAGTTTTGTTTTTTCCCATGACCGTATCATAATGAACGGAATCCAAGACTTTTGAGATGTGGAATATCCGTGACCGCCAGCCCTTAGCGAGAGTATAATATGTTAAAGAAATTTGCGGTTGAAATGGTGGGGGCGGCCCGAATCGTTCCCATACCCTTGTTGGCTCGAACAGACAGGCTCAAGAGGCCAGGGAGGTGAGAAAGATGAAGATTGAGGAAGTCAAGCAGGTGGTAAAGAGCCGCTATGGCAACTTCGCTGAAACAGGCGGGAACAAGGAGTCCTGTTGACCCAGCAAGCAAAAGCCCGGTTCGGGCTATGCGGTGGATCAGGGATTCTATGGAGAGGCAGAACTCTCCTCAATCCCAGAACTCTCCCGCAACTTGTCCAGGGGATGCGGCAACCCAACCGGATACGCAAACATTCAAGCTGGGGAGACCGTTGTAGATTTTGGCTGTGGAGGAGGGATAGACGTTATCTTGGCTGCTCACAAGGTGGGTTCACAGGGGAAAGTGGTAGGGATAGATTTTGCCGAACAAATGATCGAGCAAGCGAAGCAGGCGGTGTCCAAGGCGGGATTACTCGACAGGAACATTGAACTCCTTGTCGCTGATATGGAGAGGACACAGATTCCAGAAAGTCTCGCTGATGTTGTCATTTCCAACTGCGTCATCAACCTATGCCCTGACAAGGACGCGGTGTACAAGGAAGCATTTCGTATCTTGAAACCCGGTGGGCGGATCGCCATCTCCGATATTGTCCTCACCGAAGACATTGATCCGGATCTTCGCGAGCGTTTTCAGTCAACCTGGGCGGGATGTTTGGCAGGGGCCATCCCTGAACAGGACTACTTGCGGACGGTGAGCAAAGCGGGCTTCAATACTGTTCAGATTGTGGCTCAACACGCCCTTGCCTCCGACGAACTGGAAGCAATGGCTTCTTGTCCAGGAGAGGAATTCACGCCTGCATCCGCGAAAGAGGATATCGCGGTGGTGCAGGGGAAAGTGAAGAGTATTAAGTTCACAGCGATTAAGTGACCCATGTGGAACAGCACAATGGAGTATTACTCAGACCTGGAGGCGTTCATGGAGTTCTACCAAGAGCCTCACCATTTCGAAAAGACCTTTTTCTCTGATCTACAAGAGGCTTTGGCGAATTTACCGGCAGCGGTAGCCAACAATCTGTGCAACCTCATGGAGACCATAAAGACGACAAAATAGGAGATTTAAAATGTCACTGGAATCGGCCATCGAGAACTTGGATTTCCGCTTTATGTCACTCCTTGATTATGGCGATGCCATCCGTTTGAATCGGTTAAATCCCATGGGCGAATACGAGGATGATTTCAGATTTACGCAGGCAAATCCCGAACACCCTCTTAATCACATTAATAGAAGCAAACGCATGAGCGGATCTGATGAGATCCTCAAGCTATCTGAATTGAAAGCAGACCTCTTCACCGTTGATGTCCTCGAAAAGATCCACGCACACCTTTTTGACTGTTGCGCCCCTGTTAGGCATTCATTGGTATCGGTTTTGTACTACGTGGGAGACCAATCTTCGATCCCTTATATCATCAAGCTAGTTGAAATCGAGTCGGATCGAACACTTCCTGAAACCGGGTCCGAGATGATCAAGAACGTGGCCAGGGTGGTTCTATGGAAACTGGCTCCAGGGAGCGCTTCCAACCGGGACACGGTCTTTGTCGTCTCTCCTGAAATCGAACTTGTTGCGTCTTTAAAGGATTTTTGCCAAGCAAATGATATGAATCTATTGATAGGGAACCTAAACTTAATGGATGTCCTTGAAGTCTCTTTCAAGGTAGCCATTCTAGACTGGGCGTGGCTGGGCCGGATGTCTCAGGATGACTGGCTTGATGTATTGCATAAATTAGAGGCGACACACCAAGACTACCTGCTAATCATAACAGTTTCTCAGGGCCTCCATAATTGGTTCAGCAAGTATGTAATCGAGCCCTTAAACAGTCCAAACAACCCCGTGCATTTTCCGTCGAGACTTCCAGGGGATCATATCGTTCGCATAGTTAAGACTTGGATGGACACTGGGGAGCTGGATCCCTTATTATAATGTTTCTAGATCTGCTACCGGCCGCCATACGGTCATATTGCCGTAATTTAAATGCCTTGCCCTCTTCCGCCTTGTCAATCCACTGCCGCTTCTGTTTTCTAGGGCTATCAGACCAGACGTGTATTCCCATTCGGCGAAAAAGCAGACGGCTGTTCATTATATTGGAGGGAGAACCGTGACTCTGCACAGTTGTCATGCCACAACCGTCTGAAAGTGTCGGCGTCCCAATTCATGAAAGCGATTTCCGGATGACATCTGACGGAAAGGGCTTCCCATGCGCAGGATATATAGTTCTTGCTCCCTGACTCAGCAGCATTCGCCAGCTCTCCTTTAGTCCGGCAAAATCCTCCGCAAATACAGGGAGGTTCGCACCAGGGAAGACCAGTAATTCACAAGGATCAGATGAGATGGTGTTGGGATAGGAAAGTATCAAAAATCAAACTGGAGTCACCACCGCGTTTTCATGACTTGAGACACACCTGGAAGACCAACGCTCGGCGTTCTGGTATGCATCCTGAGATAGAGCAGGCCATCATGGGGCACTCTCAAAGAGGAATGAATGTTCATGAGCGTTATGGCCGAATTGGGGATCAGGAACTGATCGAGGCTATTGACCGTATGACCTTTGACCATGGTGAGACAGAAATCTTGGTGGCACAGAAATAAAAGACCCGGCAAAGGGGCGCACCCCCCGCCGGGAAGAATCCGGGAACAAAAACTTAACTAGCTGTTGTTATTGGCAGTCCCAACCGGTTTCGAACCGGTGTCTCCGCCGTGAGAGGGCGGTGTCCTAGGCCTCTAGACGATGGGACCAAGGCTGCTAATTCTTACCAAGTCGGCTATCCGGTGTCAAGTTTTGAAGGCCAACGCTCATTTTGCGCCGCCTCCGTACTCACCATAAGTAACTGCGTTCACCGGTGCGATGGTGCTGCGGCAAAATTGAATTCGCGACGCTTATGGTTTGGCCGTTTCGTCAACAGGACGGGAATGTCACTCAGCGGGAAAGTTTCATTGCTGTCAGATCACGAACTATAGCGAGATAGGTCTCCACTGATTCCAGAAGAGCACTCTTGGCGTCAGCCAGATCTAAAATCTCACTTGCCAGAAGATGTTCCCTCGCAAGAAAAACGTCTATTTTTTTGTTGATCCGGATAATTTGTTCGGGCGACGCCATCTCATTGAGATCAAATCCAGGCTCCTCCTGGGCCACTGGAGATTCTTGAACCGTCAACGGCTGAAGCTGAATATTACTTATCCAGGCGTCCACTTCCTTCCACTTGCTTATGGTCGCGGGGCTTACGCCCACTTTGATTGCGAGTTCCTTATTTGTTATGTTGCCCCCAGCGTCCGTGTATAGCCTGACCGCTTTATCACGAGCATCCTTTTTTCTGACTGAACCTGCCCTGTCTTCCTTGATCGCTGCTTGTTCTCTTGCCTTGAGAATCGAGTCCCATTCTTCTTCCCTCTTCCATCGCCCCACAGTAAGTGCATTCACATTCAGCGTTTTAGCTATTTCCCGATTGGTAATCTTGCCCTTGGCGTTCACGAACATTTTTTCGGCTTGCAAACGAGCCTCTTTCTTCATCATGTGCTCCTCCAGGTTTCTTGCGGGCGACCACAGCGCGCCGGTCTACAAAAAAAGCTTCACATTATCAATTTCAGGCAAATACAATCGCTAACATAACATGGGCGGCCAATTAACGCAAAATATTTGTCATGTTGCTTAGTCCGGTCATCATAATCACCAACACCCTAATAATACTTATTAATCATGGTTAGACAGGATCTATTCAAGGCATACTACCATTGTTTAATTGCATATATGGGCGTTAAGGCAAGGCACATTGCGTTTGATTCGATACATTCCTCCACAGCTTATTGAGTATTGAGGGGGATCGCAGGCAAAGTGAGGATAATTCGTAACCTTACCCTCCAATAAATTGCATTAGCCTCATTGGATTTTCTGATTTTGTTGACCTGAAACCCTCATGGGTGTAATGGAAATGAGTTTGACAGTCTTGAGCTTCGCTTGATCCACGTCTGTGTCTTGGAGGACGAGAAATGATACCTGTTTGCGAACCCTTGCTTGACGGCCGGGAGGCAAAGTACGTAATGGACTGTATGGAGACCAATTGGATATCCTCTGCCGGCAAGTACATAACACTTTTTGAAGAGAAATTCAGCCAGTACTGTGGGGTTAAGTATGGCGTGGCTTGCAGTAGCGGTACAACGGCAATTCATTTGGCGCTCGTGTCCCTTGGTATTGGGCCTGGAGACGAGGTAATCATTCCGGACTTCACGCTTATCGTGTCTGCGAACACTGTCATCCTTACAGGCGCAAAGCCGGTCCTGGTGGATGTGGATTCTGATACATGGTGCCTAGACGCCAACCTTATAGAAGAAAAAATTACACCTCGGACAAAGGCCATAATGGCCGTACACATGTATGGCCATCCTTGTGATATGGAGTCTATTTGCGCTATCGCGAAGCGGCACGGCTTGTACGTCTTGGAAGACTGTGCCGAAGCTCACGGAGCGGAAATTAACGGAACAAAAGTCGGCGCGTTTTCTGATGCCTCGTGCTTTAGTTTTTACGGCAACAAGATACTAACCACAGGTGAAGGAGGCATGGTGCTCTGTCGCGACGAGGAAATAGCTGCAAGACTTCGATTGTTGCGAAATCAAGGCTTCGGGGAACCTCGCTTTGTTCACCAGGTAATGGGATTCAATTATCGCATGACGAACATTCAAGCTGCCATAGGACTTGCCCAAGCCGAGATGGTGCCGGAAAAGGTCGAGCGCAAGAGGTGGATAGGCACAACTTACAATGAACTGCTGGCAGATCAGCGGGACATCACTCTGCCTGTGGAAAAACCGTGGGCTAAAAATGTGTACTGGATGTATGGCATACTGATCCACGATGGTTTCGGGCTAAAGAAGGAAGAATTGATGCGCACCTTGACAAGTAAGGGAGTTGACACCAGGTCCTTTTTTTGTCCCATGTCCTTGCAGCCGGTATTCAGGGGATCAGATCCGCGATTCCCTGATATTTCAGGATCCTATCCTGTATCTGTTGACTTGTGGAACAGGGGGCTTTACCTGCCGTCCGGTTTAGGGCTGACTCGGCTTCAGATTGAACAGGTGGTATCCAGGCTGCTCGAATGCAGGGCCTGAAAACTTTTCCAGACTTGTTTCGCCTGCCATGCGGGATTAACACTTTTCGGAGGTGATGTTGTGGAAGGAGATCCTCGGGTCTCTATTGTGCTTGCGACGTATAACGAGCGCGAGAACATTCTGGACACTATTCAAAGTATATTCGAGCACGTCAAAGACCCAGTAGAGATCATAGTGGTTGATGACGATTCCATTGACAACACCTGGAAACTGGTCGAAAACTTGAATGATCCTCGTGTAGTCCTCATCCGGAGGGTTGCCACCCGCGGGTTGGCATCTGCGTTTAATCGAGGAATCATAGAATCTCGCGGAGAAATAGTGGGCTGGATGGATGCCGACATGTGCATGCCGCCTTCCATGCTGCCGCTGATGATTGATAAACTTAAGGAATATGATATAGTTGTTGGGTCCAGATATGCTCCTGGAGGCTTGGACGACCGAACCTGGCTTCGCGTATTATCTAGCCGATTGATCAACGGTTTGGCCGGCATGGTGCTGGGGTACGGCATCAAGGACTACGACAGTGGTTTTGTAGTGCTCAGACGCACCGTCTTCGATAAGGTTTCCATTATCCCTACGGGATACGGCGCTTATTTTATGGAGTTTCTCTACACCTGTCGCAAAAAGGGGCTCACTGTTGTGGAGATTCCTTATGTTTTTCGCGATAGGGCAAAAGGTGTGTCTAAATCAGCTCCGAGCGTACTAAAGTTTTTCAAGACCGGCATGCAGTATGTTATTCGGATATTTACGGCTCGCGTGCGCAGGATCGACTGATGACTCACCAAATTTTGGAACCTACCTTCGAACGAAATGACGATAGAGGTCTGTTCAGGGAAGTCTTGAATGACGGAACCTGGGAGGCGCTCATCTGCGGCCGTATGAAACCTCTAAGCGTGATCGGCAACCATTACCATAAGGACACGCTGGTATTCTTGTATCTTACGAGTGGCTCGGCTCATATCAGAACAGTCCACGTGGTCACGGGCCAACGGGACGAGTTCTCGTTGAATAGCGGGCATGGCGTTGTCCTGAGAACAGACGAGGCCCATGCAATCACATTCCAAGAAGAGTCCGATTTCGTAATGTTGAAATCCCACAGGTTTGATCCCGCTGCTCTGGATACGTTTAATTTTCCCGTGTAGGACTGATCGCTTTGGAACCTCACGAATATGCCACCATGTTCGAATTTGAAACTTCGTACTGGTGGTACAAAGGTCTTCACTCAATACTTGTTGACATCTTGCGCGGCCTCAAGTTGACTGAAGAAAGCACAATCCTCGATGCAGGATGTGGAACAGGCCAAAATCTGGTCAACGTGGGAAAGATGATTACTTCACAGGCATTCGGCTTCGACGTCTCTTCGAACGCGGCGCCTTTTTGGCCTCGGAAGGGTTTGAGCCGGGTCTGCTGCGCCTCGACCAACGATATTCCTTATTCTTCAAACACCTTTGACGCTGTAATGTCTGTGGATGTGCTCGAATGTGAAGGTGTGGACGAAACCAAGGCTCTCTCGGAACTGGTCAGGGTGTTGAAACCCTCTGGTTACCTCATCCTTGTAGTGCCGGCATACGATTGGCTGCTGTCCGAAGAACACCACCGGGCCGTTCGAGCTTCCCGACGCTACACCAGAAGCCGAGTCAAGTCGCTCTTGAACGGTCACCAAGTCAGAGTGTTGCGTGTCACGCATCTGTTCGCATCGCTCCTTCCCGTTGTGGCTGCTTATCGAATCGCTCTTCCCCTTTTACAAAGTCGGAAAACCGAGTCTCCACGTTCGGAACTTCGGCCGTTGCATCCAGCGTTGAATAATTTTTTGTATCAACTGGTAAGCCTTGAGAATCTGCTTCTGAGGAAGACTGATTTGCCTTTTGGCAGTTCAATCATGGCTGTGGCGAGAAAGGTGACCGGCGCATGAGTTCAAAGGCCTGGCAACTGGGATCGCCCGGAACTCTGGTTTACGGCTTTTATGATCTGATGCGCCGGCATCTCAACAGGAAGCTCGTTCGATACATTATCGCGTGCGGCACCGAAGGCGAAAACTGCGTGGTCCTTGAGGCAGGATCAGGCCCTGCATACGCCTCGTCCATCATTTCCCAAGAGGCCTGTATCGGGCTCAGTGTTGCAATTGACATTGATCTGGAAGCGCTTCTCGAGGCTCGTCGACGGGACAGTGGGCTCTGCCTGGTGGTGGCTGATCTCAACAATCTCCCGTTCAGGAGCGAAAGCATGGATCTCGCATGGAACAGCAGCACTATCGAGCACTTAGACAATCCGGAGCCTGCACTCGAAGAAATGCACAGAGTCACGAGACGGGGCGGGAGAGTTTTTGTCGGCGTACCCAATCTCTATGGTCCCCTCGGCTTTCAACGCTGGATAAGAGACACATCCGCAGGGACATGGATCGGAGAAACTTTTGCATGTGACGAGTTGAAGCACTTGATGGGCACCGTGGGACTGCGACCTCAGGACTCGATGTTCTATTTTTTTCGGTTTTTCGTTGGTGTACTGGCTAAAAGACATTAATTTCGATGGTCGGAAGCGGCGACAAAATTGATCACCGGTTGCACCAGACGTAGCCTTTATTATTGTTCGGCCCCCTGAGGGCCGGGTTCTTTTTCGAACGATCAAGACCGACCCTGGATGGGTCGAATAAAAAGATTTCCCTCGATCGCCGCCAGCAATTCCTCGTGAATGATGCCGTTGGTCGCCACGACACTCACGGAATAGACATCGGCAGCATTGCCTGTCCGGTCCGTCACTCTACCTCCCGCCTCTTCCACCAGCAGCATACCCGCGGCCTGGTCCCAGGGCTTGAGTTTAAGCTCCCAGAACCCATCCATCCTCCCGTAGGAAACATAAGCCAGATCCAGAGCTGCGGAGCCCGCTCGCCGTATACCTTGAACTCTGGTCACCACACGAGTGAATTCTGCCACGTTGTTCTCTGCAGAATAGGCCCTGTCGTAAGGAAAGCCCGTGGCAATGATGCTGACTCCAAGACGATCAGCTCGGGATACCTGAGCAGGCTTGCCATTTAAGTACGCCCCGCTCCCGCGCATTGTAAAAAACGTTTCCTGCCTCAGAGGGTCATATACAATACCTGCCAGAAGAATCTCCTTGTGCATCAGCGCTATGGATATGCAGAAGTGCGGAAATCCGTGGGCAAAATTCACCGTTCCGTCAAGGGGATCAACCAGCCACAACCAACTGGAACCGGACATTTCAGTCACAGTCTCTTCAGTCAAAATGTCATGACTGGGAAATTCTCTACCGATGGCCTCAAGTATGATTTCCTCAGAGGCGCGATCCGCATCGGTGACGATATCAATGCCGCCGACGGAAGTATCTTTTCTGTCTATCCTGAACTTTCCTTGAAAATATGACAGGAGCTTTCCCCCGGCCTTCTTTGTCACCATATCCAGGAAAGAGTGTATTTCTTTTCTATTTATTCCGTCTTTCATGTCAGCTTTCTCGTCACCCCGGAATTTTGGCTGCCATCTCCGAACCTGTTTAAACAGTTTCATCCATCGTCTTGCTCCCCGTTACACGGCAGGATACCTCTCCCCGGTGGAGCCGAACCCGCACATCGTCCCCTTTTTTTACGGACGAGGCATCGGTAATCACGCTTCCCGAATCCGACCGCGTGGAGATTGAGTATCCTCTTGAGAGGACCGCGAGGGGACTTAATGCATCCAGTTGCGACGAGAGGTTCTTCACAGTCATCTCGGCTTCCTTTAGAGCATTGAGCACGAACCTCTCAAGCCCGGCGCTCAAAGTCCGGCAGTCTGTCTTGCAAAGCTCAACCGCATTGAGAAGGTGATCAGGCCTGAGTCTCGCAACTGTGGCCTCTGTTTCCCGCTTAAGAGCGGCCAATGTTCGATCTACGGCCCGGTTCATACGAATGGTGAGATCGTCCAGGTTCTGTCTGCGCTCCTGAATCTGACGCCGTGGGTCGTACAGCCGTTTGAGCGTCTCATTGAGAGCTTCATTACACCGCCTAAGTGCGTGAAACATGGAGTTCTTCACGCGTGCGTTCAGGTGAGCAATGCCTGAGGCAAGTTCGTCCTTGTCCGGCACGACCAATTCAGCCGCGGCGGATGGTGTGGACGCCCGCAGGTCAGCGGCGAAATCACTGAGCGTGAAATCGGTCTCATGCCCTACCGCACTTACTATGGGCATAGGACAGTTTGCCACCGCCCGGACAACCCGCTCGTCGTTAAAGGCCCACAGGTCTTCGACAGAGCCTCCACCACGGCCTATTATGACGACATCCACGTCCCCTGCCCTGCACAGCCTTTCAAGAGCAGTCACAATCTCGTCCGGAGCTTTGTCACCCTGAACCGATGTGGGACTGACAAGAATGTCCATCCCTGGAAAACGGCGCGTTATAATGCGGATCATGTCCCGCACTGCTGCTCCCCTGGCCGAAGTTACCAGACCGACCCGTTTGGGCAATGGAGGCAACGTTTTTTTCCGGCTTGGATCAAACAGCCCTTCTGCCTGGAGCCGCTTTTTCAGTTGCTCAAATGCGAGCATCAAACCGCCCAAACCCATCGGCTCCATTGTATCAACGATTAACTGGTATTCGCCCCTGGGGCTATACACACTTAATTTGCCCCAGGCGATTATTTCCAGGCCATTCCCTGGTCTGAACTTCAGGAACCGGCTTTGAATCTTGAACATGACGCAGCGGATCTGGGAGGAATCATCCTTGAGGGTAAAGTACAGATGACCCGACGGCGCGGCTTTAAAGTTGGAAATCTCCCCCTGCACCCACACGGAAGGAAATTCATCCTCTACCACCTCGCGGATGGCGGCGGTGAGTTCTGATACCGTGTAGATTTTGCGTTCGGGAAGTTCCATAATATTTTCGATATGTTGCCTCTCTGGTCGCTGATTCGGAAATCGGCGTCGTTGCAGCGCAGTCCATCCTAGACGGAAACGAATGTCTTTTCAATTCCTTCAACGCGTGAAATTTCAATTCCATTTTGATTGAAATTGGGATTATAATGATGTGCCTTTCTCTCTATTCGACAAACTCAGGGGATGGGGTTCTCATGCGAGCCTGCACAAGGATAGCGGCATTATTTTTTGTCATGGCGTGTACAGCAACCCCTTTATGCGCTCAGATAATCCCGTGGAACATTGCCGTGGACTCGTCGTTCCGAATCGAATACCTGCTGGGTCGGCAAACCCTAGGGAGGGAATACATAGATTCCAGTCACGGACCAATTCAGGACTTGGATAATTATTCTTGGTTTATGCAACACCCCGATCCCATAGATCGATTGCGTATTGAATTTGGTCCCAGCCTTCCCATCCTAGAGGCAACAGTTGAGATAACGCCTTTCCCTTCTTTCTCTGGACGTCTGGCAGCTTCCTTGAGCGTGCTAGAATCTACCCAAGGTGTGACTCTTGTCAGCGGACCTGCCAGCACGACTTTTGTATGGAACAACCCCTATGTGATCCCAGCAATCAACCTCCCCCTCTACGGATCTGGCGAATTATCGAACGTTATCAAACCTGCATTCCGCTTGTGGGAGGCTGCAGGTCTTTATCATCTGAGTTCCGAGGGTGGTTACCGCTGGAGCATCGTTGGAGGGTACCGGTACGAGACGTGGACGTACAGTCTGGGAGCCGATCAAGGGAGCAATTCGTACCTGCGCGATGAATTCGTGTCCCAAAGCCCGTTTCTGGGCCTCCAGACCGCAATGTTTTTTCCTTGGTGGAAGGCCCGTTTTGAGGTACTGGGCTCGCCTTTTATGACCAAGAAGATATCCCTCACGGCTCGGGACAGCGGTTATTACATGCAACTGGATGGTACCTGGAACAAGGGAGGATTCATCGAATTCCAGACCGAGGGGACGGTGAATGTTACTCCCAGCATCTGGTTGGGACTTTTCGCCCGTTACACGTACGAAGAACTTAGAGGTGAAGCCAAAGGAACGAGAGCCCATCCAGGTAAGGCCGATTATGAAACCTTTCCCTACAATTTTTACACGCTCAAGAGCATGGCGACTATCGGTTTCAATTTTAACGTCGTGTTCTAAACTGAAGAAATTAGTACCTGCCGGCAGAGACGCTTCCCACCAACGGACCATGTCGTCTCACGCACTATCTATTGTCAATCCGCGAATCGGCATCAATCGTCCCTATAGGACTTCAAATCATTCCTGACCCTCATTGCCCCGCAATGAAGTGCGGGGCTACGCTCGGTCGCCTTCAGGAAACTCTTCGTCATTATCTTGCAACCGCCATCAATCGCAGGCAGGGACGCCTGCGCCACTACTTCAGAGCCACACTATCAGAGCCACACTTTCAGAGCCCCTTGCCTGTCATTGTGAGCATGGTAAAGAAGCTCTCTTCGTTTTTGGTACTGAGTGTGATTCTTCACGCCGTGTTATCTGCTTCGAGGCGAATCGGTATAAACCGTACTTAAGGCCCCCCTACCCTCTCCCACAACGTTTTCATGTTTTCCTTCCACTCCTGAATAGCCTCCAAGGACCTATTAACCATGATCTCTCTTTTTCGTTTCTTTGGAGTTCCTGACGGCGGAGCGTCTATCAATCCAAAGTTCACGTTCATCGGTTCGTAGCGTCTCGATCCCTGGGATTGCGTATGCCTCAAGAGTCCGCCAAGGGCCGTAGCTGTTGAGGGGAGATCAGGAGTCACACCCATTGACGGCAACCCTGCCATTAGCCCCACGGCTAAACCTGATGCAGTGGACTCGATGTACCCCTCCACGCCGGTAATCTGTCCAGCGAAGAAGACGTGAGGATGTGCAACGGCTGAAGAGAACCTGTCCAGAAGCCGTGGAGCGTCAATGTACGTGTTCCGGTGAATGGAGCCAAGACGGGCGAACACGGCATTTTCAAGGCCGGGAATCATGCGGAAGACTCGTTCCTGTTCCGGATAGGTCATCTTGGTTTGAAACCCAACCAGGTTGTAGAGTGTTCTTTGCCTGTTTTCCGCTCTGAGTTGAACTACAGCGAAGGGCCGCTTGCCAATGGACGGGTCAATCAAGCCAACCGGTTTCATGGGACCAAACGCAAGGGTGTCGGGACCGCGGCGGGCAAGTTCTTCCACGGGCAGGCAGCCTTCAAAGTGGGGGATGTTTTCAAAAGGGTACGGCTCAACTTTACCGGCCTTCACTATTTCAGAGACGAATGACCTGTACATGGGTTCGTCCATAGGCGCATTCAGATAGTCTCCCTCGTCCTCACCGTATCTTGAAGCCCGGAACAGTTTCCTCATGTGCAAAGAGTCTGCTGTAACAATGGGTGCTATTGCATCGTAGAAGTAAAGGCCGTCAGCCCCGAGAATCCGGGCTATGTCCGCGGCAAGTCTTTCAGAAGTGAGTGGTCCCGTAGCCACAATCACCGGGCCTTCCGTTGAGGCCGGCACAGACGTTATCTCTTCACGTTCGAGACTTATGAGAGGACTGGCGATAATCCTTTCCGTAATGAATCTCGAGAAAAGCGTTCGGTCAACAGCCAGGGCCCTTCCCGCCGGTACCGCAGTGGCGTCGGCCGCTTCCATAATGAGGGAATCCAAGATCCTTAATTCTGCCTTCAGGAGGCCTGCTGCAGATTCTATGGAAGAAGACCTCAGAGAGTTGGAACACACCAGTTCTCCGAGATCCGGAGCGCTGTGCGCGGGAGAATAGTGCTTCGGTTTCATCTCTATGAGGCGGACGTGTACTCCTCGAGCAGCCAACTGCCATGCAGCTTCGCATCCTGCAAGGCCTCCTCCTATCACAGTAATCCGCATGGGGGCTTGGTGTCTCCCGTCGCAAGCATTGTAGGCTTCTCGGAAAGGTTTTACGCCGATTACGGAAAGAGGGCAAGCAGTCTGGGGCGAGCCTGAGCGAAGAAAGGATTTGGGGATCCATTGCCGTGAGGCTTGGTATCTGTGGCCGCAAGTATCATAGCTTTAGTGGAATCTTTCGTGCCGATTACAGATACCCGGACGGGGGTTATGCCTGGACCGACCATTCCAAGCTGCTGAGCAGCATTGAAGGAAAGATCGATAACACGGTCATCCACGAAAGGACCACGATCGTTCACCCGGACGACAACGTCCTTGTTGTTGCTCAGGTTGGTAACCCTTACCAGCGTATTCAGAGGCAGAATATTGTGAGCAGCCGTAAGAGCATGCATGTCGTAAATTTCACCGGATGAGGTTTTCCTCCCGTGGAAGCCTGGTCCGTACCAGGAAGCGATCCCCTTTTGGAAATGGCCGTTGGAAACGATCTTCAATGGAGTGTAGGTTTTGCCTCTGACTGTGAAGGAGCGTCCGAGTTCATTCTTGGATGCGCGGATGACGTTCTGCTTGGAGTCATTCTTGACGGTAGCAACCTTGGCGCCGCAGCCGAACAGACATAATATTATTATTGCAGTACCAACATATTGGCAATATTTCATGATGCTACTATATTAAGTGTTGCTGCAACATCTAGTTACAACAAGCTTTTTATCATAAAATATCGCCTAATGTCAAGCTCCCCTTACGTCACTTCCGGTTTTACGGCTGTTGTGCCGCCTAGATCCACGAGAACGTATTCTCTTTTCCCCATGCCAAGACCTTCTGCGTAGTTAAGTTGATGAGTCCAATCGATATTGGGGAAGAGTGCACGAAATTTGTCTTCGCCCTCTGACATGGCCCTCTTGAGTTGCGACACGGGATTGCCGGGGGACGCGTTCACAAGGTCGGCAGCGGCTGCGTCGATGGCAACCGGGTCGAGGGAGGCCAGAATGCCCAGGCTCGGCACTATGGGCCTGTCGGAGAATGGATAGCAGTCGCACAGGGGGGAGACGTCCGTAATAAAGGTCATGAACAGTGATTTGCTTTTTTTGTGGTTGAGTACTGCGGCCGCATACTCGACCATTTTTTCCATGAATACCGGTATTGATTCGTTCCATTGGACGAGGATGGCCCCCTGACGGCATGCGAGTATACACTCGGCGCAACCGACGCAGTTCTCAGGGTTTATGACAGCCTTCTTGGCCCGTTTTTCGCCTTGGAGTTCTATTGCTCCTCCTCTGCACCAGACAGTGCATTCTCCGCACCCGATACACTTTTTTTTGGATACCTTGGGCGAAATGTTGGAGTGTTGTTCCAGTTTCCCTTCGCGAGAAGCACACCCCATGCCGACATTCTTGAGTGCTCCGCCGAAACCGGCCAGTTCGTGCCCCTTGAAATGACTTACCACTACCAGCCCATCGGCGTTGTGTATGTCTGCCGCTATATGAGCTTCTTTCACGTGTTTGCCGTCCACGCGCGCCTTGATGCTGTTGTTGCCCCGCAGGCCGTCAGCTATTATGACAGGAGCGCCTGTGATTTCCCTTGTAAAACCGTTGTCAAACGCCGTAGTCAAATGCGAGAAAGCCTCGGTTCGAGACCCCACGTAAAGCGTATTTGTGTCTGTCAGAAAGGGCTTGGTTTGAAGACAGATCAGGCGGTCCACCACTCGACGGACAAACTGGGGCCTTATATGTGCTGTGTTCCCTGCCTCTCCAAAATGGAGTTTTATCGCCACCAGATCTCTGGGAGAGAAATGCTTGCTCGGTTCGAGCAAATCGAACAGGTCGGACACCTTTGCAGCGACACTCTTGTTCCTGTCTGCGGACAAATCCGCCATGTAAACGGTTGACGGCACGTGATATCTCCTTATAAGGCCAAGATTAACAAATAAAAATTATCTCGCAGGCATGGAGAAATAACAAGAAGAAATTTTTTGATATTGTGATGTGAAAGCGGTAGTATTTACTTTGACATGAAAAGTCAGGATTTTGGTGTCACCGTGAAAGATCGAATCGGCGAAATGCTTCTGAAGGCTGGCGTCATTAATGATGCTCAGCTTCACAGAGCTGTTGAACTCCAACGTCAACGGGGAGGCAAAGTATCGAGCGCCCTGGTGTCACTGGACATCATGGAAGAAGATGATTTGCTGGAATTTCTCTCCCGTGAACTCGGACTGCCTACCGTGTCTCTTGACGAAATTGACTTAGACCCGGAAGCGCTTAAATTGATACCTGTCCAGACCGCGAGACAGTATATGGCCGTACCGTACAGCAGAGTGGATTCAGTTTTACAAATTGCCATGTCGGATCCTACTGACTTAGGCGCGATCGATGACATGAAGTTCAGGACCAACCTCTCGATAGAGGTCAGCATAGCAACAGACTCTGAGATTCGTAAAGCTTTGGACAAGTTTTACGGGACAGGCATTGAAGCTCAGGAGATGCTGGACGAGTTCCGCAATCTTTACCCGGAGTCAGGGGAATCCGACCCGTCTGATCTGGATGCGTTGGACTCGGCTAAGGCGGCGGAACAGGCTCCGGTGGTTAAGTTGGTCAATCTGGTGCTGAAAGAAGCGATTGCCAAGAGAGCAAGCGACATCCATGTGGAGCCCTATGAAAAATTGTTGCGTGTAAGACTGCGCATAGACGGCGTTCTGTACGAGACTCTGAGACCTCCTTTGAGTCTCAAGAATCCTGTAGTCAGCCGCATAAAGATCATGTCCCGGCTGGATATTGCCGAGCGGCGATTGCCGCAGGATGGCCGTATAAAGCTTAAGCTCGGCAAGGAACGGGAAATGGATTTCCGAGTCTCAGTTCTGCCCACTCTGTTTGGGGAAAAAGTTGTGATGCGTCTGCTGGACAAATCTAACCTTCAGCTTGATATGACGAAGCTCGGTTTTGAGGAAAAGCCGCTACAGCACTTCAAGGAGGCAATTTACAAACCCTTCGGAATGGTCCTCGTAACCGGCCCCACCGGGTCAGGAAAGACTACAACCCTGTACAGTGCGTTGTCCGAACTGAACTCTACGGAAGTCAATATTTCCACGGCTGAAGATCCTGTAGAGTTCAACCTTCACGGCATCAATCAGGTGCAGATGCACGAGGAAATAGGTCTTACGTTTGCCTCGGCTCTCAGGTCATTCCTCCGGCAGGATCCGGACATAATAATGGTGGGTGAAATTCGTGATCTTGAAACAGCGGAAATTGGGATCAAGGCAGCGCTGACCGGCCATCTGGTGCTCTCTACCGTTCACACCAATGATGCTGCGCAAACGGTTAATCGTCTTATCAACATGGGTGTAGAGCCATTTCTTGTTGCCAACTCGGTCAACTGTATTATAGCCCAGCGGCTTGCCAGAAAAATCTGTATGCGGTGCAGGGCGGAAGTAGACCCACCTGCAGAGGCCCTCAGAGATCTCGGGGTGAAAATGGAGGAAATTGGAACTTTTCCAGTTTATCATACCACTGGTTGTGACGAGTGCAGCAACACTGGATATAAAGGGAGGATAGCACTGTACGAGGTCATGCCGATAGGCGAAGAGATCAAGGAACTGATTCTGGCAGGGACCTCAGCTTCGGGATTAAAAAGGGAGGCGATTCGCCTCGGGATGGATACTCTACGAATAGCCGGCCTCAATAAGCTGAAGCAAGGCGTAACAACGATTAATGAAGTTGTCCGGAGCACGATGGCAGATTGATGCACAGTGCTATTGATCCTGTACTATTAACGGGCGGAGAAGCCACTCCACTGCAATATGTCTTCCCTTACACTGCTGGTTTTGTATGGCGGATCAGTAAGAGTAATGACGATTACCGGGACGGATCGTTTAGGCATCGAAATTTATTATGGTTGTAGTTAGGTTACCTGATCATACCCGGAGGAATTTGAGTTGGCCGGACTTCACGATTTTTTGAGGGAGATGGTTACTCGCGGGGCTTCGGATTTGCACATTACAGCCGGAGTTCCGCCGATGATTAGAATCAGGAATGAACTGCTGCCTCTCAATAGTCCTGCGTTGTCGGCACAGGAAACTCGTAACCTGTGCTACAGCGTTCTCACCGAATCCCAGAAACATAGACTCGAAGAGGATCAGGAATTGGACTTGTCGTTTGGTCTTCGCGGGTTGAGCCGATTCAGAGCGAATATTTTCATGCAGAGGGGGACCTTGGCCGGGGCGTTTCGTTTGATCCCCGACAAGATCCCATCCCTTGAGGAACTGGGACTGCCGCCTATTGTAGATGAACTCTGCAACAAGTCCAAGGGCCTGATTCTGGTCACAGGGCCCACAGGTTCCGGCAAATCTACCACACTCGCGGCCATGATAGACAGAATCAATATTCAGCGACATGAACACGTAGTCACGATTGAAGACCCCATAGAATTCCTGCACCGCCACAAATCGTGTGTGGTGAATCAGCGAGAGGTGCATCAGGACACCAAGAGTTTTGGTTCGGCTCTGCGATCAATCCTTCGACAGGATCCTGACGTGGTTCTTATTGGTGAAGTGCGAGACCTGGAAACTGTCGAAGCTGCTTTAACGGTGTCCGAGACTGGGCACCTCACACTGGCTACCTTGCATACCAACTCCTGTGTGCAGACTGTCAACAGGATCATAGACATGTTTCCGTCTCACCAGCAGTCACGAGTACGTTCCCAGTTGAGTTTCATTGTCGAAGGAGTACTGTGTCAGACTTTGATCCCAGGATTGGACGGAAAAAACAGATTCCTGGCCCTCGAGATAATGGTTCCCACACCAGCCATTCGTAATCTGATAAGGGAGGACAAGATGCACCAGCTCTATTCCCAGATGCAGGTGGGCCAGACGGCATCCGGTATGACGACTCTGAATCAATCCCTGGTATCCTTGTGCCAGAGAGGACTGATTTCTTGGGAGGCTGCGCTTGCCAGATCGTCCCCTCTGGACGAATTCAGACAGATGATGGACGGGGCCACCGGACGGTAGAACGGGTGGGTGAAAGACCCTAATCCTTAAGAATCGCGTTTGTGAAGGCGGTTTCTGTGACGGAATACATTTGGAAAGCAAAATCAGTCGCGGGGAAAACACTGAGCGGAGAGATGACTGCCGTCAGTGAGTCGGCCGTCATGGCCAAATTGAGGAGGATGCGCTATTCAGACATCAAAATCAAGAAACGACCCAAGGATCTCTTTGAGAACGTACCGTTTTTGCAACGGAAGATTCCCACGAAAGAAATTGTCATCTTTACCCGCCAGTTCGCCACAATGATCGATGCCGGACTCCCGCTGATCCAATGCCTGGAAATCCTTGCGGACCAGCAAGAAAGCAGGCCCTTCAAGAAGGTGCTTACGGCGGTAAGAATGAGCGTGGAAAGTGGCGGCACTCTGGCGGAAGCGCTTGGGAATCATCCGAAAGTTTTCGACGAACTTTTCGTCAATCTCATTCGCGCAGGAGAAACTGGAGGTGTCCTGGATACGATTCTGAGGCGTCTTTCCACTTTCCTGGAAAAATCGGAGGCCCTTAAGAGAAAGATCAAGGGAGCTATGGTTTATCCGGTTGTCATGATGGTAGTGGCAATCGCTGTGGTTGGGATACTGCTTGTTTTTGTGATCCCTGTATTCAAGGAAATGTTCGCCGGAGCGGGTCAGAAGCTGCCTGCGCCTACACTATTTGTTATTGCTATGAGCGAGTTCGCCAGGAGTTACATAATCTACCTGGTCATTGCTCTGATAGGCCTCTTTTTCGGGGTGCGAAAGTTTTACCGTACGCCCAAGGGCCAACTTTTTTTTGACCACTTGGGCTTGAGGCTTCCTGGACTGGGTCCTCTGCTTGAAAAGGTTGCCGTGGCAAGGTTTTGCTCCACTTTAGGCACGATGCTGGCCAGTGGTGTGCCCATAATAGAAGCTTTGGGAGTTACGGCAAGGACCGCCGGCAACGTCATAGTCGAGAATGCCATCATGAACGCCAGGAAGGCTGTTTCAGAAGGCCGCTTTATGGCAGACCCCCTTAAGGAGACAGGGGTCTTCCCCGGCATGGTCGTCAGAATGATTGCCGTGGGGGAAGCTACCGGAGCATTGGACGTCATGCTTGCCAAAATCTCGGAATTTTATGAAGCAGAGGTGGACGTGGCCGTGCAGGCGTTGACTCAGTTGCTTGAGCCGATTATGATCGTATTTCTCGGAGGAGTATGTGGTGGAATGGTCATTGCCATGTATTTGCCGATTTTTTCCATGGCAGGCGCTGTATCCGGCACACAATGAGGGTATCCGGTAACTATCGTTACGGGGAAGCCACGACGAACAGCACTGATATTCTCCCGTGATATTGTTTTATCGCCTGCAGGTCCCCGTAAAAAAGAGAGTCTATAGCAAATGTCAAAATTGATATCCGATTCGCTGTCCGGTGCCAAGCACGAATCGCCCGCAATCTGGTTCGAACTCTTGACCAATGCCTCAAGCAGGGCTGCCTGCAGGGCGATGCGCTTGACTTTTTTGGAGTAAAAGGATAAACACCTCATCTGATCGTGGGAAAAACTCAGGAGACACTTGAGGTTGTCAGAATCTTCTTCAAAGTCGAAAAAAACCAGCGTTAGCTCCCTCACCGAAGTCAGGCTAGGGAAGGTTCAGGAACTTCTGGATCTCGGCATTGCCGCTTACTCAACGGGATTTGTACCTGATCTTACTTCCGAGGAATTCGCAAACAAATTTGCACATGTCGTTGATGCAGACGCATCAGGTGATTCAGTTCGCCTGGCCGGCCGTATTATGGCGATGCGAATTCTCGGTAAGGCCTCGTTTTTGATGGTAAGCGACTCAACAGGCAACTTTCAGGCCTACTTGGCACGAGACACCGTTGGGGTCGAAAACTACAACTTGTTAAAAAAAATGGACGTGGGAGACATCATCGGTGTAGAGGGAGCCCCCTTTCGGACTCGCACAGGCGAACTTAGCGTCCTTACCCTAAGATTCACCATGTTGACAAAGTCACTTCGACCTCTCCCCGAAAAGTGGCACGGCCTTTCCGATGTGGAAACCCGCTACCGGCAGCGATATCTGGACCTCATTGTCAATAGTGGTACGAGAGACATAGTGAGGATAAGGAGTCGAATTGTATCGTACCTGCGGAATTTCCTGGAGGAACGAGGGTTTCTCGAAGTCGAAACTCCCATGATGCACGTCATTCCAGGCGGGGCCGCCGCTAAACCCTTTGAAACATTTCACCATGCGCTCAATCGACAACTCTATCTGAGAATCGCTCCGGAATTATATCTTAAGCGGCTCCTCGTAGGTGGTTTTGATAGAATCTTCGAGATAAACCGCAGTTTTCGGAACGAAGGTATATCGACCCAGCATAATCCTGAGTTCACCATGTTGGAATTTTATCAGGCTTATCACACGTACGAAGACCTGATGACTCTCACGGAGGAAATGCTTTCCGGGTTGGCCAAACAAATCTTTGGAGGATTCTCCTTCCAGTACGGAGATGGAGAAGTGGATTTTACCCCTCCTTGGCCTAGAATAGCGGTGCGCGAGGCCCTTATACACCATGGTGTCTTAAATCCGGAACAAATCGACGACAGAAACTCGGTGTTCATAAAGGCGGTTGAAACCGGCCTGGAAGTGGGCAAGGACGATTCGCTCGGGAAGCTCTGGATGGCTCTTTTTGATGAGCTGGTTGAAGACAAACTCTGGGGGCCGGTGTTTGTCCATAGCTACCCTGTCGAGGTATCGCCACTGGCTCGACGCAATGATGAAGATCCAACGGTGACTGATCGTTTTGAGCTTTACATTTGCGGCAAAGAGATGGCCAACGCCTTCACGGAACTAACTGACCCTATTGATCAGAGGAGCCGGTTCGAAGAGCAAGTCCAGGCACGTGCCTTGGGGGATGAGGAGGCCCATTTTCTCGATGAAGATTTCCTGAGGGCACTGGAATACGGAATGCCTCCGGCAGCGGGAGAAGGGCTCGGAATTGACAGGTTGGTGATGCTGCTGACAAACTCCCAGTCGATTCGAGAAGTGATTCTGTTCCCACACATGAGACCTGAAAAAGGGTCCTGATGAAGTTACCGTTTGAAATAAGGGTTGGCCTTCGCTACATGAAGGCCAAACGCAAACAGGCTTTTGTTTCAGTGATCAGTGCGTTCAGTGTGCTGGGTGTCATGCTGGGTGTCATGACTCTGATTATAGTGCTGGGAGTCATGAACGGCTTCGAGAAAGATCTGAAGGAAAAAATTCTCGGAACTGTCTCTCACTTGGTAGTGCTGAACCACTCCAACAGGACGGTCACGGGATGGCCTCAACTCATGGAGCGGATTAATGGTCTCGATGGAATCCAGGCTCTGACCCCATACGTGTATGGCCAAGCGATGTTGTCAACACGGGGAACAGTTCGCGGAGTAATCGTCAGAGGAATAGACGTCGTAACAGCAGGAAGCGTAATTTCACTTCCCAGATATCTGCAGACCGGGACTGTTCAGGACCTGGCCGCCATTCAGGACGGGGTTGCCGGAATCATTGTGGGAAAGGACCTTGCTGTTACCAATTCTCTGCGCGAGGGTGACGTAGTTCAGTTGATTTCGCCCCAGGGTAAAAGAACCCCAATTGGAGTTGTTCCAAAGGTGCAGAATTTCAAAATAGTCGGTATTTTTAAGTCCGGCATGTACGAATTTGATGCGAACCTCGTGTACATGGCGCTGGAAGCGGCACAAAAATTCTTTGAGATGGGGGATGGAGTAACAGGCATTGAAGTCGCATTGAAAGACATATACTACGCTCCGAAACTCGGCACACGTATCGAAGTGTCATTGGGAAATCCGTTCTGGACTAGAACCTGGAAGGAGATGTATAGGAATCTGTTCAGCGCCTTGAAGCTTGAAAAGTTAGCCATGTTCATAATACTGACTTTTATAGTTCTTGTGGCAGCGTTTAACATAATTATTTCCTTGATAATGCTTGTCATGGAAAAAAGCAGAGATATAGCAATCTTAAAGGCACTTGGGGCCACATCTGACCGTATCATGAGGATATTCATCGTTCAGGGAATGGTGGTCGGCGTCGTCGGTACCTTTCTCGGGGCTCTGGCGGGCTTGGGTGGGGCGGCTCTTCTGTCCCGATATTCGATTATTGAGCTTCCGGAAGAAATCTATACTATTTCGAAGCTCCCCGTAGCCATCGAGCCGTCTGATGTACTCATAATATGTGCCGTGGCTCTAACAATATGTTTCTTGGCGACATTGTATCCCTCGATACGTGCGGCTCGGCTGGAACCTGTGGAGGCGCTCCGTTATGAGTGAGCACTTGATCTACGAGGTAACGGATCTTTGGAAAAGCTATTCTAATGCCGACAAGAAGGTCGAGGTTTTACGAGGAGTAAATTTCTCGGTCCGCTCCGGTGAGAGCGTGGCCGTGACTGGGCCGTCCGGTGTGGGCAAGAGCACTTTCCTCCATATTTTGGGATTGTTGGATATCCCGGGAAGCGGGACACTGATGCTGGACTCGGTCAACGTTGGGGAACTCGGTGACACGGATCGGGCTCAGGTTCGTAACAAGCGAATAGGCTTCGTATTTCAGTTCTTTCAGTTATTGCCGGAGTTTTCGGCGCTTGAAAACGTCATCATGCCCGGTCTGATAGCCGGAGAAAAGTGGAAAGACGTCGGCAAAAGGTCACTAGGGTTGCTCGACGCCGTCGGACTGGCATCGAGGGCGTCACACAGACCCGGCGAGCTTTCGGGTGGAGAACAGCAGAGAGTGGCCATAGCCAGAGCCCTTGTGATGAATCCTGATGTCCTGCTTGCCGACGAGCCGACTGGGAACCTCGATCCGGATACCGGAGCAGAAATAGAAGCTCTTCTTAAAGGTCTCAATGTGACCAGGAATACAACTCTCATTGTGGTTACTCATAAGGAATCCCTCGCCCACTCAATGGACCGAAGGGTGGGTTTGGTGGGTGGAAAACTCGAGGAGTTGCAATGAAGAGGCTTCCTGCAATACTAACAATTTTGATAGGAATATCAATATTCTCGTCCTCGTATGCACAAGAAGCTGCATCACGAAAATTCATGATCTTTCCTTTCAAAGTTCTGTCCAAAGACTCTGCACCTAGTTTTAGCAGTGACTTTGCGGCCATATTGGGTTCGGAATTGGCCCGCGATGGAGACCTCGAAGTGGTGTCCGGGAAACCTTTCGTTTCGGCTGTTCAAGACAATAGAGTGGATACCGAACGTCTTGCGAGAATAGGTCAGAGGGCGGGGAGCAACGGGGTTGTTTGGGGTTCTATCTCCAAACTGGATGACGGCTATTCTATTGAAATATCTGTAATGAAACTGGAACCGCGATCAAAGCCCAAACTTTTTTCCGCTACCGGTAAGGATATGGAGGAACTCCTTCAGCGCGTAAAAGACATGGTGGCGGAGATAGGCAGTTCCGTGCTCAACAGACCCAAGATCGGGTCTATCAAGATTGAGGGGAACAAGCGAATCCAGAAGGATGCAATTCTCAACAAACTGGAAATGAAGGCAGGGACCCCCTTCCGCAGGTCAGCCATTAGCGGTGAAATACGGGAAATCTATTCCATGGGTTACTTCGATGACGTGCAGATCAGCGCAGAGGACATTGGTAATGGTGATGTTGATTTGCGCATAGTCCTTAAGGAGCGCCCATCCATAAAGAATATTGAGGTTCAAGGAAATAAAGTTTTTTCTAAAGATGAGATGCTTGATGCCCTTACGACCAAGTCCTTCTCAGTGGCAAGCCTTGAGAAGATTAGAAACGATATTGATAAAATCAGGCAGATGTATGAAAAGTCAGGATATTACCAGCCCAAGATTGACTATGAAATTAAGGAGCTTTCGCAAAACGAAGCGACTTTAATATTCAAAATTGACGAAGGCCGCAAGAGCTACCTGACGGAGATAATCCTTGATGGACGGAAGAACATCCCTGAAAAGGAACTCAAGAACATCCTGAATGTTAAGCAAAAAAGTTGGTTTTGGTTCGTGGACGAATCCGGCACATTCACCAGGGATAAGCTGGAAGAAAACAGGATGAGACTCATGGCCTACTATATGGACAATGGTTTCATCAACGTCCAGGTCGGGGCTCCGGAAGTGGAAATCGACGGCGGTTCGGTTAAAGTCAGGTACTCAATCCGAGAAGGCGAGCGATACCAGGTCAGAAACATTGATGTGGAGGGCGACCTGCTGGTACCGAAAGAAAAACTCATTTCAAATCTCCAGACCAAGCCCAAGAGTTGGTTCAAGAGGTCCTTGATTGCCGAGGATATAAAAGGACTTACAAAGTTATACAATAACATGGGATTCGCATACGCAGATGTCGAGCCTCGACAAAAAATTAATGACGAACACAACTTTCTCGACCTAACGTATAAGATCAACAAAGGTGAGCGTGTCACCATCGAAAAGGTGGATGTGGTAGGGAACGACCGCACCCGTGACAAGGTTATCAGAAGGGCTCTGACGATAAGCGACGGTGACTTGTACAGCGCGGACGGCTTTGAGGCCACCAAGAACAACCTTGAAAACATGGATTATTTTGAGGCGGTCCGGCTAAAGACATCCCCAGGCTCCAAACCTGACCTTATGAACCTCACTGTGGAGGTTATGGAAAAGAAAACCGGTTCCCTTGCTGCGGGGCTTGGGTACTCTTCCCAGGACGGGGCCATGGGAAACATCAACCTTAAGGAGAGAAACCTTTTCGGTTTAGGAATTGTTGCCAACGCCAAGGTAAATCTTTCAGGCCGCAGAAACGATTATGAGGGGTCTCTGAGCTATCCGTGGATGTTCGACTATCCGTTGAGCGGCACCGTGAGGGGATACAAGGCTCAGCAAAAGGAGACATACTACCTGAGAGACAGCGATGGCTTCAGCGCCCATTTGGGATATCCAATTTACGGCTTATGGACCATGTCCACTGGTTTCTCTCGTGACTCGAGCAAGCTGACCGGTTTCGAACAAATGTTTGCGCGCTCGATCGTTGACTACTACCGACGTTACGGGGCTGAGGCTCAAAAGTATCAAAACATTTCGGAGAATTCCATATCGTTGAATTTTGGCCGAGACACTCGCAACAACTCAGTCATTCCTACGGGCGGCAGTAAACTGTCATTTGGCAGCCGCCTGTCAGGTTTTGGCGGTGACGTGGCGTTTTCGAGCTACTATTCCGAGGCGCTTTACTATTATCCGCTTTTTTGGCGGGCAGTACTGAAGTTTCGGGCAAGCGGCTCACTGTTACAGGAGGTAGGCCTTGACCCCATTCCGTTCGACAGGAGAATCGTTCTGGGAGGAATCCAGAGCATCAGAGGATACCGTCAGGGTGACATAGGGCCGCGTGACAGGTACGGCAATATCATCGGAGGAGACCGGTCCCTCTTCACCAATGTGGAATGCCTTTTCCCCATATTGGATCAACTCAAACTGAACGGGGTGACTTTTATTGATGCAGGGAATTCCTGGAATGTCTCGGACGGACCGTTCCTGAGGGAAGTCAAAGGAGGTGTCGGGGTGGGGCTTCGCTGGATATCCCCAATGGGGCCCATCAGAATCGAATACGGATGGAAGATTCGTCCGGAAAAGGGGGAGGAACCAGGCGCCATCGCATTTGCCATGGGCCAGCTCTTCTAAATGCCTTTCATGACACGACAAACGGCAGAATTTATGGCCGGCAAGACATCCTGCCGCTCCAATGAGTTACCAATCGGAAGGTCTCGCTGCACCTTGCATCACCGGGCCACGCCTCTGAGGCACCGCAGAATAGGCTTCGAGGTAAATGAGCCGGTCTGAATTTCATTGTCACATTTTCGGAACAAACTATCCGAGGCTTATAACCAACCAAACAAAGGAGTGTAGGTATGAAAAGATTCATGATCGCCGTCGCCTGCGGCATTTCTTTATCCATGGCGGCAATGTCTTTCGAGATTTGTTCTGCTGAAGAATTCAAATTCGCCTTCGTAGATTTCCAGAAATTCGCCGCTAAGTCCAAGCGTGCCCAGTTACAACAACAGACGTTCGCGCAGCTTGTTGATACCAAAAGAGTGGCTCTGGAAAATAAGAAGAAAGAGATGGACACACTCAATGAACAGCTTCAAAAACAGGGGCCGATGCTAAAAGAGGAAACTCGCAACCAGAAGATCAAAGAACTTGGCATCAAGGAAATGGAGTTGAAGCTGGGCGAGAAGGAAGCTCAGAATTCTCTACAGAACGAACAGAGGGAACAACAGGAAATCTTTAGGCGTGATATCAGCAAGATAATTGCCCAGGTCCGCACTCAAAAGAATCTGACTCTGATTTTTGACTCCGCTGCCTTGCTTTCAGGGGATGACAGCTTCGACATTACGGATGAGGTCGTGCGCCAGTATGACTCTGAAAATGGTTCTGGTGCGGCCAAGCCCAAGCCCGCTGCTCCGGCGGCCACACCGGCTCCTGCAAAGCCGAAGGCACCTAAATGATTGCTGAACCCTCACTGGACAATCAGCTATGAAGTTAACCCTGGAGGAGATGGCTCGTATCCTGAAGGCCGAGGCGTCAGAGAGGCCAGGGCCTGAATTCTCGGGTGTACGGCCGATAGAATGTGCCGGTCCCCAGGATATCACTTACGTTACTGACCTGAGATTCCTGAAAAGACTTGTGAATAGCTCCGCGGGGGGAGTGATCGTCCCTCCGGGACTCGACCCAGGAGGGCGACCGCACATTCGGTCAACCAACCCGGAAGCCGATTTTGCTCGCTTGACCGTGTTGTATTACCCTTATGGAATCCCCCCTGAAGCGATTTCACCGAAGGCCGAAATTCATCCGCAAGCTGTTCTTGGCAGAGACGTCTGTGTAGGTGCCTTTGCGGTAATAGGCCGAGCAGTCATAGTTGGAGATGAAACGGTAATCAGTGCCGGCGTTGTCGTAGGAGAGAGTGTACACATAGGCAAGCAGTCTCGGATATTCCCTAATGTCACCATATATCCCGGAGTGAAAATCGGTGATCGAGTCATAATTCATTCAGGGACCGTTGTCGGTTCCGATGGTTTCGGATTTGCCAGGGATGTGGACCAACAAGGGATTCCAGTCAATGTCAAGAAGTACCACAGTGGAACAGTAGAGATCGGGGATGATGTGGAAATAGGGGCGCTTTGCGCTATTGATCGCGCTCTATCCGGGGTGACTCAGATCGGCAAAGGTGTAAAGATCGATAACCTGGTCCAGATAGCCCATAACGTGGAAGTCGGAGACGCCACTGTTATCGCGTCTCAAGCCGGCATAGCCGGGAGTTCTTCCGTCGGCAAGTACGGTATGATCGGTGGGCAGGTAGGCGTAAAGGACCACGTCAGTGTCGGTAATGGAGTAGTTTTGGCCACACGAGTGGGCATATACAGAAATGTCCCGGATGGCTCAGTAATGGCCGGTTCAGTGCCGGCTATGCCCCACAATATATTCCTGAGGGCTCAACCACTGTTTAAGAGGCTCCCGGAAATCCTTGGTCGTATTAGGAAACTGGAAAGTCTCGTTGAACACCGCGGCAAGGAAAACTTATGATCCATCCCACGGCAATTGTGCATCCCGGGGCCCGAATAGGTAGGAATGTGGTTGTCGGGCCTTACTCCATCATTGGAGAAAGCGTTGAAATAGGTGACGAATGCGAGATTGGTCCGCATGTTACTATCGAGGGTGACACTACCATTGGAACTCACACGCAGGTTTCGCAATTCGCCTCGATCGGAGGCCCGCCTCAGGATTTCTCGTACAAGAATGAAGACACACGAACAGAAATCGGCAACCGCGTAAGGATCAGGGAATATGTAACAATCCATCGTGGAACCACCAGGGGGCGCGGCAGAACGGTGATCGGCGATGACTGTTATCTTATGGCCTATTGCCACGTCGCCCACGATTGCATCCTGGGGACAGGTGTAATAATGGCTAACTCGTCCCACCTTGGAGGCCACATAGAGATCGGAGAGAAGGCTATTCTCGGCGGCATCGTGGCTGTACATCAGTTCGTGAGAGTAGGCGAGTTTGCGCTTGTGGGAGGTGTTTCCGGGGTAGCCAAGGATGTTCCACCCTACACATTGGCCTCAGGTGCTCGAATTTACCTCTACGGTCTGAACGAGGTTGGACTAAGGCGCAACGGATTCTCACGGGAAACCATTTTGCACCTGAAAAGGGCCTTCAAGATCGCTTTTCGTTCAGCCTTGAGGATTGATCAGGCTGTGGCTAAAATCAAGGCCGAGATGTCGCACGTTCCGGAGGCCCACAGGTTTGCGGACTTCCTGGCCAACTCTCGGAGGGGAATGGCCCGGGTCTCCTTGAGCAGGCACTCCTTCAGAGCGTTCTAATATGGACGGCAGCTTTGAAGGTAATAGTGTCGTGGACTGAAGCCAGTTGCGGCCAAGGCATTCTTTTTTAATTATTTCAAGGTGAATCGTAATAATCCTGGCCTATCAGGTAACGGGCAAGTGACAATTCAGGAAGATAATTGACTAGAGTTGGCATCATAGCAGGCGCGGGCCATCTCCCGCTCCACATAGCCGATGAGGCGGCTTGCAGGGGCTACCGAGTTGTGGCGATAGCTTTTCCAGGCTTTACCGACCCTGCGATGGAAAGCCGTGTGAACGAGATTTTTTGGCTCAAGTTGGGTCAGTTGGACAAGGCAATATCGATCCTCAAGTCCCGCGACATTGAACGTGTAGTCATGGCCGGCAAGATAGAAAAGAGCAACCTCATGCGCCTGTGGAATTTGAAGCCTGACCGTCGCGCCCTGAGGATGGTGCGATCCTTGGAAGACTGGCGCGATGACACTGTTCTTGAGGCGATTGCCGATGAGTTACTCAAGGATGGAATTGTGGTCGACGAAATCACTTCTTGGGCTTCTCGGCTCATGGCCCCCCTTGGCGTCTTAACCAGAAAAGCCCCGTCGGATCAACAGTGGAAGGACATTGAATTCGGTCGAAGAATGGCCCAGGGGGTGGGTGATCTTGACATTGGCCAGACTGTCGTGGTGAAGAACGCGGCAGTGCTGGTGGTAGAGGCAATAGAAGGTACGGATCGGGCAATTCGACGGACTGGAGACCTCGGTATACACAATGGGGTGGTAGTCAAAATGGCAAAGCCCAGACAGGATATGCGGTTCGACGTTCCTGGAGTCGGTCCGGCCACGGTGGACAGCATGATCGAAGCGAAGGCCAAGGTGTTGGCCGTAGAGGCGGGAAAGACCATTATCACTAGTTTCGGAGAGACGCGCTTAAAGGCGGACAAGGCCAATATTTCAGTGGTCGGCATCGCTGCCTACGGCCCTATGTCGACAATGAGGTTCTCAGACAACCATTAGAGTCATTCCAAGACGTCCGACAAGCAGGCCTATGGAAGAGTGACCGGGCCGCTTGACCATGGCCTTCTGCCTGCGCATGCCGAAGTCGGCTTCAGACTGCTTGCCGAGCTTCCTCACTTTCCATGTCCTCGCTGTGGAGCCACGAATTGCACATTTACAAGAGGCTGCTCACCTATCTAAACCTTTACGTACAACGGCTCATACTTGCGGGCTTCTGCATGGTCGGTGTCGCTGTACTGACGGCCTCACTGGCATACCTCGTAAAACCCGCGCTCGACGAAATCTTCTTTCAAAAAGACGGCCGAATGCTCTACCTGATTCCGCTGGTAGTAGTTCTGGTTTATTTGCTAAAAGGCGTGTGTGATTTCGGCCAGTACTATCTCATGTCATACATAGGCCAAAGCGTCATCAGGGACCTTCGGACTCAGATGTTTTGTAAGCTGCAAGAAATGTCCGTGGGGTTTTTCGTGCGGCACTCCACAGGCGAACTCCTCTCGAAAATGAACAATGACGTTGCGATGGTGCAGGGGGCTATGACAAGTGCGATTACAGGCCTTGTTCGCGACTCGGTAACTGTTATCGCGCTTCTGTGCGTTGTTTTCTATCGCGATTTCACTCTGGCTCTTATTGCTCTTGTTGTGTTTCCACTGGCCGTTTATCCGCTTCTACATTTCGGTAAGCGGCTCAAGCGTTATTCAAGACGGATGTTGGTATCTCTCGAAGACATTACCGAGCGGCTCAATGAGACTATCACCGGGATAAGGATAGTGAAAGCTTTCGCAATGGAAGACTACGAGACGGCAAGGTTTGAGCAAGTGAATCAAACCCTTTTTAATGCATTTATGCGTAGATTCAAGGTTCGCGCGCTTTCAAATCCTGTAATGGAAACACTGGGAGGCGTAGGGGTATGCGCCATTGTTTTCTATGGGGGCTATCAGGTGATCAACGGGGAATCCACCCAGGGAACCTTCTTCTCATTCATGGCAGCCCTGCTGATGCTCTACGAACCTATCAAGAGAATCAACGAAGTGAATATTACCATTCAGGAAGGTATAAGCGCAGGTGAAAGGATTTTTTCGCTCCTGGACACGCCCGTCGAAGTGAAGGACAAGCAGGGAGCCACGGTCTTGGAGAATGTGCGACAAGGGATTCTATTTGACAGAATTTGCTTCGCCTATGACACGGAACCAGTCCTTAAAGACATCACTATCAGTATAAGAGCCGGAGAGGCAGTGGCAATCGTCGGTGAGAGCGGCGTAGGCAAGAGCACAATTCTGGATTTGCTGCCACGCTTTTACGACGTCACGTCCGGTCGCATACTTATTGACGGCATCGACCTGCGTGACATAACCCAGCGGTCGCTGCGCGAAAAGATAGGGATTGTAACGCAGCAAACCATACTTTTTGACGACACTGTGCGTAACAACATCGCTTACGGCCGACCCGATCTGCCCTTGGAGAGGGTCATTCGCGCCGCCAAGGCCGCGCACGCTCACGATTTCGTCATGGCTCTGCCCAACGCCTATGATACCTTGATCGGGGAAAATGGAATCAAACTCTCAGGAGGAGAACGACAGAGAATTGCCATTGCTCGGGCTTTGCTGAAGAACCCCCCGGTGCTCATCCTGGATGAAGCCACATCCAACCTGGACTCGGATTCGGAAAAAGCCGTCCAAGTGGCTCTGGAAGAGCTTATGAGGGGCCGTACCACCCTGGTGGTGGCTCACAGGCTATCCACGATCAGAAACGTGGACCGCATATATGTAATGGTTGATGGGCGCATCGCCGAAAAAGGCAGCCACGACGAACTGCTCGCTCTGGGCGGTGAATTTGCCAGACTCTATAAAATGCAGTTCAAGCAATAATAATGAAACCTGGTCGAATACTCGCCGACACTTTTCTGCTATTTCCCTCCACAGGTTACTATGCGGTACAGAAGATCAGGGAAAGAGCTTACCTGTCAGGCCTTTTCTCAAGGATAGAACCCCCTGTTCCAGTTGTATCGGTCGGAAACCTGCTCATGGGGGGTAGCGGCAAAACGCCTGCAGTAATTTTCCTGGCGGGAATGCTTCGTGCCGGGGGTTTTAAACCCTCTGTAGTCAGCAGGGGTTACAGGGGCACCTACCGGGCGCCCTACCTGGTGGTGTCGGATGGAACCTCTTCGCAGCCTCTAGTAGGTCCTGCTGTTGCGGGTGATGAGCCCTATCTGATCGCGAGCCGTCTTCCCGACATTCCGGTGATCGTCGGCCGAAAAAGGATTAATCCGGTTAGTGCAGCATTTGACCTCTTCCAATCAAATGTTGTCATTCTTGACGACGGGTTCCAACATTTAGCGCTCAAGCGTAACGCGGACATCGTTTTGGTTAATGGCTTTGAAGATCGAATGTTCCCGCTGGGTCGACTTCGTGAACCACTGTCTGCACTCAAACGGGCCAACATTCTGGTTTTGATGGGACGGAACGCAAGCCTGCCCACCGCAGCAGAAGCCTACGTCCGTGGCTTGCCGATTTTCCGATGTGAACAGATTGCGGTAGGCCTTGTACGAGGATTTTCTTCTCCCTTGATCAGCCCGTCCGCATACCACGGACAACCAGTGATGCTGGCGTCGGCAATAGCCAATGCAGTGCGATTCAGAAATCTGGCACTCGATCTAGGATGGAAGGTGTTGGATCACAAAGTGTTCCCTGATCACCATGTCTTTGCCGACAGTGAACTTCAAAGAATTCTGCAGGAGGCGGGCCAATCCGCGATAGTTGTCACCGAGAAAGACTGGGTGAAGCTCCCGGAATGGTTCAAGAGTACCGGTAGGGTGGTGGCGTTAAGGATTGAGTTGGCATTCAATCAGAAGGAACACTTCGTTCAGGCGGTCCTCGATTCGTTTTCCGGCCATTTGGACTGATTGCGAAAAGCCCTCTGTGCCCTTGCAGGGAACATTTTCAGCCATCACCCTCTGATTTTTCTTATCAAGTCTGTTGTCGAAAGACCTCCCACATGCTTTACGAATTCAACTCTTCCGCCTCTTGCGATTACTATTTCTTCCCCCACAACTTTCTTACCCACCCAGTCTTCTCCTTTCACAAGAACGTCGGGCCGGACTTTCTTTATGAGATCAAGCGGAGTTTCTTCATCAAACACAACAACAAAGTCCACGAAACTCAATGCTGAGACGAGTTCCACTCGGTCTGATTGAGGGACGATTGGACGACCCGGACCCTTTAGTCCTGCTGCAGACTTGTCTGAGTTGATACCAACTACGAGAACATCTCCGAAATCAGAGGCCTTACGAAGGGACGCGAGATGGCCGGCATGAAACAGGTCGAAGCAACCGTTTGTAAAAACAATCCGATGTCCTTGCATTCTATGATTTCGGAGTGCCACGTCCATATCTTCGGGGCTTAGAGCCTTGTTGGTGTGACGGTGATCCTTCAGGGCTTCAACCATCTCATTCAGACTCACTGATGCCGCGCCGAAACGAGCCACAACGAGTGACGCCGCCAGGTTGGCCAATACGATGGCGTTTTCTATGGGCAAACCGCTGGCCACGGACAAGGCCAAGGCAGAAACGACTGTGTCACCGGCTCCTGTAACATCTACTATCTCTACTGGTTTTACAGGAAAGTCCTGAGCTTTGTTCCGAGTAACCAGAGTGATGCCATCCTTGCCGCGTGTGATGACCACTCCTTCCGCCTTCACCTGATCCACCAGAATTCGACCCGCCTCGAGAAGGTGCTCTCTGCGGTGGATTTCGATTCCGGACGCCATGGAGGCCTCTCTGACGTTGGGTGTTATGTAGGTAGCTCCCCTATATCGGCTGTAATCGATACCCTTTGGGTCTACAAACACCGGCACGGCGTTGGCCTTTGCCGATGACAACAAGGTCTGAAGCAATGTCGGTGTCAAGAAACCCTTGCCATAGTCCGACACAACTGCTGCTTTGACCTGAGGCATCACCGACCTGATGTCCTCGGCGACTGCAAGTTCTATTTCCTTCGCGATGGCAGTGACATGCTCTTCGTCGATTCTGACTATCTGCTGGTTCCTCGCAACCACGCGGGTCTTCATGGTTGTAGGCCTGGAGGTATCATCCTTCAGCCAGAACCCCTCGACACCCATTTCTTCGCAGTGCCGTTTGAACCATCGCCCTGCATTATCCGCTCCTACTGTTGCGAATAGTGCAACCTTTGCTCCCATCGTGACCAGGTTACGAACAACATTTCCAGCTCCGCCAAGCTTTCTCAGCCTGTCCCTTGCCACCAAGACCGGCACAGGAGACTCAGGTGATATGCGTTCCACATCTCCCAAGATATATTCGTCCACCATAACATCTCCGGCTACAAGGATTGGAGCCGGTTTTAGCTTTTTGATAAGAATCTCGGTCAACGCGTGCCCTCCCAGAGCGATTTGTTTTCCTACAAAAAAAATTCCTGATTCACCGGATTGGGAACAATGTCCGGCCGCTCAATTTTCTACGGTGAAGCACTCCTGAAACGCCTCCGACCATTCGATAGGAACATATACTATTCGAATCCGACAGTCTAGGGTGTGACGAGTTGGATATAATTTGCAATAAGGGGGAAAACTTTACACGCAAGTGGTCTGGGTGCGGTCAATAAAAAAAGCATGAGCCGACCTGGCCCTTTTGCTGGTCAGTGCCGGCTCACACTCCGTTAATCAATGAGCCTTTTTACGTCCTGCTCGGGACTATCTAAGGCAGCCGTCGCTACAATGGGCCACCCTGGGAATACGATATCTTTTCACTGCGACCTCCTTTCCCTATGGGAGATTTGTTGATCACTACGTCTATATTTAGCGAACTCCGAGGCCGTTTGTCAACCCATGCAGTTGAAAATTTTTTGGGCCCTTCCCCGGACACTCTGATTTCATGACCTATCAGTTGCAAGAGAAAGCAAATATTCGTCACATCTACAAAGGGCTTCATTAGCCTGATCAAGTATGGTAAATATATTATCTTATAACAGAAGTTGTCGGAAAACTTCTACGATTTCCCCTGACCTGACGGATGTGTCTAAGGGTGTGACCTTAACTACTTGAGGTTGCCGTTGTTTACTCCAATCTGTAGAACGCGCTGAAATGGAGAGGAAAATTGGGGAATTCTCAATCACCTCTCAAGTGGACTAGGCGGTCCCAATGCTTCACAAGGTCCTTTCAATAGCCGGGTCTGATTCAAGCGGCGGCGCAGGGGTCCAAGCAGACCTGAAAACCATTCTGTCTCTCGGCGGATACGGCATGAGCGTCATCACCGCCGTTACAGCCCAGAACACGTTAGGAGTGCAGAGTGTTGTCGCGATGGACCCTGAAATGGTGGCGCTGCAACTGGAATCAGTCCTAAGCGATATGGGCTCGGACTCCGTGAAGACTGGGATGTTAGTGAATGAGGAGATAGTAAAGGTAGTAGCCGACAAGATCGCCCGTTATAAGATTGAAAAAGTGGTTGTTGATCCGGTGATGTATTCAAAAAGGGGATCTGTGCTTCTGGACGACGAGGGGAGGAAAGCCCTGGTCAAGAAATTGTTTCCTCGTTGTTATTTGCTCATGCCAAATATACCGGAGGCAGAGGTACTCACAGGAAGGAAAATATCGGATCTTGAGGATATGAAGAGAGCTGCAAAAGGGCTTCAAAAGATGGGGCCTAAGAATGTTCTGGTTAAGGGCGGGCACATGTTGGAATCCGCGGTGGACGTCCTTCACGATGGAAGTCAGCATTATGAATTTGCAACCCAACGGGTCGGGACTCTTCACACTCATGGGACCGGCTGTACCCTCGCTTCCGCTGTAGCGACTCTCTTGGCTAGAGGACTGTCTCTGACGGACTCTATCGACCAAGCCAAGAGGTATCTTTACAGGGCTTTGCGGTTTGGGTTGGGTATAGGGAAAGGAATTGGCCCAATCAACCATTTCGCCTCTATAACCAGTGAGATGGGGAGGACCCACGTAATCGAGGAACTGGACAAGGCCGTTGAGAGTCTGAAACGACTAAATGTAGGGCACCTCGTTCCTGAAGTTCAGTCAAATCTGGCCTACGCGATTCCGTTTGCTGAGTCGGTACATGATGTGGCGTCGTTTCCGGGACGCATCATCCGGATGGTAAATACCGTGGCTACTCTGGCCGGTGCACGCTTCGGGGCCTCGAGACAGATTCATCATCTCGTGCTGGCGGCCATGGAATATGACCAGGATCGACGCGCCGCAATGACCATTGTTTATTCAGAAGCACTGGTAAACAGAATCAAGGGACTAGGCTACACGGTAGCTGAATTCGACCGTAGCCGGACGCCGCCCGATCTTGAGCAAGAGGAGGGAAGCACTTTGGCCCGGGGAGTCAAGGATGTTATGGAAGAATTGGGCCTAGTACCAGACGCAATTTTCGACCGTGGCGCAGTCGGAAAAGTACCTCTTATACGGCTTTTCGCCAGAGACCCTGCTTCCATTGTAAATCTGATCGCCAAACTTTGACCGCCCTTAGAAGTAAGACGGCAGGACCGCATGGCATTGCCGGCCCGGAGTGCAATTTGATTTGAATTGAGCAACTGCTGTCAGGATTCTATGTGGCGCTCTACTAACCACGCAAGGTGTTCCATTGCGGCCATCTCTCGTTGATCATCACCAGCGCACAGTCGATTACCTCCGGGTCTCAATCACAGACCTGTGCAACTTGAGATGCGTCTACTGCCGACCACCGGAAGGTGTAAAGCTGGTTTCACACAATGACATCCTCAGGTACGAGGAAATTCTTGCCATAATCCGTGCCGCCAAAGACCTGGGAATTAGAAAAATACGTATTACCGGAGGTGAACCGCTTGTAAGGCGCGGTGCAGTGGAATTTATCCGTCAGCTTGTCAGTCTTAAGGGAATTGAGGATGTGGGACTTACTACAAATGGCGTCCTGTTGTCTTCCATGGCCCAGGAACTTGTGGATGCGGGACTAAAGCGCATTAATGTAAGCCTGGATTCTCTGAGGACGGACACGTTCAAACACATAACGGGGAGAGATTACCTTGCAGAAGTCGTTTCAGGCATCGATGAAGCGATAAAGGTGGGGCTGACTCCTGTCAAAATAAACATGGTTCTCCTTGACGGCATCAATGAACAGGACGTCCCGGATTTCGCTCGGCTCACACTGGATAAGCCCTTGGACGTCAGGTTTATCGAGCGAATGCCTTTCGGTTCGCAAACCCTTCCGAATTCTCCCGATTCTTTTAGTGCTCGCAAGGCTATGGAGATTATCTCCAAGAAAGTCGGGAAATTGGATCCGGTTGATCGTGAACCATTGGATGGGCCGGCTACCATGTTTAGACTGGCCGGGGCTTCAGGACGTATAGGAATCATTGATCCAGTCACCGGCCACTTTTGCGGAACGTGCAATCGGCTGAGATTGACCGCACGAGGCACCCTTCGCCCTTGCCTGCTGAGCCCCCAGGAAATAGATGTCAAGTCTGCGCTCAGACGAGGGGCTTCCCAGGAGGCGTTGGCGCGGATCTTCAGGGCCGCCGTGCTCGCAAAACCCGTGGGTGGTGTTTGCAGACATACGGCAATGAACGATAACATGAACGCGATCGGTGGGTAAAGATTGTCTCCAGCAATTGGAATACGGCCGAATCGGCCTGAACTCCGGCCTTTTAATTCGGCGGGGGCCGACATCTCCCAGTCACCTCTTTCCGTAATAGTGGTCAACAGAAACACTTCCGACCTGCTTCTTGAATGCCTCGACCACATATTCCGTTCATCGCTAAACGAAACCCCGGCGGTCTTTGTTGTGGATAACGGCTCCAGCGACGACTCCGTAGTCCGAGTGCGGGAAACTTACGGAAATGTAACTGTAATAGAAGCGGGAAAGAATCTGGGCTTTGCCCAAGCGAACAATCTTGCAATAGCGCAATCAGGACACAGCGAATTCATGCTCATAGTTAATACCGATGCTTTTCTTGAAAAAGACTGCGCCGCCCTACTGGTGAATTTGATGCGTGCAGAGCCCCGAGCGGGCATGGCAGGGCCCCAATTGCTAAACCCTGATGGGAGCCAACAGACCTCATACGAGGCTATCCCTACTCTTTCAACGGAAACCCTTAACCGCAGTCTTCTCAAGAGGCTGTTCCCCAGGCGATTCCCTGGCAAGAATCGGCGTCTTTCCGAACCTGCGACTGTCGAAGCTCTCATTGGAGCGGTAATGATCATGAGAAGAAAAGCCGTGAACCAGTTAGGGCGTTTTGACGAAGACTTTTTTTTCTTTCTGGAGGAGACGGATCTCGCGCTAAGAATGAGCAAGGCCGGGTGGACTGTCCTGCACCACCCCCAGGCCCGGGCCGTGCATCTGCAGGGGGCGACCGCTAAAACACATGGGGCAGCAGCACGTATAGAATTTTACCGATCACGGTATGTTTTCTTTCGTAAACATTATGGTTTGTTTTCTACTTTTCTCCTGAAATCTGTTCAGACTGCCAACCTCGTTCTGAACGTGTTGGTCCTGGGGGCGGGCGTTCTAATAACTGTCGGAAGGTCTCAGAAATTGCTGGGAAAATTCAGAATCAGGGCTGAGTTGTGCAAATGGCACCTGCAAGGATGCCCAATAGGTCCCGGGCTGCCGAGAAATTGATAACGCTGCTGGGGAAGCATGTTTTTTGTCAGGTGTTATCTTCGTTCCACCGAGCATGGTAACGACTGGCACACTATTCCGCCCCACCGGTACAATTTTTCCCAGACCTTGACATGTGAAAAAACCATTTATTTGGCTGCCTTCTGTGTAAATTCTTTACTCATTTTTTGTCACGCTTACGCGTCTGTCAAGGAATACCTTTACAACGTTGTAACTCCTAAGTTAATCGCGTTTAAGTCAGATGGGATTATGAACTGATCTCTAAGTTCAAGGATCAGAGACGTAGCTTTTTTGCAGAAGTGACAGATCTGAGGCCTTTTCTTGGTCGGGGGGTGGAAAAAGAAGAGGATACACGTCCAGTGTTGGATCGCGCGCCAACATGTCCAGTGCCATGGTGAACTGTTGTT
>JAPLJK010000053.1:0-92169 GCA_026388625.1 Deltaproteobacteria bacterium | reverse complement strand
TACTCCGCCATCCCCTTCTTAGACAATATCCGCGTTATCGCCGCCGTCAACGTCGTCTTCCCATGATCTATGTGCCCTATCGTCCCAACGTTCACATGTGGCTTAGTACGCTCAAACTTCGCCTTGCCCATCGGCCCCTCCTTGAAGATAACAGAAAAATAAGTTTCGCGGTCTAAGTTGGGCCTCGTTTTGAGTAGAGCCCCCGTAGGGCTTAGCCCAAGACCTTCATGTTTGCCTCTAGTTGGAGCCCACGACCGGGATCGAACCGGTGAACCTCTTCCTTACCAAGGAAGTGCTCTACCTACTGAGCTACGTGGGCGCTTTGGATCCGGGATTCCAGTTGATGATTCGATCTATCAATCCCTTGTGAAGACCCGTTGAACTTTCTGCCCGACGGCTTATACAGCTCTCGGTATTTGGAGCGGGAAACGGGACTCGAACCCGCGACGTTCAGCTTGGAAGGCTGACGCTCTACCAACTGAGCTATTCCCGCAATTGTCATGCGTTGCCTGGACCATATAGTTCTTGGTGGAGGGGGGAGGATTTGAACCTCCGAAGGCTGAGCCAACAGATTTACAGTCTGCCCCCTTTAACCACTCGGGAACCCCTCCATCTTGGAGCTGGCGATGGGACTCGAACCCGCAACCTGCTGATTACAAATCAGCTGCTCTACCGGTTGAGCTACGCCAGCAAACAACTCCTCTATAAAATCATTCTTTTTATACCATACAGCAAAACCTGTCAATAAAATATTTTGTTACGAAATTTCACTAAAAATTTGGGTTAAGGGGATTTGTCTTACTGTTGGGGGAACCACCGCGTCTACAGTTCGGAATGCGGCTGGGCGTCCTCCCTTTGGCTGCGCGCACTGAATGAAGAACTCCGAACCATATTCTCGTTGGACTTCCGCAAGATTGTCCAGGTCACGCTCGACTGTAATTGACGAAAAACATGTTCGAGCAATTCAACTTTAAGAGATGTATATCAAAGACCGAACAGGGAAGGGAAAAAATATTTCGCGACGTGCAACGCGGTTGCGGCGTACATAGAGGCAACCAAGTCGTCTAAAAGGATGCCCCACCCTCCGGGGATAGATTCCAACTTCCGGGCAGGAGGGGGCTTGATAATGTCAAAGAGCCTGGTCATAGTGAATGCCCAGAGCACGGTATGAATCAGACTGGGCACACCAAATAGCAAGACTGTAAGAAAAAAACTCGCAACCTCGTCCAGAACGAACTGCCTGGGATCCTTCTTTTTCCAGAACTTTTCAGCCCACGTCCCCAAAGGGACGGACAGAATACAACACAAAACAAAGAAAAAACCGGTAAGTATAATCTGAAAATATGGTGTGAAGCACAGAGAAATGAGGACGAACAAGCCTACCGCCGGCAAGGTCCCTATTGTACCTGGTATAATGGGAGAGTAGCCAAACCAGAAGGCTGTGCATAGTGCTATTCTGAGACGGTCGATCCTATTTGTCATTGCATTGTGTCTTAATGAGTCATTGCGCCATCTGAAGGACCGGCCCGGATCTTTGAAAAGATCTGCGTGGCTGAGCCCACTCTGCCTCAGAATTGCGTTCGACATTGTTATAGATTTCGCCTATCGCCCTTGTTTCAAAAGTGTGCAGATGCTTCTCGTCGTATGGAAAGTTTTTTAGCGGAAGAACCAGGTAAAGATCTGTCTCGCTGTTTCGCAATCTCAAGTCCGGATTTCCGTTGTCATACCGTGGGAATTCTTCCCCCCATGATCGGATGAGTATTCGCGTTGGCGGTATTTTGTAGAGCTTGACCAGGCAGTTCTTTACACTGCGAGCACGTTCCATGCCCAGCCTATAATTTTCCGCGTGCCGACCAGAGACCGTCGTGTGTCCATCTATCTGTAGTACGTACTGAGGGATGGAATGAAGGAAAGCTGCTACATTCTCAAGCTTGAGACCCTCAGAAGGGATCAGGTCGGAACTGTGCTCCTGAAAAAATATCTCCGTATAGGGAAACATTACCTCTCTCACAAATATATCCCACGCGAACCTTTTCATCTTGTTTTTGTCATCGACTTCTTCCCACGTTCTCGCATATCCGCCTGTCAGTTTGCAGACTTCGTAAAGGTTCCTCCACCCGATTTCCGAATCTCCAAAAAATATCCCAAATATTGCCGGATTATTTCCGTAGTGTTGTTTCAGTGCCAACGCTGCTTGTTGCGGACATTGGGTGCCGGTTCCTCCATCACCAAAAATGACAATAGCCGTTCTTCCTTGAGCGGTTCCCATCAATTGCCCTGACAACAGTAAAGCATCTTCCAGAGTAGCGGTTTGTCGTGTCACCGGTCTTTCCGAGACTAGGATGCCAAGATAAGGGAAATACCTCTCGCTGGTCCATGAACTTACAGGACTCAGAATGGTAGGTTTGGGACAATCGCCGAACGTCAGGAGCGCCGTGTTGACATCGTATTGCCACCGAGGTACCGGAGGCATGACAAGATTAAACAACTTCAATGCCTTTGCGGCCATAGCTAGTCTGGAAAAATACGGGTCCCGATAATATTGGCTGCGCATGGAAACAGACGTATCAAAAACAAAGATCAAGTTATTCACTCTGGGAAGAAAATCGTGCTCCTTTGCAACATTGGTTGTGGAAAAACATGACGACTGTGCAGATATCATTGCAAGAAAAAAGACTACCGATTTAAATCCCACTTTGGTCGCCATATTTCTTCGTCCCATGTATTAATAAATACTCACGTCATCACACTAATATATAACAATATATTAAAGTATAGTGTTCTGCATGTCAAGGAAGAATCAACGATGAGCGATTTCGTATGCCCAGCCTCATTCATAGGGAGAATGAGGACTTAAGGGGGCGTTGGCGTAAAGAACCTGAACTTTAACCACATCCCCTGACCTGTAAGGGAATTTATCCGGCAATAGTATCATGAGACCATCAGCGAGCACCATCGATCTTAATGCCCCTGAACTCTGAGTGCCGGTAGTACGGGCCATCATTTTGCCATCTTTCTCGAAAAGCTTGCACCTGACCAAATGAAGGCGATCGGATGCCGTCTGGACGTCTTCGGCGACATACGCTTCAATCAGTGGTCTGAACAGGTTCTTGTGCCCCATCATCCTCAGTAGCGCAGGTCTTACAAATTGTTCAAAAGAAATCATGGCGGAAGTAGGATTGCCGGGCAGGCCAAACACCGGTTTATTGCCTATGGTGCCGAAAACCAGGGGCTTGCCGGGTTTCATGTTAACCTTCCAGAATTTCACTCTCATTCCCAACTGTGACAGAGTATCTTTGACAAGATCATACTTCCCCACTGATACTCCGCCTGACGTTATTACTACATCAGCCCGTAATCCTTCAGAAATCTTGACTCGCTGATCTGTTTCGTCATCTGAAGCGATTCCAAGAGACAAGGGGATGGCGCCGCAGTCCGACACCTGGGCGGCCAGACTGTAACTGTTCGAGCACACCACCTTTCCCAGAGTGAATGGTTCGTCCAAGTCGACGAGTTCGTCTCCGGTGGACAGTATTGCCACAAGTGGTCGTTGGTAAACGTGAATATAGGCATGTCCGAGAGTTGCAAGCATTCCTACTTCCGGAGGCCTTATCATGTCACCTTTGGAAAGGACAACTTCACCTGCAATTACATCCTCTCCCCTCCGTCGAATGTGCGCACCAAGACCAGGATCGAAAAAGCAAAGGATTTCATCTCCTTCCCTCTGTGTGTCCTCGACCATGATCACGGCGTCGGCTCCATCGGGTATGAGACCGCCGGTCATGACGCGAACCGCTTCGCCGGCGCTCAGGGTTCCGGAGAAGGGCCGCCCCGCAGGCGCATCGCCGACGAGCCGCAGTTTGGTGGGCCTGTCTGCTGCTGAACTCGCAAGATCTGAATGACGGCAACAGTACCCGTCCATGGCAGAATTGTCTCCTGCGGGCACGTCGCGTATAGCCTCCACATCCTGGGCCAACACGCGACTAAGAGCCTCCAGGATGTGTATCCTTTCTTTGCCAAGGACCGGGATTTCTTCAAGGACTTTTTGCTGAGCTTCGCCTATGTCTATCATTTGTAACCTCGGTGAACACATTTGAGTTTACCAGAAAGGTCGAGCGCTTCGTATAAAAGAACCGTGTCTTTCGCCAAAACGGTTTGCCGGCAAGCTTGCTGAAAGGGCTGACCTCAGGGACATTTTATGATACACAAGCCTGAGTCACTTTGGTCTGGTCCTCTGTTAAGGATTCAAGAGGACTTACCGTCGGAAGAGAGTCAACAGAAGCTGTGAAACCTTCTACAACGATAATCAGGTCATTCCGGGCTAGGAGGCAGGGACTATGAAATGGTCTTTCAAGATCGGTACAATCGTTGGAATTCCGGTAAAAATTCATGTCACTTTTTTGCTGCTACTTGTATTAGTTTATTTCTCCGGCGCGTCCGTGATCGGGACCGCTGGAATAGAAGGAGTAATATTTGTTGTATTAGTCTTTGCTTCGGTTGTATTCCACGAGCTTAGCCACGCGATGGTTGCGCGCTACTATGGAATTAATGTTACGGATATAACCCTCCTTCCGATAGGCGGCGTGGCCAGAATGGCGAGTCCGCCTGATCGACCAGTTCAAGAAGTACTCATAGCCGCCGCTGGACCCGCTGCCAGTATTTTTCTCGCCTTTTGCCTGTGGTTTGCCGCAGATATAGTAGGCTCCGGGGTGACAATATCGGACATGTCGGTTAAGAGCAGCCTGCTGGCCCAACTTACAGCGGTCAACGTGGTGCTCGCCGTGTTCAACATGATACCTGCATTCCCCATGGACGGCGGCCGAATTCTGAGGGGGATACTGGCAATGTACCTGACTCAGTTTACGGCCACTCGAATAGCGGTGGGCGTGGGGCAGGCCTTTGCAATAGGACTTTTTTTCTTGGGGCTGCTCTACATGAATTTTTTTATGATTCTGATCGCACTGTTTGTCTATCTTGGCGCGGAAACAGAAGAACGGCAGATGGGGATCATGGTTTCTCTGGGCGGAGCAATAGCCGAAGCAGCCATGATCAGCGATGTCAATACCTTGAGCCCGGCCCAGACGATAGGCGAGGCGGCGGAACGCTATTGCAGGACTTTCCAGGGCGATTTTCCTGTCGTGGATGGTCCGAGGCTGGTGGGGCTGGTAACAAGAGAAATACTAACCGAAGCGCTACACAGACAAGGGGCCTCCACACTGGTGTCGGAAGTTATGATAAGGGATTTCCCCACTGCACTTGAACAGACTCCACTCATAGACATCCTTCAAAAGATGCAAGAAAGCGGGAGTAAAGCTGTCCCCATTCTGAGGGGCGGAAAACTCAGGGGTTTGATTACATTGGAACAGATAGGTCGTTATAACATGCTGTGCTCAGGTTACTCCTGCGACTTTCTTCCGATAAGCCGGGATTGATGAGAGTGGAGATAGATGTCGGCGTGGAGCCTACCTTTGGACACGGCATTATAAAAGGATAGCTGTTCTTAACTGACTATCCTCCGGCGAAGACCAGAAAGCGGACCTTGCAAAATGAAAGAGCCCAATTACCTTGTGACAGCCGAAGAAATGAGGGCCCTTGACGCACGCGCCATTGAGGAATACGGAATACCCGGCGTGGTACTCATGGAGAATGCCGGTCGTTCAACCTTCCACATCCTCAGCGAGTATCTGGATGGAAAAGTCAAGGGATTGAGAGTCGCTGTGGTAACTGGACCTGGAAATAACGGCGGGGACGGCTACGTCGTTGCGAGGTACCTCATAAATCATGGAGCGGACGTCAAAACATTTCTGCTGAGCACACGAGACAAAATCCGGGGCGACGCTCTGGTAAATTTACAAACCCTTGAGAAAATGACTCCGCATGTCATCCCAGTCACCGACTCTGAATCCTTTGACCGAGCCTCTTCCTATTGGAAAGAAAGTGACGTCGTAGTGGATGCCATCCTTGGAACGGGTCTTAATTCTGAGGTGCGCTCACCGTATCGTGAAGCCATTCTAGCAATTAATAAGGCGCCGGGGTTGACAATTTCGATTGATATCCCTTCAGGTCTCGACGCCGATTCCGGCCGTATATTGGGATCCGCGGTAAAAGCTGACCTCACGGCCGTCTACGGTTTCAAGAAACTCGGCATGGCGCTCCACCCAGGAATTAAGTTTTGTGGCAAAATCAGTGTGGTGGACATATCTATCCCCATTTGCGCCACGGAGAAAAATCCGCCCAAGGCAGTGCTCTATGATGAACCTGACCTTAGTAATTACCTGGAGGCCCGCTCAAACACAGAGGCCCACAAGGGTACTTTCGGGCATGTCCTTATAGTAGGCGGTTCTCCAGGCAAAACAGGGGCTCCTGTTATGGCTGCAAGGTCCGCATCCAGAATCGGCGCAGGACTTGTTACCGTAGGCGTGCCTTCTTCCCTCAACCCGATTCTGGAAGTGAAATTGACCGAAGAAATGACTGAACCACTTCCTGAGACCGTCGTGCCCGGATACCTTGGAGAGGCTGCGGCAGACCGGATTCTTTCCTTGGCTACCGGCAAGCAGTGCCTGGTCCTGGGGCCAGGCCTCTCCACCCATGAAGGCATCTCTGATGTGATAACCAGGGTTTTGGATTCCTACAGCGGCTGGGTTGTCATCGATGCCGATGGCCTCAACGCTTTGGCCAAGAACATGTCAGTGTTGAAACGAACTGAGGCTTCGGTGGTCTTGACCCCACACCCGGGAGAAATGGCAAGGCTTGTTGGCGGAACCTCGCGGGAAGTTCAGCAGGATAGAGTTGGAATCGCCCGTAGGACAGCGTCGGAATATGGCGTCTGGGTTATCCTCAAAGGGTCCCGTAGTCTTACTGCATCTCCCGAAGGGACAGTTTTCGTCAACAATTCAGGAAATCCTTGGATGGCCTCGGGTGGCCAGGGAGACGTGTTAAGCGGTATACTGGGCGGATTACTGGCGCAACAAATTCCACCGGAAGATGCGCTTCCCTTTGGAGTGTACATCCATGGCCTAGCGGCCGACAGACTTGTGCAGCGTAACGGACCGAGACCTGTTCCTGCCGGAGATGTCATAGAAGAACTCACGAGAGTCTTGGGAGAATTGGGAGAACTTCATGAGTGCGGGGGGCACAGGATTGAACAAGATTGACTCCTTCCCCAAGATGTTAGCTCCCGGCTTATGGGTTTTGGGAAATTATTATTTCAACTTGTACCTGGTGAAGGGCGAGCAGGGCACGGCTATCGTAGAAGCAGGCGTGTCAGCCGTCGTTGACGATGTCATCGCGCAACTCCAGTCGTTGAAACTTAGTCCCACCTTTCTGGTGGTTACTCATCCCCACGCTGATCACGTGACGGGCTTGCCCGGCTTGAAAGAGAAATACCCTCAATTACTCGTGGTAGCCGGAGAAGGAACCCCTGAGTTTCTCAATCACTCGAAAGCCGCGGAGGCCATCATCACTGAAGATAAGCACATGGCTGCTTTCCTGAACTCGCAAGGCATAATGCCTGGACGACTGCCTCTCGATGAGCTGCCAACCCTTGAGAACTGTCTCATAGCCGCGGATGGCGATGAGATGGATTTGGGAGGCATGATGCTTCGCTATGTATCTGTGAAAGGACATGCTCCAGGGGAGATAGTAATACATATTCCCGAAATCAGATCATTGATTCTGTCTGATTGTCTAGGCTTCAGATATCCTGGCCGAGGCGTATTTCCACTTTTTTTTACAGGTTACTCGGACTACCTGTCCACTCTTGACCAATTGCAAAGCCTCAATCCTGACATCATTGGACCGGCTCACCAGGGACCCGTGTTTGGAGAAGATGTGGAGCAAGCCTTCGAGGAAGCACGACGAGAAGCGATCCTTTTGCGAAAACAGATAGTGAGTGACCCGAGAACCACTGAACAAGTTGCCAAAGATATCTTCGAAAAGTATTACCGTGACGAATTGAGGATTTATACGGCCGAGAACATAATGAAGTGTGCCAGGCTATTGGTAAAGAGGGCCAGAGAGTGAGAGGCCTGCCGCCACGCCTTCAAATAGGTAATCCTACCGACAGGAAAGGTTTGGTAGCCGAGGGCGTCCTTACCGCCCATCTTGCCGAAGAAGTGTGAAATTTCCAACTCTTGCTCGTTCATTTGTGTGCTTCGTTAGACTATTGTAATTCACAATGCCTCATGGTAGACGCGTGCTGTAACGCAGACCGTTTGGAAGAGTATATTGCTTTCCCTGATAACCACTCAAGAAACTTGGTCCGTGTCTTATGTATTTTGACAGTACTCAGAAAACCGAAATTGTTGATGAGATGTCCTTCTGTGGTGGACCGAATTTGGTCGAAAAACATGGGATTGAAAACGTCGGTTTTCTGGACCTTAGCCAACTCATTGAAATAATAAAACCGTTGCGAGTCAAAGGTCCGGCAAAAGGGTCACTTTCCGGGGTTTCTATTGACACACGCAAACCCATGGGAGAGGACCACATATTTTGGGCTATCAAGGGTAAACATTTCAATGGCAACGATTTTGCCGAAGAAGCACTTCGCGCGGGTGCTCGAGTTGCTGTCGTCAGTCGAGAAGACTTGTTTGAACTCGCCCTGCCCCCAGAGGCCACCTTAATACAGGTTTCTGAAACACTCAAGGCTTTCCAGGACTTGGCGTGTCATTACCGTAGAATGTTCAACCGTCCGGTGGTGGGCATCACGGGAAGTAACGGCAAGACACTGGTCAAGGAAATGCTGGCCTCTATCCTTTGCCTGGAGCGAAAGGTGTACAGGTCACCCCTCTCTTACAACACTCAGGTCGGAGCAGCCCTGGGACTGCTGGGAATGCGTCCTGAACATGACTTGGCAATTATTGAAGCAGGGATAAGTCTGCCCGGAGAAATGGATCGACTTGAGAGAATGATCCAGCCTGACCATGGAATACTCACCACAATCAGCAAAGCCCACATCGGTGGATTGGGAAGCCTGGAAAACACCTTTGATGAGAAGCAGCGGCTTTTCAAAAACCTCAGAGAAGACTCATTCCTTGTGATCAACGCTGATGATCCTTTAAGTATGCGACTCCGGGGAAGGTCCGGAGCTAATGTGGTCACCTTTGGCTTTTCAGTGGATGCGGACGTAAGAGCTGCAAACATAATCGCTGTTCCTGAGAGGGGCCACCAGTTCGAAATGACCCTGTTCAACCGAACAGTGGACGTCCAGCTTCCTGTGCCGGGTCGTTTCAACATTCTTAACGCCCTTGCCGCATCCGCCGCAGCTACCCTATTAGGGGCGTCACCGGAAGCAATACGCAAAGGTCTCTCGGAATTTCACCCCTCCCCGATGAGACTGGAGATTCACACAACTGTGACGGGTGTGACCCTGATAAACGACACTTACAATTCAGATCCCGCGTCCGTGAAAGGCGCTCTGGATGTTCTGGCAAAGGTGGGTAACGGCCGCAGAAAAATTGCCATACTCAGCGAAATGCTTGATCTCGGGCTTCATAGCAGGGAAGAACACCTGGCAGTCGGCAAAGACGTGGTCAGGGCGGGTGTGGATCATCTCATAACTGTGGGAGAAAACGCATCACTTATTGGGCAGGCTGCTGCTGACGAGGGTATGAGTCTCAAGCGTATTGCAGGGACTCGCAGCTATAATGAGGCGGCTTCAGAGTTGGAAAAAATACTTAATCGAGGAGATGTGGTACTTTTTAAAGGATCACGATGGTTCAGACTGGAACGCATAGCAAAGGAGTTGGTAGGTTCAATCGGCCCTACGAGACTGGTGGTGAACCTTGACGCCATTGCCGCCAACATAAAGACCATCCGGCGGATTGTTGGAGACGGCGTGGAGATCATGCCGGTCGTCAAGAGTTTCGGCTATGGTAACGATTCCATAAGAACTTCCAGAGTTGCTCTTGAGAACGGAGTCAATTATCTGGCCGTGGCGTTTCCGGACGAGGGGACGACTCTCAGAGAAAACAGAATAGATGCGCCCATTCTTGTTTTCAACGTCCTTTTCGAAGAAGTGGATAAAATCGTCAGGTATGGACTGAGTTCAGTGGTGTCTTCACAGGAACTGGCTCGTGCGTTGGACAGCGCTGCCCGGAGAGGCAATAAAATACCGGTTCATATCAAGGTGGATACGGGTATGGGACGATCGGGAGTGTGGGTGGACGAGGCGGTTCCATTCATCGAGGAAGTGCTGGATATGAAGCACCTTCAAATAGAGGGTATCATGACGCATTTCTCCAGCGCTGACGACCCTGATTCCGACGAATATACCCTGGGACAAATACGCGTGTTCGAAGGTCTCTTGAAGGAATTGAGCGACCGCGGTTACAATTTCCGATATGTGCATGCTGCCAATACTGCCGCGGTAGTCAGGTTTCCTCAGACACATTATAATATGGTCAGACCCGGCCTCGGAATTTACGGCATGTACCCCTCCGAAGCCTTACGATCGCTGGTCCATCTCGAGCAAGTCGTAACCTTTTCCACAAAGATATCCCAGATAAAAGAACATCCTCCCGGGCGGTGTATTTCATACAACCGTCGCTTCGTCACGTGCAGGAACAGCCGCATCGCAACTTTGCACGTGGGTTACAACGACGGCTATCCGCGCTTTCAATCAAACGTGGGACAGGTATTGATTCATGGCCGCAGAGTTCCCGTGGTCGGCACAGTTTGCATGGACACCATAATGGTGGACGTAACCGAACTCCACGAAGCAAAAGTGGGTGACGAGGCTGTACTTATCGGCCGCCAAGGTGATGAAGAAATCCTGGCAGACGAGATCGCGGACAATGGAGGCACAATCAATTACGAAATAGTGTGCAAGATTTCACCGCGAGTGACGAGAATCTTCGTCCAAAGCTGATACTGGTTTGAGGGTAATTGATGAGCTTGTGCCGAGTCGGTTTAAAAGTATTGACATGGATAAGCAAAGCTTTGGTGGCGCAGGCGCTGCCAGCGATTGGTCTTGTCCGGCCCTGAGAAAACGGCGGACAGAGACTCCCGCCCCACTGCAAGATTTTTTTACAATGTTCAGTTTTTGATCGTGAATCAGTATTGGTGGTGGTGACGGGAGTCTCTGCCCGTCATTATATTTGTCCAAAGGCCTCGAATTGGTATTGCTGGTCACGGACACAAGAATATTGTCGTCAAGGCAACTTAACAAGCGAACCAAATTTATTGTATTTCCCCGCCAAAAAATACTGCCGCCATGTCTGGTTCGTCAGAGGAGTTTTTCCGCCCTTCGCGGCGGTATCATGCCAACCGTAAAAGAAAACCATCGACATTCCTTTTACTTTTTTCCCGGTCGATAATGTGAATTCGACCACAAAAGGGGCTACGGCCCACTGGAGGAAAGCCTTGTCTGTTCGTCCCGAGTAATAGAACACATCCACAGTCACCGTAGGATCAAGAGGAAGATTCGACACTTTGTCCAAAACATCCTGGCCCTGCGAGGTTTTTGAATCAATGGGCATCCCACTCTTGGATGCACTGATGAGCGTACTGTACCAATCCAACGTGGTTTCTACCCTGCACAATTCATAGAGCACGGCTTCTCCTCGGCTGAGCAATTCAAGGAAGCCGTCTATACCAGGTTGCACATGAAGGTAGGCATTCTTCTTTATTGGCTCTTCCGACGGAAGCATGCTCTTGGCTACAAGGGTCTTCTGCTTTGTTGCCAGGATGGTTTGTTCCGAAAGGGCCGTAACGCACGCTGCGGGGTCGTTTAGACCCAGTGTCACGTCCTTGTTGTGCGGCAAATTCAACACAGCGGCCATGCTGAAATTGTAAAACGATGCCAAGCCATCAGTAAGTTCCTCCTTGAAGTCCATGAGACCTTCAATTTTCCCGTCCGGACCATTTGACTTTTTGACAGAGGCGCCGTTGAATATGTTGCCAAAATCGAGAGCCTCCAAAATTTTCTTCCTGTTGACAATTACGTCTTTGCTCAAGAGTGCATCGGACAGTTTCTCTATCACGTATTGATGCAAGGCAAAACGTTCTCCCAGAAATTGGATGCCGATTCCCATTTCCTTGTTTATTTTTGGCAGATTTTTCTTCAACGCATATTGATATACACCCTCTCTGGTCAAATCTGGTTTGTCGGAAAGCAAGTCGTGAAAAGTAGGCAAGTCTTCAGGTCCCAGCAGAGAACTGTAAAAAAGGTGAACTTGATTGAAAAGATCGAGCACGGACTGATTGTCCGGACTGGAAAGTATCTCCAGCATCTCTACGGCGGATTCAAACGGGAAGAGCATGTACTTGCGCTGTTCAAACCACTGTTTGTCGACTTTCACGTCGAAAGTGGCTTTGAACAGAAAACTTAACCCCAGAAAGTATCTTTTCAGTTGTTCACTGGCCAGGTAGTGTCCTCGCGGTTGATTTTGAGGATCTCTCAGAAAAGCCTCAACTCTTTCTGAAACCGCGTCCTTGACTCGTGGGTCCACGTCGGCTGACGGGTCGAGCAGCCTGCGAGCCATCTCCGTAAACACGAGAGCCTGTCCTCCCCCTGCCAGAGGCTTCAGTCTGTTTAGAGCCTCCGTGACAGTCGGGTACAGGGTCTGAGCCTCGAAATCCATGAGTACTTTTTGTGACCTCAGCTTCATGACCTGAAATAAATAATTTCCGGAAAGATATACGTCTTCGCCTTTTTCAACCTGCCGATCTACCCAATTCTGCGCGTCCGACTTCACGGGTTCGACAATTCGTGGGGAAGGAAGGACTTTTTCTAATTTTGGGGCCGCAGCGGACGGTGAAAAAACAACAAAGAACAGCGTCAGCAATAAACTCGCCATTTTCCAGAATTTCATCAGGGTTGGTTTCATTCTTCCTCCGCAGGATAGTGTTTAGCCCGGAGTGGCCCCCAATTGGAGGATCGTGGTTCGGAAAGGAACAAAAATCAAGCTGACAAGAAGACTCCTTGAAGCCTTTTAGTACAAAGGGGGCGCCTAAAGTGAGGAGACGATTTCCTGTCTCCTCACCAAGTCTGGACCTTATGCGTCCTGTTGATGAGACCGACGCCCCATTCTGATGCAGTAACACTAACGGGTTCCGGTTTCAGTGCTCGGCAGGCCCTTGGGAACCCCCTGGTATCCATCCTTTTGATCCTTCGGCGTTTCAATTCGTTTGAAACCTGCCGGCAAATCACTTTGCTTTAGCGGCGTTACCTGGGGCAACTTGCTTCGTTCAGCCTCCTTGCTCTTAGACGATCCTCTGAGCCCCCCGAAAACCGGCTCGTACGGTTCATTGTCCACAGGACCTGGATAGTGGCCTTGTGAGGGTCTATGCCCATTCTGGTACTGTTCTTGGGATCCCCCGGTACCTGGCGAGCCTTCGCTCTCGCTGCACATCTTTGATTGGTCTCTAGGAACAACAGCTACCAGGCCGCTTTGAAGAACTACCCTTCGATTCAACCTTCTTTCGCTTTCAGAAGTGTTGGGACGCATTGGATCACGTTTCCCAAATCCCCTGGCTCTGAGCTTGTCAGAAGGAACTCGTCCAACAGAGGTGAGGTGATTCACAACGCTGCGGGCTCTATCCCATGAAAGTCTGCAATTGTTACCGTCACTTCCGATATCACAAGTATGTCCATCGACGTAAAACAAGGGGATGGCAGCAAGCCTGGAATCGGTGAGCGCCGCAGCAATTTCTCTCAATTGTGGGAATGAGTTCTCAGTGAGCCGGGAAGAGCCATACTCGAACAGGATCGACTCACTGGTCAGTACCACAATGGGTCCTACTGCCGCTCCTGTTTGCCCACTTTGAGGCGGTTTGCTCAATTCCTCAATGATCACATCCTTCGGTATCAGCTTGAGTCCTTGCTGGCCTTTCGGAATAAGTTTTGTCTCCTCAGCCTCCCCTTTTTTCCCGATGAATTCTTCCCAACTCTCTTCCTCATTAGGGAAGGCAACGGAAGGTAAGCATATTGCACACGCTATAAGTAAAACTATCAGCTTTTTCATGGCAAACCTCGTATCCACTTAGCTGTGTGTCTAAGTCTACTTGATTTCTATGGTCAGGTCGGTTTCAGAATAGCTTCGCTTATCCAGCTTGCCAAGTTCCACGGCTATGTCCTTCAAGACCTTTTCTTTGTCCGCAAGCTCCGGATATATCTGCTCTTTGAACGGCAGCGGAACGGCAAACAGGCGGCATGGTTTAACTGTGCCTATGGCCTTGATAGTGTTACTTCCCCGCGGTGACGCTATTCTGTATGCGAAGTTCTTGTCCAGTCCTTCAGGAGGAATTCTATGAACTTTGTTGGCTGTTACAGAGTTGTCCGGCCTGTACTGATTAGGGAAAATGACTTTGACACTACCGCTGCTGCCAATGTCAATGAGGATCAGATCGCAGTCTTTTTCAGATTCAAAATTGAAGACAATTTCCTCGCCCACCTGATAGATGTTCTTATCTGTCCATAATTTGATTCTGAATGGTTTTTCAGTCGATGTAGAAGCTGAAGCGGGCGTGCCTGTAATCATGAAAGATACGTCGGTATCCGACCACCGCTGGGAGTCTTGTCCCGCCAACTCCATTTCGATATCCTTGATAAATGCTTTGGGTTGCTGAAATTCCTCGAAATTCCCTTTGCTTTTCACTTCAGCCTTGTCCATACATTTTATGGGGTCCAGCGTCGCTATTGCCTTTACAAATTCCATTCCATCGGGTCCTTCGACTTTGAAAACGAAGCCACTGTCAACCGGAGGAATTCTGTAGGTTTTTCCGCTGTCAACCTTGTTGGATTCATGCCACTTGTTTGGGAAAAGTTTGGTGACCTTCCCACTCGTTCCTATGTCAATGAGTGTTACGTAACAATCCTTCTCGGTCTTGAACAAGAAGTTGACTTTGTCCCCAACCTTGTAGGCGGCCTTGCCTTCATCGGTCCAAAGCTCTATTTTGAACGGCTTGGCAGAGTTCTGAATTTTTTGGGCCTCGGCTACGATGTCCTTTGCGTCGTTGGCAGAAAAGCCGGCGCCTGGCAACCACAACAAGAATGCGCAGACTGCCGTCACCAAAACAGCCATGTTAATTTTTCCCATAAATGTCATCTTGATAACTCCTTTCTCTCGAATGACCTTATTTGGAAAATTTGAAAAGTTTTACATATCCATGTGGATCTGTCAGACTTGGATTTTGCTTCGTGTGTTTTCCCCCAGACTGTCTTACAAAGCCGTCAGACTCCTGTTGAGTCGCGTCCTTGGCTGTTTGGAAGGCTTGATCAAGGTTATCGGCGCCCTTGTTGATAGCTTCCAGAAGATTGTGAGTAAATAGTCCTGCTTTCTTGTCTCTGACCTCGTACGAAGACTGGTTGTCAAGACATGCGGCCAGGAGTGCTTCGTTGTCATTGCCATAATTAGTGGGCACGGACTTGGAACCCATTCGCTCCATCTCGGCGCCTGTGTCAGGATCTATTAAGGGCCAGTACTTGACAACGATGTCAGTGTCACTCCTTTCCACAGCCTTGTGGATCGTGCCGCTGTGACAGCAGTCCGCGACAATCATTTTCTTTCTCGCTGGTATTTTTTTGAGTCTTACGTTGAAATCGTCATCGACCATAATGGTTTTGTCCCGGATTGCCGTTTTATAGTCGCGACTTCCTCCCGGATATAGTACAAAGCACTCGTCCCGACCGTCTTCCTCATCCAATGGAGGCTGGTCGGGGATGGAACTCCCGTGTCCACTGAAATAGATAATGGCCGAATCTTCAGGTTGGGTTCTTGCCGCAAGCCATTCCAAGCCACTGACAAAACCTTGGTACGTTGCATCAGCACCCAAAATAAGCCGCACGTTTGATTCGTTGACTCCGAGCTTTGATTTTATTGTATCCGCAAATCTCTGGGCGTCCCTTATGCACCACTGAAGTTGTCCTGTAGGGGCACCCACTGAGACAAGATATATGGTTCCCGGAGAACTAGTATCAGTAGAAGGAAATGAAGCCTGCCCCGAACCGATGCACAGGTTTACTTGGGACGTCCCCCACCTGGAACCGGAACCCAGCGATTCTGTTGCCCGGCTAAAAGTGGCCGCCAGATCCTTAGCACCGCCGATAAATTGTTTGAATGGAGTATTTTGCAGGACCTGGAATTCTTCCTCGGTCAAGATCTTGCCCTTCTCAGAGGTGGCATAGGCAACAATCCTTTCAACACCACCGGGCCCACCGATCTTGAATTGGAAACGATCGTTCGGGGACGGAAAACTTCTCGGGCTATTTGCCGGTACGAAGTTGTCTCCCCCTGAATACTGATTGGGCCAGAGGCGAACAATTCGGCCCGAGGTCCCCATGTCCATAATTGTCAAATAACAGTCTCCGTCAGATTCAAAAGTCAGGGCTACGATGTCTCCAGGCTGAACCTGCGTCTTGTCGGCTCGAAGCGATATCTTGATATTCGTGCCGCCATCCCCATTAGTCGGCAGAATGTAGATGTCTTTCCAGTCTCCCTTCGCTCCACAGTCCGCCCCCGCAACAGGGGACACGCTCAATGAATAAGCCAACAACATCACACACGTTATAAATGCCGGCACTCGATGAATTGACAACATTTGCTGCTCCCCCTTTGAAAACAAACCAGTCATGCTATCGCCTCACGTGCTTGAATGTCACACGGTAGACGGATTCAGCACCAGCTACACGTATTTCATTGTCCATGGACTCAAAAAGGCTCTTCCGATCATGAGATGAAATCTTGGCTGACAGCTTCTTCGTTTCTGTCCGATCCGCAAAACCCATCAGGTTTATTTCCCGAGTCAGTTCGGCCTCAGCCTTACGAACCTCATTACTACCGTATGCCTTGGCGCCTGCAGAGCGCATCCTGTCATACAGCATCTCAATCTTGGGATTTCTGTTTCTCGCAGCAATCACATAAATTGTTTCTTCGCCAGGCTGGTCATCCAGTACATACCAACGTTCTCCCTCCATAGAGGGCAGCCAATAGGTTTCCCCGGCCTTAACTTGTCCTGTGCCTTCAGTCAATTTGGGGTTAGGAAAAAGTTGGCCCACGTTACCGCTGGAATCCCACCAAAGAATGTAGACGAAGCAGTCGGACTCAGGCCGGAAAGTGATGCCCACATTTTGTCCGGATCTCAGCACGGCACTATCTTCCAAGGGCATTATTCTATTGTCGGCATCTTCGTATTGAAATTGAACTTTGAGTTTCAGCGGAGAAGAGTATGTAGGAACTACAAAAACAGGTGCTTCATCGGAAGCCTCGCCGGAACTGTACAACTGGGGCGTCTGTTGCCCAGAGGTCGCATCCTTTGTTGATTGAGTTACAAAATCATAAAGCCGTCTCGCTGTGACAATTCCATCCGAAGATCCTCGAACAGCTTCACCCCGTAATCCCTTCAATAGGAAATGGGTAAAAACGCTGTTTCCATAGAGCGGCTTCTCGTACGACAACTCGTCCGGACGGCTGGAAGCAATCCCTATGCGTCCACGGAGCCCCTGAAAGATGCCAAAAACTGGGTCGAAAGATTTTGCCGTTCCACGATCTAGGCCGATGTTGAATCCCCCCGAATGGCACGCATCCGTCAACAACAGACATCTGTCAGAGGCGATACCTTTGAACAGGTTCCTGTCGTTCATAAGAAGCGCCGTGCCGAAGAGGTTATCAGCCTTCGCATCATGGGTTATGAAGTAAAACTCATTCGACATATCTACAGCCCCATGCCCCGACAAATAGATTATGACAATGTCTTCCTTGCCGGCTACTTTCAGCCTGTTTCTGATGGCCGCAGTTATGTTGGCCCTGGTGGCCTTCTCGTTGATCAGAGGCGTCACGTCGGCTCGGCCGAATAGATGCTCCCTTTCTTTGAGGAAAGAGCAAAAATCAGTTGCGTCCTTGGCCGATAGCGTGAGGGTCGGTATTTTAGGATCCTGGAACTGGGTGATTCCCACAACGACAGCGTAAAGATTCAGTTTTGATTCAGCAGCCTTGGCGTCAGACCCCCAGGAGAAAAGAAAAGCGGAAATAGACAGGGCCGCCCAAAAGCTCCACAAAGCCTGGTGTGTAACATGCCGTCCGACGCAGCCGTCATCAAGGGGCGCATCACCATCCATCGAGTCAATCCCTTCTTCCAATCTTGGATTCGTCGCAAGTCTAAACATTTGATATGCACCTCCCCGAACGGTCTGCTCAGAGCACAATGACAAGTGTCTTCTGTCACCGCTTATCTGATAAGCCCACAAGGCACCGACGCTACTATTTGGAGCAGCTTGTTTGTCTGCCCACGACACATTCGAAAATCAAGAGCCGCAAGCAACCACGGCCTGAGTTGACTAAGCCGCCGGTCGCCGACATACCACCAAGTATCTCTAACTAGATGAGTCGCGAAGACGACACAAATCTGACAAAAAAATCTTCGATGGAACTCACCAGGTTCTGAACAGGAAACTCCCATACGCTCCCAGCGCAAAAGGCTATACAGAGATCGTCCTACCCCAGGGAAGCCTATTTTTTGTTCCCGACTCCTCACGGCATCCACATCTAATTGTTGCTCTAGAGCCCTGATTCCAACGGAAACACATATAAGACATTGCCGATCAGATGCCGGACAGAACCAGGCAGGTCGGAAGCGCGTCTCCCGGGTTAATGAGGCATCCAAATTGCCCGCGACGAACTCCGTTGCGTGCTGCGGAGATAAAAGGCCACCCTGGCAATAAAATTCTACAATCGCTATACTTATTGTGCAAGTCCATAGTCCTGGAACCCCACAAAACAGGAAGAAACTGCAAGGCCTGTTGGTGATGATACAAATTAAGAATTGCGATGATGGCTGAAAATTGTAGCTGATAGACTCACAATAACAAAATCGTGGAATGTTTCACGAGACTGTATTGAACAAAAAAACCCCTTTCCGTTGGGAAAGGGGTTTTGGAACATCCAGCGGTACGTTGTCTTGAAGCAGTGCCCTATTATCTCCAATGATTGGAGTCAAACACTGTATGGCGACTAGAAGGCGAACGTGACCCTCGCACCGGGTACACCAAGACTGTACTTTATGTCTTCCGACGGCACAGCCATGGAAAAGCCATCCGGTGCGGTTACCCAAGTCGGGTCATCCCGCTGACCTTTAAATCTAAAATTGTAACTATTGTAACCTAACTCCCATATCGAAGTGCTGAACGGCCACCAACGGGACGGTTGCTCGCGCTTATGTTTGAACACGGTTACCCAAAAATCCCAGTTCGAGTACTCCATCTTGCCTGAACCGATTGTGGCTGCGAAATTTAAAGTTGGGGTGAGACCTAAACCACCCCCTACCAGTTTGTTAAAGTTTATGCAACCTGCTAAGCCCAGTCCAAGCATCGTGTACGAGTGGCCTTTAGCCGCTGTTTGACCCTCGGACGCCCCGTAGTCGGGTCCGACAAGCGTAAAGGTGTCACTATACTGCGTCAATTCGATCCTCGGGCCCATGCTGACTGCGTCATAGCAATTCACGTCGTAATCTGCGCGCAGCGTCCAAATATTCAGCATTAATTTGCAGCCCGCCGCCAAACCATTGACCAGGATAGGATGAGCGGGCCCGGAATAGCTTTGTGTCCATCCTCCCCAGCCCCCGGTTATCCACTGACCGGTCACTCTGAAGTTTGGAGCTAGTTTAGGCACGTAGGATGCCTTGAACGTGAAAGCAGCCTGCCCCCTGCCCGACTCCATAAGTGATGCAAAACTCACGTACGGGCTGGCTCCATCGACGCCGTTAACATTGGGAGAACCGGCGCCTCCTTGCATTGAGAAGCCGCCGCCTCGGGCAGCTCCATCGCCGGTTGCCCCTGGAGAACCCTGAGGCCCAGCCTGGTCGGCACCCGCCCTTGATCCCGAGGGATCAACAGGTCCTCCGCACCAGCCGCTCGCGGCAAGCAAGAGGACAAAGAGCGTCGTGATCGACAAAACTAACATGTGACGACTCTTAGACATATCTCGTACCTCCTAAGTCACCCAAAAAACAAAAAGTTAATAAAAGCCCTGTTTGTATGGAGTCATCGTATCTCATCCTTTTCTCGCATGTCAAGGAAAAAAACTTTTCGTCAAGAATTAAGTGGCGGCAAGGACAACGGGTTATAAAAATATGTCATTTTCGACGAAGCCGGTCACGAACCCGTTGCCTCTGACGAGCCGGTTGCCGGAACTTAATGTAATATCGTTGTAACAACATTTATATCCTTATTATATCCTTGTTATTTGTCGCCTATATAGCTTGACATTATGATTATACCATAATATTGTCCATTGCGCCATGAAAATTAATCATGCGAAAAAATGATCGTCTTATGATTTTGGAATGACCCACATATCTCCCAGCATGAAAACTGAGCACAAACTGTTGTCATTATTAAGCGGGCGTATTACCGGGCGCCCATCATAGCAGCATGGCGCCCGGGTTGGTTGACTGTCAAGGTTATGGCCGTGTTGATGAAAACAACAAGAATGGTGCACCGGGGCTTCAGCATTCACCCGGACTGGGAGCCTGCTCTAAAGAACGTGCAGATTGTCTTGGTGGGAACCACCCATGCCGGGAACATCGGGGCCGTCTCGCGTGTCATGAAAAATATGGCGTTAAGCAAGCTTACCTTGGTTTCTTCAACCGAGTGTGGGCCGGAATCAGAAGCAGGACCAATGTCATCCGGTGCATACGAGATAGTGGAACAAGCTACGCGTACAAAAAATCTCCTGACTGCCTTGAAAGATACGATCATGGCAGTGGGCACTTCCGCCCGTCTCGGCGCCAAGCGAATTTCCGCAGGGACACCGGATCAGATTGTTGCTCGCCTGATGGAGATGGCTAAGCTGGGGCAGGTCGCATGTGTTTTTGGTCGAGAATCCAGGGGGTTGACCAACCAGGAACTCAAGCTTTGTACTCACCACGTTGTTATTCCAACGGACGCACAATTTGCATCGATGAATGTGGCTCATGCCGTGGCTGTAATTGGTTACGAAATTTTTAAAACAGCTTGCCGGCCGGTTGGTTTTCAGGCCCGAAAGACCCGGCCCGCATCCGCTGGACGGCGAGAAGAAATGTACGCCCACATTGAGAGCGTGCTAATCCGGGCTGGATTCCTGGACAAATCAAATCCCCTGAGGATGATGAGAGATATAAGGCGAATTCTAAACAGTGCCCAAATCGATGACCGAGACGCGGCGATCATTCGGGGAGTGTTTCATAAAATTGGAAATATGGTGAGACTGGCTGATGAAAAGATGCAACATGCGCCATAAATCCCGGTGTATCGGTCAACATTTTAACTCCAATAAACGCAGAAACCGCTGAGGCAAGCTCCGCCCGGAAGGTGACAGCTTGTATCAATCATATTGCGTTTCAACCTTCAAGAAAACGTTGCCATCGCCCCTTGTGCGGTGAGGCCTTGCGGAGGAGTCGGGAGACTATTTAGTTTGAACTTCCCTCGTTCTTCATGCCTCTTAGCCCAGGCTCGATAGCCTGTAGAGAACAAATTGGATATGGAGCCGGTAGCCTATCAGATAATTGATCCGGTACTGTTCAGAATTGGGCCTCTGGCAGTTCGTTGGTACGGACTGATGTACCTTTTGGGTTTTGTGGCCGCCTACTTCGTGATCAGGTCTGAGCTAAATCGCAGACAAGGTCCTATAGCGGTGGAAGAGGCCGACGATCTGCTCTTCTATCTTATCCTGGGGTTGTTGATAGGAGCGCGTTTGGGCTATGCCATTTTCTACAACCTGGATAGTTATTTCTCGGCACCCTGGGAAATCCTTGCTATTTGGCACGGTGGCATGAGTTTTCACGGGGGTCTTCTGGGAATGCTTGCAGCAGGATTGATTTTTGCCGACCGCCGAAACGTTCAGTTTCTCGAACTGGCTGACATCACAGCTTTGGCAGCGCCTATCGGTTTGATGTTGGGTAGAATTGGAAATTTTATCAACGGGGAATTGTTCGGAAGGGTTTCCGCTTTACCATGGGCCATAGTCTTCCCCATGGCCGGTGACTTGCCGCGTCACCCGTCACAGCTTTACGAAGCCATCCTCGAAGGTCCCGTGCTTTTCAGCCTGCTCTGGTGGCTCCGTGTGCGCACCAAAAAACATGGCCAAATCCTGGCGACATTTCTGGTGGCTTACGGGGCATTTCGTTTCTTGATCGAGTTTCTTCGGGAGCCTGATCCGCAGTTAGGCTTCGTCTTGCCAGGGCTTACAATGGGACAAGTCCTCTGCATAGCAATGCTTGGAGCCGGCATCTGTCTCATGGTCTATACAACCTTTCGCAAGGCATCATCGGCGAAGTGCTCAGGATTGAATCCGGGCGAGAGCGTGCATTCCGTCAAAGGCCAAGTCCCTGACGGTTCCTCGCAACACTGGAGAACATATAACAAGTGACAAAATTTATGTCGCATTCTGTATCCAAATGCCCCCTGCCCTCCTTTGGCGCAGGAGGGTTGAGGGGGATTCGCTTGTAAACGAAATTGTGTCATTCGGACGGAAATTTCGGCAAATCCTATAGCTACCAAAAATCACAGCGTGACACCACAGGGTTGACGAACAATGCGTTATTTCAGTAAGAGGCTCCTCACGTCGAAAACAGTTTTGGTTTATTGGATCACCATATTTATGGCCGTAGGCCCTTTCGCACAGAACATCCTCCGGGCCGCTGCCGATGAATTGGCCCAGGGTCAAGGAGAAAAGGCGGTTCAGAGCGCTCCAGAGACCGATACTGTTACAAATAGCTCCTCACAATCCAGTTCGGCCCATGTAGGAGATTTGTCGGAGCCAACAGAGGCAAGCGACCCCCAACGTGCCGTTTCAACCCCCTTAGTGCAGACGGAAAAGCCCGAGGACGGTAAGAACCAAGCAGAGGAGCTTGATACGAAAGGTTCGGCTGTCCGGAGAGACCCTATGCCCCCCGAAGTCACGAATGCGCCAAGGGCTGTGGGGCCGGGAAAGCCCGTGACGGAAGCGGTGCCACAAGACTCGGCACCGTCCGGCAAGGCAAAGGGAAATGATGTTGAAGGTACCCTGCAAGAGGCCGCGGATCTGGAACGGCAGGATAAATTTCCCCAGGCTCTTGAGTTGTATGAATTGGCCCTGAAAAAATCAACGGACTCGGGCAACAAAAAACTGGTTGCCACGGCACTTGGTGGCGCGGCGCGGGTATCACATCATTTTGGTAGAGACAAGGAAGCCCTTGCCTACACCCAACAGTCAATCGCGCTCAATCAATCATTAAAGAACGCGAGAGCGCGAAGCTTGGACCACATTTTTGCTGCTCGGATTCAAGCCGGCCTGTCAAGTTATGCCGAAGCCCTCGAATCTCTTCATGAAGCGATGAAGATCCTTCCGGCTTCGGAAGCGGCTGAAATGCCGGAACTGCTAGAACTGACGGCGAGTTGCGAGATGAAGCTTGGGCGACCTTCTGATGCTCTCAAGACGTTGAACCGTCTTTTATCCTTATATAACAAGAAAGGAAACACCCTCGAATCGGCAAACGTGAGCGTCCGCATCGGAGATCTATGTGTTTCTCGCACAGACTACCGCACAGCCAAAGAATGTTTCAGAAAAGCAGAAAAAATATACCGAGATCTGAACCGCAAAAAGGAACTAGGCGACACACTTTTCAGAATTGCCTACCTGGAGCAGATGCTCGGGGACATCAAGGGCGCAAAAAGAATTACATCAGAGGGACAAAAGCTTTTGGCTGGAGAAGAGGACCGACTCAATGATGCCCTACCGTTGATGGTCAGGGGAATTAACGCGAGCTACGACGGGAAAACCGTCCAGGCTCTCGAGTACCTTTCGCGCTCTCTGAGCCTTTTTGAAAGAGGCGGTGACAGCATTATGGCGGCCCGAGTAAGGCTGACCATGGCCGGCGTCCAATTGGAGCGCTCCAGGGCGAAGTCAGCTCTGGAATTGGCGGGCAAATCTCTTGAGGAATTCCGCTGCCATTCGGTCATAGACGGAGAGACCGGGGCTCTCCTCTTGATCGGTGAGGTGTATTTTCGTCAAGGATTCGTTAAAAAAGCTCTCGAGTACGCGCGCGAAGCATCTGCTCTGGCAAAAAAAATCGGCGACAAGGATCTCGTGGTACAGACGGGCATATTCCTTGCCGAGATTCACAACAGCCTGGGAGATACGGACTTTACTTCCAAACTGTTGAAGGAAGCCGTGGAGGATTCCAAAACCGGGTTGAATCATCGCACCAGAGCAAATTTACGATTGGCGATCGCCAGATTCTGGTTGTCCAGGGAATCATTGGACAAGGCTTTGCAGGACGCTTTGGAGGCTCGGAAGGACTTCTTTGAGATAAGCGATCGCCGTGGAATTGCTGACAGTGACCATATAATCGGACTAAGTTACGAACTCAAATGTGATGCTCAAAAGGGCTCTAGCTTGCTCCAGCAGGCGCTGGAAGAACACCGAGCAATTTGGGACCGGTTTGGAGAAGGTCGAGATCTGACGGCTATTGGAGTTCATCACAAGAATCAGGGGGATTACGACAAGGCCCTGGAGTATTTTTACGAAGCTCTGAATCTCCGCAAAGGAATAGGTGACCGCAGAGGATATGCGGCTAACTTGGCCAACATAGGGAACACATTGCGGTTGCGCAATCAACTTTCTGAAGCTCAGCAGAATCTGGAACAGGCTCTGACCATTTACAGGGAGTTGTATGACAAGAAGGGGGAAGCAGATTCCCTAACTAATCTGGGGCACGTTGAAACAGATAAGGGGATGCAGACAGCCGCCCTGGAAAAATTTGCTGGCGCTCTAAAGCTTCACCGGGAAATAAAGGATAACCGAGGGGTGTCAACTGACCTTGCAAGCATGGGCAAGGTTTATCTGGTAAGGGGTGACCTGGAAAATGCCGGGGCAGTTCTGGAAGAAGCTGCAAAACTGTCCAGAGCAATCCGAAATCTAAGGGGTGAAATCTCAATCCTCGGAGAGCTTGCCATGCTCCACAGAGTCAGGGGCAACCCTGCCGGATCGCTTGCCCTGTTGAAGCGGGCTCTCGAGTTGGCCCGCCAGACATCAGACGTTCGAGCCATCTCTTCCATCAATGTGAAGATGGCTGGAGTCCTTGAAGACTCCGGTGAATACAGCAAGGCTTCGGATCTTCTCCGCCAAACCTTGACCACAATGAGACAGCAGGGCGACCGTAAAGGCGAACTCTGGGCCTTAAGTGGAATAGGCATTATTCAAGCCAAGACCGAAGACTATGAAAATGCGCTCAATAGCCTGCTGGAGGCCACCCAGCTTAGGACTGATATAGGTCTTCCCATATCTCAATCTCGAGAGTTGGATTTTTATCTAGGAGAGATTCATGAGGGTTTCAGGGATTTCGATCGCGCCCTCGAATACTATCAAATGGCCATTTCTCAGGCTCAGGCTCCCGGAAATGAAGCATTACTGGGCAGAATTTATGACCGTATAGGCAATATATACTATTGTATGGAGGACTATTCCAAGGCCAGGGATTTCCTCGACGATGCGTTGAGAATCAGCATTGAAACCAGAAACATTGCCGTGCAGAAGAACCAGTTGATCCGTCTGGGTGACATTTCCAGCAAGAAGGGAGATGCTGAAACTGCGCTCAAATATCAGCAAAGGGCTTTGGCCATCACTCGTGAAACTCATGATCAACGCTCAGAAGCTCGTATTCTGACGCGCATAGGGACCCTAAACCAGGTGCTGGGACGTCCGAGAGTGGCTTTGGATACGTACAGAGAGGCCAAGGATCTACGCGAGAGATTAGGTGACAGCCACGGCATGAATGAAAATTTACTCCAAATAGCGCTGGTAACATCTACTTTGGGAGATTCCGATACTGCCGTCGAGGATTTGAAGAGAGCTTTCGAGATAGGCCAGTCTTCCGAGGACCGAAGCTTGCTGTGGAAGGCTTATTTCATAATGGGGCGGACCCTGGAGAGCAAGAAGAGCTTGGGCGAGGCTCTGGAATCGTACCGAAAAGCCATAACGATACTGGAAGCTATGGAATCAGATACAATCGAGGAATCTGATGAGGATGAATTCATTCTCGGGGGTAAGAGGGCTCTTTTTGAGACCACGTTGCGTGTTCTTATGACCCTGTCACGCAAAGACCCGGAGGGAGCATACGACAGTCAAGCTCTTCGGATCGTGGAAAGTCTTAACTCTACAGATTTTGAGAAGACTCTGTCCGGCATCAATGTGGACACATTCTCCGACCTGCCCAATGAACTGCTCATAAAAGAAAAAAGTTTAAAACTAAGCATCCGGAGGCTGAACAATCGCTTAGAGGAGGAAAGGTCGAAAACTAATCCCAATCAAGCAAAAATAAGTAAACTGTTAGAAGAGCGACAAAGTAAGGAAAAAAGTTTCAAGGAGCTTAAGGACAGATTGTCGGTGGAGTTTCCGTCCTATTCTCAGCTTCGGTATCCTCGGCCGATTACGGTACATCGGCTTCAGAAAGATGTTATCGATCCTGACGAAGCAGTACTTACATACATGGTGACACGCGGCAAAACTTACGTATTCGCAATGGATAAGCATCGTTTTCACTCCTATTCAATAGATTACTCCGGCAATGAAATCGAAAAGGACGTTGATGCCCTCACCCGGCCTTTACACCGAGCCGATACTCAAGCAAGCTGGGACCCTTCGGTAGCGTATAGGCTGTATTCAAAGATAATAAAACCTGTAGAATACTTTCTGTCATCGAAAAAGACTGTGGTGATAATTCCTCACGGCCCCCTATCGTCACTTCCTTTCGAGATCCTTGTAGACTCCAAGACCCATGCTACAAAGAGATTCTGGTCAGCGGGCGATCGCCCAAGTTACCTGGTTGAGAAATATGCCTTTTGTTACGCACCTTCTGTATCCGTTTTTGCTCAAGTCCGGACAAGAATTCGGGACAGAAAACCTGGGTGGAACCTTGTAGCCTTCGGCGATGCTGATTACACTGATACCCAAAAGTCTAAACAACCGAATCCAGGGTCGGAAAAACTTTTGAGTTCAATCAGTGCCAACTCTGGTGAATTACGTGGACAGGAATTGCGTCCTTTGCCGGGAGCCCGTAAAGAGATCTCTGAAATTGTCAAGATCGTGGGTGGGCCCACGCAAACCTACGTTGGACCTCAAGCGACCGAAACACTGTTCAAGAAGGCTGATTTGGCCCGATACGCGTATATGCACCTTGCGACCCACGGCTTACTTTTAAACGGCGCCGGCAAGCTTCAACAAAGGCCGGCCATAGTCTTTTCCCTGTATGGTGACAAAGAAAACGACGGCTTTCTCCAGTTGGGTGAAGTCTTCGGTCTCAAACTCAATTCCGACATGGTTGTTTTGTCGTCGTGCCTCACGCCTGGGAAAATAGATCAGGGAGAATCCAATGGACTCATGGGACTGGCTCGAGCCTTTCTTTTTGCCGGTACAGACTCGGTAGTACTGAGCATGTGGCAGGTAACCGACGAGAGTACGGCGAATCTTTTTATTGAGATGTACCGCAACCTCAGGGAGGGCTCAAAGGCCGATGCGCTCAGAGCGGCTAAGTTGGTCTTGATCAGAAATTCAGGCACCAGCCACCCATACTACTGGGGTTCGTTCATCCTCATGGGAGATTGGCGTGTAAGGTCGCACCCATCTTACAATGAGCCAACTCAAGAGCATGTTCGGTTCAAAGGGTTTTCTAATTGGAGAAGGTTGCTGAGTTTCTGAAAATGTGACATCAGTTGTTCGGTCTGTCCCGAGGAAAACCAGTGGGTCAAAGTGCTCTCCCATATAGTCAAATATCCCGGACATGGAAAAATGAAAGCCATCTTCGTTTCTCTCATATTGCTCGCTGTTCCGCCTTTAACAACTGCCCAAAACTGTTCAGCATTAAACAAACATCTTGGTCGGTTGAGGCTGGAATATCATGCACAGGCTGCCGCGGTATCCCCCGGAGGCGCAACTGCAAGTTTCGACGAGTTAATGGTGACCCTGGATAAGATAGTGGATCTAAAAAACTCTATGAGAAAACTAAGCTGCGACATTCTCCCGAGGCAGAAAAACATACGGATCAATCGTTGAGCAACATTTTACGCCGGCATAACAATAATGAATCCGAAAGTTCGTCCGGCCCGCAAGGGATTTGGAGTCGGAAACAATGACTGAGCAGTCGAGAATTATGGACGAAGAGGTCTTGAAGAGCGCGGCTCACCTGATCAAGACGTCCACCAAAATAGTGGTTTTTACAGGGGCCGGAATCTCTACAGAGTCCGGGATACCTGATTTCAGGTCTCCGGGCGGCATTTGGTCAAGATATAATCAGGATGATTTGACATACCAGAAATTTCGCTCAGATGAAAAATATCGTAGGATTTACTGGGAGTATGATAGAGCAAGGTATCCTGCCATGAGAGATGCGGTGCCGAATCAGGCACATAACGCCGTGGTGGAGATAGAGCGCGCAGGATGCCTTCTGGCTCTTATTACCCAGAACATAGATGGTCTTCACCAAAAGGCCGGGAGTGACTCGCACAAAATAATTGAGTTGCACGGCACTGTAAGAGAAGTAAACTGCCTTGATTGTCACACCGGTTGGGCACGGGAAGAGATCACTGACTGGATGGATCGGGAGGGGGTCGAAGTTCCTTATTGCCCCGACTGTGGAGGCCCACTGAAGTGTGCCACCATCGCATTCGGGCAATCCCTACCCGCCGATGTGCTTGAGCGGAGTTTCGCTCACGCAAGGGATTGCGATCTTTTTCTCGCTATTGGATCATCTTTGGTGGTCCAGCCTGCCGCCATGCTGCCGCTGGAGGCCAAGAGGGCCGGAGCAACCCTTATGCTGGTCAATCTGTCTACCACCCCGTACGATCAGGTCATGGATATGATCATACGAGGCAAGGCGGGAACAATGATGGAGTCCATAATGGGGGAATTCAGGAAACTCTGAAGCGCGTAAGGCCTTGAGGCACCCACCATATTTACCCCCCCCCAATTCTCGTATGAGCAGAACTACTTGACAAAATTACCGTTTGGAGAACTGGAAGCTTGCCCTAGCTCCGCGTCTACCGTACTTTTTGCGTTCCTTGACTCGGGAATCCCGGGTCAGAAATCCGGCACCCTTGAGGACCGAGCGGAACGCAATATCTACGCTCAACAGCGCTTTGCTGATCCCATGTTTTATGGCACCTGCCTGCCCCGAAAGTCCTCCACCCCTGACGTTTACTATCGTGTCGAATCTGCCGATGGTTTGGGTGAGTTCGAAAGGCTGCGTTATAATCATTTGGGATGTCTGCCTTCCGAAATAGGAGTCCAGCGGACGACCGTTAACTAGACATGTTCCTGATCCGGGTACTAGCCAAACTCTGGCTATGGCGGTTTTCCTTTTGCCTGTGGCGTAGTGACGGTCACGCTCCATTTTCGGTCTCCGCGACTAGAATTGATATATTTCAGGCTGTTGAGCCTCGTGGGGATGAATCTCGCCGGCATAAACCTTTAATTTGGTCAGTTGGGTGCGGCCTAGGGTATTCTTGGGCAGCATTCCGCGTACGGCAAGCCTAAACATCCTGTCTGGTTTTTCCTTGAGAAGTTTGTCGGCCTTGGTTGATTTTAATCCACCTGGTGCTTGACTGTGCCGGTAGTAAGTTTTCTGCTGGAGTTTCTTCCCGGTGAGCAGCACCTTGGAGGCGTTGACGATTATGACGAAGTCCCCGGAGTCCATGTGAGTGGCGAATTGCGGCTTATGCTTACCCCGCAGAAGGCGAGCAGTTTCAGCGGCAACGCGTCCCAGAGCTTTGTCTTTCGCGTCAATCACCAACCATTTTCTCTCCACTTCCCCTTTCTTAGGGGTCCAGGTTTTCATACTACACCTCACCACACAATTAACCGAATTTTTTTATCATTGGAGGCCGGAACTGTCAAGCAGTATGACTTTTACCGCACGATTTTTGCAGTACGGCTACTAAAGCCGTTTCATTGAAACCCACTACAGGTCAGGCATTTGCCGATTTCTACTTATAGACTGGAAAAGCCCGGCCTTTCAGCCGGGCTCACCTAGGTTCACCGCTGGATTGTCGGGTTCCCGAAAGAACATCCTCTTTCTGATATGGGGCTCCTGGACATTCAAACTTGGGGAGGAGTGCGCCAATCCGGACTACTTCCGGGAACCCAAATCCGCGGAGACTCCCTCCCTGAATTCGCTAGGGGCGTCACTGCTTTCCAACCGTCGCAAGCCCAAACCTTAAAGTTGGGGTCGTGCAGTGATTAGAAAACCAAACCCGCAGCTATGGTACAGCCGTCCAAACTGGTTTTGTCGGTATTCGTCGGATACCCTCTTTGGAGAGCGATCCATCTCCAGCCGCATTCAACGTAGCCAAACCGCCCGCAATCCATGGGAACAGCAATACGTGCAGTAGCGTATCCGTCCCAGCCGAAATATCCTTCACAGAATTGTAAGGACCCTTTGCAATTGCCGGATGCGGTGCCTGTGCCGAGAATTCTGATGGCCTTTTCCAAACTAAGGCCGGCAGAAGCCAACCCCCATCCACTCGATCGCGTGCGGCTCCAAAATACAATTGGAGTACTAACGGTCAACTTGTCATCATACAAAGTGTAACCGGCAAAGATGCTGGAGGCTGAAAAGCTCCCCTGATACCAATCATAGACAAGACTCCAATTGTAAACATTGCGATTCCATGTCGTCAAAATAGGCAGACCTGGAGGAAACAATATGTTCCCGAAATAGAAACCGTTCGGATTCCACGTGTTGTTCTTATACTGATAGGGCATAAAGGAGAATCGTATTCCCCAGTTTGGCCTGATCTGACAACGACCCTCATACTCGGGAATGTACTTGTTCTTGCTCAACCCCAGATCGTCATGAAGGTCAAGGTCTGTCCCTGGGCCACCAATTCCATCAGTACCCCACTTTACGGTGGTGGAATTAAGCTTGGCCTTCCACAGCCTGGCAACAAGGCTGAATTGTTTGCAACTGATTCTGGGAAGTAAAGGGGTGGAACCGAAAGGTCCAAAAGCAAGGCCCGGTTGGCCAAACATCCCAAGGAACGGCGGCAACAACGATCCCCCTTGATAAGGCTGTGGGGGGCAGCCTTGCGGTGGACAAACCGCCGGAGTCGGTCCATAAGCCGGCATCGCAGGCCATGCCTCTGTTTGCGGCCCAACGTTGTACGTCACTTCCGGTCCAGGATTCGAACCCTGAGGTCGGTAAGTGCGCTGCGCGTAAGGCTGGGGAAACGGATTCCCAATCGATTGCGAGGGGACAGAACGAATCGACGATGCGGGTTGCGAGGTTGGGTCAGCAGAAAGAGCTTCGCCCTGAAGACCTATCCCTCCCGAGGGTTCCGGACTTGTATATGCCCGCCCGACTGGCAAGGCAAAGAATAGTGAAGCAATAGCGAGACAAACCAATACCTTAAAGGGCTTTATTATCACCATACCCTCCCTCCTTAACTGAATGTCCTGGGATGACCTAATTATTCATAGGCAAAATTATGTCAAGTAAATTCTGAGAGAAAAGTAGACTTCCGTAAGAATAAAAATGGTAGCATTCTGTAATGACAAGGGATTATCTGATATAAAAAATTTAAGTTTATCCCCGGCCCAATTAACGGTGCGTTGAAAATAATTCACGATCAGCACAATAGACCTTGCTAATGTTCCTTTGACCAACTATTAAATAGTAATCATAGATTCTTGCTATATCATATTGATACTACACAGTGTTTCTGCAAAGTAAATTAATTGCTATTTTGTGTCGCTAACCGTGCCCGGTCTCCCCGGAACAAAAAAAAATCAAATTTGAATCGTCTGTGGCGAAAATCAGTACGCGGTGGGATGGTGTCAGGTGGGTAATTTTCCGGTTCGATTACAGCAAGCGTCGGACCTCGTTTTGCGGACGCCCTTCCTGAAACAATTTGAGGATGAACCTTGAGTTTCTTTTTTCCGGCGCGTATTCAGAAGCCGAGAACCGCCCCCAGGGACTGTGTATAGCCTCGCTTGACGAAGCTCCCCCCCTGCCTCTATTATCCTACTAACGAAATGACTTCCGAATCCCGGGTTTGATGGGAGAAGGCCACGGGACATTTTTTATATGAACTTAGGCGGCAGCATCCGTCGCCCCGCAGAAACTCCCAGTCGGACGCAAGATCCGGTAAAGGCCCGTACTGTAGACTGGGACCTCAAGAAACTCGCGCCAAGGAATACGAACGTCTTGTCAACAACCACTCCCATCAGAAAAGCGATTTTCCTTGACCGTGACGGAGTCATCAACAAGAAGCTCCCAGAAGGCCATTATGTGCGCTCCCCAATGGAATTTGAACTTCTTCCAGGTGCTGCCAAGGCGCTGTCCATCCTCAAGAAAATGGGTTTTCTTCTTGTGATCATAACAAATCAGAGGGGTATCGCTCGTGGATACATGACCTTGAGCGAACTCATAAAGGTTCACAAATTCATGGGCGAGGAGCTGGAGAAGGAAGGAGTTTCACTCGATGCAATCTATTACTGCCCTCACGACGAAGGAGAAAAGTGCGGATGCCGAAAACCTGAAGCCGGCATGCTGCTGGCCGCTTCGGAAGATCTGGAAATAGACCTGAGCGACTCCCACACGGTAGGGGATTCGTTATCCGATATAATCGCGGGGAAAAATGCCGGCACACATACCGTACGGCTTGCTGACGAAAGGGATATCAATGCTGAGTCAACATTCCCAAGCTTGTTGGATTTTGCACTTTTTCTGGAGCATCAGGCGGTGAGCAAGCCTATTCCAAGACCCGACACAATGATTGTGTGATGAGGAGATCAGATAATGGACTCAAATGAAGAGGCGCCGGCCTCCTATTTCGATATAAATTGCAGACTCTCGCAAAGCGACACCTTTCAGTTTTCCTGCGGTCCCAATGTGCCTTGCTTTACGGAATGCTGTGGAAAGCTGGAACTGCTCTTGACGCCTTACGATCTTCTACGTTTGAGAAAGAGGCTGGGCGTGTCATCGTCAGATTTTCTGGATACTTATACGAATATGAGATGGAAGACGGCTCACGGTTTTCCGGAAGTTATGATGAAAATGGACCCATTAACTGGGAATCGCTGCCCCTTTGTGACTCCAAAGGGGTGCACCGTTTACGAAGATCGCCCAGGCGCCTGCCGGATCTATCCCCTCGGTCGTGCTTCGACGTCATCTCTGAGTAACGGGAATCATAGAGAATTTTTCTTTGTGGTGAGAGAGGACCACTGTCAAGGATTCGCAGAGTCCTCGAAATGGGCAGTGAGCGAATGGCTTAGAGATCAAGGGATGGAAGAATACAACACCATCAACGACCTTCTCATGGAGCTTTACGTACGCAAGTCACGCTTCAAACAAATCCAATTGGGACCGCAGCATATACAGATGTTTCTTATGGCTTGCTACCACACTGATAGGTTTCGCGATTTCCTTTTCAGGTCGACGAAATCCGTAACTGTGATCGGAAACTTCTGGAATTCTCGTTTGTCTGGTTGAAATTCGCCCTTTTTGGTGAACCGGTAATAACCGTTCAGACCAATTCGAAGGTGAGCGACGGAACATGAAGGCTGGCCGATAAGCGCCTCGAGGCTGTCTTGGTCAACAACACCGACAGGTTACCACTTGAACAAGGAAACCCTTGTTGGTGTTAGGCCGCCCGAACAGACCTCTGCAAATTCGATCGCAACCGAGATCATTTCTTGTACAGCTTTTTTAGCCTGTTTATATGCCCCCGGCCTAAACCCTTTACCTCGCAGCCCAACTCGAAATAGAGTCGGATGTCGTCATCGTCGAGCATGGCGAAGCAATCTACGACTGCGAGCGGGCCACCTGCTGCCTGCACTACCTTGACGGGATCCAGGTCGCTAAAATGCTTGTGGCGCACTGCCAATACTACTGCATCCGCGTCCTTCAGCGCTTGCCACAGATCATTTTCAATTCGCAGATCATCCAACTTCTTTTGGCTTCTAAAAAAGCGCGCCCGGCTCTTTCCCGGCGCAGGATAGGAATCCTGAGCTTCAAATTCCCACCAATGGTCGACATAAGGGTCGTGGACGCAAACTTCAGCTCCCATCTCTACCAGTCGGCGCACTATAACTTCAGATCCGCTGTAGCGCGTGTCGCCGACGTCTTCTCTATATGAAGCGCCGAGAATGGTTACCTTCGACGCGGAAATGTACCGACCCATATTCCTGAGAGCGTCCCGTATTAGCTCTGGAACATGAAGCGCCCGACTGTCATTTATGTTGATCGACAAAGGCGTGATGCGGAAAAGGTCATCCTCAAAGCCCATGAGATGTTTATAAGCCCAGACTGCCAGACCGCCGTCTTTCGGCAGGCAATATCCTCCAATGCCGGGCCCTGGAAACATAATGTTCGAGTGGGTCGGCCGAACCTTGATGGCGTCGATTACTTTTATCAGGTCTATCCCGTTGCGCTCGGCGAATAAGCTCCACTCATTCAGGAAAGCGAGAATCGCAGCTCTGTAACTATTCTCAACTATTTTGGCTGTTTCCGATTCCATGGGTCGGTCCAGTACAGTCAGAGGAAAGTTCTTCGTGTCCAGCACGTCGGAAAGGAACTTCACCACCCGGTCTCGTGACTCAGAATTGATTCCGCTGCACACTCGCCAGAAATTTCTGATTGACGCCACATAGTCGGCCCCTGGCATGACTCGCTCATAGCTATGAGCGAGAATGGGCTCAGTAGTTATACCTCTTTTCCTGAATGCCTTCTTGATCAGAGGATAGGCAACCTGTTCCGTAGTACCCGGGGGGACTGTCGTCTCAATCAAGACAAGGGCGTCAGGTCGGATTTCGTCTCCGATTATTTCGAGAGATTTTTCAAGGTCATCCATTTGAACGTACCCGGTGGTGACGTCATTTAGTGAATTCTTGATATAGTCACACTGCACGTCCACCACGACCACGTCTGCGAGGCCGAGGGCTTTGTATGTGAAAGAGGCCGTCAAGGTCTCTTTTTCTATTACACATCGTCTCAGAATTTCGGGAACTTCTTTGTCTTCGGATTTCATCGGTGCTATCCCCCTGCATATCAGAGGGATCTTCCAGAAGCTCCTGGAACTCGGTCTTTGCATCCCTATAACAAACTTGGTCGCGTTACCGGCCAAGTCGGTTGCATCGGCGACGACCGCAGCCATAACCGCTCCGACAAATCCCAGTCCGACGACTACTACGACTTCCCGCCCTTGTTCCCGATTCCTGGCAACGAGCTTCTGCAGTCGGCTGAATTCCAGCGAGTAGTCCTCCTCTGTCGGCAGAAGGAATTTCTCTCCATCGGGGCTTATTGAATATTCCTGAGTCATTTGTTTCCTTTTTTATCCTGGCCGTATTCGCCTGAAGTAACGAGCCGACTTGTCGGGGCAATCAATTGCTGCGCATCCCTCGACGAACCTGCAAGTCGGCGTTGGCCAGACAGCATAAGACCTGTTACCCGTTGTCGTCAAGTAGGAAAGCGTTGAAGCAGCCGCCGCTGGTGTGTTAGAAGAAACGTGTCGATTGCTGACTGCCCCCAAGGGAGGAATCATGGAAAGAAGATACGACCCGGAGGTTATCGAGATAAAATGGCAGGAATTCTGGGAAAAAGAAAAGCTCTATAAGGTCTGTATCAATACCTCAAAAGAAAAATATTATGTACTTGAAATGTTTCCGTACCCTTCGGGGCGCATACACATGGGCCATGTACGCAATTACTGTATTGGCGACGTGCTGGCTCGTTTCAAGATGATGCAGGGCTATAACGTGCTCCACCCTATGGGCTGGGATGCTTTTGGCATGCCTGCTGAGAACGCCGCCATAAAGCACGGATCGCATCCGGCGGTCTGGACGAAGAACAATATTACAGAGATGAGAAGGCAGCTCAAGAGAATGGGCTTTTCGTATGACTGGGATCGTGAAATTGCTACTTGCGAGCCTGAATATTATCGGTGGGAACAGTGGCTGTTCTTGAGAATGCTGGAACAGGGCCTGGTGTACAGGAGGAAGTCCATAGTCAATTTCTGCGAATCGTGTAAGACAGTGCTCGCCAACGAACAGGTGGAAGAAGGCTGTTGCTGGAGATGCGGGGAAGCTGTGGTCCAGAAGGAGCAGGAAGGGTGGTTCTTCAGGATAACCAAATACGCACCCGAATTGTTGGAATGGTGCAACAAGCTGAAGGGCTGGCCGGAAAAGGTGATTACGATGCAGCGGAACTGGATCGGCCAGAGCGAGGGTGCACGGATACTGTTTCCCATCGAGAAAGGAGATGAGGCTATAGAAGTGTTTACCACTCGACCTGACACGTTGTACGGGGCGACGTTCATGAGCCTGGCGCCCGAACATCCCCTTTGTCTCAAGCTCTCGAAAGGAACTTCCCAGGAATATGCGGTGAAGGATTTCATCAACAGAGTCCTTACCCAGGACTGGCAAAGCCGAGTTGGGGAAGAATCCGACAAGGAAGGTGTATTTACAGGGGCCATGTGTGTCAACCCTCTGACCGGCAGGAATATACCGGTGTACGTGGCAAATTTCGTGCTGTACGAGTATGGAACCGGAGCCGTCATGGCCGTGCCGGCGCACGACCAAAGAGACTTTGATTTTGCCAAGAAATACGGCCTCGAAATCGTAGTAGTGATTCAACCTGATGGCGAAGGCCTTGATCCAGCAGCAATGACAGAGGCTTACGTGGGGCCAGGTCATTTGGTGAACTCAGAGGAATTCGACGGCATGGACAATGTTTCTGCCATGAAAGCCGTTCCTGACAAACTGTTGGCCTTGAATAAAGGTGGATCCACCGTCAATTACCGGATTCGAGACTGGGGCATATCCAGGCAAAGGTACTGGGGCGCTCCGATCCCTATTATTCATTGTCCCATGTGCGGGGACGTCCCGGTTCCGAATGATCAGCTCCCCGTTGTACTGCCGACAGAAATCGAGTTTCCGGAGAATGGCAGGTCCCCGTTACCCGAACTCAAGTGGTGGGTAGAGGTGGCTTGCCCGAAGTGCGGAGAACCCTCTCGTAGAGAAACAGACACTATGGACACCTTTGTGGAATCGTCATGGTATTTCGACCGTTACGCTTGTCCTAATTACGACATAGGTATCGTCAACCCTGAAACCGACCGATACTGGTTGCCGGTAGACCAGTACATCGGCGGCATTGAGCATGCCATCCTTCACCTCCTCTATTCAAGGTTTTTCACCAAAGTTCTCAGGGACATGAATATCAAGACATCGGATGAACCATTCACAAATCTTCTTACCCAGGGAATGGTCATCAAGGATGGGGCTAAGATGTCAAAATCCAAGGGAAACGTGGTCGACCCGGAAGACCTTATAAACACTTACGGTGCAGACACCCTGCGACTTTTCTGTCTTTTTGCCGCCCCACCTGAGAGGGATCTGGAGTGGACCTCTGAGGGCGTGGAAGGGGCAGCCCGGTTCCTGATCAGGGTATGGAATCTGGTTTACCAACTCAAAGGCCGAAAAACGCCCGCCCCAGCGCGAGAGGACAACGAGCGATCACGTGACCTGAAAAGGATCACTCACAAGACGATCAAAAAAGTCACGGAAGACATAACAAACCGTTTTCATTTCAATACGGCCGTGGCAGCCATTATGGAGATGATCAATGAAGTGAGTCGAGTGTCTCCTGAAGAGGCCGACGGCTCACCGAGTGTTGCAGCAGCTCTTGAGGAAGCTATTCGTACGGCTATTATCCTGCTTTCTCCGTTTGTCCCTCATATTGGGGAAGAACTCTGGGAGGCAATGGGAGAGAAGCCTGGAATAGTGCGACAGCCGTGGCCGGGTTACGATCTCGAGTTGCTCAAACAAGACCAGATACTGATCGTTGTTCAGGTTAACGGCAAGAAAAGGGCGGAAATAACTGTTCGATCCGATGCATCGGAACACGAGATCAAACAACTTGCCTTGGCCGAATCAAACGTACAAAGGTTCATTGAAGGGAAAACCGTTCGCAAGGCCATCCTGGTTCCCGGGAAATTGGTCAATGTTGTTGTGGGCTAATGTGGTGTCTCGATCAGGAAATGCCAATTAAGGCCATGTCTCACGGGCGCGTGCTTTTAGTCCTTGTATGAGGTTATACACGCCGGCAAGAGGAGCGGATTGCGTAAGATCTGGATGGGACTGCCTTTAGCGGCATTGGTCATTTTCGGATGCGGGTACCGATTCAGCGGGGCACCGGCGGACAGTCCATATCCCCCTGAGCTAAAGACTATTGTTCTCGAAAGTGCTGTGAACAACACAACGGTCACAGGTATCGAAACCGAGTTCACTAACGCTCTGAGGCGTGAATATGCCCTGGGAACAAGGCTGACGCAGGTCGCCAGTGGCGGCGATCTCATACTGAAAACCGTCATTGCCTCATTCGAAGATACCCCCTCCGCTTATAGGGCCGACGGAAAAGAAGCGACAAGAATCGGAACTCTCAAGGTTCTTTGCGTCTTGGATCGTGCAGATTCAAAAAAAGGGCTATGGAAAAAAGATTTTTCAGCTTCTTACACTTACGACGTGACCGACTCCATTACCGAAACTCTCTCGAACAGACGCCGGGCCATCTCACGGATTATCAAAGACCTTGTACCAAGAATTCACCGTTCGATGTACGATAGTTTCTGAAAGTGGTCTCGCGGCGATGATGTTGCAAGATAGTGTTTTTTGTGTGAGAATTCACTATCGTCTTGATTTCATTCTTATGAAGTTTTGTGGGAGGACGCTTCTATGGGTAGGAAGAAAATAACTGTGATAGGAGCCGGAAACGTTGGCGCATCCGCGGCTGCTTACGCTTCGGCTCAGGAACTCGGCGATGTGGTCTTGGTAGATATTCTCGATGGAATTCCCCAGGGTAAGGGGTTGGATCTGTTTGAAACGACGCCTGTTCTTGGAGTAGATACCAACGTCCTTGGAACGAACGACTACGAGAAAACTCGATCAAGCGACATCATAATTATTACGGCAGGAATTGCTCGAAAACCGGGCATGAGTAGAGATGACCTCCTCTTAACAAATGTAAAGATAGTGGGAGATGTGGCTCAAACGGCTGCAGCTTATTCTCCGAACGCGGTCATGATAGTGGTCTCCAACCCCCTGGACGCCATGGTTTATACGGCGTGGAAAAAATCCAACTTTCCGCCGAGGCGGGTCATCGGAATGGCTGGAGCCTTGGATGCAGCACGCTTTCGTGCATTCATATCCGACGAAATAGGCGTTTCAGTAGAAGATATCCATGCGCTGGTGCTCGGAGGTCACGGTGACACAATGGTTCCTCTGACCAGGTATTGCTTCGTTGGCGGGGTTCCTGTGACCAATTTCATATCCCCTGAGCGGCTCGAAGAAATTGTCCAGAGGACGCGGCAAGGCGGAGCTGAAATAGTAGGACTTCTCAAGACTGGAAGTGCATATTATGCCCCTTCCGCTGCTGCCGTTCAAATGGCCCGTTCGATAATACTGGACAAGAAACGGCTCTTGCCGGTTGCGGCTTATCTGGATGGCGAGTTTGGAGAGCAGGGTATATTTGTGGGCGTGCCTGCCATACTTGGTTGCGAGGGAGTGGAAAAAGTGGTGGAACTCGAACTTACGTCTGAAGAGTGGGCGGCTTTCGGAAAATCAGTTGCGGCAGTCAAAGAGTTGGTAAACGATGTTGACCGGATGATGTCCATCACGGCTTAGGACACTCCGGAAGCAGAGTACAACAGGGGTGATTTGACAACGGGAACATACTACATCGAGACTTACGGTTGTCAAATGAACGAGCACGACTCTGAAAAGATGTCGATGTTGCTCGAGGGAATTGGTTTGTCCCCCGTACCTGCTCCGGAACGGGCTGATGTCATCATAATTAACACGTGCTCTATCAGGGAAAAGGCGGAACATAAGGTTTACAGCGCTTTGGGGAAACTCAAGTCCCTGAAGGTAAAGAATCCTCATCTCGTCACGGTCGTCTCAGGATGTGTGGCCCAACAAGAAAAAGATCGTCTCCTCAAGAGAGCCAACCACTTGGATTGCGTACTTGGGACACACTGCATAGATGAATTGCCTGTATTGTTGCAACATATAAGAAAAACGGGGGATCGACTATCCAAGACTGACTTCTCCCATGATGTTGGCTCGTTACATGTCCAAGCTCCAGTCAAAGGACGCAGTCCGGTCTGCTCTCATGTAACCATAATGCAGGGGTGTTCTAATTTCTGCTCTTATTGTGTTGTTCCATTGACCCGCGGACCAGAACAAAGTCGACCAATTGAAGAAATTCTCCAAGAGGTACGTACAATTACTCAAAAGAGTGTAAAAGAAATCACTCTTCTGGGACAGAATGTCAACGCCTACAGGACCAAAGGCGACGCTCATGCTACATTTGCGGATCTTTTAGTCGGGTTGGACAGGATTCCACAACTTTGCAGGATAAGATTTACCACTTCCCACCCCCGTGACTTTAGTGAAGACCTCATAGGTACCATGGCAGAATTGAAAACAGTTTGTGAGCATGTGCACTTACCTCTGCAAGCCGGCTCAGACCGTATTCTGAGGGCAATGAGGAGAGGCTACAGTCTTGACGGTTACCTGAAGAAAATAGCTAAACTCCGTCGGATGATTCCAGGAGTTGCTATAACTTCGGACATAATTGTTGGCTTTCCAGGAGAGACTGAAGACGATTTTAGTCAGACTTTCGAAGCCCTACGTGAAATTCGTTTCGACCAGATTTTCTCGTTCAAATACTCTGTAAGGCCTGGAACTCTTGCAGAGAGTCTACCTGAACAGGTGCCGGAAGAGGAAAAAATCCAGCGGCTGGCAGAAATCCAAGCGCTGCAAGATCAGATTACGGAGAGCTATAACCGGTTGGCTGAGGCAACTGAGGAGGAAGTTTTAATAGAAGGAATAAGGCCTCGATCAGGCCAGCCTTTTGGCCGAACCAGGACGAACAAAGTAGTGAATATGGATCCGACTGACGAGATTGACATTGGGGATGTGATAAGAGTCAAAATCATGAGGGGCCTGAAACACTCTCTTGTGGGCCGCAAGGTCTTGTGAGTCGGTTTTTCGAGATTTGTGTCATCCGAAACGCAGATCCGATGGGAGCGCTTGCCGGTTATGGACCAGATTTCAAATATTCGTGCATGGACATAACAAGTGGGGTAAAAGTCGCAGGAGAGGGATAAAAAAAGCCCGACCGAAGGGGTCGAGCTGGGAGACGCCGTAGCACGGCCGGGCTCACAAAACATAAAGGCCGATGGATGGGGGAGAGTTTTCTTAGCCTCGTCTTGAATGAACGTCGGAGTCTTTCGGGTATATCATGTTGGGAGACTCCAGCGTCGACGTTGCGCTCCACCCTTGCCATCGGCCGACACAAATCCCATGATCAATCAGAATATGAAACCGCCTTCGATGAAACCGCCTGAGAGCGTGTTTTTGAAGACGAAGTCGTACTGGGTTTTCTTCAGATCCACAAAGCGATATCCGCCTTTCACGTAACCCGAACGACCGCAATTAAGAGGAATTGAATATCTTGCCCCGGCTTCCACGTCCCCTCCCACGGTGTCATCGAGGAAAATTCCGCCGGCTTTACAGTCCCAGGACAACGTGCCACCGTTCGGTGCGGTTTTGATGCAGCGCTGGAATTCCAGGCCGGCCATTGCCGCATTGATACTATTGCTCCAGATCGGTGTGTTGTAGTATCCACAACCGGTACAACCTAGGGTTATTTTGTCGTCCGTGTGGACCAAGTCTGCGAATACGCTTATTTTGGAGTTGCAGGTCCGCACTGCATCATACACTATGCCCACTCTGTGATAGGCATGCTGGAAGATCGTCTGAATGTTCTGGCCCCAGAAGTAGCCCCCTCCCCAATTAGGTCCGAAGAGGATATAATTATTTGGCCAGCCTCCCCCATTGAGTTGGTTCCACAGCACCGAGTAACGGAGCGCCCAGTTCGGACGGAAATGGTAGCTTGCCGTGAACTGAGGCCAAGCCGCGTAGATGGGTAGTTGGAGATCGTTATTAAGGTCGGTTCGGTTTTCCGTATTCCCGAACCAGCCCCAGTACCAGTTGGAATAGCGAGGCCATCCAATGTAACCGCTCAAATTGGCAAAGATTACCTGGAAGCTCATTTCCCACTGACCCATTCGAGGCGCCGGTAGAATACATGGAGGAACAAATTCATACGGTAGAGATAGGGCGGGTTTGACCTTTGAAATCCCCAATGGAGGTGGTGGGACCCATAAGTATGCGGCCTGTGGGGCCGCAACCTTTGAAATGTAACGGGAGTTGGCTTTTGGAACGGCGGGGGCGGCAATTACGCTTGACTGGTTAGGTTTCAGCAGAATTTCAAGCGATTCGTCAGGCCCCGCAGCCCATGAAGCGTTAGAGAGAATAGTTAACAGGAAAATAACTAGACATACCAATGGCGTAAAAGGTATTCTTCTCAACATACCCTTCCTCCCAGCTCGAAATGTTGAACATTGCTTTAATAGGTATGTTTTTATCTTGTCAAGAAAAAAATAAAACTAAGTTTCAATTAGTTGTATTTATTTGTGAGAATACACTCGATGTTCAAATCTAACTACTAGAAATAATTATCTAGATTGTTTGATATATCAGCCTGGCGCGCGCTAGAAAATGCGCTCGCCCCCCCTCAGATCACCGGCACCCTTGACACCCTCACCCGAATCAGATAACGCTATCTTATTAAAAAAGCGGGCTAAACCAGCGCCCCCCACTAAACGAAACCCGGCAACCACGGTGATTTCGATTACAGGTGGATACCATAAAGTGGCGTGATATTAATGGATATTGCAGATATGCAGATATATCAAATGAGTTGTTTGCCGTTAATTGGCTCATCCCCCTCTCCCTATGGACAACCGTGCCCACAATCACCCCCCCCTGGACTCATCAGTTCAGCCATTCTATTTTTCTTCGTGTTCCTATGGTTACCGTTTTATGACGCCCATGGCGCACCCATTCATCCTTTTGACGTTAAGCTCAACGGCATAATCCAGCGAGAACTTCCCGCTAACTTTGCTGTTTCGGTGCAAGTGGTCGACTTGAAGACCGGAGAAGTGCTTATGGAAAGAAATCCCGATCTGCCTTTGATACCGGCATCCACCATGAAAGTAGTTACGAGCGCTGCGGCGCTTCAGGCCTTGAAGCCGGATTTCACTTTCGTTACCGAGGTGTTCGTAGATCAGGCACGCGGGCCAACGGTGGGGAACATGTTCGTCAAAGGCGGCGGCGATCCCCACATGGTCACTGAACAACTGTTTGCCTTCACGAGAGAACTTCTGGACAAGGGCCTTTCGGAGATCCGAGGGGACATTGTAGTGGATGACTCTTTCTTTGTTCCAGGAACCCCTTTGGATGAAAATGAAAGACTCGGTCACAGGTCTTATCATGCGCCTTACAGCGCCCTGTCTCTTAACTTCAATTCCGTCAAGATCTTGCTACATCCTGGGGCAAAGTCTCGAGAACCGGCAAGAATAGTCATGGACCCCATCTCGGAGTACGCGCGCATAAAATCTCACGTAATGACCATCGAGGGGGACAAGGCTGTCCAAGTCAACATAACCAAGGAACTCACGGACGATGATCGGGAGATATTCAAGATACATGGTGAAATAGGGGTACAAGCACCCGTTAAAGGCCGTTACGTTAACATTGCGTCTCCTGCATTATACTTTGGCGATGTGCTTAAACAATTCCTGTTACAAGAAGGGATCAAATTCCAGGGGAGTGTAATACGCGGACAAACTCCTCCTTCGGCTACTCCATACTTGCAGTTCACCTCGTATCCCCTCGGGGTGCTCGTCTATTGGTTGAACAAGCACAGCAACAATTTCATGGCGGAGCAGATCTGCATGGGCTTGGGTGCCAAGGTTCATGGCCCTCCCGGGACCCGAGAAAAGGGACTGACTGCGCTGCGCAAATACCTTATTGACTGCGGAGTGCCCGAAGATCATTTTGCCTTGAGTGAGGCAAGCGGCCTTTCCCGGAATAATCGCGTCAGCGCTTCGGCGCTTGTGCGAGTCCTTTTTACAGCTTCTCGTGACTTCACGTATAATTCTGAGTTCATGTCGTCTCTCGGCGTGGCTGGGGTGGACGGGACTCTCAAGGAAAAGTTTGTGGAGCCTCCTCTCAAGAGGCGAATCCGAGCGAAAACTGGAACGCTCCGAGGAGTGAATGCCCTTGCTGGATACGGGATTTCCCCTCAGGGGAGGATGTTCGCATTTGCTGTGATAGTGAACAGTTCGCAGGATGGGACAGGAATAGTGGATTATGCTGACAGAATAGCTCGCGCAGTGTTCAATGTTTCTCTTGAGGAGAGGTGATATGAGCAATTGGCTCACATCGTAGTGGCCTCTTGCTCATGAATGCTCGAGGTGGGGCCTGACTTCTTCCTCTTATGGGGTCTTCACAGATCTGAATACCGGCCATTATTGCGGGAGGATCTATTGTTCCAATATTATGCCCAAAATCCTAGCCGGACGTATTATGGCCGCGGTATTCATACGGAGTTTGTTCATATCCATTAAACGACTCGTGACCTTTTTGCTTTACACTCACCCCCAGTCTGGATAGTATCCGGCCGATTCTATCAACCGGCCCAAGAAAACCATGAAACTGAAACGGCTAGAAATAAAGGGATTCAAGAGTTTTTCCGACCGAACAATTCTTGAATTCAGACCGGGGGTTACCTCGGTTGTCGGGCCCAATGGATGCGGCAAGAGCAATGTGCTCGAGGCCATCCGCTGGGTTATGGGGGAACAGAGGGCCCGCATCCTGCGCGGCCACAAGATGGGAGACGTCATCTTTAATGGATCTGAGAACCGCAAACCTTTAGGGATGGCTGAAGTCCGTATGATTCTCTCCAATGACAACGATTCTTCTCCAGCTTCATTGTCGGATTACGACGAGATTATGATCACTCGCCGTTTGTTCCGAGACGGCGAATCGCATTATGAGATCAATAGCATCCCTTGCAGACTGTCGGATGTCACGGACCTCTTCCTGGACACCGGTATAGGCCGGTCGTCCTACTCCGTCGTGGAGCAGGGGCGTGTAGAGATGGTTGTCGCGTCGAGGCCTGAAGAGCGCCGGACCCTTATCGAGGAGGCGGCAGGGATAAACCGATACAAGGCACGAAAAGAGGCGGCTCTCAAGAAGCTCGAGCAGACGAACAGGAACCTGGAAAGAATTAAGGATGTTATTGCTGAGGTTAAACGCCAGAACTTGTCACTCAGACGGCAAGCAGCCAAGGCTGAAGGCTACCATAAACTTCAGAATCGCTATCGGGATCTGGACATAGCCATCCATGCGTGGAAGTGCCGCGATGCCTTAGAACAGTACGGGCAGGCAAAAGGTGACCTTGACAGGGCGAGTTCGGCTTTTTTTGAACAAGAGTCTCTGTTTGCATCGTTGGAGGCACGACTGGAGACGGCCAGTTTGAAGGCCGTGGATTTGGAAAAAGCTATAAAGGAGCTTCTGCAAACTCGTCACGTGACGGATATTTCTCTGACATCTATTCGGGGGGCAATACGAAAGGACCAAGACCGACTTGTCCATATCACTGTCCGCATGGACAAGCTGCGGGACGAAAGGGAAGAATACGAGCAAAGAATTCGAAAGACAAAGGAAAGTCGAGCAGAACTGGAGCAGAACAGGTCAGCGATCCAGTCACAACTCCAGGTAGCTGAAGAAGACTTGAAGAAAGCCTTGTCCGAACTAAATGGAATGCAGCAAAAGAAGAACGGGCAAGTAGAGCTTCTGGAGAGCTACAAGAACGACATGTTCCAGAGTCTGCAGGAAATTGCGCAAAAGCGGAACGCGATGGAAAGCCTGAAGAGGCGAGCCGACGAAATCGAAGCCAACTTGGGCAGGATTGCCAAAGAGAGTGAGAAGCTTTGTGAAGATCTCGAAAGGGCGCGTAGATCAAGCGAAATCTTAACAGAGGCTTTGGCCGAAGTATCCGAGCTTCGCAAGGAACATAGCGAGAGGAAAGAAGAGCTTTCTACAGTAAGAAGAAACATGATCGAAAAGATAAAGGTGCTCAGGAATGATTTGGCGAGTTTGGAAAGAGAACTTGCCGGGTCCGGGGCCAGACTTGGCTCACTCGAAGAAATGCAGCGTGATTTTGCATCATACGAACACAGTGTCCAGTTTCTCATGAAAAATCAGGAAACACTACACTCGGAGGCTCTGCTGGGTCCTTTGGCCGAACTCATTGAAGTGTCCCCAGAGTACGAGAAAGCTCTGATAGCCGCTGTGGGGCATCGTCTGCGCAACGTCGTAGTCTCTTCGACCCGTGACGGGGCCAACGCTGCCAAACGGCTCAAAGAGGAGGGCCAAGGGAGATCTACGTTTATTCCGATCGTCCCTCGCCTGGTTCCGGACTCCAGTGAAACGTCCGTCCCGGAAGGTGTCACCCAGTTAAAGGAAATAGTCCACTTCCAAGAAGGTTTTGAAACTCTTAAGGAGTTTCTTCTGACCGGGTATTTTGTCGTTCGTGACATGGAGCAGGCTGTGGAAATCTGGTCTCGCAACGGCATTCAAATCGACCTGGTTACCTTGGGAGGAGATTTGCTGACTCGCCACGGTGAAATAACCGGAGGGTCGTGGGACTTCCATCAGGAAGAGATCTTTTTGAGGCGCCGAGAGATCAAGTCACTTCGAGAAGGCATCGACTCTATGGAAAGGGCTGTCTCAGACTGCGTGAGTAATCTTCTGGAGCATGAAGAACAGTTGGAGCGGGTATCGGGCGAGATGGAAGAGATTGAGCGCTCTACCAATGAACTCAAGTTGAAAGAGGCCAATGGGCTGACTGAACAGGGTCATATAGCTGCCCAAATCTCTAGCTGGGAAAGAACCGAGAGGATCCTGAAGTTGGAGACAGAGCGGCTAGGCAAAGAAAAGGTTGAAAATTTTAAAGACATCTCCCAAGCCCAGGAGAAAATAGTTGTTCTCGAAAGCAGGAAGGTGGAGGTCGAGACAGGCGCACGTAATGCCAAGCTAGTTTTAGAGAAATTAGACACAGTCTTGCAGGAGAAATCCGCGCAGAGCCAAGAAGTTCGGGTTCTGGCCGCCAGGTTAGACGAACAATACCGGTCTGTTGACCGGGAATTTCACTACACTGTGGAAAACCTTCAACAGATGGAAAAGTACATACTGGGATTGGCCGAAGAAAAAGCCCGCTTGCTTCGAGAGCAGGACAGGATTTCCAGGGATCTGGAGGAGGCTCAGACGCGCGAAAAGGAACTCATGCTGGAGTACAAAGCCCTGGAAACCGTTATGGAAGACAAGAGGAATGAATCTGCGAGCCTAACGCTTTCGATCAAGTCTCTTGAACAGGAAAGAACATCGTGTGCCTCAGCAATGAAAGACCTGCGCGACAAGGTTCATGCTCTTGAAATGGAGTCGGTGCGTATTAAACAGATCGTGGAGGGGGTTGTTGAAAAAATCCTCGAACGTTACCACGTGGACCCTCGAACCGTTTCGTGTACCGATTCTCGGCCCAACTCCGATGAGATCCTTGAAGTCAAAGCCAAGCTGGAGTCCATGGGAGAGGTAAACCTTGCTGCGATAGCAGAGAGCCGTCAAGTTAGCGAGCGCCTGAAGTTTCTTGAGGAACAGGAGCAAGATCTCAGGAAAGCGGTGGCGTCATTGTTCGATACTATCGAGAAGATAAACAAGAGTACCAGCGATCTGTTTCTGAAAACCTTTGATGGCATAAATAAACAATTTCAGGAGATCTTTCCGTTCCTTTTCGGTGGTGGTGAAGCCTACCTTGAGCTGACAGAAGAAGAAAACCTTCTGGAAACGGGGGTTGATATAGTGGTTCGTCCTCCCGGCAAACGAAGGCAAAATATGAGCCTACTCTCAGGCGGAGAGAAATCCCTGACGGCTATTGCTCTTATTTTTTCCATTTTTTTGACACGCCCCTCGCCTTTCTGCCTCCTTGACGAGGTGGATGCCCCTCTTGATGATTCAAATATAGTCAGATTCACAGAAATGCTAAAGAAGCTGTCCGATCGAACTCAGTTCATAGTCATTACCCATAACAAGCGAACCATGGAAGCTGCTGACTCTCTTTACGGCGTAACCATGGAAGAGCCTGGAGCTTCAACCGTGGTGTCTGTACAATTCGCCGCCTAATACCTGTTGAACGGTTTTCTGATTGATACCGGCCAGGTTGGTTCGTCTCCTCACAGACACCAACGCATAATGCTGAGAAATTGGGCGCTCAAACCTTACTTATTCTCGAAAAGTTTCTCATATTGGCCGTAGCCTTCCTTATCCAGATCCTCTTTCGGGATGAAACGGAGTGCCGCCGAATTCATGCAATAACGAAGGCCGGCCGGCGTTGGCCCATCGTTAAACACATGCCCCAAGTGAGAATCTGCTTCCCTGCTTCTTACCTCCGTGCGTGTCGTAAAAAAGCCTTTGTCTTGTCTTTCAATAATGTTTCCGGCTTCCAGCGGCTTGGTAAAGCTCGGCCAACCCGTACCGGAATCGAACTTGTCCAGCGAACTGAAAAGGGGCTCACCAGAAACGACGTCCACATAGATCCCTTGTCTTTCGTTATTCCAGTATTCATTTTGGAACGGCGATTCCGTCCCGTTTTCCTGTGTCACTGCATACTGTAATGGAGACAACATCTTCTTGGTCTCTTCCTTGCTCAACTTATTATGTCTCTGGCGATTTTCCTTTAGGTCTTTTTGATCCTTGTCTCGACTCCATACTTTTCCCAAATACTGGTCACGGCCCGCATTGAGCCGGTAGAATTTGTACCGGATCGGGTTTTTTTTGTCGTAGTCTTGATGATATTCTTCGGCTTTATAAAATATCGAGGCTTTGATGATCTCGGTTACAATTGGTTTGTCGTATCTGGCGGATTTTCCGAGTTCCTGTTTTGATCTCTCGGCTATCCGTTTCTGATCTTCGTTATGGTAAAAGACCGCTGACCGGTACTGCGGCCCTCTGTCAACGAACTGTCCGCCAGGATCCGTGGGATCTATTTGTCTCCAGAATACTTCCAGAAGCTCGGAATAAGCTATTTTTGAGGGATCATAGGTGATCTGTACGGCTTCGATGTGTCCCTTTTCGGAGTAATCCTCATAAGTGGGATTGTCGGCGGTTCCGCCCGTGTAACCCGATACCACGTCTGCAACGCCGTTCAGTCTTTCAAAGGGCGGCTGCATGCACCAGAAACAGCCACCGGCAAACGTGGCTGTCTCGTATTCCGTCTGGGCGTTTACGATCACCGTTAGGCACACAAGGACACAAAGCCCTGCAAGAGATATTTCGGTCAGCAGCGTCATCCTCTTTACACGCTCCTTTTCATGGTCTTTCGAACGCACAAAGCACCTGCCGGTGATTGAGTTCAAATCGGCTTAGTGGAGTTTATCCCACGTCCTATGTGTCGTTTTGACCGGTCAAAGCTTCTTTCACGCACAGTCCTAAACAATGTCCCAAAGGGCGGCCTATTCGGAACCATAATACATCTTAGATCGTATAGCTGTGCACTGCTGAAATCAACACCTTTGGGAGGATCTGCGTGAGAATAATTTCCATAACGAAGCGTTTGCCTCGTTGGATCAGGTTGAACAAGCCTTGTGCGAGGGTCTTAGGAGAATCGAAGCTGACCCAGAGGGATTACGTTCGATGACTTTCTTTCCTTACTTAAATATTGCCTTATAAAACGCTAATTGGTATGAGGAATATTCCAAAGGGGTGGACATGGCTCTGGAAGCTGGCATCACTAGGCTGGACCAGAGAACGGAATTCCGTTTACGTTTCTCCTAACTTGCTACAAAACAGGACAATCCTCTGGCCATTCTCTAAAGTTCTGTCGGAATGGCTATAAATCGAACAAGGCTGCCACTTGCTCATGAGGCAGGCCCATTATCAAGGCCGTGATGGCCATAAGGCGAACGTAGGTTCGTTGGATGGGCGCCGCTCTGGCTGCGGTCTCCAACTCCTCCAGCGTGCAGTTTTCCTGATTCGGTATGTTTGGTTGACGAGACACCCCCAAAGAAAATCACATCTCGATCCAAAAGTCGCGCTCTTTTCGCGATTATTTTCGCGAACTGCTATAGGATACATGTGTGCTTACATGCTATGATTTGGCCGCCGGAGTTCTGAATAGGGAAACTAATCTGAAAACACTGCTGTTTTCTAGAAAACCTCATTTAAACAAGGGACGTTAAATGCGTGAGTACAAATTTGCCGCGATTTATGTAGGACTAGTAATTGTTATACTCGTATGGGGAACAAGTATATCAGGCTTTGTCTTTAATGAGTTAGATTTTGGAGCCTACGATTTTTTCACCCGTCTTAATGGAACCAGCGTACCATTTAGGAGCGATTGCCTATTATTAGGGGCAGATTACTCAGACGCGGGTGCTGACGACAATGTCTGGTTGGCGGCCTTAGACCGGCTGGAGGCTTTGGGCGCCGGACAGATTGTTTTCACGTTCATGCCGTCCGGAGTCTCTCCTGAGTTCTATAAAAGGGCTGAACAAACTAATGGCGTGTACTTCGGAAGGCAAAGGGTCAAGAGTGGGTCCATTCAAGAAAAGCTGGCGTTTGAACCGATACCTGTCCAGGCTCGAAGTGAATCATTGAAAATAGGCCTTCAGGAGATCCCTCCGGGATCATTTGGCATCCGAAGATTTATGCAGACCTATTGGGAGTTTTCCGGCCAGAAACATAATCACGTCATTCTAGAAGCGGCGCAGGATAGAATCGGATCCAGACGAGGTGTGGATCAGTTCATCTTGGTGAACTTCATGGGCGGGGCAGTAGGAATTCCATCTGTTGATCTCAAGACCCTGTTGTCTGGGGATGTAATAACTGAAATGGTCGCTGGTAAGACTGTCCTTGTAGGGTTTCAGGTTCCCCCCTACTTTCCGGATCTCAGGACGCCTTTGACCCCTGGGCGTCCTGGAATGAGTCCTCTCCAATTCTATGCGTACGCCTTTGAAACCCTAGTCTCTAATAAATACATAAAGTGCGCCGGTACCTGGACCACATTGGCTCTCGTGATCCTTGCTGTTATTATTAGTATTATAGCGTATCAGATGTTGACCCCTTTAAAATCCGTTGTGTTTGCAATGATCATGGCCGCAATTTCGGTGACGGCGTCATGGTTGCTGTTAAGATTCTTCCTGATATGGATTCCTTTGGTAGAAATCTCTACTGCTGGGGTACTTTCGCTCATTGCCGCGATAGCGATTCGTGCCCGCTACCAGTATCTGGATGGGTTGAAAATGCTTCTGGGAAAGTCCGGAAGGTCTCAGTCCCGCTATATCCCCGAAAGATTTTTCAGGAGTGACGAGCACTGGATGCAAATTGCCAACATGGTTAATCAGACACTAAGACTTAAGAGATCCATTTTCTTCGAAAAGATCGAGGGGCAACGTCGGGTAAAGGTTATCGTATCTCTTAATACGTCGCTTTCGGACATAGGGGAACGACGCAGGGACTTTTCGCGCAATCCCTATGCGACGGCGATCACCCAACGGGGACCCATTAAGGTGAATAGATTCTTCAAGTCAGCTTCCGAGGATGAAGACCAATTCATAGCGCCACTGACATTTTCTGGGTTGGTTCTGGGGATTTGGGCATTTACAATTGAAAGGAATGCAAACTCTGAGGACTCAGTTGCATTAGAAGCGGCGGAAAAGTTTGCGCTCCAGATTGGCGAACTGCTTTACAGGCGTAGAGCGTGGCTGGAAGAGGAGACTATGCGACGCTATCCCCTGAGACAATTTCTAAGTCTTAGAGCGGGCCAACGTCAAAGTGAACAGCTAGCTGATTTCATTGATATGCAGGAACTGAGGTTATCGCTTCTTGAATCAACGTTTGACTCGCTGAGATCACCAGCGCTGTTGGCGGATATTTTTGGAAGAGTGCTTCTCGTCAACGAGCCAATGTCCGCGCTGGGAAAGTTTGTGAAAACCGACCTCTATCAAATGACAGCCCTTGACGTTGTGGCAAGCTTCTCCGAGCGAGACCCAAACGAAATAAGAACATCCCTGAGCAAAGTAATTCTTTCTAACAAAGTAGTTGAATTTCCTGTGTCCATCTCTATGGATAGACTGGATATGTTTTACAACTTGTCGGTGAGGTCGGTCAGGAGCCACGATAAGGGACTATTCATGGAATCTGGATTACCATTCAGCCTCCATGGACTGTTAATTCAAATGCGTGACGTGTCGGATCCTGTTGATTTGATGAGCGTAAAGGAGCGGCTCATTGAGCAGGGGATGCCCCACATTAGGAAAAGAGTCGATGCTCTCGTCAACGCCTGTACTCTAATTGGTGATCCTGCTGAAATTACAGGGGATAGAAATCAAATCCTGGCCAATCTCGTTAACAGAAAAACCGCTCTTGAAGCGTCTCTCGACGAACTACAGTCGTTCATTGGCGTTCAAGGCTCGGCTGAGAGTATCAAATATTTCCCTATAGACGCGGGAACGTTAGTGGACAGGGCAAGATTTTCCTTGAGAAATGAAGCAGAAGAAAAACACCTAACCTTCAAAATCGAAGGAACCGAGACTTCATGGCTGGTCCTGGCTGCGCCAAAGGAACTGGTTGAAATCTTTTCGATCATTCTCTCCATACTCATTAAAGACGCGGCTGAAGGGAGTATCCTCTTGATAATAATCTCAGAAGACGATGGCCAGGTGTCATTTAGTTTCTCGAACTCTGGATATGGTATGAGGAACCAGGATTTGAAGGCGTACATAGATCAGGGTTTGCAAGATCCGTCAGAAGACTTCGATAGACTGCGTTTCTTAAAGACCCGATTGGAACAGTGGCACGGCACTCTGGAATATCAGAGCAAAATAGGTCATGGGATAATCTTCACTATTAACCTTATAAAGTCAATTATATCCTGATCAACTATAATATTCTGATTAGCTTCTATAAATTACTACTCCTTAAAATATAGATATCCCATATACCTAAAGACATCGGTGGGGGATTTTTTGTTTTTACAGTGAACAGATATTATCCCTATGCTCTATTTATCTAATTTAACAGATTAAATTCATTTCAATCCTACCTTATTGTGCAGGAAAGCCTCATGTATGCTGGTATTGAGATTTCTTTTTGAATATAACCGCTTGTTTTATACAGCATTATTATGATATAATACGTCTATATTTGATTCTCACATATAAGGCGATCATATCACCATGGAACATATTTCCTGGTTCCCAATATTCCCGCCCGGGAGCGTTGCCGGCGCTGTAACAACAAGTGTCTGGGTAGGGGTATGGGTCGGTTGCTTTATGAATCTCAGGTTCGGATGGGTTCTCAGTGGTCTGGTGGTCCCAGGCTACATAGTGCCGCTTCTGATTCTCAAGCCTTGGGCGGCCTCTGTCGTATTTGTTGAGGCAATACTTACTTATATTGTAATCTGGGCGTGGTCTGAATATCTTCCCAGGTTCGGAATAGGTAGCGGACTTTTCGGCCGGGATCGATTTTTTGCCATTTTTTGCGCCAGTATTGTCGTACGCATCACGCTAGAGACTTTCTTTCTCCCCCCACTCGGGGAGTATCTTGCCGCCACCTGGATCCCCGGCTTCGATTACAGGAACAACCTCCACAGCTTCGGACTTGTCGTCGTATCCCTTTTTGCAAACCAATTTTGGAAACCTGGATTGCGAAAAGGTCTTTTTCAAAGCTCCATCACCATACTGGTCACCTACCTCTTTGTACGCTATGGCCTAATGGAGTTTACCAATTACAATATAGGTAATCTGAACTACATTTACATGGATGTCGCCAAGTCGATGCTGGCGAGTCCAAAATCTTACATAATACTGTTGACCACGGCATTCATTGCGTCACGCATGAATTTGGACTACGGGTGGGAATTTGGAGGGATTCTAATACCCTCTCTCCTGGCTCTTCAGTGGTATCAACCTGAAAAAATCATTTGGAGTTTTGTCGAGTCATTCTTGATTCTCGGTTTCTCGTCCCTACTCCTGAGAATTCCTGTCTTCAAGAACGCAAATATAGAGGGTGGCAGGAAAATCCTTTTTTTCTTTAACGTCGGGTTTATTTATCACCTTACGCTAGCTCATCTCATAGTGGCGTACTTCCCAGAACAGAAGGTCACAGACTATTTCGGCTTCGGATATCTTCTTACAACTCTCCTGGCCATCCGGATGTATGACAAGGACATAATGGCCCGAGTGACCCTGACCACGCTCCAAACTTCACTATTGGCAGTGCTGGTGGCGACGATAATAGGTTTTGGCCTCAAACAGATCCCAAATCTATTTAACTTGAGGGCATTGTCCAGCGTCGAAATTCCCACGGATCTCGTAAAACCCATAAAGAATGATCTGCTCGACGTAATGGGCAAACAGAAAACTGCAATATCTCGTAGCCTCATCCCGGGTTCCTACAAATCCCCTTTGCCGGACGAAAATGACATTTTTTCCCAAGCGCTTGATTATCTGTCTGAGTACTTGAAAACTGGCCAGGCCCTGGCCTTGAGAAACTCGGCAAAACTCCTTTACTTGATAAACTTCAACATCGATCTGTTATCCGAAGGGTATCTCCTAATCAGTGAGAGAGAGCCTCGACACGGATGGGGGACTTACGTCATAGATCCAGCCACCAAATCGGATCTGTTGATCGAAATCCCGGCTCCCGTTGAAGAATGGGGAGTTACGGACGCGGGAGTCTCGCTGTTTACCGGTTTGAGAGCCAGGGCTCTGGCAATTGCGGGAAGCGCTCGGGAATCCTCGCTCGATGGCTCTTCAGACACACTTGCAAATCAGTTCACCATGTTCGGGGTGTTTCACAAGGTCATAGGATTAAGGGGGATTCTCCAAGTCAGAGGAGACCCTGAAGAAGGCCGAGGAATAAAGAAAAAGGATGTTGGAGAATCTAAAGACTATTCCCAAAAAAGTTCTCAACCAACCCTCTGGGTCAGAAAAGAGACTCCGGAGGACTTAAGTTTGCAAAGCCTTAAGCATATCATTGGGCCGTTTCAAATAGAATGGGGCGCTCCTCCTTTTGTCAATACCCTTCGTAACGTTACTCCATCGGGTTTTGCTGAATTGATGCTGGATCGAATGACCTTGCTCAGGATTATTACGGGCCCTGATCAAAAACAATTTCAAGTTCATCAGGAAAACCGAAATCAGAGCATTGTAGGTTATTTGCAGGACTGGATACTGGAACAGAAAGAGGAGTTCCCCAAAATTGGGTCAAATCTATATGTTAAGGCCAATCTCGACGATTTGATATATTTTGATAGGCAAGTTTTAAAACCGTTCCTCAAAGTTTTCACCGAATCCTATGACGAACACGGATGGACGAACCAGGGCATTCAAAGCCTGAATGCCCTCTCATATCTTGCGGCTTCCGTCGGGTATGAATTCATAAGATACAGGGACAAAAAAAGCGGTCAGGATTATGTAATCCTCTCGGAACGGAAAGACCTTCCGAAGAGGAAGTATTGGGGCACATACGTGTTCCGAATGGGGCAATCGGGCAGTTATGTGATTCAGGTCCCGAGGCCGATAACGGAACTAAACGTGTTCGAAGTCGGAGTGAATCTCTTTGAGCAGTTGAAGGCGAGGGTGTTGCTCATTGGTGGATCCCATCCTATGGCGAATGTCGACGGGAGTTCCGACATAATCAGGATCGAAAACAAGGTCAATCTTTTCAATCTGGTCAATCAGGCAATTGTTCGGGGATCACTAGACCATCCTATGCTTGTAATTCAGTGCCGGGCGTTCGGCTATCGTCCTGACAATCCACCAACTGATTTGGACAAGATCCTTTCACTAAAATCAGGGTTGACCACAACGGAAACGATGGATCCGTTGATGGGTCCGCTCATGACCATTCTCAAGAAAGATCGGAATGCCGTAGGCTTTGCAGATGGATCACCGAGTGTAATGGGGTATGAGGTCGGTGGAATAACGCAATCGCTGTACCTCGATCAATCGAGGAACAAAGAATTTGTAGTGGTCTGGATTTCTCCAACGACGAGGAAATATTTCCAGCAACAAACGGAGAACAGGATCCAGGAACAACAATTTGAGGCACTGGACATTCCGACGATCCAGGCCGATCTATTTGAAACGATTCACAACGAAAAGCAATGTTTAGCGGAAAGGCGACTTCCCTCCGAACTGGTCTCCACAATCGCTGATTACATGGAAACAGGGGATGTTGTGAGCCTGAACAGGCTCCTGAAACAATTTGAGGGATATCGGCACGAAAGGCTTATAGACATCAGTTCCAAGCAAAGTTTCATCCTGGTTTCCTCAAAAGAAGGTTGCCTGGTAGCCGTGGCAAATCTTTTGCCTCTCAATACTTCAACTGGATTCGACGTCAATGCGGGAACACTCACCAGAGATGTTGTCGAAGAGTTCGTCAATTCACGCTCTGCATGGTTAAGGCTGCAATGAAAACTAAACATGCACTCTCGATGTATTTGCTATTCGGTGTCGCCATCCTGATTCACTTGCTTGCCGGTTGCGACTTCAAGCTCGAACAGGGGCCCAATGCCGTAGAGCAAGGTCGATCTAAAGTGATCACTTCGGCGGTATATTTGAGAAATTTTATTTTCAAAATAGTTTATGGCTCCGATGATCTTTCTTCTCCATTACAGTCTCTAGTCCCATTTTCAATGATTAGTTGGGGATATGAACTTGACAAGGACAAGTGGATCACATTTCAGGCGCCCGTTGCCTCGGACAGAATAAAAATAGTAACCAACGCAAATCTCGTCGGTGGAATCAATTATGATCCTGGCGCCAAATGGAGATACTCGTTCGACTGGCAGGTCCTGGAAAAAGGCACAAACAGAATTGTTAAGTCGGGCCAGTATAACTATGAGACCGGGTTGACAAGGTTTTCAACTGAGGACATAGAGAAGCCCTATACTGCGGCGTTCTATCTGGATTCATCGGTCATACCCGCGGATGGCCGCATCTTCATCATTAACACCAAGGAACTGTCGCTTGCCGGCAAACCGATAATATTGCGTTTTCGACTTGCTTCCACTGATCCTGGGGTATCGAGCGTCCTGCTGAGGACCTACAATCTGGAACCCCCATCCGAGAGAAGACTGGACTTTCTATGGATGCGCATCACCAAGAGACAGCAGGACATTTTATCACAGGGGAACGTGTATCCTTCTGAGCTGTTGACAGAAATCGAAAGGCAGAATCTACTCCGGCAACTTTGGGCGCCACTGAGTCCCGAAGGGATTGAAGGTCGCGACTTTATAGCCAAAAAGATATATATAATCAGAGATATTGAAGGGGCGCCGGTTGAAGATCCAATTATACCGGAGGGCATATTAGTAAACGCAAGCCTAAGGGGAACACTGCCTATTCCGGAAGATGGGCGAAATGCAAAATTCGATTTCTCTCATGTCGGTCCGTCAGATGTAGGCGAAGACTCTTCAATTAGAATTAATTGGTATGGGCTGGATATAACAGAACGAAAAAGTTTTACGATACCATGGAATGGCGTATCCCTGACTTGGGAAGGATTCTTCAAGGGCGGTATAGTCGAATTCCTGTCTGAAACCCCACTCGTGGTCAAACCCTCGTGGATTTCCCCAAAAGGTCCTCAACCAGCCTTTCCTGAGCAACTTTACGTCAGGACTTACACCATAGAAAATGACAAGAGCGTTGTCTTCAAAGTTGCCCATTCCAATCGCGCCAAAACACCTCTTAGAATAGATTTCAGGGCGCTATTTGACGAAGCGCTCGCAAGAAACCATGCCGTAAAATACGCTCTGCTAGGTTTGAAAGGGGAAACTGTAAAAGAAGGGAAACTCGATTTTCCCTCGATCCCCTCGTCGTACGATTTGGGTTTTATAGGAGACTATCAGGCCATCGTATCCGATCCGCAGTCGTTCTATTTCAGATTGCCCCCCGAAAGTCCTTACATAAAGTTGTCCTCCGAGCGTCCGCTGATTACAACGGCCTACACACGACCGGCCGATCTGGTTAAAGAAACGAATGTGCCCCAGGATTATTTTCAGGAAAGCGTTCTTCTAAACGTTAGGGAACCGGACTGGTTTCTTGTCCGCCCCTTGAATTATGAAAGCCTCATTAAAGATCAACGTTCAGTTCTGACAAAAATTCAGTTACGTCCCCCAGAGGATGATCCAGACATCATGGCCGGTAGATTTTGGTGGGAGCAGTTTCGACCGATAGGCGCATGGAGCGGTCAATACCTCCTTACACCGCAGGACAAAACATTGCCCTATAGGAGGGAAGAATCGCTGGTCTCTGGGTTCTCCTCTGTCCCGGTTGGGAGTGATATCAGGATCAATTTGCGTTCAGACTGTGATCTGCGTGTGGTTACACCTACGATTATTTTCCTTAGGAAAGATGATGAATCTCCGTTCAGGTTTCTTGTTTCCCTCGATGGCTCGCCATTCGTAAATGCTCAACTGATAGGTCGGAGGGGCATGTTTCGACTCCCTCCCATCTATGCAGGGATCCACCATTTGCGAATTGATTCAACTGAAAAAGATATCTCCTTTCTTATGAACCACCTGGCGTCCTCTGAGATTGATAATCAGGTACGTTTTGCAAATCTGTTTTCAGACGGAAAAATGGAGGTGGAATACTTCAAACGCTCCACTGAGGACGAAATACTGTCCTTGACGTTATATGCGCCATACGGCCAGAAAAGTCATTCTACTATTCGTGTTCGCCTTTGCGCCCCTTCGGACGAGACAGAAGGCCCATTAGATGGCATCACGATTCTGGATAGACGCTTCAAGGTGATTCCCTCCTCAGACGGTCCCTGTCCAATAATAAACAACCCTGAAGGCGATCTGGAAGCAGGGCAGAAAATGTTCTTCCCCGTGCATGGAGACATTCCTCCGGGAAGCTACCACATTCGCGTAGAGCTTGAGGATGGTGCAGCCAATAATCTTGAATTAAACCGAGTTCTTCCAGGAACCTTCGAGCAAAGAGAATTTCGTGAAGAGGTGATCCTCGATGACGCTAACCGTGATTTGTAGCCTTATGGGAGCATTGCTCCTGAACTCAATAGCGCTAGGTTCGGAGATAGGTGAAGCGGAAAGACCGGAGGTCACCTCGCTCTATCATAAGTCAGCAGGAGGAGACTGCGCAGAACCCAAGGACGGTGAACTCGAGAAAGCACAGGAGCTTTTCGCTCAGACTCTTAGGGGCGAAACAGGAAGCGGTCTTGCGTCGGCCTGGGCATCCTTGGGGTTTAACCTTGTTCGTGCTCGCCACGAGGATTCCACATTTCTTGTCCTGATGGAGAAGAAAAATGAAAAACGCGGACGGGGATTCTATCTCTTTAGAGACATTCCTGAAAGGAAGCGCTACCTCATCATCCCGCACAGATTCACCGACGAGGGGACAGGAAAGATCGGTCTTAGTATGTTTTTGGAAGGTAAATTCCCAGCCGCCGCATGGAATACGGCAAGGAGATATCCGAAAGGCGACCCGACAAACATGACATGCGACATGGCTAGATTGCCTAGGACTTACTTCACCGCTTTCACGCAGGCCTTGGCAGAAACGTTCCCAGACGCTTTTCAAATCCAGATACACGGTTTCCTTGCTAGCAAACGTAGAACTCAAGCCGGCGAATCAGCCGACATGGTCATAAGTGGAGGGGACGACAAACCTGGCCAAGAGCTGCTGGAACTCAGGAAATGTCTCGAAAGTAGCCATTTAGGAACAGTGAGGGTTTATCCAGTCGATATTCAAGAATTGGGCGCCACCGGGAACATCAGCGGACAACTGCTGAGAAATTTGGGCAGGAAAACATTCATTCACTTTGAAATCAGCCATGAACTCCGCGAGAAGCTCAAGGCGAACCGAAATATGCGCACGATATTCATGAAATGCCTGGATGGCACACTGCAATGAAAAGCGCTGCTTCCCTTCTTTGCTTGTTATTGCTGTTGGTCGGAATGCCAGGGACAAGTTCCTCGGATCTTGATGATGTGCAACTCAAGCTTCTCCAACAATACGATTTGCCGCTTCGTTGGGATAATGTAGTCAAGGCGCCTTTATGGGTTTCCGGCGCAGAGCCGTATTTCAGCGTCAAACTCCGCATGCACATTATCATGCTTAAGCCCGGTTCATGCGTAAACGTGATGCTCCCCGCTTACGAGATATTACGGATTCTGAACCCTTATGGACCACTGCCGCCGGGTTCCGTCGAAGTGTCCGCCTCGCAGGGAACCGGCTTGCAAGCGTATCCGGCTCTTCAGGCTACCACTGATGGCACATCTCTTCTTCTGTCTCCAAATGGGCCTGAGCCTCTTATGTGCAGGGTGTCTTTGCCAATGACCTCGAGTTGTGAATTGGCTGTGGCGCTCTTTGTTTCCAGAAGAGATACGCTTGACGAAATTGCGCCGTACAGGCGACAGATGTGTCTTCCGGGATGTCCGATCAAATTAAAACGCAGTGACAAGTGTGGATCCGAAAAATTTTTTCGACTGGGGGCTAATTGTCCCGTGGACCTTAATGTGATAGGTCCCTGCCGGTTGGCCGTTGAAAGCAGGATCGTGTGTCCTTCTGAGGACACTCTCTTGCAGAACTATCGTTTTCAATGCCAGCTTGATGGCGCACAACTATCGATATTGGATGCGGAAACGGCGCCAGAAAATACCAAGACGCTGTATGTCAAAGGATGTTCCCAGGTCCTTGGTCGGCTCAGGCGGGGATTCGTTGAGATACCATGTGGAAATCATCGGCTTACCGTAATACCCACTGCCGATGTTATCGCAAGAATACTTCAGCAGTCAAATCCGGATTACCTTTTTCCCGCTCTCAATGAGCCTAATATCACAGCCAGTGAAGCCCGAGGCGTTATCAATCCGGTGATATCGAGAATTCCGTCCTGGGGATTGAACGACAGGGACATGGAGGTTATCGTCGCAGGCCCTAAAGGTGATCCGCCAGCGCTGGAAAAGGTCGCTGACCGTCTCAGGCTTGATAACAGTAGACGTCAGGGCACACTTGTAGGTACATCGATTCTTGAATCGTCAGGTCGTCAGAGGCCCGACGCACCGGATGTCAGAAATAAAGCGCAGGAGTTTCAAGGGTTCAACACCGGTTTCCGTAGTCTGATTCCTTCCAATAAAATCTCGCCTGACAGACAACAGTTCGGCTGGTTTGTCGACCGAAATCTCAAACGATTTGACGAACCAGACCTGGTAGTCGCCTCGCGGCAAATGAATTCCTACCTGGACAGACTGGCGTCAGGCTTTTTTGTGACTCTTCCCGTCTCAAATTCGGCCTCCTATGACGCATCCGCAATGTCTGCGGGTCAGGGAGTCCCTCTTCATTACTGGATACCAAAGAGATTCTCTCCTACACAACTGAGGGTTACCGTAGAAAAAAGTCACAGTGTACAGAATTTTGTTATCAAAATGGTTGGAGGGGACACGGTCGCGTTGAGACTCATTCCCGGCTCTGAGGCGCCCATCGACACATACAAGGTTTCTCAGGGCGAAGCTGGACTGGAACTCTTACGGATCAACCGACCCGGGCAGGATTTCACTACTCTTGGCGGTCCGTTCAGTTCACACCGCAGTCCAGCTCCACTAAAGGACACAGCCACTTTCGAATTGAATCTGCCTCCAGAGGTATCAGAGGTGTTCGCGTGGGCCTACGGGCCAAGCGCCTGTCCAATAAGGCTGTCTCTCCAGTATAGAGAGTCAAACCCTTTCAGGATGTCGGAAAGGGACTACATGGAGGCTGAAAGTCTATTAGGTTGCGATGACAATCGTTTCGGAGAATTTATCAGAGCCCTTACTTCTCCTACAGGCTCGTTATCGAACCGAGAGGAACTGGGGCATGGGTTCCTCAATCTCTTTGCCCTGGCCAAGAAGGACTTCAAAAGCTTCTGGCTGCCCCTTGGATACCTTCTGAAATCCAATAAGACAACATTTGTGGCTCCGGTGAAGGAATCTATCAAGAATTTACCGGGGTCGGGAGGACGACTTGATCGACTGAGCGCCTCCCAAGTCAATGACTTGACGAGTAGCGCCCAGAAGGCGGAGAAACCCGGTCATTGGTTGATATCGCTTGAAAAATGGGGCGAAATTTACCACAGGACTACTGGATCAAAAAAATCTGAAGCAGCGCTAATGATGTCCAAATCCCTACAGAATCTCGGGGAAATGTTTCTTGCCGATATGTTCCTCCGTCAGTTGTATGTTCAACCGGATGGACATAAAGATACTGAACTCTCCAAAGCCGCTTTTAATCAGCTCCTCAAAATTTATAAGGCGAATTTTGATCAAACCGACGATCCTCAGAATCTCCTTTCCCTGTATGCTACAGAAGCTTTGATGCGTCCAACCCCTCAAACAATCCGAGACCTTTGCTCCACACTCATACTGGCGGGCCATTACGAGATGGCTCTAATGGCTGGCATGGCGCTGCCACGGCCTGAAAGGCCAGTTAGGGATTTACTTAGGACCTGTAGATATCTTGGCTGGTTTCACGTTTACAGCAACCTGATTTCCCAAGTCGGCGATCAAAGTGAACGCAATTACTGGGCCGCTTTCAAGGCCGTGGAAGTTGGAGGATACGGAGAGGCTATTAATTTGCTGGCTGCATCCGGCGACTTGGGTAATGGATTTGTTAATACCATAAGATCGGGCCTGGCAATCCAGAATCAATTGAAATCTCCTTCAATTGGCGACCGGGTGAAGGGGGTCACGGAATGGGAGGCATGGCAGGCAAATCATCCAGGTCCGTACAGATGGGCTGAAGAACCTGACACCATAAGCGACTACAGTGGTGGGATCATGCTTTACAGCATTCCCAGAGACCTTTATTTCAGGGGCTTCAAAGCCAGTTCATCCAGGCCCGTACGGGCCAATGTTTACGGTCCTGTTACAGTTCGAATAACGGCCAGGCCATTGCACACACTTCGATCAACCACCCCTCTGAATGGTTGGGTACGGATCAAAACCGGGGATGAGCAATACATAGCTTCTATTAACAACAATATGCCAAGCGAAGGACTGTCCATAATCGGCGACTCCAGACATCAACCTGGACAGTTGATACAAAAGGTATTGAGTCTCGGTCCCGGGCCTCATGATATTGAGATTCATGGTGGGGACATCCCTCTAATCGTGAACCTTGAATCGCAACGCCCTGAAATGAGTTTGGGGCTTTTGCCTCAACTCACCGTAGATACCGTTGACGGAGCGTTAAGAGGCCCTGTGAGGCAGGATCCACCGGGACTTACTGATCGAATTTCCTGTCTGGGAAGAACCTGTTTGACGATTCTGCCTTTTCCAAATGAGTCTCATCCTCTCTATATTTGCGACAAGATGGTGATTCGATCCGTATGGAGGCCTCGCGAGCTTCTAACGTTAGACAACTCGCATTGGAAGATGCTCGCGAGCATTAGAGGCCTCACACTAACGGGAATCAGGGATGCAAATCCTGGGGCACGCCAGAGAGCGCTTGCTCTCGGCAGGGGAGACATACTTCAAGCAGTGCGACAGCTCGTTGAAAACGACCCCAAGGGTGTTATGGACGCAATGGAGTTGTTGGTCTACTGGGGGGAAATCCAGCCGGCCAGACTCTCTGAGGCTGAGGCTAGAGCGCAGAGGCTCTGCGAAAGCCATCCGTTTGTCCCAGAAATTCGGGGTCTCTTACCCAGACTATCTGACAAGACAGTCTGGGAGCCGATCAGTCTTATTCAGGCCACAGCAGGCCTTAGATATGTCAGGTTGACAGGATGGGAACCCGAAGGTGATTCTTTGAGGGTTAGAAAAGCTCTTACTGAACCGGTTGGAGCAGGGGAGCGTGTTGTCATTGGTCGAGACAAGACCGTCCTCGTAATGGAAAATCTCAAATCATCCGATCTAGAGATCAAACTCTCCCTCATGGACATGCGTTTTCTTCCGCCAGCGGCCATGAAATTGACATGTCAGTTGGACGACGAGAAACCACATGAATTTACACTTTCGGGCCAAAATCCGTCAAGTACACTACGTCTGGCGGTGCCTACCGGGCGACACAGAGTTTCTGTGTGGATGAGGGAAAAATACGCGAACCAATTTTTGAGAGTGAACTTCTGTGAAAAAAGCCCTGATGGGCGATGCCTTGACCTGGTGATGACGAAACCGGATGAACGGCTTTATTACGTCTCTACTCATCAAAGACCGGTCAAAGCGGAAATAGAGGGGCCGGCCTGGGTTCGAATCGACGAATTGAGGGATGGCGATCCAGTAAGTTCCTACAGGTTCTTCGAACGTGGATGGCACGATTTGAGGCTGGCTCCAGGACAGGATCGGAAGGAAGCTCTGTTCAGAATTCACCGGAAAATAATAGCTCCAGCAGAACAGGACCTTACCATCCCGCGTCCAATTGAATTTCACTTTGCTGCTGTCCCAGGACCAGTTTTCTCAGTAGGATCGGTGATGGAAGTCCCTGTAGTGGGCCTCGATGACCAATATCGTCTTGGCAGACAGCAGGATGGAACTTGGTCACTAAGCGCAACTTATCGTAAGCCGAGAGACGTCGATGAATCAATCGTGGTGAGCAACTCTCCACAAGCGTCTCCCGGGCCAAAGCCCGATGAGGCAAAATTCGTCGAGGTAGCTGCGGCATATCGATATTTTGAACAATATCTTCCAGGTTATTGCAAAGGGACCTTTCTATCGCGGGCTCGAGAAACCGGCGGGCCGACCATCGGTTTTCTTGGAGATGCGGTCTATTATCCGACCAATTTTGCGTGGAATGTGGGACTGGACACCAGTCTTTACATTCAGAAACCCGGAGCCAAAACTTTCGGTTTCTTTGGAGGCGGTAGCACCGAATACTGTGGAACCCTAGAAGGTCGCGTGACTCAGGTCTGTGAAATAACCCCGAAATTCTTTCATCTACCCTCAATTTCGATTTTTGGAAGAATTCTAAGCATGCAGACCAATACGCAGTTCCCATCCTGGTGGGTGGATGACGATGTATTTACCAAATACAAGGCTGAGCATAAAGCGGGCATAAAATTTGGTGAATACTTCGAATACAAGCCATGGCTTGACACGATATGGTTTTCAAGAATTTCCGCGCAGACAAATCAGAATTTGAGCCCTATTGATTATGACAATTTCAAGGTTGACGCAGGCTGGAAACAACTACTTGGCCGTTTTCAAATGGATGTAACCTATAAATATTCCTTTTATTTTGCCGGTGAAAATCGGAAAAATTCCAGTGATCGTCACATCCTTACTGCCGAGTTGGCGTGCGACAGATGGATGATATCCCAAAAAAGGGTACAATTGCTGTGCAAGACAGATTTTGATTTTGATCGGAAAGATGTGTCGGGGTACATATCGCTGACCTGTTTCTTTGGTGAGGGCAGGGGGTTGAGAGACTTTCGTCCCAGCGAGGCGGATTTCCGGGATATCAGGAAACGCCGGGTACCTCAGATCAGGAATAATCATGTAAGTCCGAGCCCAGAAAATTCTTTTACACCAATTATGCTTGGTCAAACGGGTTCATGAGATGAAAGAACCGATTTTTAATTCAGCCCCGCTATTCAGACTCCTATGAGAATTGACTTATGAACACTTCCGAGAAAATAAATAGTCTTTTTTCATCCGGGTTAATGGACTGGGAAAGGAAAGTCTATTACGGGTTAATTAGTCAATTATCCAGTGATTTCATTTCCCTGAACCCTCCTGGTGAAATTTCAGAAACAACTCCCGTCGATCGAGAGGTAACAGAGAGCCTCCTTGATTTTTTGGGTTGGGAGATCAAGAAAAGGCTCGACAAAATAGACTATCTCAAGAATTTACGAACAGAGTTTGATGTCAGGATTTCAAAAGCTTCGTCCGAGTACGAGAAAACCGAACATATATTGAGTCTTGCCAGAGCACTTGGGTCATCAGGAAGGAATATAGTTAAAGATACCAAGGCGTTTAGGAGATGGTTTGCATATGACGCTGTTCGGGAACGTCTCCAAAAACAAGTCTGCGACTGCGAATACCAGATCTGCTTTATTCTGGAGAGAATCGGCCATATTGTTTCAACTGTAATGGCACAGGAAAACCGCCAACATGGCCTGCGGGGAACTTTTTGGCGCAAGCTGAAATTTGACGAGACCTTTGGCCTTTTAATGGTCTATCAGGGAGATTCTAGGATCAGGATTAAGGCTTACGCCTGTCTTTCGAAGATCGTCACTGTGATGTCATCCCTCACCGAGTCAAATCTACTGGATCCTCAATCTCTAAGGTTCATTTACAGGTCATCCCTCGAAAGTTCAGAGAATTTATGGGTCAGGGTTGAAGCGCTGAAGTCCTTACGCCTTCTCGATTTTCATGGTTACAAGACTGCTGTGAAGCAGATATTTGACCAGCCTCTAGGCGGAGACCACATATTTCTTCGCAGAGCAGCCCTTTCCCTTGAAGCTGCGACAGCCGATTCAGTAGAGGACTTGATGGAAATAATCGGGGTCGCGGCGAACGATCCCAGCCCTTATGTCCGACAGGGACTGGTTTCATTGATGGCCATGAAATGCAACGGTTCTCCCGCTCACGATGAAAGACTGAGACTTCTGGACAAGTTGACAACGTTTGCGAAACAGGATGTGGCGCCCGAGGTTAGAAGCTGGGCTGTAAACGGAATCGGCTCTCTGATTTCTTTAACCGATTGCATCAAACCGGTATCAGAGTTCTTCATTGAGCATTTCACAAAGGAAAAAGATTCATTTGTTTTGCTCGTTGGACTCGAAACGATCTCCCGGACAGTAGAACGCCTGTCCAAGGAAGAATACCATTCTGAATCTTATTCTTTATACTCGTCAGTCCTTCAAACTATCGAGGATCTGCACAGAAATTGTCCGGATTTGTCTGTCAGAAGACGAGCCGCGATGGCGCGGGAAATCATGTTTGTCGCTGTTGACTCGAAGGCTAGAGTTCTCAAGGGCATCCTTTTTACGCGGCTCGAAAATATTGGTATGGGACAATCGGTATTTATCCATCGATCTGAACTCCTGGAAGTAAATGAGGAGCTACTTGGAAGAGTTCTATCAGTGATGAGTCAGGACAATTTCGATCTTAATGTTACATCCTCGTCCCGATGGGTCAGAATAACAAAGGGAGAGGTTTTCGGTTTTAGGCTGTGGCGACTTATCCATGAACTACGCAATCCCATGCCTGACAAACGTCAGGGTTTCAGTCATACTATAGGAAGGACATCGAGAGACCGTTTAAGGGCTCCATCAAACATATGTTGTGAACTGACAGAGACGAGGGTACCAGGCGAACCTCTCTATATGCAGTCAGAGGCGGGCTGGCGCCCGTATCTTCCTTTGGTGGATCACGTCGCGAGTGTTTGCAGAAGCCCTCTTGCCTCACGCCCCCTCAAATTGTATACGGCAGAAGGAGTTACAGAGGTTGCCCCACCTAGGTCTCTACTGAAACGAATTTTTGCTTTTGTCAAGTTGACCTTTGGTTTCCCACATTACGCCCACCTGCGAAATTGGAGCGAAGCTGGAGGCTCAAAACCGGGTTCTTATGTTGAAGCTTTGAATGCTATAGGCGTCAAGTGCCAATTCAACGCGCACAAGGAGGGTCAAAAGAAACCGTTCAATGATGCCGCCGTTATGAGATTTTTTTCCAGTTTCCTGGGTATTGATCTTTCTGGACTATGGCCGAGGTTTAGAGATTACTTCTTTTCCGCATACGAAAATTCACTTTATCAATTGGGAGTTTTCAGCGCAGCTCTACTCGCATTTTTCGCAAGCAGAATCCTCTATGTAAGGTGGTCAATCAAGAGAGCACGAAAGAGCTTTGCGCTTTGCATAGGCGGATGGGGAACCAGAGGCAAATCTGGGGTCGAGCGATTGAAAACGGCCTTGTTTGAGGCTCTTGGGCATGGCCTGATGGCAAAGACCACGGGTTGCGAGGCTATGTTCCTTCATGCCTATCCTTTTGGCAGAACACGAGAGATGTTCGTTTATAGGCCATACGACAAGGCTACAATTTGGGAGCATCACGACATGATGCTGCTGGCAAATAAACTGAGAAGCAAAATCTTCCTGTGGGAATGCATGGGGCTCAATCCCTCTTTTGTCAAGATTTTGCAAAGACAATGGTCTGTAGATGATTATTCTACAATAACGAACGCATACCCGGACCATGAAGATATTCAGGGACCGGCGGGGATAAACATTCCTGAGGCCATGGGTTCGTTTGTACCCAGAAAGAGTGTCCTTGTGACATCTGAGAAGGAAATGGAACCGATTCTCAGATCCGCTGCGGACAAACTAGGGACAAGGTTTGTTCCCGCAGATTGGAAAGAAGCGGGTATGCTGACCAAAGATGTCCTCGATAGATTTCCCTACGAGGAACATCCGAATAATATCGCGCTTGTCCTGGCCCTGGTTAAGGAACTCGGAATCGACCCAGATTTTGCTCTCAAGGAAATGGCGGATCGAGTTGTTCCAGACATAGGGGTACTAAAAGTTTTTCCAGTGGCGAACGTGTCTGGACGTCACCTGGAGTTCGTGAATGGCATGTCGGCAAATGAGCGATACGCCACTCTGAGTAACTGGGTCAGAATGGGCTTTGACGATATAGATGCTCCCGAAAAACAGGGGATCATAATCAGTACCGTTGTAAACAACCGTGCGGACCGTCTGTCAAGATCAAGAATGTTTGCATCAATTCTCGTTAACGACCTAAGTGCGGACTACCATTTCTTGATCGGATCCAATCTGGCGGGACTTAAACAATTTATAATGGACGAGTGGGAAATCTTTATTAAAAGCGTCGTATCCGGTTCCTCTACAACAGGGAACTCCTCCATGTCGGAATCTTCCCTGTTTGAGCTGGCAAGACGACTTCGAATTCCGAGTACTCAAGAGGATGTTTTGATGAGACTTAACTCTATCCTTTCAGGATTAAGAGTTGGCAAGGACATCGAGCCATTTTCAGATGTGAGCCTTGATAGAGAGTCCATAAGAGAGCGGCTGCTCAATTCAGAAACTGAAATTTACTCAGACGATATTGAAAGATATATCGCGAAGCAAATAGATTTATTGTCTGAGTTCCAAGAGATTCACGGTGAGATATCGCAGGCGTCACTCAGACAGGATAGCGAACTGAGCGATAAAGTCAGGACAATTGCCACGAAGTGGTTCATGGACAAATTTGTCATTATCGAAGATTATCACACGCCTGGGGATCAGATAATCGATACCATCTGCGCGCATACACCTCCAGGACTTCTGAATCGAATCATGGGACTGCAAAATATTAAGGGGACTGGGCTCGACTTTGTGTATCGGTGGCAATCATGGGAAATTTGCTACTCCGCATGTCAGAAGCTTCTTGACAAGAGGGGAGAGGAAATATTTGAGCAAGGTTTGAAGGAGCTTGTGGCATTTAACGACTACAGTCTCCTGTGTGAATATACAGTGAGGGAAACCCTGGCAACGGTCAAATTATTTCCTGTAGCGCAAAAAGAGAGGGTTCAAGCGTTGCTCTCGATGATTGAATCGAGCATGAACGCGACGTTGAATGGTATACGAGAACATATCGGAGTCTCATCAATGAAGAAAGGATTGCTAACGAGACTAGCCGAGTCAATAGAGGCTCTATTTGATGTTGCTGACTCGGTAATACGTCGTCGTACCGCGCGAAAAATATATAAAGACCTTGTGACTGAAAGAATAAGTCATGAACGTGCGGCCCTGGAGCTAAAGAAACTTAACCGACGCCAGGCTGGGGGCTGATTACTGGAAAACTCCGTGCGTTAAATCATAGCTAGACATCATTAACATCGCCTCTGGAAATGGAAGTCCTAACATGAAAAGGCTCAGGCCATTTTATTTTTCGGTCTTAATCTGCTTATTAGCTGCTCCCTATTCACTCTCGGCCACACCCTGCTGTTCACGTCACGGCGGGATAGACCGCTGTGACTTGAAGACTGGTTATTTCAGGTGTAAGGATGGTCAATTGAGCAATTGTTTGTGTGTTTCTGCGTATCCATTCAATCGGACAGCTATAGTTGTCAAGGTAGTAGACCCTCAGAACATCGAGGTAGAATACAGGGGAATTAAGACAAGAATAGGGCTGTATGGAATAAAAAGCCCGGAGAATAATTCTCCTTTCTTGCGGGAAGCGGTCAAGCTGATTTCCGATACTGTTTCGGACAGATCAATCAATTTCGAGCCTATTGTATTTGATCGTTACGGACAGGAATGGGCCTGGGTCTGGGTGGGCCAAGTGAATCTGAACAAGGAACTTCTCAGGCGGGGGCTTTGCTATTGGGACAGGAATCGAGCGCCGGCACAGGCAGAACTCGAAGCAATCGAGAATGAGGCGAGATCAAACAAACAGGGAGTCTGGAGTTCAAGGTGAACCAATTGTTCATTCAATTGGAACCCATGCCCCGCGTTGCGAATGTACAAGATTACACGTAATAACAAAAGCTTGCGCCATTCCGTCAGAACTTTAGAGAATGGCAATATAAACAATATTTTGACGGAGAATGCCAAATGACTGAGCGCCTTGTCAAACAATCATTGCACTTGCCCTGGGGCTATGGACGATCTGCTTGAGATCCGGTCTGTGATCCTTGTTGAAGCCGTAGGTGATTACAAACGGATGTCCATGATCCGGATCGTCATACAATTCGTAATCCCCATACACGGTATGACTGGTAAGCACACATTCATGCTGTCATTCGGCGTCAGGGTTCCGCTTAATTGTTGACACTAACGGTTTGGGGGTGAGCTTGCGCCGGTTTATTAAGGTGAGGAATTTATTGACGAGTTTGTCCGGCAGTTCCTTACTCTCAGCAGGGGACATGCCGGTAAGTCGAATTGTGCCGCCTGCCATCTCCCTATGCCCGCCTGCCGACCCTGTTTGCCCTATGAGCCTTCGCATCACGGAACCGGCTTGTTGTTTTCTGGACGTGGATCGTAAAGACAGTATCATCAAGTCTCCGGTTTCTGCCATGCACAAGGACCAGCTAACATTCTCGATCCGGAGCAGCAGGTCGGCCAGTTCCGGAACTATCGCTTCAGATTTGATTTCTCCAAGATGGGATACTGCAACGTCCCGGTACAGCATGGTCCTTGACAGGCCCAAATAGTAATCTTCGAAGTAGTGGACAGGGAGTGGAGGCTTTTCAATCCATCCCAACACACGTGGATTTGTAAGGGGAGAGAGGTAGTTGAACGCACAGAAATCCGGCTTGGACGCCGTCCTTACCAAAGAATTGGTGTCGGTCTTGAGACCGTAAAGAAGCGCGTTTGCCAACGTACGTGGCGGGTCGAGACCTGCTGCGACGAGATATTCTGTAATGATGGTTGATGTGGAACCGTAATTAGGTCTAACATCGTGAAACGCAGCTTTCAAAGATAATTTTCGCAAGGGGTGATGGTCGATTACTATCAACGGAGGAGTTTCTCTTGAAAAGAGAAGGTTGTTTCCAGTGCCGGGTTGACCGTCTACCAGAGCTATTTTCAGGCTCAGTTCCGGGTCCAGGACGCTCAGAGGGCTCATCGGGATCCGCAACCTATGGATCATGGCCTTGTTTTCGGCTCTAGTGACTACCCCGCCATACGCGATAGAAGACCGAATGCCAAATTTTCTGCCAAGCAAGAAACTAAACCCGTAAGCGCCTGCAATGGTGTCGGGATCAGGATTATTGTGGCAAAGAATGAGGATGCGCCGGTCGCTCTGACTTTCAAGCAAATCAGACAGCGCCAGAAGCTTGGCTATGGACCTGTTTAGATCCCACCGGAACGAATTCATCTGGATCCACTATTCTGTCACGTCGTCATCTGCACGTTTTTCACAGGTAGAAAGAGGCCATCATTTTGCGGACTACCCTCTGGTTGAGCACCATTCCACGAATAAGTCCTCTTGATCGCGCAAATCTGTTCTCAATGAAGGCATCCAGCCACAAATCTCTCTTATCGGTGAAACCTATCACTCCCACCATAGTTAACGTCTCGCCCGGCGGCGCCATGGTATTGAGTTCCGGAAATTCCGTACCGGTCAGGATCGGAATCAGACGTCGGTCCTTGAGCAGCTTCATTATCATGAAAGTCCCGAACTGGGCCACCGCTTCCATCTGCAAGTGCCCGCCAAAAAGAGGCATTCCGACAAAATGATCTCGTAATATGGGGTTCTGTTCAGGAGTTGGGACCGTGTAACGCCCGAATCCAAGCATTCCGTTCCGAAACTCTCCTACCTCCATCACCACGCGATCCAGGAAAAGAAAATTTTCACCATACATACTCAAAGTTTGTCTGATTTCATCCTTCTCGAAATATCTCCATTGCCGTTTGATCACTGGCGGCATAATTCTTTTCTCTCGAGGTTTCGCCAACCCGATTGAGCTTCGGCCTAGGAGATCACGGTAATAGACCTGACGCACATCGCCTGGTTGATATTTTTCGCCTGCAAGGAATTCCTTGACCACTATTATTCCGCCGGCTTCTCTAACAAAATCAGATATAGCTTCAACAGCTTTTCTCAGTGTGGCAAAGGTTCCGTCCTTTCGTAAACGGCTGAACAGTTCGTGAACTGTTCGTGAGAGTTCAGCATTGGTGGACCGTGTAATGAAGGTCCAGTCCTTTTCCAGAAAAACCCTGAGATCCTCGACCAAACCGTCCAGACCCTCAATTTTTTCAAGTGACTGCTGCATTTTGGAGAAAGCGGAGGCTGTCTCGTCTGAAACGGATGTTTGATGGCGTAATTCATTCAGATAATTGTGGATCACCGCAAGCTCGATCCCCGTGAAAAACTGGGATGACTGAGTCCAGGCTTCAGGCAAGGCGGCAATAACAGTGCGCTTCCCTTGACGGGCCAAACGCAGGGCAATGTGCTCAAGGTGCTTCTTGGTATGAGAGATGAAGTAGGGCAGCTCTCCGCGGTAAGTTAAAGCCAGGTACTGAGTAGCATCGTCGGCCAAGGAAGAAATGCCGTTGATCGTATCTTCGAAGGAACCGCCATTGACATAGTAAACATTCCTCTTCACGACAGTAGCCATATCGAAAAAGGTATGCTTACCTTTTAAAATGTCCCCCACTGCCTTCATCACTGAAGGCTGTCTGGGGAATCCTCCGGCAACCGCATGAACTACCGCATCCAGCCTGCTCACTCCTTTTTGTGCAAGCCTGCCGCTTATAAGGTTCAGAGAATCCAAAACTGCCTTCCGCTTCTCGAAATCATATCTCAGCGGCACATCAATCAACTCTGCCCTAAAATCATTGAAGAAAATCTGTTCTCGAGGGTCTTCGGGATTGAGGGAAGTACAGAAAACCCTTGCACCAGCTTCCCGGGCGGCAATGGCAATGGCCTCTCCGTAACCGCCGCTCCGAGCGCCAATCACTAAGACGTTTTTACCCTGGAGCATAAGACTAGTCCCTGGTAGAGTATTTAGTTCGCGACCCCTGAAATCAACAAAATACAATAGTTAAGCCCATTAGTCAATTTTTAAGGATCTGAGGTCCGCTGTGAAGCGGCGAACTGCGCCGGTATCTATTTCCTTGACAAGCCGCCTTACTTGGGTGAACGTCCACAAAAAACGATTAAATGTTTAGAATGACGGAGTGCTGTATACATCTTATACGGATTTGCGTTCAGACAAGAAAGGCCTACCCTCATGTATCCTCCGCTTCGGACGTATGAGCAAGCCCAAAACGTCCCGGCAGGTTCACGGTTTGAACACAAATCGATATGAGCAGTTTAGAACTACAGAAAGGCTCGAACATGTCATGGTCCAAAGAGAAGGAAGAGGCGGCCCGATTAATTATGAGAATGCTATATGACAACGGTATGATACGGACTTTCTACCGGGATAGGCCTCAAGGCTGGACCCTGATTTCCGGATTGTATAGTCCTCTTTATATTCAGCTTAGACCGATGGTGTCCTATCCGGATATTCTTCGAACAGTATGTAGGGCCATGGTACGAATGATCCGAGAAGAGGCCCCGGAAATAACCAAGATAGTGGGCATAGCCATGGCCGGAATACCAATAGTCGCCGGAATGGCTGTGGTTGGAGGTATGCCCGCTGCTTTCACGAGAAAAATGGAAGGTGTTAGATCTGTGGAGTCTTTTCGATCCACGATCATCGACTATGGTGAACATTCTTTGTTGGAGGGAGATCTGCTACCAGGAGATAAGCTGGTCTTGGTCGATGATTTGGTAACACGTTTCGATAGTAAACAGGTGGCTTTGGAACAGGTGAATTACGAGATTCGGAAACGCGCACTGCGTGGAGTAGAACGCCGTAACATCGCTGTAGTGCTGGACAGGGAACAGGGCGGTCAGGAAGCCGCACAAGCAACGGGAATGAAGCTTGTCAGCCTTATACCCTTCAAGACAGTGGGGCTACCCCTCCTAAAAAATGTGATGGCCCAAAAGGAGTGGGAAATAATAACGAGTTATTTGGATAACCCATCGTCGTTTCAGGACCTCAAAGTCCAAGAAGCAATTGCAAAAGAATCGATCCAATTTTCGGGGCAATAATTTTTCTCGGAAAGTTGCCTTTCAGAACGGAGCCTTTCGCAGGATGCTCTGATCTCTGGAAGGCCCCACGGAGATCAGCGTAACCGGAACATTCGTCATGTGTTCGATGGTTTCAACGTAGTCCCTGGCGTTTTTGGGCAAGTCCTCAAAAGATCGACAATCTTCAATCGGTTCATCCCATCCCTTGATCTGTCTGTACTTGGGAATTACCCGTTCCAGATCTTCGACGTCGGCGGGGACTCTGTTTACAGTGCGGCCATCCAACTCGTAGGCGGTACAGATTTTGATGGGTGAGATTCCCGTAAGCACGTCCATCTTTGTTAGGGCAATTCCTGTCAGACCATTTAGTCTTATGCTGTGGTTTATCACTATCATGTCCAGCCATCCACATCTGCGGGGTCGCCCCGTGGTGGCTCCATACTCCGCTCCCCTGCTACGAATTTCTTCTCCCAGCGAATCCTTGAGTTCGGTCGGAAAACCTCCCTCGCCCACTCTCGTGGAGTAAGCCTTCATTACCCCCCAAATACTCTCAATTCTTTTTGGGCTGACGCCCGAGCCGCAGCAAACATTTCCTGAAACTACATTTGAGGAGGTTACGTAGGGGTACGTTCCATGATCAATATCCAGAAGGGTGCCCTGAGCCCCCTCGAAAAGGACGCGACTTCCTCCCGACATACGGTTGAATAGTACATGGGCGGTATCTGTGATATGCGGTTCTAGTTGCCTGCCGTATTGCAGGTATTCCTCGACCACCTGTTCAGGATCCAATCTTGGACGCTTAAATCGGTGTTCAATGAGAAAATTTTTTTCTTCGAGGACCGCCCGAACCTTTCTCCCCAGGGTATCCGGTCTCAGGAGGTCTCCCATTCTGATTCCCATCCTGGATGCCTTGTCTTCATACGCAGGACCGATCCCTCTTCCAGTGGTTCCGATCTTGGCCCCTCCGAGGAGTTCCTCTCTGCCCTGATCGATTATCTTGTGGTACGGCATAATAGTGTGGGCTCGCTCAGATACGATAAGCTGGCCGTCATTTTGGAAGTGACCCCTTTTCCGCAATTCATCCTTTTCTTCCAATAGCACCTTGGGGTCGATTACCACACCGTTGGCAATAATGTTGAGAGTGCCGGCGTACAGTATTCCCGATGGGATAAGATGCACGATCACCTGTTCGCCGGATACCTTCAAAGTGTGGCCTGCATTGTTGCCACCTTGAAATCGGACTACAACGTCAGCCCGACCGGTCAGAAGATCTACAATTTTCCCCTTTCCTTCATCACCCCATTGGGTTCCGACAACTACCAGAGTGCTCAAAATAGTGTCCCTTTCTCATTCCTGTTGAAGCTACTTTTTTTCGAAGTAGCCCGCTACTTCCTAGGAATTAATGACCCATGTCAACAAGAATTATGAGTCCAAAATTACCTGTTTAGCTGTCAGGATTCCTTGTATTTGACTTATGGCCAGCAACGTAGCCGAATCGGCGGGGGTGTCGATATTTATAATCGACATGGCTAGACCACCCTCTCGGTCTCGTGACAGATTCATCTGGGCAATGTTAATTCCTCTGTCAGCCAAGGCCCCTGACACCCCGGCAACCATGCCGGGAATATCTCTATTGGAAACAATAAGCATCGGGCCCGCTGGAACCGCCTCAGTGACAAACTGGTCGATTCCGATTATTCTCGGTTCATCGCCTACACGCTTTATCAAAGCTCCGTGAGCGCTCAAGCAACTCCCACTACTGCATGTGACCTGAATTCTCAAGGACGCAGCACGCTCAATGCCTTCTTTCTTGGTTGTCTCTAGTACGCGGATTCCTCTATCCTGTGCGATAACAGACGCGTTAACGTGGTTAACCTCAGTCCCTTCGAATCGCGTTAACAAGCCAACCAACGCAGCATTGGTTAGTATACCCAAATCCGCGGCCGAAAATTCACCGCGATACTCGACCTCCATCTGAACAATGCCTTCAGGCGCAAGCCCCCCAACAAATTGTGCCAGTCTGTGAGCCAGATCCAGGTACGGGGCTATCCTGGCGCTATCTGCCGGGTCGCTGCCGGGAACATTTACCGCATTTTTGACTACGCCCCTCTGGAGGTAGTCTATCATCTGCTGGGCTATAGCCTCTGCTACGTTGATCTGTGCTTCGCTCGTTGAAGCGCCCAGATGTGGAGTGCTGATCACCCTGGGGTGCATCACCAGGGGATGAACGCCAGTGGGCTTAACGGTAAAATCATCCAATGCGGCTGCTGATACTTTCCCGGAATCGAGGGCTTCCAGCAGAGCTTCCTCGTCCACGATTCCGCCTCGAGCGCAGTTAACTATTATTACCCCATCTTTCATTTTGCGGAACGCTTCTGAGTCTACCATGCCGCGGGTATCACTGTTAAGCGGCGTGTGGACAGTGATGACATCAGATCTACGATAAATCTCCTCAAGCGACGCAGGTTTGACACCCCACTGGGAAGCAGCACTTTCGGTTATGGCCGGGTCGTATCCCAATACATTCATTCTTAGTCCTCGGCCCGCACGTTTGCCTACAAGACTTCCTATCTTTCCCAAACCTATTACGCCCAGAATTTTCCCAGCCATTTCTCGGCCTTGAAATCTTTTTTTCTCCCAGTTGCCCATCTTCACGGAAGCGACGGCCTGGGGAATGTGGCGATGGGCAGCCATAATGAGCGCGAGAGTGAGTTCGGCGGCTGCTCCCGAATTACCGCCGGGAGTGTTCATAACCACTATCCCCCTGCGGGTTGCTGCTGTAACGTCAACGTTATCGATGCCGGTGCCCGCTCTTCCTATAACCCTCAATTTTGGAGCGGCTGCAATAATAGCGGCGGTTACCCTTGTATCACTACGAATCACCAGCCCGTCATAGCTCTTAATAATGTCTGTGAGAGCCTCTACGGATAGACCTGTATTCACTTCGACGTGGAATCCAGGCTGACTCAAGAAAAGATCAATTGCTTTCTGGTGAACCCTATCGGACACGAGAATGTGGTAATCCATAGTCTAGTTCTCCAGATCCGGCTCGACTATCCGTTTTTTTTCGCAAATTCTCTCATCAAATCAACCAGGGACCGTACAGCATCTATACTAACGGCATTGTATAGAGACGCTCTGCACCCACCTACCGAGCGGTGCCCCTTCAACCCGCCCATTGCCTCTCCAAGCGCTTCCGCCACGAACTTTTTCTCCAAAGTCTCGTTCGGCAACCTGAAAGTAACGTTCATCATGGACCTGCTGTCAACATCAGCCGTTCCTGTGTAGAACTCACTCTCGTCTATGGCTCCGTATAACAGGTCGGCTTTCTCCTGATTAAGCTTCTCCATCGCCTCCAATCCACCTATGGTATCCTCGAGCCACTTTAACACAAGCTGAACCATATAAATAGGCAGGCAGGGCGGTGTGTTATACAGCGAATTTTTTTCCACGTGCGTGGTATAGCGTAACATGGTCGGAATATCATTGGGGACTCTCTCCAGCATGTCTTCACGTATAACTACGAGAGTAACCCCGGCCGGTCCTAAATTCTTTTGGGCGCCGGCATAGATAAGGCCAAACGGTTTAGGGTCAAACGGCCGAGAAAGCATGTCCGACGACATGTCCGAAACCAAAGCGACATCCCTTGCATCGGGGAAAGTAGCCCACTGCGTTCCTTTGATCGTATTATTAGAGGTAAAATGAAGGTAGGCCGCTCCAGGGGTGACGACGAAATTCTTCGGGATATAGCGGAAGTCCCGGTCTGCGCTGGTAGCAATTACCTTATATGATTTCTTTAGTATTTCAACTTCTTTGATGGCTTTCGTCGCCCAAGTCCCTGTGTTGATATAGTCGGCTGATGATCCTGGAGGGATCAAGTTCATTGGTACCATTGAAAACTGGGTGCTTGCTCCACCTTGAAGAAACAAAACCTTGAAGTTCTCAGGCAACTTCAGAAGGCGCTGCAAGCGAGCCACTGCATCATTGAGCACTCCTTCGAACAGCGGCGACCTATGGCTCACTTCAGCAACAGACATTCCTGAGCCCTTGAAGTCGATGAACTCTGCCTTGGCTTCTTCCAGGACCGCCAGCGGGAGGGCTGCAGGCCCAGGATTAAAATTGTAGATTCGAGACGCCATCTCTCCATCCCTCCTCATGACTGATTTCCTGCCATAATTTTGAACAAGTGTCTTAATTTAGCTCAGAAGGCTTCAAATTTCAACAGAATTTGCTGAGACCGATCTTCCTCGGCCAAGACTAATCATTTTCGGAATGCAAAAAGGCTGATCATCCAAAGACATTGAATTTTATCAGAAATCCTCCAAGGAAGGTCACTGTCTGAAATTGTGAGCACCAAGGGGAGATCTTCTCTTGAGTTCAGTGAGAGGTCCGTCCTTCGGCAAATGGATCGAAAAGCGTTACATCTTTCATGGCTCCAAAAGGGCATACCAGTCCGCACATTCCGCAGGCCACACACTTTTGGGCATCGAATGCCACCTTCATTTCAGGGGGCACAAGAATCAGGGCGCCGGTGGGACACAGGCCGGTGCAGGCCCCGCAATGGACACACTTTTCTTCTTCGCGCCATACGTTATCCGCTAGAGGTTCCACAACGACCTCGTGGTCTTCCAGGAACCTGATCCCCTTGTCTATCAAATCGTCTTCGCCGGTTAACTCCAGGAGAATTCGCCCCTCGCGGCGCGGCAGTATTTTTGCTTCGAGAATATTGAATACGAGATCAAAGTCCTTAGCAAGCCTGAAAATAACCGGTTTGTACATGATGCTTGACTTGAATATCAGCAATATGTTTTTGGACGCCATGTCACTACCTCTCTATTCCTTCCGCAACCTTGGTGTCACCGATGTGCCGGGAATTCGGTGCAGTATCAGCCCTGTGAACCGGAACCAATTCGATTTCTCCAAGCGCTGCCAAATTGTCCCCCAATACGGCGAGTGCCCCGTCTATACCCGGCACCTTTAGAGCTAATTCCACAGCCCTCTTAAGATCCCTGGGTTTATGGATTATGTTTCCCGCAGCAGTCGCGACCGCATCGGCCAACGGCACGTCTTTTGATATGACAACTACGGCGTCGGCCGTTCCAAACGATAGTGAAGGACCTACCGTCCCTGACGAGGTACATACACCTAAGGGTGTGGGGGTCGATTCTATCCTCACGCCTAGACGACCGCTGAATGGCGAATCTCCGGCAAAGAGTCCGACTACTGTGGGTTCCAATACTTTCAGAAAAATGTCCCCGCCGTTCTCCACAATCACTTCGGGAGACCTCTCCAAGAGCGCCTGGCCAACGTATTCAGCCACCGCTCCCGCCACGGCAGCCATTGGTCCAGTACCAGCTTTTTTTGCCGCTCTCACCATGCGAGTCGCCACGGCTGAATCAAGTGGATCCTCTTCGATAGGAACCAGGCTCGTCAGAAATTCGGGCCTGCGGATAATGGCCTGTTTGATCTTTGCCCTGCACTCACGTATGAGGCGTTCTGTCTCTGCCTCCAATGATGAATGGGCCTTGACATAGAGGTCCGAGGTTTCGACTGCCACCCTGAACGTCTTGAAACGATCCAACCCATTGAAATCCCTATAAACTCTAGGCTCATATACTACGGGGAAAGTCATCCCTGATTTTGGAAACCTTCAAAAGGAACAGTCGGCAATGTGTCCTGGGGTTCACCAATCAGGAACTGTCCTGATTCGATCCATTCTTTGAGAATCCTTGCTATCTCTAAAGCTGCCGAGTAACTGGAAAGCGGCGAAGTTGAAACTTGCCTTCCTTCTACGGTGATCTCTCCTGTCTTGAGTTGGCCGCAGGTAACATGGGTAATGGGCTGACCGCCGGATTCAGGATAGTCTTTCCCATAATCTACGACCGGCACGAGAATTTCATCATCCGAAACGGCAGTAAACCTGGCCATGTGTTCGTCGAGTATGGGAATAGGAACTCCCACCCCAACATTTAACGAACAACCGTAACCAGTCAAAGAGGCCCCTCTCAAAAAGCGAGAGGACATGCCCTTTAAATCTCCCCTGACTGCTATGGTCCCTGCTCCTCCCATTACTACGCCGTTTTCCGATCTCTGCACCCTCGGATTATGCTGCGTCCCTGCCCCGATGACGTATCCAATACCTCCACCCAGAAAGATGCGGGTTCCTATCCCTATCGTGCGGTAAAAAGGGTCGTTAAGCAATGGACTCAGTTGACCGGCAGTCGAGTAGTTCGCATTCATGCCATCAGGTCTTAGAATTCCCATGTACGTGTAAATAGTTTTCTTGGACAGATTCACAGCACAGTTGTAATTCTGATAACAGTTTCTAGGGCTAAGCAAGAACGCGTCCACGAAATCCTTGAGTATCATATTGGATTCGTGCCTGCGCTTGGGATAACAATCCGTTCCGTAAGACGATGCCTCAAGATAAATTTCTCGCCCCGAGACGAGATCTTCTATCACGTGTCCGCCTCCGTAACGAAAGCGACCTGGAAAAACCTTATTGAGAGGGTCGTCTTCCTTGGCCTGAGCGGCCCCTATATAGCAATCCACCGCTGCCACACCCGCGTAGGCCTCAACGCCATTCAGGTAAACCTTGTTCGCCTTTATTCTAGGTTTTGTATGCCCGAAATTCAGGAACGCACCGGAAGAGCACATTATACCGAATGTTCCGGTTGTGACCACATCCACCTTTCGAGCGGCTTCAACCGGACCGTACTCTCCGGTTATACCTACCATCTCATCTGCCGTCGCTACGACCGCTTTGCCTTCCCTGATCTTCCGATTTATCTCGGCAAATGTTTTGCGAACCTTAGGCTCAGACATCAGGAACCTCCGAGGGTGTTGCTACGTCGGTGAATCCACTTCACCTATACGGATAATACTTTTCTCAACGGGCTGTCATTCATACTTTGAGGCCCGGCGCTCCATAAATTGCGCTTTCACCCAAATCCTCTTCTATCCGCAATAATTGGTTATACTTGGCAATCCTATCGGTCCGGGAGGCCGAACCCGTTTTGATCTGTCCTGTCCCCAGGGCCACTACCAAGTCGGATATGGTTGTATCCTCCGTCTCTCCGCTTCTGTGAGAGACTACCGCTGTATACCCATTGACAGCGGCCAGGCGCACGGCTTCGATAGTTTCCGTGAGTGTTCCAATTTGATTGAGCTTGATGAGAATTGAATTGGCTACTCCCAGATCAATTCCCTTCTGGAGCAGCTCCCTATTTGTCACAAACAGGTCATCCCCAACAATCTGTATCTTGTCCGTCAGCCGATCCGTAAGAATTTTCCACCCATCCCAGTCGTTTTCATCAAGCCCATCTTCTACTGACACGATGGGGTAGCGCTCAACCAGATTGACGTAGAAATCGACCATTTCAGCAGAACTCTTTTTGGAGCCCTCAGCACCCAGATTATACACGCCTTTTTCATAAAAGGAGCTGGCAGCAGGGTCGAGTGCAATAAATACTTCCTTGCCGGCAATATAGCCGGCGTCTCCTATGGCCTGGATGATCACCTGGAGAGCCTCTTCGTTAGATCCAAGGTTGGGAGCAAAACCTCCTTCATCACCCACGGCTGTGTTCAGGCCTTTACCTTTCAGAACTTTTTTCAACGCATGAAAGATCTCAGCGCCCATCCGGAGGCCTTCGCTAAAGCATGAGGCTCCAACCGGCATAACCATAAATTCCTGGATGTCCACGTTGTTGTCTGCATGTGCTCCGCCGTTTAGTATGTTCATCATGGGCACCGGCAGGCGCCTGGCATCGACTCCACCAAGGTACCTATAAAGGGGTATTCCCAGTTCTGCGGCACATGCTTTGGCGGCCGCAAGGCTCACCCCAAGTATGGCATTGGCCCCCAGATTACTTTTGTTGGTGGTTCCATCCAGATCTATCAGCAGGCTGTCTAAACCCGGCTGATCGAATGCGTCCATACCGATGACAGCAGGGCCAATTTCTTGTGTGACATTTTCCACAGCTTTCAGGACGCCCTTACCGCCATATCGTTTGGGATCTCCGTCTCGAAGCTCTACAGCTTCCCGCTCTCCGGTAGATGCTCCAGACGGTATCGCTGCTGAGCCGACCGCGCCTCCATCAAGAAACACGTCTACTTCAATAGTGGGGTTTCCTCTGGAATCCAGTATTTCACGGGCTTTCACATCAGCAATGTCGAACCTCATCCGTCACCTCCTCTTCATTCTGCAATCACTTTTTCTTATATCAACCAACCCTGAAAAAATCTGTTCCTTGATTCAGACAGGAACGGATGTAATGATTCAGTGTATCAAGACACGTGATCACTCTCACATCAACATAGCACAATTCTTGACTTCCTGTTCGCTGATTTTACAGGTTGAATTCGGCTTTGTTAAAGCTAATAATTTGCGCCTCGGTGCTTTTGGGTGCTACTATTGCCGTCTGTATCTCAGAGCCGTTTCCGGTTGGTTGCGATGAATTGTTGGTCTCGAAACATTTGCCGCGAGACCTTGATTATGCTCCGACCTGCTGGAAACTACATCTTAGTATTCGGAGAAGCAGGAATATGAACCACAATAGAATTCTCGTAGTCGGAGGAGCCGGTTATGTAGGGTCGCATTTTGCCTTGTGTGCGCATAATACTGGATTCCATGTCACCGTCATGGACAATTTGTCAAAGGGTCACCGCGCAGCTTTGAGATGTACGGAGTTTTACCAAGGAGACCTTGCCGACAGTGATTCGTTCCGGGAACACCTTTCTCGCAATAGTTACGATGGCATTTTTCATTTCGCCGCAAGTTGCCTTGTTGGAGAATCCGTATCGGATCCAGCCCAGTATTATCAGAATAATGTGATAGCAGCTTTCAACATGTTGGAGGCCATGAGATTCACCGGTCACAGGAACGTGGTTTTCTCCTCCACCTGCGCAGTGTACGGTGTACCGCAAAGACTTCCACTCAGAGAAGATCACCCCAAAAATCCTATCTCACCCTATGGACGAACCAAGCTTATAATCGAGTGGATGCTGGAAGACTATCACCAGGCGTACGGGATCAGATCCGCCTGCCTCAGATACTTTAATGCGGCCGGCTGTGAGCCGGATTATTGGCTGGGGGAGGATCACCGTCCTGAGACGCACCTCATCCCCAATGTGGTCCGCTATGCGCTCGGATTAGACAAGGACTTTGTTATATATGGAGGCGATTATCCCACATCGGATGGCACCTGTATAAGGGATTACATACACGTCACCGACCTGGCGAAAGCCCATTTGAAAGCGCTTGCACTACTGGACAATGTGCCTCTGCTGAAGCTCAACTTGGGTACTGGCGCCGGGTTTAGCAACCTTCAGGTAGTTCAGGCTGTCAGTAGGGTTTCCGGAATTGATCTAAAGGCCGTGTTCGGCCCCAGAAGACCCGGCGATCCACCCGAACTTGTGGCAGATTCAACCGAGGCGTCCAGGTTACTTGACTGGAGTCCTTCCAGGTCCAATTTGGATGCAATTGTTTCGGAAGTTCTCCGCTGGGTTTCCGAACACCCCCAGGGATATCCTGAATGAGAATTGTCGGTTGGCTATTCGTGGGCGGCGTCTTGAAATCCTGGTTATTTATTCGACCTGCAAGAAAGAGGAAGCTGTGAAAGACCTTTTTTATCCGTCCTCCGTAGTGGTTATCGGCGTTTCCACGTTGCCGTCCAATCTGGGGAAGGAGATTGCCAGGAATCTTTTCGAATTCAGTTATACTGGTGTCATTCACCTGGTTGGGCGTGACGGTGGAATACTATTTGGACGAAAAATTCACCAATCCTTGGATGAAATCAATGAACCCGTGGATTTGGCAATCATTCTGACTCCGGCCGGAACCGTTCCAGGCATTCTTGAACAGTGTGGCCGCAAAGGTATTAAGAGAGCCATAATCGAGAGTGGTGGTTTTGGAGAATTTGACGAACAGGGGCGAAATCTGGGCGATGAACTCAATCGAATAGCCTCAAAATATAATATCCGTTTTATCGGCCCTAATTGCATCGGAATCATGAACGCCGCGAATGGATTGACGACACCGTTCACAAGACTCAAAACCGTCTTTCGTCGCGGCGGTGTGGGTATCGTCGCCCAGAGCGGTGGCGTTGCTCTCAGCTTCCTGAACATGTTCGACAGTGAACAACTGGGCTTCAGTAAGTTTGCATCAATCGGCAACAAGCTTAACGTGGACGAAAACGACTTGCTCGAATACTACGTGGATGACCAGGAGACCAAAGTGGTCTGCCTCTATGTTGAATCCATCAACGACGGCCGGAGATTCACCTCAATAGGCCGGCGATCCCCCAAACCCATTGTGATTCACAAAGCAAACATCGGTTCGTTCAGCAGCGTCATCGCCCAATCTCACACAGCGGCTCTTGCAAACGACGATCAGGTTGTGGATGCGGCGCTTCATCAAGCAGGCATGGTTCGATTCAGAGATATGCAGACCTATCTTGACTTTGTGAAGATACTACAGTTGCCGCTGATGCGCGGCAGAAATCTAGCCATAGTCTCTCGTTCCGGAGGACACGCTGTAATAGGAGCCGACGCAGCCTACGCTTACGGTTTTCAGCTTCCCCCCTTCGGCAAAGATTTCCTCTCTGAAATTCGCAAACACCTCAGGGCAGATGTTGTGAAGCTCGCCAATCCACTGGACTTGGGCGACCTGTTCGACTTCGATGTTTACGTTAGAATAATCAGGCATACCCTCAAGGAAGACAACGTGGACGGAGTGCTGCTCTTGCACACCTATTTCGCCGCTATTGAAGGCGAATCGTCTCGTCGGCTGCTCCAATCCGCGGCCTTGATGTCAAAGGAGTACGACAAGCCGGTTGCTCTTTGCGTCTCAACCGAACAATTTGAAATTTCTCGCCTGCACAAAGAATTCGACTTCCCCATATTTATGAGTCCGGAAAGAGCGGTTCGCGCTCTGGACGCGGCTATCAAGTATCAACACCGTAGGTCTTTTATAGAACGTAACAGTGAAATTACGGAACCTGAACCGGCTCCCAACTATAAGTCGGTGGCGGGGCTAATTGCCGGATGTACCAGAGAGAAGCGCTCGCCAATGCTTCACGAGGCCCTCGAGATGATTTCCATGGCCGGGCTGGTGGTCCCTGATTTCCGGGTTATCATGAATCCTTCGGATGTGGAATTCGCTTTAGGGGACATGGTCGGTCCTTACGCCATTAAGATTATTGCTTCAGGAGTTTCCCACAAATCAGACTTGGGGGGAGTAATCCTGGGATTGCCCGATGCGGCGGCGGTTCGTCAGGCATCACTGGAAATGATTGAACGTTTCCGTGCGCAAAGCGAAACCCATTTTTCAGGTGTCCTGGTGCAGAAGATGGCTTATCTATCGATGGAATCTTGTGAGTTGATCATCGGAGGAAAGACAGACCCCCAATTTGGTCCGGTGGTTCTGTTGGGACACGGTGGGGTATTTGTGGAAATTCTGGCTGGGACCGTCTTGCGAATGGCCCCTCTGTCCATGGGCGAAATCGCGGAAATGATCGACGAGCTACCGGGATCGGAGATTCTCGCAGGAATACGAGGAAGATCCCCGATTAATCGAGACTCTCTGATGGATGCCATCTCACGAGTCGCTCACATTATGGTCCACTTCCCTCAGATAAACTCCATGGATATCAACCCAATTGTGGTTTCATCGTTGGGTGCTCAGGCTCTGGATGCTCGGATTTTTTTGAGTACGTGAAGAGCTTTGGTTCCGGGGTCTGGGTAGCTTTTTCAAATTGTCTCTTCCGGAAGGCCGGATAGAGGAAATCACTTTCTGCCAAGGATGAGAATATGCCTCATAGAATAGAAGTTTGCTTGAAGCCTTCCTTCCCAGATCCGGCAGGTCGAAGGATAAAGGCACGAATAGCCTCTGACTTGGGGCTGCCCCTGGAAGACGTTCGAGTGGCCGAGGAATTTACAATCGATCGAGAACTCAGCTTAGAGGACCTGGCTTTTATCTCAGAGGAGGTATTCCGAGATCCCGTCATACAGGAAGCTTCAATAGACCGCCCTCTGAACATCCCCTTTGACTGGCTCGTTGCAGTGGGTTTCCGACCCGGTGTCACTGACAACGTTGCAAGAACTGCACGGGAAGCCATCGAACGGACTCTTGGAATTCGTTTCAGGCCAGGTGAAGGTGTTTACTCGCGCAAACTCTATTTTATTAAGGGACATATCTCCAGGCAGGAAGCTGATACAGTTGCTCGGGACATGCTTGCCAACGATCTTATCCAAACCCGTACCCTGTTCGGTCCGGGGCAGGATCGAACAGCCATAGTGGTTCCTCGGGTGAGCACACGTGCTGAATCCATCATACGTCGTATAAACCTTCATGTGGACGAATCCGAACTTCTCAGGCTAAGCCGGGAAGGGGTTCTTGCCCTGAACCTTGAAGAGATGATCGCCATCAGAAACTATTTCAGTAATCAGGCCTTTCTCGATCGTCGCTTCGACCTGGGACTGAACAGTGAGATCACCGATTGTGAACTGGAAGTGCTTGCCCAAACCTGGTCGGAACACTGCAAGCACAAGATATTCAACGCTTTAATCCATTACGTGGAGGGTGACAAAGTATACGAGATCGACAGTCTTTTTCGAACGTATATTCAAGGGGCCACTGAAAAGATACGCAGAGAATTGGGCAGCAGGGATTTCTGCCTTTCGGTGTTTAAGGACAACGCTGGTGTGATTCGCTTTGATGATGAATGGAATCTCGTGGTAAAGGTGGAAACACATAATTCTCCTTCCGCTCTAGACCCCTATGGCGGCGCTCTAACCGGAATTGTCGGAGTGAACCGCGATCCGTTCGGAACCGGCCTTGGCTCAAGACTCATATTCAATACCGACGTGTTCTGTTTTGCTCCTCCTGATTTTAAAGGCTCTATACCACCGCGGCTGCTGCATCCCCGGAGAGTTTTCGAGGGTGTCAGAGAAGGGGTGGAACATGGCGGCAACAAGAGCGGCATACCAACGATAAACGGTGCCGTAGTGTTCGATGAACGCTACCTTGGGAAACCACTTGTCTATTGCGGTACCGGCGGGATAATGCCTTCCCAAATCAACGGCCGACCTGCTCACGTCAAGCGCGCCGGGCCTGGCGATCGGATCGTCATGACGGGAGGCCGAATAGGAAAAGACGGTATTCATGGAGCAACTTTTTCATCGGAAGAATTGCACGAGGGATCACCGGCCACCGCCGTGCAAATCGGGGATCCGATAACCCAGAAGCGCATGACCGATTTTCTCCTGATGGCCCGTGACAAGGGACTCTATACCTCTATCACGGACAACGGAGCCGGCGGCTTGTCTTCTTCCGTGGGGGAAATGGCTCTGGAATCCGGCGGTGCCAGGCTTAGTCTGGATCGAGCCCCGCTCAAGTATCCAGGCCTTCGACCGTGGGAGATATTGCTTTCCGAGGCCCAGGAGCGCATGACACTCGCGGTCCCGCCGGACAAACTCGAGGATTTTCTCAGCCTGGCTCAAAAACTTGACGTGGAGGCCACAGACCTCGGAGAGTTCACGGATGACGGCTATTTCACTGTTTTCTGGGAAGATCGCCCGGCAGCCATGCTGCCTCTCGACTTTCTTCACGACGGCCTACCCAAAATGTCCCTATCTGCACGATGGGAACTGCACCTACACGAGGAGCCGTCTTTCGAAAGCCCGAAAGTCCTGACATCTGTTTTGGAAGAACTTATGGGACGGTGGAACATTTGCTCAAAAGAGAGACTCATTCGTCAGTATGACCACGAAGTCCAGGGCGGTACAGTAATTAAACCGCTTGTCGGAGTACATAATGACGGACCAGGCGATGCAGCGGTAATTCGGCCTTTATTGGACAGGTTTCGGGGAGTGGCCGTGGGATGCGGAATAGTTCCTCGTTATTCGGATCTGGATACTTATTGGATGATGGCCGCAGCCATTGATGAGGCAGTACGCAACATAGTTTCTGTAGGTGCCGATCCGGATCACATGGCCGGCCTTGACAACTTTTGCTGGTGCGACCCGGTCCAGTCGGAAAAAACCCCGGATGGAGATTACAAACTAGGCCAACTGGTGCGGGCTAATCAGGCGCTTTTTGACATTACCACCGTATATAGGATTCCCTGCATATCCGGCAAAGACAGTATGAAAAACGACTACAATATCGGGGATACCAAGATATCCATTCCCCCCACCGTGCTTTTCACCGCCGTGGGAATAGTCCCCGACGTCAACCAGGCAATGTCGCCGGATTTCAAACGTGCGGGAGATGTGATTTATCTGGTGGGCGTAACTCGTGACGAGACAGGGGGCTCGGAGTACTTCGCGTCCAGAGGATTTGTTGGAAACAAAGTTCCCAGATTGACGGAACCGGAACTTACTGTGCGCACGTACAGGGCTGTGCACCAGGCCATGACAGCCGGGTTGGTAGCCTCGTGTCACGATCTGTCCGACGGCGGGCTAGGGATAGCCCTGGCAGAGAGCGCGTTTTCAGGCGGATTGGGAGCTACAGTGTCGTTGGCCGACATGCTGTGTGACGGAGTTGAAAGAGACGACGTCGCTGTGTTCTCGGAAACACCATGCCGCCTCTTAATCAGCGTTCGGCCCGAATTGCAACGACAGTTTGAAGAGTGCATGAAGGGTTTCCCGATTGCTCGTGTGGGCCGGGTAATCTCTGAGTCTCGACTTCGAGTGAAGGGATTGCTGGATCACAATGTCGTAGACGCCGATATCTGGGAACTTAAGAGGAAGTGGCAGAGGCCGCTTGGGATCTGAAATGATACCATTTCTCCGTGACATGGGTAACTTTTTAGGGCAAGCGGTTTGTTTTCGACCATGAAAGCTTTGGACACCCTGACTGATGAGGAACTTGTCCTTCAGGCTCAAAAGGGTTCTGAAGCACATTTCAATGCTCTTGTGGACCGATACGCCCAGGTTGTTTTCCGAGTCGCGTACGGCATAACCGGCCGCCCCGAAGAAGCAGAGGATGTCACGCAAGAAACTTTTCTCAAGGTCTTTACCAACATCGGTCGGTTTTCACCTTCAAAGGGTTCTCTCAAGACTTGGCTGCTCACCATAGCGCGTAACCAAAGCATCAATGTTTTTATCTCATTGAAGAGGAACGTCTTGAGGTTGATCGGTGAGCACGAAACTGAGGAAGACTATCCGGCACACGTGAATAATCCTGTCTACTGTCCCCCGCAGGACCTGGAGAATCTTTTGGCAACCAAGCAGGAATTTCACAGAATTAAGAAGTCTCTGGAGCAGCTTCCGCAAAGGCAGCGAACTGCTCTGCTTCTGAAGGCTGAAGAGGATATGAGTTACGAGGAAATTGCTTCGATAATGAAGACATCTGTTTCTTCGGTCGAGTCACTTATTTTTCGGGCCAGGAAAAAACTCCTTGAGACATTGGAGGAATAACTTGGCTTGTTTTCGCGGGCTTTGCACCGGTGGGCGGTATAATTATGTGGAGGGAAAGGCCCATGAAGTGCCTTAAATTTCAACGACAAATATCTGCACTGATTGACGGACAACTCCCCGACACCTTGAAGCACGGGTTGGAACGGCATCTCAGGGAATGCGAGAGTTGCTCAAACGTTCATCTGCGAATGATTTCAGCGAACAGTCGGTTGAGGTCTTCAGCCGGTTATCCGACCGACGCGACCATTGCCGAGAAGGTTAAAGCTCGAATTGCGTCCCGGAGAGACCGACGTTCAGGTTACCAGGCCTTGCCGATCTGGGGCCGACTACCTGTTTTTGCGACCCTGATAATGCTCGCTCTTGGACTGGGTAATTTTGCGGGCACTTCTCTATTTGAGATCTTAAGTACACGCCAGCCTGACAGTTTGGTGGAGTTGTTGGTGCAGGACAATGGCCAATACTTTGGAGACCTTGTCATGGAAATTGGACATGAGGATAACTTCTGATGAAAAGCGCCCTCTTCAAAGGTCTGCTTGTATTCTCACTACTAATCAATGCCGCTGTCTTCGGCACATTGCTCTGGTGCCTGTGGTTGGAACCAAAACCCCATGCGATTGCAAACGATCCACGGCAGACGTTTAACCAGAGCGATTTCCGTTACATAAGAAATATGTGGAAGGGCAACGATCGGGCTGCTCTTATGGAAACCAGAAGAAAGATCCAGGAAAAGAAACTCGAGGTTCTGGACCTGATAGCCGGAAATCCAGGAGACCTCAAGGCTGTCGACAAGAACATCGACGAACTCCTGGTCTTGAGGGCACGTATGGAAAGAACAGCGCTCGCCGGAATCAGCAAGACCATGGCCGAATTACCCGACGACAAGCGCCAGGAATTTCTTTCCTTCTTGAAGAACCGCGCATGCGGTGGTCCCGGAATGGGAATGGGACACGGTCGCGGCAGAGGCCACGGGTTTGGGCCAGGCGGCGTTGAGCCATGCCCTGTCATGGGACCTGAGAAATAATTAGCAATTTTTCCTCGCGGGATATTGCCACAATCACGGTATTGACTCTCAGATACGAAAAAATTATTGGGAAACAAGGAGAATTACAAAATGAAGACGAGACTGGCGGTTGTTTCGGTTTTATCCGCAGTGGCACTATTGACCGTGTGCTCGGTTTACGCCGGCCCGGGCGAAATGGGCAGGGGCTCCGGCCTGGGCAAGGGCGCATCTGTATGGAACGATCTTTCCAAAGAGCAAAAGGATCAGGCTACGGTTTTGAGGCTGGATTTTATGAAGAAAGCCAACGAACTCATGGCTCAGATGGGAAAGAAAAGGATTGAGCTGTTGGAATCAACCTCGGTGGAAAAACCGGACGAGCAGGCCATTCAGAAAAAGAGAGAAGAGATGTGGGCGCTTCAGGATGCAATGCGAAATGAACGGCGCGCAATGGGTTCCAAGTTCAGGGCAATCCTGACTCCTGAGCAACGGGAAAAAATCGGTCCCTTCGGGCCTGGAATGGGAGGCGGCTGCGGATTCGGCGGCCGTGGCGAAGGTTTTTCAGGCGGTAGAGGCTGCATGGGAGGCGGTTTCGGACGCATGAATCTCTAGTTATTGTTTCCTCGACCGGATCCGGAGAGTCATTGTCCGGATCCGGTCGCCTCGCGTTCTTGATACCCCCGCCAACTATCCCCCCCCCCTACTTGTAGCCGATTTGAAAGTTAATGTCCGATCATACAAAAAAATCTGTAAACCCCAGTGCAGGCTGGAAGCCTGCGCTCCCAGGGGACGGATGTCAAAGGCCGGCGTCAATCGGTAACAACTTTTTTATGAATGAATAGTTTACTTTGTATTTCTTCCAGCTTGATAATTGTAGCATTTTAAGCTGTATGGCACACCAGAAAAGAGATCTTATCTTTAGAAATTGAGATAAATGACATCTTATTTTATTCAAAAATAACAACTTTTTATGAATGAATATTTTACTTTGTATTTCTTCCAGCTTGATAATTGTAGCATTTTAAGCTGTATGGTACACCAGAAAAGAGATCTTATCTTTAGAAATTGAGATAAATGACATCTTATTTTATTCAAAAATAACAACTTTTTTATGAATGAATATTTTGCTTTGTATTTCTTCCAGCTTGATAATTGTAGCGTTTTAAGCTGTATGGTACACCAGAAAAGAGATCTTATCTTTAGAAATTGAGATAAATGACATCTTATTTTATTCAAAAATAACAACTTTTTTATGAATGAATATTTTACTTTGTATTTCTTCCAGCTTGATAATTGTAGCATTTTAAGCTGTATGG
>JAPLJK010000104.1:0-11128 GCA_026388625.1 Deltaproteobacteria bacterium | reverse complement strand
TCCAGTATTGATGGTTTATGTTTCTGTTCCGACCCTACCATACCTTCAATAATACTGATGTCAGTAACACCATGCTCCATAAGCAGTTTGACCATGTCTTCAATCAGACGGCAGGTGGTCAAAACACCGTACTTGGGGAAGTTTACGTCCCCATACCACGATACTATGTTCGGTTTGATGCAAACCTTTGAACCAGAGGTAATATCTCCAATTCCCCCGCATAACTCGACAGCCTGCTTTAATGACTCATAAGGTTGGCTATACTTTACTACTGCAACATCATACATCATCGTTCCGCTTACCTCCCCCCGGGAAAGTGAACCTTGTTATCCGAAAATCAAATCATCAGATATATAGTAACGGCCAACTGGGCTAGAGATGCAATCAGGATCAGCGCAAGTATGACTTTCGAAATGACTTTATCGAACTGACTTCGGCCTTTCTTGAGGAAATATGTATGGATTCCAAAGGCAAAAACACCTCCGAAACATAGGATCAATGAGAATACCTGACCTGACAAAGAATGTGTGTGAACTAAGATCAATCCGTACAGAATGAGGATCAATAGAGGAAAGTGGATCAGCAGGAATCCAGCAATACCTCCTGGGAGTTTAAACAACTCCCATTCTTTCCAGTAAGCGGAATCAATCTCGTGATTAATCAACAAAACAGAAGTGGAGAAATACAGCCAAAATAGGAGATCATCCATGAGTGCCCCCTTTTAGTCCTGGCTTTTTTCGCGTAACAGGACTTATGCGAAGTAGATTCCGCGTCGATCAGTAGAACACGGAATCTACTGTTATATGCCATCGTTATCGTGAATTGGGCTACTTAGTCGGCTTCCACCTAGGGAGTGTCACTTCGGGGGTCACATCGTCGAAGACCACCTCAACCGGCATACCGGCATAAATATCTTCGTTTTTACAATTCACAATATTTCCGCACATACGAATCGATTTAGGTGCATTCAATTCAACATATGAGACCGCGTAGGGGACCTCGCGTGAAAAGGCGGGATGAGGGGAATAATATACCACTATCCAGCTATAGACCTCACCTTTACCTTCTACCTCTACCCACTCATAATCCCTGCACTGGCACATATAGCACATTGAATCGGGTGGGAACCAGTGTGTTCCACACTTCTTGCACCGTTGAACGAGGAGCTTATGTTGCTTGCAACCCTCCCAAAACATTTGCGAATCTGGATCGGGTTGAGGCAAAGGTTTTTCATAGCCAGAAGAGCTCATTTTCATTTATCTCCTTAGTATTACGGCATTTGCTACCGGTCCACAATACCCGGTAACAAGAGCAATTTCAGCATCTTTAATCTGGCGGACGTCTGCATCGCCCCGTAATTGACTCGCTGCCTCCAGCACATGATTAAACCCGTGAATATATCCTTCAGAAAGAAGTCCTCCGTGCGTATTTATCGGCAAACGGCCATCCCGTTTAATGGCCCCGGATTCAACAAATGCTCCCCCTTCGCCCTTTTTGCAGAAACCGAAATCCTCAAGTTGCACTATCGGTTCTATTGTAAAACAATCGTATAACTCAGCCACATCAACGTCTTCTGAGGTAATACCTGCTTTCCCAAAAAGCTCCGGTGCCATTGTCTTGGCGTATGTGTCTGACAATTCGTCCCATTCAGGCCAAAAAGCAGTTGTTTTTCCAAAGAATTCGCCCGATTGCCAACCAGCGCCATGGGTGCCGGACAACAAATAAACAGGTGTATGTCTTAGGTCCTTTGCCCTGTTCGCTGAAGTAATCAATACTGCACAGGCCCCATCAGTTTCCTGACAACAATCGTACAGACGCAAGGGATCAACAATCATCTTGGAATTCTGGTGGTCTTTAATACTCAGGGGGGAACGTAACACAGCCCTTTCGTTCAAAATGGCGTTCTCTCGGCACGTCACCGCTACAGCCCCCATCTGGCGGCTCGTGGTGCCATACTTTATCATGTGTCTCCTGGCAATCATGGCTACGGCCTGGGGAAAGGTAGTCAACCCATAGGGGACACAATATTGCTCCACTCCGGATGTATTTAGGCTCAATCCCGCACCGCCCAAGCGCGTGCCTGTACGGCCATTCATAGCTCTGAAGATAAGGACGGTATCAGCTAATCCGCCGATAACAGCACAAGCGGCTGTCAATAGAGTCGAGGTAGCGCCATTTGCCCCTGCAAAGTACTCTATATTCCATCTCAGCTCTGGCAGACCCAAACCAGTTGCCACAACATAGGGGCTAACCGAATCTCCAATATTATACGTCGCAATACCGTCAACGTCTTTCACTGTCAGACCCGCGTCGTCAATTGCATTCTTACAAGATTCGAGCGCCAGATTCTTCACACTCACACCCGAATTCCTGCTGAATTTCGTCCACCCAAGTCCGACGATTGCGACCTTATCTTTCAGGTTATTCACAACTTAGAATCTCCTCTCTCTAATTACCCGCTCTACTGACCATACTGCAACCAGTCCCCGCTTCCAGAGCTGGTGAGCTCACCTTCCCTTCCACACAGGTTTTCTTTTCTCCGAAAAGGCAGCCCAACCTTCCTTCACATCTTCTCCCGTTTCTAACAGATGCACTGTGGCCAGGAATCCCGTCTCCACAGCGCTATCCAGGTCCATTTCAAGTGTCTTGTTGACCAGATCCTTTGTTACCTTTAAAAGCAAAAGACTCTTGTTAGTCAGTCTTCCTACCAACTCATTCGTTGCTTCCTCCAGCGTATCAGCAGGAACCGCCTTATTTACCAAGCCAATTCTTTCCGCTTCCTTCCCAGTTATCCAACCACCAGTAAGGAGAAGCTCTTTCCCTTTCTTGACTCCTACTATCCTGGGCAACATCGGCACAGAGCAAAAACCGCCCATCAGTCCATAATTGATATGCTGGTCGCCAATTCTAGCATCCTCAGCAGCAACTGCAAGGTCGCAAAGCTGAATCAGTTCAATACCTCCGGCCAACGCCAGCCCGTTCACCATAGCTACTGTGGGTTTAGTACACCTGTACAGGACAGCAAACGATTCCTTAATAATTCCAAGCCACCTCTCAATTTTACGATGATCCCCACCGAGTTTTTTTTGCTCTGCTAGATCTCCGCCCGCACAGAACGCTCGACCTGCACCGGTAATAACTACCGCCCTTACTGCCTCGTCGGATTCACTATCACGTATCGCCAATTGCATTTCCAGCATTAATTCTGAGCTCAGTGCATTCAGCACGTCAGGGCGATTCAGGGTAATCTTTGCATACCCCTCTTTTTTCTCAAGAGTAATGTGCTTGAATTCCATAATCTATTATCCTCGCATTCTTTCGAATTCTGTGCTGGCCTGCAAGCCACCTCACCAACTCACTAGTAGAAAGATGATGGGGTGATATTTTATCCTCTTCGCATCCTGGCTATTCAAAATGGCTTAGCCACGCAATCTCTGCACTATTAACAGGTTATTCACTTCCAATATGCCCATCAGTTTTTAAATAGTTTGGCCTAAAGAAATATAGAAATCTTAGAAATAGCACAACCGGAACGTCCTTTTTTCGATCTCACATTTGCCTAAGGCAAGACTCCCCACTATGTTAGAAGATTCCTCGCAATCATCATCTGTTGGATTTGAGATGTACCGCCACCTATTTGCAACAACTTGGCATCGCGCATATAACGCTCAACAGGATAATCCTTTATGTAACCGTATCCCCCGTGAATCTGAACAGCATCCGAGGTAACCTGAAGAACCATATTGCCTGTATAGTATTTAACAACTGAAGTGGCCAACGATGGAAATTTTCTCTTTACATCCTTATTCTTAATAAAATCCCAGATCGCATAATAGAGCATGCTCTTACCCGTTTGCACTCCCGTAGCCATGTTTGCTAAAAGGGACTGAACCATCTGGAAGTCGGCAATCGGTTTCCCAAAAGCCTTTCTCTCCTTTGCGTATTTAACTGATTCCTCCAATGCTGCCTGTGCAATACCCAGGTTTATACTGGCGCAGAAAATCCTCTCCAATTCAATTCCAGTTAGAGATTGAAGGACGCCTTTATCCTCTCTTCCGATGACGTTTTCAGACGGAACCCGACAATCCTCGAAGAATACCTCCGAGGTCGGAGAGGCCCGGAATCCCATCTTGTCCAATTCTTTCCCAACAGAAACCCCTTCGCCTGGCTCGACCAGAAAAGCCCAGGTTTTGCCGGTCGTCTTGTCCTTGGCAAGTGTGAAGAATAGACTGGCTACAGACGCATTGGTAATGAATTGCTTTGTACCGTTTATGATATATTTGTTTCCGGTACGAACAAAGCTGGTCTTAATACCCGCTACGTCGGATCCTGCATCCGGTTCGGTTACACAAAAGCATGGAATCAGATCACCCTTTACCCCCGGTGGCAAATACTTCTTCTTCTGCTCCTCTGTACCGAACTTGCCTATGATCGCGCCTCCGACAACGATCATCGGTAAATAAGAAAGGGCTATTCCGGCGCTTACTTTCGCCAATTCCTCATGGATTATGGAACAGGCGAGGACGTCAAATCCATCTCCCGCGCCGCCGTATTCCTCCGACACCATTACACCGAAAAAGCCCAGGTCAGCGATTTTTTTATAGATATGTAAGAATTCGTCCTTCAGAAATATTGGGGATCTGTCGAACTTCTCGGCTAAAGGCTTAACTTCCTCTCTGGCAAACCTCCTTACTGTCTCAAGCAGAATTCTGTGCTGTTCCGGCAATTCAAAATCTATCACCTTTTCCTCCGTATTATTCGATTGCTCGATATCATTTAAGCTGAAGGCTTCTTTGAGACTGCCCGTTCGATGGTATCAATAATATCAGCGGGGGCCGAGCCCGGGCCAAAGATCCCAGCCACCCCACACTCTCTTAATTTCGGAACGATATCATCTGGTACTATACCCCCAACTATCACCACTTTATCTTTGATGCCTTGTTCTTTAAGTAAACTCATTACCTTTGGAACAACAGCCAATGGTGTACCCGTCGAGAAACTAATCCCAATTACATCTACATCCTCCTGCAAAGCAGCATGTACAATTTCGTCTGGCACTCCATACCTTATGAAAATCACTTCCTCCCCAGCCTCTAAGAGTTTCCTGGCAATATATCTTACCCCTCTATCATGAGCATCTATCTGTGACTTAGCCAGTAGTATCCTCTTTTTCCGTCCTGTATCAGCCATTTCTAGCTCCTTACTGCTCACAAGAAAAACCAAATACTGCCTTAATTACCTCCATTGCTTCTCCTAGGGTAGCCTTTGCCCTGAAAGCATCAATTAACGCTGGCATTAAATAGCCTTCTCCACCCGTGCCCTGATCAATTTTGATTGCCGCCTGCCGCAGGTTCGCAAGAGCAGATTTCGTCTTGGCGCTATCGCGCTGATTTCGATACTTTATTATACGCTCCACCGAAGTTTTCCCTATCGACTCATCGACACTGAAAACCGGAACCTTCTGCTTCTCTCCAGTCACATATTTATTCACCCCGACCACAGCCTCAACACCGCTATTTACCTTTTCTCTCCACTCATAGGCGCTTTTTCGCAGCTCTCCACTGAGCCAGCCGTTATTCCAACATTTTATGTAGCCACCCATGTCATCAATTTTCTGGATCAGATTGAAAGCGTCACTTTCGATACGGTTGGTAAGCCATTCTAAATAATAGGAACCCGCCAAGGGGTCGGAGACATTTGGCACATTTGTTTCATGGCGTACGATTTGCTGGGTTCTTAGAGCCAGAACCGCCGCCGCCTCTGTTGGTATACTCAGTGCTTCATCGTAGGCATCCGTTTGCACGGCATTGGCACCTCCCAGAATCGCACCCAAAGTCTGAAAAGCAGCTCTTACTATGTTATTTAATGGCTGCTGCGCCGTCAATGACGAGCCCGCGGTCTGAACGAAGATTCTAGCCTGCATAGCCTTGGGATTACTACAGTTAAATCTGTTCTTGTTGATCTTGGCCCACATTCTTCTTATGGCACGTAGCTTGGCAATATTCTCCAGAAAATCGTTGCCCTGCGCGATATGAAAGCCAAACCTGGGTAAGAAATCATCCGGGTTCAATCCTGCTTGTACACACTTATCCGTAAGGGCAATGGAGGTTGCCATAACGAACGCTGTCTCATGAACAGGACTGCCACCGGCTTCGATCATGCAGTAACCGCTAATGTTTGTTGTATTCCACTGCGGCATCTCCCGAGTGCAATATGCAATGAGTTCCGCCATCAACTTGAAAGCGCTCTCAGGAGGGAAGCCAATACAATCCCAACACCATCGACGGTAGAGTGAATTCATAGTATTGCCATGCAGCTTCTCCTTGGGAAAACCCATCTTTTCGGCTACCACAATGTACAGCGCAAGCATCGCCATTGAGGTGTCCTGGATATTCCAGACGAAGTTTGTTTTGTCCAGAGGCAAGTCATGAATCAGCCTTTCCATATCCTCTACGGTATATATTGCCACCCCACCCTGGCCAACCCACCCTTCAGCCCTAGGATCGTCTGGATCATAGCCAGCATTTGATGCCAGGTCACTAACTATATTGTGGACACCACCTCCAAAATACCCCTCCATGCCTTGCTCCGATAGAGCATCCATCCTCTCTCGTGTTTGCTCAGGCAAACCATAGCCATGAATCTGCTCATTCATCCAGGGCTGGAACTGATAGTGTACCGGATATATTCCTCTGGTGTAGGGATACTCTCCAGGTACTCCCACATCCTCGTAATCAATATCGTTAATGTCGCTTGCCGTATAGAATGGCTTAACCGGTATCCCCGAGCTTGTTGCCATTTTGAATTCTCTATCACCATAGATCTTGGAGAATCTTGTCTGCCATTTCTCTTTTAGAGCTTTATCCTGCATCAATAATTTCTTTTTATACATACACATCCTCCACTACTAACTCACATGTCGTCAAATCCTGATAGCGATGTCGTAGGCCTCTCGAATTGCTTCCAATGCGGTTCTCGGCTCTACACAATCTCCAATGCCGTAGACTTCAGGGGCTTTCGCCTTCAGCTCCTCCAAAAGTTTATCATTGCTTCTATGACCAACAGCGATTACGACAGTATCTGCTTCAATTAATTTATCTTCACCATCAATTTTTACCATGACTCCCTTATCTGTTATTCGCTCAACTTTGGCACTGCTGATCATCGAAATACCGAGTTCCCTCAGTGTCCTCATAATGGTCCATCTGGTGCTAATCCCTATGCCTCGGCCCAGCTTGGGAAGCATTTCTACAATAGTAACATTCTTGGTACCCTTCCTGTTCAGTGAGAGCATGGCGTCCAGGTCAACCGCCCCCACTCCAGCCAGGAAGAAACATGTCTCAGCATCTACCGTCCCTTTTTTTGCCAGGTATATTGCTACATCACAGCCCACGCCACTACCTCCCACGATTACCACCCTCTTGCCCGTCTTCACGTTTCCGGTTAAGACATCCCCTGCAGTAACCGTATTATCCCTGCCAACCCCAGGAATGTTAGGAACCACCGGATTAGACCCGGTCGCGACTATTACCACATCGGGCTTCTCCTCTTTAATCAAACCTGCTGTAACCTCTACCCCAAACCTGATATCAACACCAAGCTTCTTAACCTGAGTGATCAAGTAATTCACCAGGCTGCTAATCTCTTCTCTACCCGGAATAATGGAGGCAAGATTCAGCCATCCACCTAGCTTCTGGCTTTTCTCGTACAGACTCACCTTATGCCCTCTTGAAGCTGCAACTCTCGCCGCCTCCATCCCTCCCGGGCCACCGCCTACAACCATGATCTTTTTGGGCCTCTTCGTTTTTGTGATTTTGCACTCATCTTCCCTACCGACAGCAGCATTACCCATGCAGGTTACAGGTCTGTCGAGGATCGCAACGTCAAAACAACCCTGGCCGCAAGCTATGCAAGGTCTGATATCATCAAAGCGATTCTCTCTGGCTTTGTTGGGGAGTTCGGGATCGGCAATAAGGGCTCTTCCCATCCCAGCAAAATCGGTCACACCATCTTCAATCAGCCTATTTGCAAGTATTGGATCATTGATTCTGCCGGTTGCTATAACCGGCACATTGACCGCTTCTTTTACAGCTCGAGCAGTATACGTGAACGCCCCTCTGGGAACCGACATCGCTATCTGTGGCACGGGTGCCTCATGCCAGGACAGGTTGACATTTATTGCATCGGCACCTATCTTCTCCAGTTCCCGAGCAATCCGCACTGCTTCAGCTAAACCATTTCCCCCTTCCATAAGCTCATCACCAACTATCCTGTATGATAATGGGTAGTCATTGCCTACTTTGCCTCTAATAGACTCATTCACCTCAAGTAGAAACCTCATCCTGTTCTTCAGTTCACCACCATACTTGTCAGTACGTTTGTTGGTGATAGGGGAAAGAAACTGGTTAATCAGAGTATTGGTGGAAGCAACTACCTCAATTCCGTCAAACGATGCTTCTTTAGTCCGTCTTGCAGCTTCACCAAACTTATCAACAACTTTGTGAATCTCAGCGATAGTTAATTCCCTTGGCGCCATATCGCTCTTACGAGTAGTAATAACAGAGCAAGACACTGGCTGTTGCCCGGTCAGCTTTGGGAGGGCTGTTCCGCCCTGATGGCTGAGTTGCAGAAATACCCTGCTGCCATAAACTTTGCAGGCTTCAGCTACTTCTTTCAATCCCGGAACATACTTGTCATCATAGATATCAAGGGATAGACCCTGTCCCTTGCCAGCCATGTCAACATAGGCCATTCCTATAATCAACAGACCTGCCCCACCCTTCGCTCGCTCAATATAGAAGTTCTTCAGCCGATCGGTAGAGAATCCATCTTCCGTTGCAAAGGCAAGGTGCATAGCTAACATTACAATCCGGTTGGTGATTTCAATTGAACCTATTCGAGCAGGACTGAATAGATGCTTCAGCATTTATTTGATGTCTCCTTATCCTCAACAACTAAAGTTTTGGTAAATAGCTTGTCCTTGCACAGTCTGGCAATACTAAGAGGTCTCCAGATACACTTGCATCCTGAGGTTATCCAAGTATCAGAGCTTATAGATACGCCCTTTATATTTATTATAGTGCAGCCAAGCTATCTTGGCAATTCGCAGCATTGACAGGGCGCAAAGCTAATTCTATACTAATACTATGTGGGCAAGATCACTCTCGGCGGTCTAACATCATTATCGATGGGGTGTTAAAGTTATGATAAAGGTAAGGGTACACGGAAGAGGTGGTGAGGGCGCAGTAACGTTTGCGCAGATCCTGTGTGCATCTGTCAGATTCGATGGCAAGTTTGGCCTGTCCTGTATGAGTCCTGCCGCCGAGAGGAGAGGAGCGCCAGTAGAAGCTTTCGCTAGGATAGGAGACAAGCGTATCGCGGAACGTGGAAACATAGCAAAGCCTGATATTGTCACGGTCCTGAATCCTGCGCTTACGCGAATCGTCAATGTTGAAGCAGGTATGAACGAGGGCGGCAAGCTGATAATCAACGCACGCAATGATCCGGGTCTATCACACGCGACAGTCTATCTTGACGCCACTTCAATTGCATTGAGGATACTAGGGGTTCCCATTACCAATACTGTAATGCTGGGAGCCTTTGCCGCTGCTACTGGTCTTGTCACATTGGAATCCTTGGAAAAAGGTACACGGCTGCTACTTAGCTCCAGATTCTCAGAAGAGAAGCTGCAGCGCAATATTGAGGCAATTAGGGCTGGATATGAAGAGGTGAAAGTTGGATAAGGTATACATTAGGGGAGCCAATGTCCACGCTGCTGGAACAATTGCTCTCGTCAACAAGACCGGAACTTGGAGAGTGCATGACCCGGTTGTAGATAACTCAAAATGCATCGGGTGCAAAATCTGTTCGCAGTACTGCCCCGATGATTGCATAGTTCGGCTCGACGTAGATAAGTCTGCACCGTCAGATACCCCGCGCATCGAAATAGACATGGCATATTGCAAAGGATGCGGCATCTGCGCCTATGAATGTCCCAAAGGGGCAATCCAGATGGTCATATGTGAGGCATAAACTATGGAAATGTTTCTTTCCGGAAATCAATGTATTGCTCACGGTGCCAAGCTAGCAAGGGTGGAGGTTATAAGTGCATATCCCATTACACCCGCCACTCCAGCCTCGGAAGAACTCTATGAGATGGTCACCCGAGGCGAGTTGGACGCTGAGATAGTTAATGCCGAGTCTGAGCTGGGCGCCATGGGCATCTGCACTGGCGCCGCAGTGGCGGGATGCAGGACTTTTAGTTGTACCTGTTCTCAGGGATTTGCTCTCATGCGGGAGATGCTATGGGCGGCCTCGGGAATGGCGCTACCCGTCGTCCTGGCGCTTGCCAGCCGCGAAATCGGGATTCCCCAGGGGCTGCTGAGCGATCATTCCGACGCGCTCTCGGAAAGGGATGCAAGCTATCTCCAGTTCTTCGCCGAGGATGGACAAGAAATCGTCGATTCTATGATAATGGCCTACAAGATCAGCGAGAACAAAAAGGTATTGCTGCCATCCTTGGTGGTATCTGAAGGTCATCGAATGAGCCACGGCTTCGAGACGGTGGATGTTCCTGAACAGGAACAGGTAGACAAGTTCCTCCCGAAGTACAACCCTAAGCATGTACTTGTCGACCCCAACTATCCTATAACCGGCGGCATACCAGTGATGTCACAGTATCCGTGGTTCAAGATGCAACAGTGCCAGGCAATGGAGAATGCAAAGCAGGTAATAAAAGACGTTTGTAAAGAGTACGCCGGGATGTTCGGCCGTCATTACGGCCTGGTGGAATCATACAAAACTGAAGATGCAGATGTGATTATGGTGAGCATAGGCAGTACAGTCGGCATTATTAGGGAGAAGGTAGACGAGTATCGGGATAAAGGAATAAAAGTGGGCTTGCTGAAGCTGAGAGTTTTCAGGCCGTTCCCCGAGGACGAAGTCAGGGAAGCTCTATTCAATGCCAGGAAGGTATTGGTGGTCGAACGAGCCCCCTCGCCTGGAAGCCGGTACGGAATTGCCTGCATTGAAGTGAAGGCAGCTCTTCAGAAATCGCGGGCGGCCATATCCAACATCATCGTCAGTGGAAAGGACATCAGTGCCGAGGACATTGATGAGATGTTTGAGA
>JAPLJK010000124.1:0-6588 GCA_026388625.1 Deltaproteobacteria bacterium | reverse complement strand
AACTCAGTAGCGATCAAAATCGCGCTGCAGGAAAAAATCGCATCCGTAGAGGACGTGGACCGGGCGGTCATGATTCACCTTCAAATGCCCATGGGAATTTTCGGAATGTTGGACGGGATAGGGCTGGATACTATCTGGCACGTGATGGAGAGCAACGCCAAGATGTCAGGCGACGCGGGCGCCCAGCAATTCGCCGACCAATTTAAGCGGGACTATATCGACAAGGGCTGGCTGGGCCTCAAATCGGGCCGGGGTTTTTACACATACCCTGACCCCGTCTACCTCCGTCCGGAGTTCCTGGGCGGGGACTCTGAGTAACAAGCCCGGACTATTCAGCGGGCAAACCGGCAAACAAAGAAAAGTTTGTTCTCCCGATCAACCATTTGATATAGTGATGGAAACAGGCTGCTATCAAAGGCAATATAACAGGGCTGGAGTGAAAGTATGAGACGAATCCAACAGGTCGGTCTCCTTCTGGTGTTGCTCTTTCTGTCGGTTTCACAGGCCAGCGCCTGGGAGTTCTCTTTGTCCGGGGTTTTCTCATGGGAGTACTATCAATTCTCTCAACTGGGCGACAGAGGCTTTTTCGGGCCGTACAATCAAGATAACAGCTCGGGGGTCGGCAATGTGAGGCTAGCTGCTCGCAACGGTTGGCTTGGTCACGAGATTGCCAGTCGCACGCCTGTGGCTTTTTGGGGTGATGACCTGGCTTCGGGTTCGGATGTGGCGGCGAACTACATGTACACAATTCTTTTCCCGAAAGTGAAAGTGAATGAGGCGGTCTCGGTTCGAGGAGTTTACAGAATTGGAGCCTGGAATCCCCTTTCTGTGGGGGAGGTGGCGTACGGCCAGCTCAATACTTCCAGGTACTTGAATAGTCAGGCGCCAGGCATCGGAAATTCATTTTCCCCCGGTTATTGGCAAATCTTGAATGTTGAGGCTCAGTTGCCTTGGGGAATCATAACCATAGGGAAGCAGCCAAACACCGTCGGTCTTGGCTTGATTATCGACTCCTTGGAGAACTCGACTGAGGCGGTGGTCCTATCCATTCCCTTTGGCCCTTTCATAATTGGTGCGCAATACTATTTCTGGGGACCGGGTCGAGCAGTGGGCACGAACAGTCCATCAAATTATCCGCTCAAGACAGACAGGAGTGGCGCAGCTCAGCCTCATGTCGCTGGTTTGCTCATGTACAACGCGGGAAACATCAGTTCTGAGACCTACATCGAATACAGCAACGGTCACAAGGGCCCGGAATCGGAGATTTACCTACCGGGGTCGCTATTTTTTCCAAAAACTCCAGTCTTCGCAGTGGACTGCTCCCAATTTTTCGGATTCACCAATTTTAAATATTTCGACGGACGGTTTTTCTTCAATACTGAAGTGGGGTTTTATCACGAGTTCTACCGGCAGAACGGTTACGCTCTGCGTGAACCTGGTGGCACACTTTATCAGCCTCAAACTCGTTACTGGGAACTGTGGGCAGGCATGATCGAGTGCGGCGCAGTGGCCGGTCCGGCAAAGATGAGCTTTCTCTGGGCCTACTATCCCGGTCCGGACAGGCGTGGCGGCAGACTCATCGACAGGCAGCCTACCATTGTTCCCATATTTTCCCCTAACGGCGGGGTGAACATGTATTTGCCCTACAGCCTGTTGCTGGGGTACGACTACGGATCGGGAAACGGTTCCATATCTCGCTCTTCCAACCACGGTTTCATTACCGACGCGAGCACGTATGGCGTGAGATTGGATTACGCTGTGGCGTCTAATCTGAATGTATATGGAACCTTCCTGTACGCCAGCCGAGCGTCCCAAGGATACGGATGGGGATGGATAAGGCCGGATCCGGCTTACGACTCCATTAAGTCTCCTGCGCTGCAGTACGGTAACGGGAACAAAGGTAATCTTGACCCGAGTGGGAACCTCGTTGACCTTTCATTCGCCAATGCTGAAGGAGGCCTTACGTATGCCCCCAACATTCTGGAGAGAGACCTTGGGTACGAAATTGGCGGCGGGATCGGTTGGAAACTCATCGAAGGATACACGTTAACGGCCAGGGTGGCCTATTGGAAGCCCGGCGGCTGGTTCAAGTACGCCTGTGTAGACAGGAGACAACATTACTGGGACAGTGCGCCGACCGCGAGCAACATGTGAATTGGCCTTCTGATCGCCACGGTAATGTGAACACTCACGGGGGAGCCCTGCTCGATGACCAACGGGCTCCTCCTCCCTACCATATTTCCTCCCTTCCCGCCTCGATACCTCCTGAATGATGATTCACCACAGCTCTCTCGGTATGTCTCGGGGCAATCATAAGCTCCGTGTTTCCGCCTGCGGGGCGGGATGGAGCACTTGGCTGGGGTTGTACTGGCTCCAGGGCCAAGGCAGAGACCACTGTTTTGGTAGAATGCCACTCTAGGACCAGATTTTAGGGTCGGGCGCTTCGTCAGTCGGTCATTGTGTAAGAGCCCTTAAGGGCGTAGACGTGATCATTCCATATAGCTGAAAACCTCTCTGGATTCGGCAACGGTCTTTGGATCATCCTCATGCAGATTTCCATTTGTTTTTCGGTGCTGTTGGGTTTGGAATAAAGCTGAAGCGCATATTTCGAAAAATCGCGCACCATGACGTCAAAGATCTGATCCAGCAGGTCGTCGGAGATCTCATGACGATTCAAGTTCCGATATTCGATAATTAGCTGCCCGTAGGCTACTAGAGTAAACAGTTCTCCCATGGTTAGGAGGAAGTCGATATCCTTAGCCTGAGCCTCGACTGCTGCTGCATCGCTTGCTGAGGCGATGAGGAATTCCTTGAAAATCTCTATTTGCCGGCTGAAGAGGTTGACATTGGGTAAGTCGACGGTTTTATACGCCAGATTGTAATCGTGAAATTTGATCTTACCCAACCCCTTCGTCGGGCCCTGATTGAAGAGAAAATCGTCATTTCGAGGCTCGTTCACTCGAGGTATTTCCGGAAATTCCGCAGACCCAAAAAAATAGTTTCGCATGAATTTAATGATTAGCGCCATGTTGACGTGCACCGTTCCCTCGAGTTTTGGAAGGGCACGGATGTCACGGGTGGCCATCTCGAAGTAGGTGTCCCTCTCAAATCCCTTGGCTGCAATTACGTCCCAGAGCAGGTTGATCACTTCCTCACCCTGAGTGGTGACCTTCATTTTTACCATCGGGTTGTAAAGAAGGTAACGCCTGTCCTCTGAAGACGCCGACCGCATGTAATCGGAAGCTCTTAGCGCGAACCCCTTCATGGCCACCAGTCGGCAGTAGGCATCCGTAAGAAGTTGCTTTATGTGGGGAAAGTCGGTGACGTGCTTCCCATAGAGTACACGGTTGGCAGCATGGTCAATGGCCTCGTACAAGGCGTGGGTACAAATCCCTATGGAGGCCCACCCGAGATTGAACTTGCCGATGTTTATTGTGTTGAGAGCTGCATCCCAAGCGTCCTGGCCGATGGAAAGGATATCAGCGTCCGAAATGGGGTAATCGTTCAGAGCGTACTCCGCCACATAGGACTGCACATTGACCAGGTTCCTTACACATTCATATTTCCCGTGGGTTGAACCCACCACGAAGAACACAAAATCCCCAGAATCGACCAATTTCCCCAATGTTGATACGAGGGCAGCCTTGTTGGCGTTTCCTATGTAATACTTCCGGCCGGTAGCCAGGTAGATCCCTCCGCCCTGAGGAGCCAACGCCATCTGCGTAGAATAAATGTCCGCTCCATGCTCTTTCTCAGACAACCCGAACGCGAAAATGCCTCCTTCCTGGAGGAGTTCGGCTGTTTTTTTCTTCACTTCCTCGTTCTTGCTCATCCAGATAGGGCCGAGCCCAAGAATAGACACCTGCCAAGTGTACCAATAATGAAGCGCATAAAAGGCAAGGATTTCGTTGAACTCACAGTTGCGCCAGGTATCCCACCGATAGTTCGGATCACCCGGGCCATAGGTATACGGAGTGAGGAGGGCGGCAAATATGTTCTCCTTCTTCACAAACTCGAGGAAATCAGCGTACCACACCCGTTCGTGATCGTCTTGTTTGAGCTTTCTCTTACCCTTGGTTTCAAAGAAATTGATGGTCTTTCGCATGATCTCCTTCGATTGCTCATCGGAGCAACCGCTGACATGTTTCTTGGGATTGAACAGCATCGTTAACCTCCTAGGATGTGTGAGTTCAAGCGTATTGGTGTACGCCATCGTTCATTGAACGTTTCAGGAAACAGAGTGGCGACAGAATGGTCCAATGGTTCGGGACGCCTGAAGGCGTCTTTTAAGAGCAAGCCGCTTGTTCATGCTGCTGCCCTCTGTGTTCGGGCGGCCAACCGTAGTAAACTTTATAAAGGATCCTTCTGTCAAGGCTCTGGCGGCGTCGCTTACAAATCTGAAGCTTTACACTTTTAGGATTTGATTTCTTTGGACCCATTCCTGTTGAAATTGCCATCTACTTCGTATTCACTATCTTTGGTACATCTGGCGGACCTTCTCTTGCTGTTGCCACTGAAACCACTGCTGACGGTCAGACATCTGTCGCATCTGTTCCTGGTTTTGCCATTGCAACCACTGCTGTCTTTCATACATTTGCCTAGCCTGCTCCTCTTGCTGCCACTGCTGCTGGTACTGCTGCATCTGTGCCGTCACGATGCCAGGTCCTGAGGACATGGATACAGAAAGAAGAAGCAGGATTCCCAACGCCCTTATTGCCAATTTATCTGTTCGTGTTCGCATGTTTGTTCCTGTCTCAGGAGGCCTTGGCTAGAGCCTGCTCATGTTGTCAAAACCTTCTGTAAGCCTCATTATGGAGGTCGGTTCGAGAGTCACCATTTTCTCGTAGTGGCAATCCCGAGTTTAAGCTACTATAGGGACCATGACAGGCATATCCCTCGAGCCATTTGAAACCCTCATGGCTACTATCACAAACCTCTTCTAAGTTCAGTAAATATTTAGAGGCTAATGTTATAGTCCTGAAAGTCCTTAGTGAATACAAAAGAACTCACACTTTGGTTATGTTCTGCTTATCCTACAGGAGTTGGGGAACAAATCAAATCCTTACTCTAGGCCTAGTGAACAACATGGACAAGAATATTTTGTTAAGAAATAGAAGAGTGCTGATCTGGAAAAATGGGCGGTGACATAAGTGGATGAGTTGCCGCAACTAAGGAAAGAGAAGGGAGCAGCGCACATGGCAAAGAGACCCAGAAGGCAGTGGAGGGTGCGCGTACTTTCCCTGAAAGGAAGAGGTTCATCCCCCTTCTCGGCCGTGAAAAAGCAGGGATACAGAAATGTAGGAAAAGGGTCTCCAGGTTAACAATTTCAGTCCGTTTACCTGATTAACTGAAAAAGGTTAATGTAACGGTGATTAATGTGGTATATCGGGGTGTTAGATAAATATACGGGTAACACATTGAAGTTAAAGACTTTTTAGAATTTACTGACGATTTACTGACGGCATTTTGAAGGGTCAGTCTGAATAATATCAATAGGTTATTGGAGCGGGAAACGGGATTTGAACCCGCGACTTCAACCTTGGCAAGGTTGCACTCTACCGCTGAGTTATTCCCGCGCCGGGTCTAATTATGAGACAACCGGACCGCCAATGTCAACCCAATTTTGGGGCTCCATCTTAACCTGTTGCCAACAAATCCGCAATCTTGAGTTGAAAACAATTTCTTCTTCTTTTGAGAGGGCGGAAGAACGACAGCGTTTTAAAAGTGAGCAGTGGTCATCATTTTCAATAATCCAGATGACAGTACCCTTACAACCTCATTCAGAAGTACCAGCGCCAGGCTAGCCCACATTCGGCAAGTGGCTATCGTCGTACATGCCCCCTTTCTAAGAATGATGGGGACCATGAGAAGCGCCGCTCTTAAGAACGGAAAACGTTTGCAGCGAGTCGTGTTGAACAATGCAAGAACTTGCCGAGAATGTGAAAAGGCTTATCGAAGTCCCGAAGTCAGGGATGCTTGTTATGATTTCACCCTTGGGCAAAGTTTATGACCTACCGACCACATGAACCAGGGGGTTCTGCAAACAGCATTGGCAACTGACATCATCCCAGAATTCCCCAGAAGACGATTGAGCAACCTGATTCATGAGGCTATGAGTGTTTGTTAGAGCATCCAACTTTTTTAATCCCAAATGGGTCGTGTACATCCTGGGGCGGTGTCACTCGGTATGTGCTGTTTGCCTATCCTCGAGGTTTTGTGGTGGTTCTTGCGCTCATGGAATTGTCCAATTTTTTCAGACCAGCTATCATCCACATGGCATTGGTAATGGCTACTATTCTTGAGAGGGGTTCCTGTGGACTTGTGGCCGAAATCTTGTAAATACCCGGTTCACTCTGGCCAATATGGAGTCGGACTCGGAGCCGGCTCATGTCAAAAACGGCCATATAAACAACAGTATTGGGAAAGTCCACGCTAGGACGATAAACTGTTTTGTATACGAGAGGCTTTCCATCCTGGCCATCCGGGGTGCCTGTGCTCACCCAAATCCCTTCGCCGTCGATTTCGGGGGACGTATACAGCGGAGGTATGTCTTCCAAGCACATTCCCTGAGGTTCGGGTTCTTTTGGG
>JAPLJK010000024.1:0-45683 GCA_026388625.1 Deltaproteobacteria bacterium | reverse complement strand
AGCGCTGCTCTATATCGCACTCGTCCTGACGCTCTGGTCGGGTGTGGATTATTTCCTCAGATTTTATCGGGAGTATGAAATCCGCGAGGACGGAGAGGGCCCAATCTAGCTGGTTTGGCGGAGGGAGAGGGATTCGAACCCTGGTTCACGCAAAAAAGAGTCGTCATTTCAATACCCTACAAGAGCGTTTTTCCATTTACTGACGATTTACTGACAAGTCAGTTACAGAGCCTCTTCGCTGTACTTGGCGCATTGGATTCGTTTCCAGATGGGCGTATCGTTGCGTCGTTTTCATATCGTTATGGCCGAGAAATCGCGCGATTATATAGATGCTGACGCCCCCCAAATCGGATCAAGTTGTCCGGGTAGAAAGGTAGGAATCAGGTCGTTGATGCCTTGAATGCCGAAAGGGATGCGCGGAAGCTAATAGACTTTGAGTACGCCTCTTTTTGGCCCGGTCCAGTAGGAATGCCAATGGGCTCTTCTGATATGCGGTCTTGGTGATGCGTGAGTTCCCGTTTGAGAGTCAGCCTTTTCTTGGCCTTGATAATTTCTAATTGAACTCTTGGAAGAAAAAAGTGTCAGAGAAAATCATAAAATGGTATTAGAATAGATGAATTTATGAAAGGAGGTAAAACTCCAATGGTTCCAACAACAGCGGACAAGGTTGCGGATTACATCATCTGCTACTTTCAAAAAAAGGGTGAGGAGATAACCCACCTGAAGCTCCAGAAACTGGTTTACTACTCACAGGCATGGTTTCTAGCCTTGCACAACAAGAGGCTTTTTAATGACAGATTTGAAGCATGGATACATGGTCCCGTTGTTAGAAGTCTATATCATAGATTCAAAGATTATAGCTGGAGGCCGATTGTAGAGGAAGTGGATTGTCCTATTTTCTCCAATGAAATTGACGATCACATTAAAGAGGTCTTGGAAGCCTACGGGGAGTTAACGGCGGAGGATCTTGAATACATTGTTCATAGGGAGACTCCTTGGCTAAAAGCTAGAGGAGATTTACATCCTCTTGAGCCGTCAACGGCACTTATTGACGAGAAGGAAATGAAGTCTTTTTATAAAAAACTCCAATAAATGAATTACATTCATGTCCCGCATCCAACAGCCTAACCCGCAGCCGCCACAGACAATTGTTTTCTCGTTTCAATGTATTCTTCAAACCGGAGATGAATATGCGCTGGACAAGGTTCCTGATACGTTACTAAGAACCATGATGTTAAAATTCCAAGAATACGGGAATTTGGAACCTAGGCATCTAAGAAATTTTTCACCTCATTGTCACCCAATAGACTGGAAAGATCCACGGGTGCGTCGTCCTAATGGTTTTGCTGACTTAGACGATCAGAAGAGAAGTTATCCTGCGTGGCAACTCTATATAACACCCAAAGCAAGGATATATGGTTTCTTTATGGAGAACATCTTTCACATAGTCTGGTTTGACCCAAAGCACACGCTGTACCCACGTAAATAATCTACCCTGAATCTATTCGGGGTTTTCCCTTTTCACTCCACCACTTCTGAATCTAATTGCGGAACGAAAGACACAACGTAATTATGACCACATATAGCGATTCTCGGAATTAAACGCGAAAAAGAACGCGACTTTTTTATCGGGATATGATTGAAGAGGGGGCATGTCACGGAAACGCAACATGCCCAACCAGGAAAATTGTACGCTGGAGGAGTTGGAGACCGCAACCAAAGCTGCTCCGATCCAACAAACCAACCTTCGCCTCATAGCCATCAAGGCCTTGACAACGGGTCTGCCCCATAAGCAAGTGGCGGCCTTATTCGGTGTAAACGAGGACTCAGTCTCCCGTTGGGTGAGACGCTTTAATGAACGGGGTATCGATGGGCTTACAGAAGGTCCTCGGTCTGGGCGTCCTCCCAAAATCAGGGGAGATCGAACCGATGAATACCGCAAGCTGGTCTTACATCCGGAGCAGGTCAATGAGACTCTCTGGACCGGACGCAAGTTTCACGGATACAAACTCAACTTTCGCACTTGGCCTGAAAGCGAGACTTGATGAGCCTCCGAGCCGCCTTCATGGTGGATTCGATATTCTCGCGGGCTAATTGCTCTGAATTTGCTTGGAACTCGCGCACTCGGCCCAGAGCTAATGCCCCTCCCCGCCAAATAATCCACACTGGAACGTCACTATATTTGAATTAATCCGCTGGGTTATCTGGGAACTGCTGCCGCTCACTATGGTTGAGGAATAGCTACCATGCCACTGCGGGCGCGCCCGTTTGCCCGGCGTATTACGTGCCTAACGGATACCGATTGCATGGAATATGACGGAGCATGTGTAAAAGGCGTGATGTAGTCCGAAACCCAGGCGCGAAACGCTAATCCCTTCTAATCAGGTCAAAGACTTCGAGATAGACAAGATCCGGTTTAGGGATTGTTCTAGCCCGTAATGTCGCAATCCCTTCTAATCAGGTCAATGATTCTCTTACCCCTATTGAATTACCCAAAATACTTGAACTTTGCAACCACAAAACGAGGAATGTTTTTTGTGCCTCAACATTTCAACATCTTAGGCGTAAACTGAAAAACATCTACATCCCTCGCTTTTTTGCCCTTCCCCCTTATTATACGAACATCGTGTCCGTAATACGCCGCAATCTCTACTTCTTGGCAAGTCTCGGCCAGGTTTGTTCTCTGAGTAATAGGCGATCACACTGTAGTGGCCTTCGGATTAGGGCCGTACTGATTTTCACCCGGTTGACTGTCTTTCACAACAAATATCAGGAGAATGATAGCGCCAACAATTGGGATCAGCCCAATAAAAAGCCACCATCCACTGCGGTCAGTGTCGTGGAGCCTTCTAACTGACACCGCTATGCTGGGGATCAGAACCGCTAAGCCATAAAGTGCGCCTAACAGGCCCATGCCTCCTGCAGGACGAAAAGTGCCGGTAACATAGTCAATGATCCCAAGCGCAATACTGATAAGAACATTGAACAGGACGAAAGACCAATACTCTCTTCGCCTTGCTCGCCCGGCAAACACTGCATACTTCTTCAACACTTCGAGATACCAATTCACACTCTCTCCTTTTTTTACCTCATACTGCTTTGATCAGGCGACTGCCAAGCCATATATTGACGCCTGACCTACCCGACGTCAATTACATTTATGCACTGATGACAATCAAACTTGGCGCCTGTTCTTCTTTGGTGGGATCGCCGAGAAGGTAGTGGAGGGTACGCGTACTTTTCTGAGAAAGAGGCTTATCCCCCTTCACGGACCTAAAAAAGCAGCCTACCGAAACGTAGGAAAAGGGTCTCCAGCTTAACAATTTCAGTCCGTTTACCTGATTAACTGAAACAGGTTAATTTGACGGTGATTAACGTGGTATATCGCCAGGCTAGACAAATATACTGGCAACACCTTGAAGTTAAAGACTTTTACGGATTTACTGACGATTTACTGACGCCATTTTGGGGGGTCAGTCTGAATGATATCAAGAGGTTATTGTTGGCGGAGGGAGAGGGATTCGAACCCCCGGACCTTTCGGTCAACGGTTTTCAAGACCGCCGCCTTAAACCACTCGGCCATCCCTCCCAGGTTTTGTTCCAGCGTGATGCTAGACCAGAATCGGATTTGTTGTCAAGGTCTTACCTACCCCCAAATCCGCGACCTATTTTTCGCGGTGGTGTTTTTTTGGCCCTTAGGCCCCATTTGGTGTCTGAAATCTCCCTCCCGGGTGGTATGAGGAGAGCGGTGTGCCACGTATATCCGGAACGTATGCGCTCTCTTGTGATTCTGCCCCTTTTTCGAACAGACCATTCCCCCAGGCCTCATCGTACACCCATCAGAGCTTGAAAATCCTCCCCCATGCTCGGATTAGGGTGAACCACACAGACTCAGTATCCTCCTTCTTGCTGCTACAAGTAGGTCATACGACGGATGCCCCCCAGCAAGCCGTATGATCAGGCCACGGGCGTGCTCATACACTCGTCCCGGGATGTTGATGAGCCAGAAGCGGATCCCTTTCAGACGCCGGCTTACCCACTCTCCCCCCAAGACCAGACGCTTCATGGCCTCGTTGATATTGAACGCCAGGATCATGATCTGCCACCAGGCAGCATTCGCCCCGAACAGCTTTGAAGGAAACTTCCCCCCTGCCAGGTCCTCCTTCATCACCGAATGGGCCTCTTCGCTCTTCCCGCAGCGCTCCCTGTGCCACCAAATAACTTCATCACCGGGGATCGTGCGGTTCGTCACCAGCCCTCTTAAGGTCTCGCTGAGTGCCGGAATGAACGCCTTGTGGGATTCCCGCTGCTTTTCCTGCTCTTCGTCGTGAAAGAGCCGAAGGTAATCCAACAGCGAGGTGGGGCAAGGTAACGTACGGGTCCATTTCTTGCGCCACCGCCGTTTCAGGGCCCGGCGTTCCGACAATGTACGGCCCCATGGTCCTCAATTTCACTCAGGAATCGAGACAGCCCCTCGTCAGCTTCCAGTATCCTTATGTCGTCAACGCACTCCCCTCCACTGATATTAAGCCACAACAAGGCCTCGACGAAGCCATGACCCCAAAGGCGATTACCCTGACAATTAGGACAATGTTCGGGTTTGGGCCACGGAAAATCGCGCCCCTTCTGCACAATATCCTTGAGACAAACACAGAGGGAGAGTATCATGCATCCACCTTTTCTCGGGTCTTCAGGACCCGTACGTGCTTCGGGCGGTAGCTCCATAAAGCCACCGCCCGCTCTATACCACAGTTCGATCCAAGACCGATACCAGATCCATCTATTATGAAAACTCTCCTGAACAATACAATCTATTCAGAAAAAATCACCGAGTTTCTGTCCATTGAATTTGAAATCCTACAGTTGGCCCGTGATTGGAACCGGAAAGAAGAGGACGAAGCATGGGCCGGAGTAACTCTCTTGGTGTATTGACAACTCATAGACAAAGGGTCATCATGAGTACAGTCGAAAGACGGGAACGTTGGGGACTCTTCGAGTGGGACCCTGACAAGGCCGATACCAATGAACGGAGGCATGGAATCAGGTTCGAGGATGCCTGCGCTGTCTTCAATGATCCTTTCCATGTCTGGGAAGATGCCTCGGATCAAGGCGAAGACCGAGTCGGAGTGATCGGCCTTTCTCCGTCAGTGCATCCGATCCATCCACTCTATGTTGTCGTCAAGGATCTTGGAGAGAATCATTGGCGCATGATATCCGCGAGACTGGCGACCAAACAGGAGACACGACGCTATGAAGACTGAAAGAAAGAAGATGATGGTCTCTTTGAGAATGCCGGAGGATGTCGTCGAAGACCTCAAACGCATAGCTCCTTTGAAAGGCATGTCCGGGTACCAAGTCTTGATCAAGTACTATGTAGGTATGGGACTGAGACGAGATCTTGAGGCCCTTTGGCTCCAAGGGGTTCCTGAACGGATTCAAGGCATCCTTGCAAAGCATGGACTTACCGGTGAAGTACAGAATGAACTCCTCGAAGAACTGCTGGGAGTTGTCCCACACCACCAGGTCATAGAGACGAAGGAAACGGAGACACTCCAGGTCGCTACTTCGTGAGTCCACTGAAGGAAACCTACAATGCCCAAATCCAAAGCTGAACATCTGATCGAGATCATGGATATGAACATGAACGCTTTCCCCAGAAACTTATAGATGGTTGCGATGTGTTCCGATTCATGCAGCCCGGTCGTAAGAATGGCCTGACTGATCGTGTGAGTTTCCACAGTAAGTATCCAGTGACCATTACTGCAAAGTGCCTCAGACTGGGCGCTGTGAAACAATCACTAAAACGGATCTTGTTAATTCCGAAAGGCTGTGGCAAGTGATTCATCCGCAATTTTAAACTCTTGACTCAAAAATGGCAAAACTATAGACTAGCGAAGGCGAATATCAACCGGTGTCACGTGAGGCGTGGGTAGGCGATATCAGGAATAGTGCAACATCAATTCCTAATATGGAATGAGTAGAATGCTCAAGACAAACTACACTGATTCAGTAATAAATGTTTTTTGTTGAGAAATTGGGTCACAAGATGTAAGTTTTTTATTAAGCGACCAACAGTCATTTGCGCGACAGTGTTGAAGCCGTTGGGGTTCACAAGAGCGGCCCCTTGAAGCCTCTGGAAAATGGCGGGGCAAGCTTTTGGGTTAACAGTGGCGAAGTCATGGTTCGTCAGGCTCATTTCTCTCAGAGGTCTTTCCCGGATGTTTCCGCGAGTGGATTTCGACAAGTGGGTCACCGAAAAGAACACGCCAGTGTTCCAGAGGTTCCCTCAATGTCGGTGGACATGATGTATGAACGCTTACGTTTCAGACGCTAAACCGGTTTTTTTGCAACAGCCAAGGAGGGTTAAAACATATGGCTAATCTTCTAGTCGATGAGCGCGATGTCAGATTCGTGCTATTCGAACAACTCAACATCGAGGAACTCTGTCTTTCGACAAAATATTCCGAGTTTTCGAGAGAGATGTTCGACATGGTTTTGGACGCGGCCCAAAAATTGGCCGAAAAGGAACTCGCTCCCACGAATGCCAAGGGAGATGCAGAGGGAGTGACACTCGAAAATGGTCAAGTAAAGGTTCCAGAGAGTTTTCACAATGCCTATCGTCACTATTGCGAAGGTGGATGGGCATCTTTGTCGGTCGACACGGAACATGGAGGGCAAGGCTTCCCCAACGTGATGTACTGTGCATCCATGGAGATGTTCGTCGCAGCCAACCAGGCTCTCATGATGTATCCGGGCTTAACCATCGGTTCCGCCCGCCTTATAGAACTATATGGCACAGAAGAGCAGCAAAGGACGTACATGGATAACATGTACTCGGGCGTATGGGCGGGCACCATGTGTTTGACAGAACCCCAGGCTGGAAGCGACGTGGGGGCTCTGAGAACCAAAGCGTTCAGAAATCCTGATGGTACATATCGAATATCCGGCAACAAGATTTTTATTTCGGCCGGCGATCACGATCTGGTGGACAACATCGTTCACATGGTTTTGGCACGTGCCGAAGGAGCCCCTGCAGGGACAAGAGGCATCAGCATCTTCATTGTTCCAAAAAAAAGAATCGAAGGGGATAATCTGGTTGACAACGATGTTCTCCCAACGGCAGTAGAAAAGAAAATGGGCATACACGCGTCGTCTACGTGTGCGCTCAATTTTGGGGAGAAGGACAATTGCATAGGGTATCTTCTGGGAAAAGAAAATGAGGGCATGAAAATCATGTTCAACATGATGAACGAAGCCCGACTGGCAGTTGGTTTCCAGGGGTTAGCACAGGCCAGCGCTGCATACATGTATGCATTGAGGTACGCCAAGGAGCGTTACCAGGGGCCGGATATCACGATGATGAAAGACGCCTTCGCTCCCAAAGTGCCTATCTTTCAGCATCCTGACGTCCGCCGAATGCTCATGTGGATGAAGAGCGTGACCGAGGGGATACGGGCGCTTCTCTATTATGCCGGCTATTGCGAGGACAGAGTCCTCATCGCCAAAGACGAGGAAGAACTCGCAAAGTACCAGGGATTTTTGGACATACTGATTCCCATTTGTAAGGCTTGGAGTTCTGACATGGGATTCAGGGTGACAGAGTTGGCAATTCAGATTCACGGTGGCTATGGTTATTGTCGCGAGTATCCTGTGGAGCAGTTCTTGCGAGACTGCAAAATCTCTTCCATCTACGAGGGCACGAACGGGATCCAGGCTCTGGATTTGGTTGGCCGAAAACTCAGTTATAAACGAGGCGCTTTATTCAAGAGCATTGTTGCTGAGACTGGTAACCTGGTAAAATTAGCCAAGAAAAATTATAGGCTAAAATATATAGTAGAACCATTTGACGATGCTAGACGTCAACTCATTGAAGTCACGCGTTATTTCGGTTTAAAAAGCATAACTGAGGACTTCATGACTCCCGTACTTTACGCCACGCCGTACCTGGAACTTTTCGGAGACGTAGCGGTAGGGTTCATGCTCCTGTGGCAGTCCATCATAGCAGACCGTCGCCTGGAAGAATTGTACAGCGATGAAAAGGCAGACACGGATGCAAAAAAAGGCGAACTCGTTAAGTCAAACAGGAGCGCCGCCTTTTATAGGGGTAAGATTGCATCTGCGCAGTTCTTTGCCAACACTGTTCTTTCTTTGGCGAAAGGCAAGGCCAGAGCGATCATGAGCGGAGAACGGTCTGCTATTGACCTACCGGAAGAATCTTTTGCTTTATTCTAATCCTCATTGGAGACCAGCACATGAAATCAAGAAAAGTTGTTTTAGTTGACGCAATCAGGACAGCGTTCGGAAGGGCAGGCGAGAAAGGTATTTTTTGGAACACCAGGGCTGATGACATGGTGGTAAAAGTGATCCGAGAGCTTTTGAGGCGCAACCCTCAGGTCAAACCCGAACTAGTAGAGGAGAACGCGTGGGGAGCCTTTTGTCAGGAAAAGGATCAGGGGTTAACATTGGGAAGGACCTCTGTATTATTGGCTGGGCTACCAGAAACCACGGCCGGTTACTCTATCGATCGTATGTGCGCAGGCGGGATGAGCGCAATCACCTCCGCCGCATCAGAGATAGCTCTAGGAGCCTGTGACATAGCCATAGCCGGAGGCGTGGAGCACATGGGGCATCATCCCATGGGGGCTACTGCTGATCCCAATCCTAGGTTCTTGACGGACAAACTCGTGGATCAGAGTGCCTTGTCCATGGGGGAGACCGCTGAAAATCTTCACGACATGTTCCCTCTCATCACCAAGGAAATGGCCGACCAGTACTCGTTGGAATGCCAGCGAAAAGCCGACGAGGCCATAAAGTCCGGGAAAATCTCCTCCATGATTGTACCCATGACGGTTTACACCAAGGGGGGGTGGGTAGTTGCCGACAAAGATGAACAGCCAAGGCCGGAAACCACCATTGAGGGTCTTGAGAAGCTACGCACTCCGTTCCGAGTTATGGGCCATGTAACTGCCGGGAATTCGTCTGGCCTTAACGACGGGGCTGCCGGTGCCATACTCATGTCCTTGGACAAGGCAGAAGAATTGGGAGTTGAACCCAAGATGGAACTCAAGTCCTTTGCCTATGCGGGAGTGAGGCCGGAAATAATGGGTATAGGACCCATTCCAGCGACTCACAGGGCTCTCAAAATCGCCGGACTTACAATGGACGACATCGGCCTGGTAGAGATGAATGAGGCCTTTGCTGTTCAAGCGGTGGCTTTCATGCAGGAGTTTGGTCTAAAGTTCCCTGACGATCCTCGGTTGAACATTTACGGAGGAGCCATTGCTTATGGACATCCTCTGGCATCTTCAGGAGTAAGGTTGGCCTGCCACTTGATGCATGCTTTCGGAGAGCATCCTGAGGTAAAGTACGGACTTACGACAATGTGCGTGGGGCTTGGCCAAGGAGGAACCGTGGTATGGAAGAATCTCCAGAGAAACGGGCAAAAAGATAAGAGGGAAGAGAAAAAGGAGAAAAAAAAGGAGAAAGAGGAGGCCTAGTTCCGGATTCGTTCCGGAACACGATCTGCCAAGAAAGATTCTTTGAGCGGAGACAAATAAGCCTGATTTCTCTCTCTATCAATGCTGAGGCCATAGGGCCCAGATCAACGGAACATCGAATGGAAAGGAATCGTCATGGCTGAAGCACCGACACTGTTCCATACAAATTATTACAATTCCCGGGTGGGTAAGATTGCGATCGTCACCATGGACAACGGTGAAGATTACAAGAAGCCGAACACTTTTGACGAAAGGGCCCTGGCGTCTTTGCACGAGGCTATGGACAAAATCGAAGCCGATCAACAATGCAAGGGCATGGTACTCTGCGGGAAGCATTACATCTTTGCTGCTGGGGCCGACCTGATGCAGGTGCCGTTTGTCAATACCTACGAACAAGGCCGCCAAATTGGCGCAGCCGGACATGCAGCAATGAAGAGAATAATGGATTTGAAGACCCCTACACTGGCAGCCATAAACGGAGCTGCTCTTGGTGGGGGTCTTGAAATAGCTCTTTATTGTCAGTACCGCACTGTTTCCAAATCCGTGCCGGCAATTGGTTTTCCAGAGTGTTTTCTAGGACTCGTTCCCGGTTGGGGGGGGTCTTCTCTGACTCCCCGGCTAATAGGACCGGAAAAGGCTTTGGAACTCATTATTTATAACCCTATTAATCAGAACCGCCTCATTGACGGTGCCAAGGCCTTCCAATTGGGCCTTGCGGACAAGTTGTTCGATTCCGTCGAATTCTTTGACGAATCAATAGCGTTCCTGGAAAGGATTATCGACGGTTCTGAAAAGGTGGAACGAAAACCTCCTGATGTATCAAAGCTGCAAACACACTGCCAAGCTGCTCGAAGTTTTCTGGACATGAGAGTCCACGGAGCCGCGCCGGCCCCGTACCGGGCTATAGAATTGATTGAAGGGGCCGGCAACCTTAAGAGGAGTATTGACGAATGCTTCTCGGATGAAGACAGGGCACTAGGAGACCTCATCAAAACTCGTCAGTGCAAGGCAGGAGTTTATAGCTTTGATCTGGTCCAACGCCGCGCAAAGAAGCCGGCCGGTAGACCCGTTGATATAAAACCAAGAGCCATCAACAAGATTGGGATCATTGGAGCCGGCCTGATGGCTTCGCAGTTGGCTCTGCTGTTCTTGAGACGGTACGGCGTCCCGGTTGTCATGAAAGATATCAAGAAAGAGTTCCTGGACAAGGGACTTGGCTATGTCAAGGGCGAACTCTCAGCGATGGCAAGCAAAGGTCGTCTGACGAAGCCCAAAGCAGATCATCTTTTCCACATCCTCATAGGAACCCTCGACTGGAAAGACTTTGCTGACTGCGACTTTATAATCGAGGCCGTGTTCGAAGAGATGCACATTAAACAGGAAGTCTTCGCCCAAGCTGAAGAAGTCGTCTCTCCAAACTGTATACTCGCTACCAATACATCAAGCCTCTCTATCACGGAGATGGCATCGAAGCTCAAACATTCGGAACGTGTAGTGGGGTTCCATTTTTTTAACCCGGTAGCCATCCTGCCTCTCTTGGAGATCATCAAGGGGGAAAAAACCGACGACGTTACTCTCGCCACCGCATTCGAGTGTGCCAAGAAAATCAAGAAGAACGCCATCCTGGTAAAGGATTCTCCAGCGTTTCTGGTCAACAGGATACTGACCAAACTCCTGAGTGACTGCTTTGAAATTGTGGACGAGGGAGCGGACTTCACCCAGGTGGATGACGCTGTCTTATCGCTTGGTCTGCCCATGGCGCCATTCGACTTGTTGGCTCTGGTCGGCCCAGCCGTGGCTTTTCACGTCTTGGAAACGTGTCACAAGACCTGGCCCGAACGTTTCCCCGTTAATGAACACTTGAAACAACTGGTCGAGGCCAAGGTAACGTCTATATATCAGGGTATGGGGCCCGGCAAAACCCTCTTGCCAAAGGTAGCCGAAATTTGGAAAGATAAACCAGAAAAGGAGTTTCTCAAGGAGGAAATCCTCGACAGGCTGCTAACCAACCTGACAGTTGAAATCGACCTTGTACTAAAGGAAAAGGTTGTTGCGGATCCTAAGGACATCGACACGGCCATGATTCTAGGCGCTGGATGGCCGTTCTTTAACGGAGGGATAACGTTGTATTTGGATATGGTCAACTACACTCCCAAAGTGCTCCAGAAGGTTTTCTTCAGCATGTAAGTACGCGGGAGAAAGCGTTGACAATGGAATCTGCCGGAGTGCAGCGACCTGGGTAGGCGTTCGGAACTCCGTTAATTGCAGGAGGACCTTTCTCTGAGAGGTCCTCCTGCCTTACGAGACCGTCAGACAAGAGCGCTCGTTTCAAATATTTTTTGTTTTGGGCGCGGTGAGTTTCTATGCTTGCCCTCAAAGTCTCGAACGACGCACCTTTGAACTAGTTATTTTAACCAGTGACAGTATCAACGATCCGCGCTTATAGCTTGAAGTCGAAACTCCTCGATTCGGAGGGGCCATCCAGTTCTTGTGCCTCTTACCGGCATTTTTTCCATTTCGATAGATGACTCACTCCAATCATATTTCGGTGCTTTCGCACCTACCGACCCAGCAACTACAGAATGCTTACGCGGTCCCATGGCAACCCTGTTCTCGCGGTTCGATCGACTTATCAGTTCGTTTTCGCTTTTAAGAAATTCAAACTTCTTAAGGTTTCCCTTTGAATCGCTTAGCGATGCACTACGTATACTGAGTTCGTCAACGTCAAGATCTACAATCATTCGGTACGTAAGTTTCGGATCCTTAAGGTTCACCAACTCGACAAAAACGAGGTTGTTCCTCACTCCAGCTTCTTTTACCGACACCGTTGAGTCGTCGGTCCCCTGGCGAGACGATTGCAGAGCAGAAGACTCGGAGCGGGCCGGAGCCGGTCTCGTTGGTGCAACCTCGGTTTTCGATGGATCTGGATGCGTTGGGAGATCTTGAGATCGGACGGGGGTCGGCTTGGCAACTGGCCGGCTCTTGGGAGCACTAGCCCGAGGCGGGCCGGAGACTTTTCCAAGGGCTATAACCGCGAGGTTGTTATTCCGTTCTATTTGGAAGGGCGGCACCGCGTTTTCGCCAAAGTCTACAACGACTCTGGCACGGTTGTTATGGTAACCTAGGCGTATCTCATTCATGGGCCCATTATCGACTCGGATTTTGCCTTGCAGCTTGCCAAGACCTGTTTCTTCAAAGTCAACGACGAGCCTGTAGGGACGGTCTATCACAAAAGCGGAATGTTTGCCGAGTGGCCCCTCTGATGTTATAGTAATGCTCGTAAAATCCGGTGCGATTTGCACCGCTGTGATCTCTGTGGGGTTTGCCAAAGCAACCGGGCTGCTTATAAGAATCAGAATCAGACTTGTAAGCGACTGGATAGCTCGACCCATAAGTTTCGTGATCATGTTGATCTTCTCCAAAGTTTGACGCCCTAAGACTCGGCGGCATCATAATCTTCACGAATAGGGCTAAAAGATACTGTTTCAGGGCCATTCATTTCACTGAATGAGGTGCCCATAGAGATACTAGCACATGAACAATTATAATTCAAATAATAATAAATTTCAACATACTAATATTACTTGCTAACGTCATGGTTGAATCGTGGAGATTCAGGCCATGAGGTCCGGAATTTATCTTCCGATCTACCCTATTGTGCGCCCCTTGACTGTTGCACCAAGACCCTCTTCGTTATATAAATGTGCAGGCAAGACATTTCGTACCCTGAATCGGCGATCAGCGTTCCGGAGTCCTTACTGGGGGACTCTCGGTGGAAAAGCTCAATAAAACTCCATCTGGTTAGGGGAAGCCATGGCAGTCAATCAAAAGTTGTTGGACATCCTTGTTTGTCCCAAATGCAAAGGGGATCTCGTTTTAACTGAGAAAAGCGATGGCCTTATTTGTCACGCTTGCCGCCTCATGTATGAGATAAAGGATGACATTCCCATCATGCTTATAGACGAGGCGATTTCTCTGGATTCCTCAGGTCCCGATTCGGATTGACGACGATCCACAAAGTAACATGACCTCAATTTCTAAGAGTTTTGACTGTACCTTTGAGAAGTGGCTTAGGGAAGCCCGACTAAAGGATTCTGGATACACAGAAAAATTGAGACAAAGCCTAAGCTAACTGAAACAATAAGGGCTTCCCTGGAGTATAGAAGTCTGGTCCGGTAAACTGAGGGCTCTAATCCTGGAGAACAATTGCCGGCATGAAGGCAGATTTGAAGACCTCCATTGGTATGTCCAGCATTGTGATCAGGGGAACCAACTGGGTGGGCGACACTGTCATGAGCCTCCCGGCGGCGAAGGAAGTGAGGCGTATTTTTCCGTTGGCCAGAATTGCCTATTGGGCGCCGGCTTCGACGATCCCCCTTCTGGCAGCTTCAGGAATTGCCGATCAAATAATACCCATTGGCATAGATTCAGGTCCTCTATTGGTTAGACCTTTTCGTATCAGGACTGAACTGGCCGCCGGCAAATTTGACATGGCGATTCTTTTCCAGAACGCGTTTGAAAGCGCATTGACATCATGGCTGGCCGGAATACCCGCACGCGTAGGCTATCCCACAGATTGTCGAGGCCCTCTGTTAAACGTGAAGGTCCCGCTTGGGAAAAACATCAGACTGAAACACCAAGTTTATTACTATCTTGCCATTTCGGCTTTTCTTCAAGAGCACTTTCAAGGTAAGGGGAAACACGAGCAAGTTTATCCCGATTGCTCGGTCAGAATTGCTGAAACAGACATTATAAAAGCTCGGGAGCTTCTCGTTTCAATAGGGCTGGACCTTAACAGACCTCTGTTCTGTCTGTGCCCGGGATCGGTGAACTCGGAAGCCAAGAGATGGCCTGCGGAAGGCTACGCCATGCTGGCAGACATCCTCATTGATCGTCTCGGGGGACAGGTTGTCTTCGGAGGAACTCTACAAGAAGCCGGCCTTATTGACGGCATAATCTCAGCGATGCGGTATTCGAGTGCCGCGAATCTTGCCGGCAAGGCAGATCTCATATTGACGATGGCCGTCATGCGAATTTGCAGGATGGTAATCTCAAATGATACTGGCAGTGCTCATCTCGCCGTTGCAGCATCATCTACGGTTCTAACTATTTTCGGCCCCACATCGGCGGGGGTTACTGCGCCTTTCGGGCCACGCGCTCATATAATTCAAGGCGTCGCGCCATGTACTCCATGCCGTCACTTCCGGTGTCCAAAACCCGACCATCCGTGCATGAGAAGCATTAGCTCCGAAGATGTCTTTAGTAGAGCCCAAGAGATCCTTTCAGGCCGGTGTCTATAAGCGCATGGGACCTTTTGTCAGCGTAATTATACCTACCTTTAACAGGGTTGATCTCCTGGGACAGACTGTTGACTCAGTAAGAAACCAGTCGTTTACGGACAGAGAGATAATTGTCGTGGACGATGGATCCACAGATGGAACCTGGGAATGGTTAAGTAATCAGAACGATTTGCAGGCTCTCAGGCAAGAAAACAAGGGTATTGCCACTTCCAGGAATAATGGGGTTGCCATGGCAAAGGGCGAATGGCTTGCTTTCCTGGACCACGACGACCTGTGGGCTGAAAACAAGCTTAGCATCCAGGTAGACTTCATAAAAAGGAACCCTGATGTGGCTCTTGTCGCTGCAAAGCACGTGCGAATTGGAAAAAGGTTCGGAACTCCTCGTCACTCGGTTTGGATCAAGGGCGACCTCCTCGTAAAGGCTTTTTCAGAGAGCTTTATTCATACGTCATCAGTAATGATAAAAAAAGCTGTTTTTGATAAGATTGGAGGCTTCTGTCCACGATACAGATTTGCTGACGAGTTTGATGTCTGGCTCAAGATAGCCAGGGACTATGCTATTGCATATGTGAATCAGCCTCTGGTTTTCATACGCTTTTATGAATTCAACACCAGTCATGACCGAATAGGTTTGCGACATGACACTTACGATATTCTGCTCAAACACTATGACCCCAAACGCATCCCTCTGACTACTTTTCTGCGAACACTGTCTGATCATGATATTTCGTTCGGCCGGGCCTACCTCAGGATTGGCGATTTGCCGGAGGCTCTGAGATGTTTTCATCGATCGGTCAAACGAACTCCTTTAAGATTCAGAAGCTGGCGATACTACATCAGGTACAGGATTACCGAAGCGATAAAAAGGAAAGCTTCCTATGGGGCCGAAACCTAATCTGAGTCTGGACGGGGCCACGGACTTTCAAACATGCCGAGAAGGGTGTCAGATTCAGATTCATCCTCAGGCGCGATCAATCCTGAATTCGGATTGGGAGATGCTAGTGGATTTCATGCTGGCTTCAATTCAGGAACATCAACGTTTGATTGCCGGCGGCAGTGTCGGCGCTGTTTTGAAAAACGCCCCAGAGAGTGGTGTGACTCTCGTGAGTATTGATGGTTTCCCAACGGTGTGCGTAAAGGAGATCCGCTGGAGAGGATATCCCCACGCGGTCAAGGGATTGATCAGGCCTACTCAAGGTTGCCGGACATTCGTGAACGGTCACAAGCTAAACTATTACAATGTTTATGCAGCAAATCCCTTGGCTTTGATCAGGAAAGTGAAACGAGGTTTGGTTCGCACCGAATGGGTTGTCATGCAGTCGGTCTCCAACGCCCTGGAACTGGACCGCTACATCGTTCGTAGAGTTTCCGGCGCATGGAGCATCGAAGAGAAGAAGGGACTCATCAGAAGTCTGGGCCGGTTTATTGGCCAAATGCATTCCAAAGGGATCTTTCATTCGGACCTTAAAACATGCAACATTCTGGTCAGCGACGACGCTCTTGATCTTCTTCCCAGGGATGAACCCGATTACTTGACGCCTTTCCATTCTTCACGACGGGTGAGATTTATTCTTGTGGACTACGATGAGGTAAGCTTTTCAAGCGAGGTATCAACGCGACGCAAAATCAAAAACCTTGCACAGATTTTTCTCTCCACTCCTCTTGCCATCACCATGGCTGATCGTTTGAGATTTCTCAATGAGTACGCCTTGTACTCTGAGATAGGCGGTAAACAGAGGCGATCACTGGCACAGGGCGTCCTTGAAGCTGTCAGAGGCAAAGACATTCTTTATGTTGGCCTCGGTGGAGACGTTATCGAGAAGTGGTATCCCCAGTTCAGATAAATCCTCCAGAGCGCTTGCTTAAGACTCTCTCCACAGCATATCTCGTGACCTTACCGGTCTGCGCAAGGCATTTGGAAATGAGTTCCAAGAACTCTTTGTACAGAACCGGTTTCTCAACGGCTGAATCGGATAAGAGTCTTCCCAACGGGTAGGACAAGTCATCACCTGCGAAATAATCCGGGCATTCGATTCTTGGCCCGTTAATCATAGCCACCAATATCTTGTCGGTACGTCGCGCGTTTGAAGCGGCGACTCGCGCAGATTCTTTCATTAATTGCGCCATGGGCACTTCAATTCTTCCTCCAGGTTCGGACAGAGCTTCCAGGAAAGGATGGGCAATGTGTTTCTTCACGGCATCGTTCAATAGAAAGTGAACTGTTGCCTCGCACAGGATGTGGCGATTCCTCAGAAAATTACCCATACCTCGTATCAAACCACCACGACTCGGGTTCGTTATGAGAATGCTGATCATCCTGAGCACTGAAGGAGGGAAGGGGTGAGCGTGGTAAGGCTGGGTGATATCCTGAAGATAATGCATACCCCAGGCTGTGAAGCGCCATCCCCAGTAAGAAAAATCCTTGTCAAAAGCAAGATCTGCTAGATCACAGAATTCTATGATTCGGTCTTCCATGAAACTCTGTCGAAGTCTGGGGAGGATTTTCGGTAGCAGCAAGTCGTCATCCATAAAAGCCATGTGAAAGGGCGCCTGAGAGCTAAGCCCTGTCTTACCACCGAATGGAGGATCACCGAATCCGTAGCTCTCGATGTCGAAGAGATCCTGGTCCATCCCCCAGTCTGGTTCGTCGGAAAATGTGATGATGATCTCGCTTGCCGACAGTTCATCGTCGTCGCCGGTTGGCAGGTACGCCCCGCCTGGAGGGCCTGAGCGGCTTAAAGAATGTGGAGAATCAGGCGAAACCTCCTCAGGTACCAATACCCTGACGTAGTTGACACCCCCATAGGGGCTGAGCCTAAACGCCCTCAGGAAATCATCGGCTGTCCGGACATAGTGTTGAATCTCCGCCGTAACGCTTGGACGCTTGGTTTTCCGCCCGAACAGATCCCTGCTTCTTGATGCCAGTGCCGTCAATTCCTCTTCGGCCGCCGAAAGAAAATTTTCGAGCCGCGTCACACGAACTTTTTCAATGAGCAAAGGCGATTTCACCGGAGCGACCGCTGCACGGGTGATCATGGCGTGCGTGTTCCAAGATATCGCCATCGTAGACTTTTGGGAATCAGTCATCCGGAAAGGCATCCCATGTTGTTGTCATATCAAAGCTGCGTCCAAAAAACCTGCCAAATGGGCGGAAGTGTCCATACGGATACCCATTGCTTCTTGCCATACGTAGGGTGACTCCATACAGAGATAAATAGTCGTTTCAGGCGAATGTTGCCTTATCTTTCGGACGAGGCTGCGATAGATGGTGATCCGTCTATCAACGTGCAGGCGACTCTTGCCATCCAGACCACGGACGAATCCGTCGTGAAAATACGGAATCACTCCGAAACGTGCACTTGACATGTGCTTGAGTTTGGGTACGAATCGTAACACTCCTAGAGAGATCCAAGCTATTGCCTTCGGGGCGATCAACTGAAAAATGTCGTCTATGGTTTCAGTGTATGCTTCCTCCCACCCAACATGGGGAATAATTGGATCAAAATGAAACCCCAGTGAGTAGCCCCTATCCTGAGCAAGAACTGCTGCTGCGAGCCTCCGTTCCAGAGGCGCTGAACGTATTTCTTCTTTTCGGCTTACCAGCTTTGAGTTGACTGAAAAGCTCAAGACGATTCGGCCTTCCGGGGTTTCTTCCAACAGTGTGGCAATCAGGTCGGTTTTGGTCTTTATTTCCAGCGACGCGTTCTTGAACCGCGAAAAAAGTGCTGTCAGCCGTTTTGCCATCCCAGTCAAAGGATCCAGTGCCAGTGAATCAGTGAATTCACCTGTGCAGAACCTGTGAAACTTTCCGGATTCACGTTGCAGGTATCTCTCGACTTCGTCAAGAAGTTCATCAAAGTTCACAAAGACTTCCAGGACCGGCCGGTTGAAATAGGCCTGGAGGGCACAGTATCTACAGTCCATAGGACATCCCTGGCCGACATGGATAATCTTCAAACCGCAGCAAACATATTCGGGTGTTCCAGGGCACGGTTTGACAAAAGTACCCCTGTGCTTCACCAGTCTTAGTATGCGCTTGCCTCCACTCAGGGGATCACTTTCCAGGGCAAGAGTTCGGGCGGCTTCAGCAACGTCTGGACCTTCGAGAATCTTTGCGTAGGGCAATTTTTCAAGGATTTCACTAGTAAGAGGTTCGTTCCTCGTATCCTCGTCAATCCAGATCTGTTCGAACGAAAACTTCATCGAATCCGGCCATTCACTGTTATCGTTTTCTTTTCCGGTCTATCAATTTTTGACCGATGCAAACTTTAGTCATCCGTCAGAGAAAGCATTAGTCACAAAGGACCTTCAAGCTATCAGAGAGAATCGGCCGCGCAGTGTCACGCTACTCCGAAGAGCCGATCCAATATCCTCTTGGCATCATCCCTCGATCCGGCACGGACTTCAATAGTACAACCTGAATCCTCAAAAGACTGCACAGGTCGTACAGTGACCTCTTTTGGAAGAGACAATCCCTTACGCCATTGGTTGAAGCTGCGTTCGTCTCTCACCAGTTCAGGGCATTTCCATGATCTTGCCAGTTCTCTGAATCGATCGGCTCTTGCCGGACGCGGCAATTCATCATCTTGCAAGACAGCAACCGCGTCTGCCGCATTGAGAAGTTCCTCGACAGATTTCTGTTGAATCACACACAGGTCGAACAGGTTGCTTATCAGCTCGGCATTCTTGTTAGCATTCATTCCAAGCTCGACTATTAAGTTCATGCAGGCTGTTCGATCACGAACTGCAAGTCGAGAGAGTGTCTCAGCCGATTTTTCATGTATGCGCCCTGAAGCCAAAGCCGTCAGGACTGTATATTCTAACCCTCCTATCGCTCGGAGACTTTCGAGGAGCGGCCCTTTGGGAGCGATTTCCAGAACCGGGAGAAAATCCTTTACAACTAAAGACGTGGGGAACAGTTCCAATAATCTTCGTATAACCACTGCCTTGGAGGCCAAGTCAAAGGATCTGCGGTCAACATTGTCCCAAAAGGCAAGGACGAAACCGTCGACAATAGGCATTTCTGGCGACACTATTCTTGACTTGACCGCGGTCAATCCAACCTCACGTGCCGCCATCATGCGTCTTCTCCCAAGCACCGGCGCCATTTTCCCCGGGCGCACTTCTTGAAACAGGGGAGGATTGATCACTCCGACTTTTTCGATTGACCTCATGAGCGGTGTCAGGCCCGTGAAACACGGAATGTGATAATTAGGGTCGTCCAAATCCAACTCATTTGGATCCAAAACAAAGGGCCTGGTGGAATCCAGCCAATTCATAATAGGTTGCCGCCTCCTGCGTCTTGCCTCGCCTTGCCAATCCAGCCGCTACTATACGGCATTTGCAGACCAATTTTTTCACTGCAGCCCCCCGGTAATCATCGGGCAAGTCTGCGACATCAAGGATTTTAATGATGGCTTCAATTCTGAATCTGTCAATAGCGGGGACTACCCTGGATAGTTGGTCATGCCCTCCACCGTGTTTGATTACAAGGGGCTTCGGGACAAAATCCACTTCGTGGAATGCGGTTACTCGAAGCCAAAGGTCGTAATCTTCCGCTGCAGGCAGACACTCGTCAAACCAGCCGACCCGATCTAATAGAGCCCTGGACATCACCACAGCAGACGGACTTATGAGGCATCTTTCGAGCGCCCTTTCAAAGAAAAAACCTCCCTGTTTTTGATGGATTTTCTTCTGCGGCACTTCTCTTCCGTCTTTCAACCACGTCTCGTCAGTGTGGCACACAAAGCACGACTTGGTTGGATCAAATAAAGCTATCTGTCTTTCCAACTTGGTCGGCAACCACTCGTCATCAGAATCCAGGAAGGCTATTAGTTCTCCCTGGGAGTGCAGTATTCCGAGGTTACGCGCTGCCGAAACTCCACGATTCTCCTGAGAAAAGACCTTTAGCTTGTTTTCGTATCCGGATAAGAGTTCTCCAGTGTAGTCGGTCGAACCGTCATCAACGACAATCAGTTCAAAGTCTTTGAGAGTCTGGACGAGAACAGATTGCAGAGCCCTTTCCAAAACATGGCTCCTGTTATAGGTCGGTATTACAACAGTCACCAGCGGCACGGTTAGACCTCACACAATGGAAAGATAATGACGTGATGGAAACCAAGCAGAAAAAATTGATCATAGTCAACTTATTTTTGTCAGATTTTAGAACTTTCGTCGAATCATGTATACAGAGGAGGAGACATCAATAAAAGGAGATCAAAAAAATGGAAAAAACACTGAAGATTATCGTGCCTGTGCTGGCACTAACCGCATTAGTTGGATTATCCGGGAACGATGCCTTCGGTTGGGGGTTCTCGTTCCCGGGCGGTGGACTTTGGTCGGGCAACGATCACGGCGGAGTCAGTTTTCACGGAGGGGGCGCAGAATGGGGCTATCACAGTCACTATCACGGCGGACATCGCGGCGGACACAATGGCGGTAGCGTAGCATTTCCCGGCGGTGGAGCATGGTGGGGTTACGGAGGTCATGGAGGCGTGGGCATTAACGTGCCTGGGTTCAACGGATACTTCGGGTGGTAAACAGTTAATCTGCTAAGAAAATTAACCAATGAGGCACAGAGAAAATAATAATGAAATGATTTTCCGGCATGATTTCTTTGGCGCTAATAATCTTCCTCCGTGCCCCAGTGTCTCTACGGTTCAAACCTGCTACCCATCCATCAAGCCCCGGGGGCAGACACAAGAGGCCTATCTTCCGCCTCGGCCTCCCTTGAAGCATAATGCGCCTGGATCTGGCGGCACACATCATCTTTGACAGTCTGCCAAGAACAAAACGCAGTGGTTTTAATGCGTCCGGTTTCGACGTCCTCGTAGGCAAAGACCGCGGGACAATCTCTCAAGCGAGCGTCTTCGAGTCCCCCCTTATCCTCATAAGGAATGGTAATAAGCGTTAGCAGGTTCTTGCATCTGGTCCTGACGGCCAGGATACGATCTATCTTTCTCCCGCGAACGAGGTCCACTAGGGCTTGTGCGCCATTGATGAGAGCCGGTTTGTCAAATACCCTGGACATGTCTAGGGACTTGGCAATAATCTGGACGGTCTGCAGCATAGTCCACGTGTCAAACAGGAATCGTCTCATACCGGTTTCAGGTAGAGTAGCAGCAGTACGGGTCAGGGACGAGTCAAGCTTTCTGAGGCGAACCAACAGTTCCGACAAGGGAATGGTGAGATAGTGGGAAATCGGCACGTAACTTTCACCATCCGAAACAAGCATTGTGGCGCTCTCACAGTTCGGATGCGAGCCGCCCAGAGTTTGCCTTCCGAAGAATCGCGACAAAACCCTAAAGTGCATCATCCCGGTGGAAACGAACTCGATCTCCGGAATCATTTTCTCAAAAATTCTTTCAACGCATTCAGTAGTGGTTGGTTCCAGATTGACCTTACCGTCCCAGCAGGGGGTGAGCGGAACAAAACCCCACACGGATACGTGTTCTCTATAGTCATGTATGAACGACAATAGCTCACTCATGTGGGCATCGTTAACTCCCAAAGCCACTGTGGAAATCACAGCCAGTTTGTTCGCGCCACATTCCACGACATTTTCGAACGCCTTCTTTTTTACAGCAAAGGAATTGTCACCCCGTAGAGCATGGTATATTTCCGGACGAGTACCGTCGAAACCTAAATTGACCTGAATCCCCATTGAACAGAGTTCTCTACAGTAGTCTTTGTCGGCAAGCCTCAGACCGTTGGTAAAAACCTGGACCTGAAAACCATAGGACCGGGCCATCCGGACAATTTTCAGGAAATCGGCGTGAACCGTCGGTTCCCCTCCAAAGAAACACATGTTGGGTCGAGGGTCATTGCCAAGAAAATGTCTAAAAATCTTGTCGAAATACTCTAGTGGCGGATGGTATGCAAATCCCATAGCATCTACGTGCGCGAGACAGATTGGGCACCGTTGATTACACAAGTTGGTAACATCTATAGCCACGGTGTTGGGCTTCTTGTGGGCCTGGTGGTCGCAGGACTTGCAGTTCAGGGAGCATGCAGCGACAGCCGGTTCTTGATAATCAGAGATTTCTCGCTTCCATCGCCACTTGCGAGCATCCTTTGTGACCAACGACGAGGTGCGTCCGCAATCCCTGCAGAATTTAACCAGATAAACATAATTATTTCTGATTTCATAACACGCGTCGGTAGGGAGACCACATTTTTCACATAGGCCCAGTTTCATTTTTCGGCTCCTGAAAGCGAGTGAGAATTGCGGGATACGGTCGAGAAACTTTACGTCAGTAAGAATTCCCGCTCATACGACTGAATTTTTTCATAAAAACTATAGATTTTTCGATTCGGACCCTTATCACACATTTTTTGCTTGTCAAGTCAAAAAATAATTGGCGATAATGAATATTTGTGTACAAGATCGCGACGAAGCCAAAATCATGAAACAACCATCAATACTACTGCTGGCCGGCGAGGCGTCCGGTGATTACCACGCGGCTGCCATGGTGAAAGATTTGAAGCAGCTAAGCCCGGACATCCATGTCGTGGGAATCGGTGGAGACAAGCTGGCTCAGGCAGGAATGGAGTCCATTTACCACTACCGAGATATAAACACCATCGGCCTGAGCGGAGGTTTCGCAAAGATCCATAACATAGTCAAAGCCTACCGGAAAATGAAACAGGAAATTACCTCAGGACGCCACCAACTCTTCGTCCCGGTCGATTTTCCAGACGTCAACCTGAGGCTGTGCAGTGTAGCCAAAAAAGCACGCATTCCGGTTTGTTATTACATAAGTCCCCAGGTTTGGGCCTGGCGTAAAGGAAGACTACGAACGATTGCTGCGAGAGTGAATCGCATGATGACGATCTTTCCTTTTGAAGCCGAGCTGTACAGAACTGCAGGGCTTAGAGCCGACTTTGTGGGACACACGATGGTGAAGGATATCCCTGCACGCGTGGACAAACATGAACTGCGCAAAGAATTCGGGGTAGACCCATCAAGGTCGGTTACAGCACTGGTTCCCGGAAGCCGGCAGACGGAGATCATCCGTATGCTTCCGGTGATGTGTGAAGCCGCAAGGATGTACTCCAGGAAATATCCGGATGCGCAGTTTCTCTTGCCTCTCGCAAGCCCCCACCTGGCAGAACTGGTTCACAATATCCTTGAAAGTTACGATATCAGGGTTTCGGTACACAACATAGAAGCTGCCCGACTCATGGCCGCTTGCGATAGCGGCCTAGTCACATCAGGGACCGCTACGCTACAGGCTGCGCTTGCCGGAATGCCGCACGTCGTAGCATACAAACTCGACTCATTCAGTTGGATCCTTGCGAGCAAGATTCTCAAACCGCTTGTCATGGAAGAGGATATTCACGTGGCAATCGCCAACGTACTTGCCATCAAGAGCGAGAAACAGGGCGGAGGGCCTATCAAGGAGATGATTGACTCAGGCTACCATGTAGCTTGCCAAGAATGCGGAAGACCTCTATTTGTCCCCGAGCTACTTCAGGACAAGGCCTCGCCCGAAAACCTGGCAGAGTGGCTCGTCAGATTCAGATCGGAAGACGGTCTCAGGGCAGCCATGGTGCGCGGCTTCGATCAGTTACGCCGGATGCTTGAACCCGAGCAACCCAGCTTGACTCCTGCCGCCGTAATCATGGAATGCCTGCAAGGCCGGGCTTGAGGGATCACCACCAAAGCTTCGGGATACTAAGGCTAACCTTCACTCCCGTGTAGACGGTATCCCAGGAGATGTCTTCTCAACAAATCCAGTGCTTGCATTGCAGCCAATGTTCTGACCCATTCACGAACTCCGGGCAGTAGGTAGCCTCTGCTCATAATTGCCTCTGGAGTCGCTAGACCGACAAAAAACGTTCCAACTGGTTTATCCTTCGTACCACCGTCCGGTCCGGCTATCCCGGTAACAGAAAGGCCCACATCGGAACCAGCGGCCCTGCACGCACCGCGGGCCATCTCTATCGCTGCGACGTGTGATACCGCCCCATGAGTCATGATGGTCTGTTTGGAAACACTCAGGACGTCCACCTTCATATGGTTGGAATAGCTGACTATTGAGCCTAAGAATGTGCGGGAAGCTCCCGGCACGCGAGTAATCATTTCGCCAATCATCCCCCCTGTTATGGATTCAGCCAGCCCGAAAGACCATCGCTTTGCCTCAAGGAGCTGGAGAACCACGGTTTCTATTGATCGGCCATCGAAGGACACTATGTTTTCCTGAAGCCTTTCCTCGACGACTCTGTGTTTGTGATCAAGTATCTGCTCCGCTTCGTCGATACTTGCTGCACGGACGTCCATCCTTAAACGGATAATTGGAAATCTTGGCAGGAAGGCCAGATGATAATTCTCCTCGTCACGGGCAACATCGGCCAGCATTTCTCCCAGCTTTGATTCCGAAAGACCATAGACGTTGAGCGTCCGCGTCCTGAAGACTTGGGTTGGAGCCTCGAAACGTTCGAACATTAACGGGATGCCCCTCTCTCTGATCATCCTTATCATCTCTCTGGGAACACCAGGAAAGAACAGGGCAACCTTCCCTTCTTTCTCGATAATGAATCCAGGGGCGGTCCCGTAATCATTCGGAATTGGCACAGCCCCAACCGGGAACAAAGCCTGTTTTGAGTTGCTTTGGGCCATGGGGCGACCCCATTGCCGGAAGCGCTCCTCAATTCGTGAGAGCTGTTCCTGGTCTAATTTCATAGGGACTCCGAGGAAACGAGCAACGGCTTCAGCCGTCTTATCATCTTCAGTCGGACCAAGCCCACCGGACACCACCGTGATACGAGCCCGTTCCATTGCCGATTGAAGCGCGTCCGCAATCAGGGCATGATCATCGCCTACGGATGACATCCCTTTGACCGAAATACCGGCGGTCCGCAAATCCCGTGCAATTGTCTCCCTGTTCGTATCGGTTATGACTCCGTTAATGATTTCATTGCCTACCGTGAGTATCCAGGCTTCAAGAAAACTAGTCATCAGTGAGCCTCTTCCCAATCTTTGCCTATAGCCACATCCACGACGAGCGGGACAGATAAAGGGTACACTCTCTCCATTTCACTCTTCACTAAGGCGGCCGCGTCTTGAGCAAAGTCTTCCTTTACTTCCAGGATCAGTTCGTCATGAACCTGTAGGATCATTTTTGCCGGCACATTTGGACGAGCAATTGCTTTGTGAACTCTGATCATTGCCAGTTTTATGATGTCGGCCGCACTGCCCTGGATAGTCGTATTGATGGCCATCCTTCGCGCAGCTTGTTGGGCGATTTTGTTAGGATTATTCAGGTCAGGGAGAAAGCGTTTCCTCCCCAGTATGGTGGTAACAAAACCGTCGTTGGCGGCTTTTTCCGGTGACTCCTCCATGAATTTTCTGACACCTGAATAAGTTCCGTAGTAATCCTGGAGGTATTGCTTTGCCATCTTAAGGCCGACCCCTATCCGGCCTGCCAATTTAAATGGACCCATGCCATAGATGATACCGAAATTGATCTCCTTGGCCTTGCGTCTCATTTCCGGAGTTACATGAGAGGGTGAACACTCAAAAATGCCGGCTGCCGTTATTGCGTGAATATCCTCTCCCGAGGAAAAAGCTTCCCGAAGCCTCTGATCTCCCGACACGTGTGCCATAACTCGCAATTCAATCTGGGAATAGTCGGCAGCCACGAACAGGTGATGGTCTGCGGGAATAAAGGCTTTGCGTATCTTTCGACCTTCCCCTGTTCTGACGGGGATATTCTGAAGATTGGGGTCCGACGAAGAAAGCCGGCCGGTGGCTGCTACCGCCTGATTGTAAGAAGTATGTATGCGCCCGGTAATCGGATTCACCAGACTCGTGAGAGCGTCGGCGTACGTAGTCTTGAGCTTGAATATTGACCGGTATTCCAAAATCTTCTGTGGCAGGTCATGTTGCAAGGCAAGTTCCTCGAGCACTTCCAGTGACGTCGAAGCGCCCGTCTTGGTTTTCTTGACAGGTTTCATCCCCATGCGGTCGAACAGAATCTCAGCCAGTTGCTTCGGCGAGTTAATATTGAAACACTCCCCTGCGAGGAAGTGGATCTTCGCTGCAATCTCTCCAAGCTGCCGGCCGAACTCTTCTGAAAGACGGCTGAGATACTTTGTATCCACCCGTACGCCGGTGATTTCCATATCTGCAAGGATAGGAATCAATGGCAATTCGATATTTCTGAAGAGTTCTCCCAGGCCCTCTCGTTCCAAACGAGGGCATAGAATACCAGCGAGCCGAAACGTCACGTCTGCATCTTCGCAGGAGTATTCCGCAGCCTGCGCAATTTCCACCTCTGAAAATAGGATCTGGTTCTTTCCACTCCCTAGGAGATCCTTGATAGGAACCGTTCGATGGTCCAGGAAAATTTGGGCCAGGTCATCAAGGGAATGGCCTCGCCGTGAAGGGTCGAGGAGGTATGATGCCAGCATTGTATCACACTTGATGCCATTTACACCAACCCCCTCTTTTTTCAATACAATCATGTCATACTTGATATTCTGGCCGATCTTTTCCACGCTGTTGTCTTCCAGCACAGCACGAAGAGCGTCAAGAACGTCTTTCTTTGGCAACTGGTTTCCTGCCATGTGTCCAACTGGAATGTAACACGCCTTTCCATCCTCTGCGCAAAGAGATATTCCAACCAGTTCTGCTCGTACCGGCTCTGTAGATGTGGTTTCCAGATCAACGGCAAATCTCCCGATCTCTCGAATCTTCGTGACCCAGGCCAGTACCTCCGCCATTGTTGAAATTGTTACGTAGCCTGAAAAATCAAGACTCCTGTCAGTTGGCAGGTCAGCCATTAGCCGCTTAAATTCGAGTTCTTGGAAGATCTTTCGCAGTTGGCCGGCGTCCGGTTCTCCGAGTACAAGGTCTTCCAGGTTTCCTTCTAACGGCACCTTGTCGTCAAGCCTTGCAAGGTCGCGACTGAGAAACGCTTTGTCGCGATTGTCCCGAATTTTCTCCCTGAGCTTTTGCTGAGAAATCAGGTCTAAATGTTCGTAGAGTTCCTCCAAGGAACCAAACTGCTGAATCAATATAGAAGCCGTTTTTTGCCCTACTCCGGGCACTCCGGGTATATTGTCCGAACTGTCCCCGGTCAAAGCCATAAAATCGAGAAGGAGTCCAGGCGACACTCCAAACTTATTTTTGACAGTTTCAGCATCGTACAACATATCTCTCTGGGGATCCCACATCAGGACATCTTCCCCGACAAGCTGCATCAAATCTTTGTCTGCAGAAACGATGACGACCGGCCATCCTTTGAGGCGGGCTTGACGAGTCAACGTAGCAATAATGTCGTCAGCTTCGAACCCGGGGAGCGAAACCGATGGTAATCGATAGGCCTCCACAATTTCATGAATCTTCGGAACCTGTTGTCTGAGATCTTCCGGCATGGCTGGTCTGTTAGCTTTGTAAGCCGGGTACATGTCATGCCTGAAATTTGTGCCCTTGGAGTCGTAAATTACTGCAATCCTTTTCGGAGCCTTATCTTTGAGGGCCTTGACAATCATGTTGGTGAAACCAAAGACGGCGCCGGTGGGAAATCCTTTGGAATTGGAGAGGCCCCCCACAGCATGGTAGGCCCTATGAATGTAAGAGCTTCCGTCAATTAAATAGATGCTGGGCTCTTTACGGGCCATTTATGCTCCTCCGTTTGTCTGTGCTCGACCAGCAGTATTGATCTCGACGCGCGTTAATCTATCCAGAATCGAACCGAAGAGAGGATGCTGTTCGAGAAGCGGTCCGTGTCCCACCACAATAAGCTTGGAACGAGCCCTACTAAGCGACACATTCATCCTTCTGCGATCCGCCAAGAAAGAGGTAACTTCATCAGACCGGGCCAAAGAAATTATAATGACTTCCTTTTCCCCTCCCTGAAAGCGGTCCACGGTATCCACTGAGGGCAGCCCCTGGACTGCTCGGCCGCCGGACAACAGACGCCGGCGAATCAATACTTGTTGTGCCCTGTATGGGGTTATTACTCCAATCTCGCTGAGGGGAACTCCGCCCGCCCGGAGACTCCCGACGATTCTGCAGACTAACTCTGCCTCCTCAACACTGGCCGTTCCACCGTGAGGCCCTTGAACACCGACGAAAACTGCCGGGTTATCCGGATCAATTATCTTCCTGATCGCGGGGTCGTCAGAAACGGACGGAATAATTCTCAAACGTCGAGTTGCGGTATCCGGCGAGGGATAGAGATTCCCATCGTAGCACAGGAGGGCCGGTATAGCCTGAATCTCCTTGTTCATCCTGTACTGAATTTTCAGTCTTGACAATCTGTCATCAGGGCATGAATGAAAAAGGCGTTCGAAGAGAGAATACTCCAGCCCTTTGTATTCACGGACATCTGATGCTGATGTCCGCGTACGGGCCACAGGTGGAAGCTGCATATGATCTCCGCCAAGGACGAACTTGTCCCCATGAGCCAGAGCCCCTAGAGCGGACGGTTCATCAATCTGACTCGCCTCATCAACTATTACTCGGTGGAATTTCTGGTTCGTAAGAATCGGATGCACGGCACACTGGTATACTGTAGCGGCGATCAATCTCTTGCCGGAAACTGCTTTCCTGAATTCATCAAAGCCCATGTCCAGAGATGCCAGGTCGTCGAGTAGGGCAGGGGGGTTGCCCAGGCGGCCAAGCGCCTCAAGAAACTCTGGAGAAGCAACTGAACGCCGACCGATCCTGAGGAAATCATTCACGCCGAGATCTACTACCGAGAGCAGAAGCCGGTCAAGCGCCACGTTAGTGGGACACGCCAAGAGGACCCGCTCTCCGCGGTCTAAACAGCACCGTATAAGACGGGCCAAGACACGGGTCTTCCCCGTACCGGGAGGTCCATGCACAAGATGATACGTGTCACAATCGAGAGCTGCCTTGACCGCCACCTCCTGGTCCTCGTTCAGTTCATATCGAAGCCCCTCTGAAAAGGAAAGGTCCCCGTAAGAATCTGAAGAAACACGTGAATTGGAGGAATCAGTATTATCGGAAATGTCGGCACGTTCCGTGCCGGTATCTGTAGGACCTGCACCACCCGAATCCAAAGATGTCCCTGTCACGTCATGATCTTCCGACTGACTGTCTAGCACTACTTGAACTACCTGCGGCGACGCCTTCAGAAAGAAATTGAGGAGAGCCTGCCGCGCTGCCCTGGGTCCGTTCGAGAAAGGCACTCGATCCACATACCAACATCTATTCTGAGTCAAGACCGTTAAGTCAGTGAGGCCGACATTGGTGGGGTAGGCAACAGGCGTTCTCAATGTTACCCACATAACCGTGTCGCTCGAATCTACTATCTCACCGCGAAACGCTTCATGGGAGCACGGATCCCCCGTATGGATCATGACCTGTTCACCGGTTTGCAGCTCCACTGTCGGGTGATGCAACACTACTTCGGTCAAGACGTTTCGACGACCTGACCTTTGATTGCGCTGCCGGCCGGACTCGAGTTCCACATCAAACGGCATCCTCCATTGACCTGCACTATGGTCCGATCTTGAATACTTGTCGGTCCGAACTGTTTCATTAATGCAAATGGATGAAATCGCGAACGTTATACCTTTTTCGATCCTTTGGGCGAGAGAGCCTTTGTCCAAGACTTGGGCAAAATCGGTATCCAAAGTCCATTCTTCAACGGAAAGGAGTCTGAACCAGTGATCGTAATATTCTTTCTTCCTTCCGGTAAAGAGAGATCCTTTACCAAAGGAGTCTCCGAAAATTTTGTAACAATTGGATCGAGAAAAACATTTCCCGCTACGGTTACAGTCGAATTCGCCGTACCACGACTGCGAAGTTTCCGGACGGAGAGTGTAAGCATGTTTCAAAGAAACAACACGATTCCTTCCTTCAAGAATGTCTCTTTTCATTCGATTGTTTTGCGAAACTAACTCCCTGGACTTAGATGTGGCTGAATAAACCAGGCAGCCCTCAGTTGACTGATTGGTAGTCGGCGTTTCGAACATCATCAGGTAGGCGTAAAGCTGGAGAACATGCTCATCTGCGGGAAAATGGCCCGATTTAATTTCAACCACCGTGGTCCGGTCGTTGCCATAAAAAACCCCGTCAGTTCGCCCCTTGAGTCCCCAACGGGTTGAGATACGGTCTACCTCAACCTGCGCCAGCGAGAACATGCTTCCCTTCTGCGCTAACCACGACGCCAAATTATCAAAATGCTTCCTGGCCTCATCTTTCAATGCGTTCTCATCGGCAGATATGACAGAACCGGGGATAACCTCCCTGAAAGACGGAAGAGCAGCTCTAAAAGCAGCCTCGAAGGATTGGGAAACGGTTTCCAGAGGGTGGCCGACGAGATAATCGAAAAGGGAGTGAATGAGCTTCCCTTTCGCCATCCAGTATGGATCCGCGGCGCCCAACCGAAACCTCACGTCTGCCGATCTGATGCAATGGACTGCTTCTATCGCGTCTGTCACATTAATCGGGCGATGCGGCTCGAGAATGACATCGCTGTCCGGCGTGACGGAGAAGATCAGACTGCCGTCTTGGAGTCTGTTGTTTAACTCGAGTTGGTGTCCAGCCACGACAAGTCCGGCTCTGCAAAGCAAGGGAAAATCGTAAAGATCTCTACCCAGAGAAACTGGGAATATTAGGAATATCCGATCCTTGTTGCAATTCCTCTCCAGTTCAAGCCCTCGGAACAGGTAACCGCCGCGGGGAGCTATCTTCGGTTCCGCTGCAACTCGGACGATTCGACCTTGGACGGATTCTCTTGGTGGACGTGCAGCCATGGCTGGCAATCTAGCATAGCCGTTATTAGGCGTAAACAGGTTCGGACCAATTCCAAGCTATACACAAAGGAGAAAGCGGACGGAAGTCTTGTTGCGGACAGAGGTAAATCAATTCGGTCATAGAGGTTTTGGGGCAACTATCATACCTTGGCTCCAACTCCACTTGCCGACCAGGCTGAATCATCCGTCTCCGGAATCTGATTCAGGACGGACAGCGCCACGGCCTGAACTTTTCTGTACACTTCTCTTGGATTCATCGGTATGCCGTCCACGGTGAGAAGGTCATCCACCTTGATGTTAAAATGTTTCTCATTCTCCATAAGGAAAGGCAGGATCAAATTCCAGTCTTCCTCGGATAGTTTTTCGAAGACTCCACCATTCAACTGTTCATCGACCAAGGTACGATGAGGGTCCCGAATGTAGACTGCTCCGCCAGAAGCCAGAGCGAAAAGGTTGGAGCCTGGATAAGGGCGCTTCAGGAATCGGATCACTCCATCTTCATCCATTGTAAGTCCATTAACGATGCAGAAGCCGCCTCCGTTGAGTGGGTCTCCCGCCATAAAGCTCTCGGCGAGGAAGTCCAAAGCCGTTCCGTTGATCACCACTCTGGGGTTCCCTGCGGCATTGATCAGCGGCCTGCCGGCTGCATTTCCCAGGACAAAAACGTGGCCGCCCTTTGCTCCATACATCAAGCATTGGCCTGCATCGCCATGAATCACCAAACGACCCTGCTTGACTATTTGGCCTATCTGATCCTGGGCATTGCCGTGAATGTGAATCTCCATTCCGTCGATTCCGCTGGCCGTGTAATCGCCGGATGAGCCGTATAGGTCGATCCTCACACCACCGGTCATGGGCCCCAGACCGCAGCCTTCAAAACGCTGTCCCCTGAGATTGAATACTATAAATTTTTTCCATCCGAGACGATACGCATCGGCCAGGAGCACGGCATCACAATCATCGCCTTCCGGATCAAAGTCCCCAGCGTCTATCACCAGAATGTTCTCAAGGGCTATGGGAGGGCGTAGGTACTCTCGCGTCTCGCATGATATTAAGCTGTACTGTCCGAGATCGAGAACGTTAGTAATGCTGGGGATGGATCTGAAGATAGAACAGAGTTCGTCTGATACAATATGAACGAGGGCGGACCTCTTCTTGTTTCCAAGAGGGAAACGCCTGTCAAGAACCATGGTAAGCCCATTGATAATTGGTGTAAACAGGTCTTTTGCGGCGCGTGCCCTTCGACCTAGATCCTGGATTACCCATCTCAGGGTGTTGTAATCCCATGAAGGGGTATGATCTCGAAAAAATCGCAAGAGCGTCTTAGGATCTTTGCCTGCAATGGCGTCTTGCAGAAGTCTTCCGACTTCGTTATCGTAATTTCCTGGTTTGCTGATTCGGGCTGTAACATTAAGAGGTTGACGCTTCTCTATTGTCACCGGACGGCCGAATTTGTCGAGGCAAGACAGGGTGCGCGATCCGTTGCCGTTCGGCATTACGTTGAACATAAAGGCTCCTCCATCTGAAGAAGAGCCGCCACGAGCGTTCCAGTATTTGTCAGCCACCGGGCTGAAACGGGGATCTTCCGAAGCAAGGGATCTGAGGGTCGCGTCTATGGCCTGTTTTTCAGAACAAATCAAACCGATCTGTGCTTCGCCGTCGTAAATGGAGAATACCTGGGGCCGCAACATAGCGGTGTCCGTGATCCCAATGAGTTGGTACGTCTTGGTCTCCGGAATGTTTCTGGCAATTATGAAGAACCAAGGGCCATCCGGTGATGCCTGGATATGGGTCGATTGAATCCTGTCATAGAGATCCTGTTTTTCCGGCGGCAGTAAGTCGAAATCCAATTCTCCCGTGGGCGCAAGCGCTTCGATAATAACCTCCAAAGGATATCCGTAGACCCTGTTCCAGAGATCGAAAAGCATGACGCCGACCTCAGTGTCGGTCATGAATTGTGGTGCAAGGCCTCGCTGCTTAAGATAATCGCAGGTTGAGTGATAATTTGCGAAGTCGCCGTTGTGGACGAGCGCTTCGTTCAAACCGGTGAACGGATGGGCGCCTCCGGGATGCCAAACCCGACCACGAGTGGGATATCGCTGATGGGCAATCCAGACATGTGCTTTGAAATCTTCAAGTTTGTAGTACTTGACCACGTTCTCCGCGTAACCGACTATTTTTAGAATCATCACGTTTCGGCCATGCGAAAGCACAAAGGCCTGCTTTTCTCCCAGGGAACTATAAAACATTTTATTGAGACGCACCGAATTGCGGCTAACGAACTCGTCTTCCGCATATCTATCGGGCATCCCATCGAACCCGTTCTCCCGTATGAACTCTCTTAACACTGCGGGTTTTACTCTCACGAAAGCCCGCCAGATCTCGGGAGGCCTAACTTCAAGGCCCTCTAGTTCCCTGAAATCCGGCAAGTGATCAAGCAGTTCTTCTTTGGCAACGTCGAACAGAGATGTGACGCATTTGTCTTTGAGAGCTGAAAGACAGCCCCGATCCAAAATCGCCACATTGAGCATGTAGTGAGAATCGAGAACCTCCTGGGTAACGCCCAAGTCATCAGGATTAAAACCTACTGCTGCAATACCACCGCCCTTTCCATTCCCACGGTTATGCATTCGCAGGGATGGTTCAAAAATGTGCCTGCCCGCTACGGGGATTGTACTTGCGAATCCGGTTACCCCGCAGCCTCCTTCATGCTCCGGCTTCAATCTCCTTGAGAAGTCCTCTCGCCCGAATTCTCGGATTCGTGATGCAATAATCTTTTCAGCGTATTGACCGAGTTTCATCTCCTACCTCTCTCCTGTTCCCTTTCAGGAAAGGATTGGCCTCTGCCCTTCATCAATGGCCTGATGTCGTCATCCGGGACATCGTCGCTGTAATCAAGGTGTGCCAGCACATCGGTTTTCCCGACCAGTTCTTTTATGCTTCTGAACCCAAGACGATAAAGGATCTCCCTTAACTGGTCTTGCCAGCAGGAAAGCATGTTGATAACTCTCTGCGTACCCCATGCAAGGTCCATAAGACCTACCAGTTCCAAATCAGTAGTAGCTATTCCCCTGGCGCAACCTCGACCGCTTTCACAGTTGTGACATCGCAAACATTCCAAGGCGACCAGTTCTGCAGTACCAGTGACGACTCCGTCAGCCCCAAGAGCTATAGCTTTGGCAACATCGAATGCGGTACGAATTCCTCCGGATGCAATAAGCGTTATCCCATCACGAACGCCTTCATTCACCAAGAAATTGTGAACCTTTATAATGGCATATTCGATCGGCATGGCTATGTTTTTCTTCGCCACATCCGGTGCTGCACCGGTACCACCATAAGAGCCGTCAATATGAACTATGTGGGTTCCGGCATAGTACGAACCGACGGCGACCATGTCCACGTCCGTGGGAGTGGAAACCTTGACCGAAACCAGGGCCTTCTTGTTAATGACCTTTATCCAATCAATATGCTTCTTGTGATCCTCAACCGAGTATACCGAATGGAATGGAAAAGGACTGAACAGAGACGATCCCGGCACTGTTTCTCGAATTCTGGCAACAGCCTCAGTCACTTTCGGTCCCAGTAGATGGCCTCCTAATCCTGGCTTTGCACCTTGCGCATACTTTAATTCTACTATCTTGACCCTTTGAATGGTCTCTTCCCTTACACCGAACAGGCCGGTTGCAACCTGGGTAATAATATTGTCATCAAAAGGGTAGAGGAGTTCCGGATACCCCCCCTCTCCGGTACAAGTGAATGACCCCCACGCGGCAAAAGCCCGAATCCTACTCAACATAGTGACCTGGCTAATGGATCCGAATGACATCCCGCCACCGTACACAGGAATAGGTATATATATCTTGGGGCGTCCATCGTTTCTCCTGTTAAGGCTGACAGAGGTGTCTATCGTGGACTGGTCCATCGAAGGTAAGGGAACCCGTTTGGGAAACATAAACCTCAACTTGTCAAAACCACCTCCCGAATCACCGGTCCGGTACTCCAGGTCGTTCTTCGGTAAGCGTCCTGTCTCAGCCATGTACCACGTACTCATGAGCAAGTCCGCAGTCCATCTCTTATCGCCCAGCGCTCGAGTACTGGGATTTACGCCAACCCGGATCGCACCGACGGGACAAGTACTGACACATCGGTTCGACTTACGTGAACACTCCATCCCAAGGCACCGATGATCCAAGGGAGCAACAAGCCTCATGCCTTGAACCTCAAAGACTTTTTCAGGACAGACAGCTACACATTTGAGGCAGTAGTTACATGCATCTGAAATTACAACACTAAACTTGCCTATGGCCCGTCCAAACCGTGACGGCGTCTCTACAGTCTCGGTCGGAGGAACTTGTCGCCAAACATTCTTAAACTGCATTTATGAATGTTCCTTGATCCTGAAATTCCCTCTTTTTGTGGTGTGTACAGTTATTTGACAGCCATTGTTCAACTGCATCAATGCTGGTTGATAAGGCATGAACAGGCATCTTGGGCCGCTAGTATGAGACTAAGAATATTAGGAATAATAGGCGGCAAAGAGTTGGGCAAAGGTATCATTCTCCAAATCTTCCCTGAACATTACTCTTCCTTGCTCACCCCTTAATCTTCTCGCCTCCCTGATGCCCATCGCGCCCATCATTTCGAGCAACTGGTTGTGCCATGCTCCTATCAAGTTGACAATTCGCCGGCTCCCCCAATCCTGACCAACTTGAGATATGCGCACAGGGCATTCTCCACCATCACGACAATTGCGACACACTCGGCATTCGAGGGCTATCAACAATGGCACATCAACTCCCACGAGGTTGGCCCCACACAACATGGCCTTGATCACGTGCTCAGCCATTGCAATTCCGCCGGATACCATGAATGTTATTTCATCCCTTATACCCTCATTCAACAGCCCTGAATGAATCTCCTTAACAATGTCTTTCACGTGCAGGCCATTGGGCGTTCCGGGCTCATAGCCTCGCTCATCAGCAACATAGTGGATTAAATCAACTCCCGCTCTATGGAATTCTCGTATGCGCGTTATCCTGTCCGGATGAGATATGGCGCTCATGCGAACGGAGACAAGTATTCGTGGATCAATTGATTTCAGAGAGGTGATTTTGGTTAAGGCAAAGCCGTCATCGGGTATTTGCACCATCTGGAAATTCTTGACCCAAGATGCATCAAAAGAGTCATCTTCCAGGAACGGCGCCAAATTAGCTTCATGACCAGACATTTCTGAGGCCTGAGCCTCGGGGATTATCAAGAGTGTCTGGAGTTTGGTCGCTGCTCTTGCCGCAGCTCGCCAAACTTCGAGTGAAAGATCCCCGAAGGGGAACATGTCGAAAACTATGGGAATTGGTATCCGAATGGACGGAAAAGTTTCAGACAAGACGCGGCCCTGCCGATCAATTTGGAGAAAAGCAGACCTTCGCCCTATGTCGACAACCGTGGAGATATATTCGCGACCAAGAATCCCGTCTCTCGTGGGGCGCACTATTTCACTCATGTCGGTCCACATCGAGTCGAAACCCAGTCCTGAAAATGGTCCACCGTAACCTGCTCCGGATACGGGAATTTTCCCCGTCTCGGCTTGCTCCCATGTTATCGAAATTGTCTCGGGTGTGTATATGTCGTCTCCCAAGTTTTCCCATTCCGGATTTATTGTCTTGTGAATCAGGCGCTTCGGGCAACCCTGAACACACCTGAAGCAGCTCTTGCACAATTTGTCCGCAGTGTCGCCCATAATGTCGGTTGAAAAAGACCGTTCACGATAGACATTATAGATGCATTGCAGCTTCACGCACTTTGCACACTTCAGGCAGCCTTCCCCCCAGTCGACAACCCCAGACCTCCCTATGACTGGAAATCTGTTGGGGGTCTGTTGCACATCTATGTGATACTTCTTGGGCATATCACCGTCCTCTTGTGATAAATCTCTTCATGAAAACTGCTCATGGCAACAAATAGAGAGATAAAAGGAGTAGCCTCCACAGATCTGCTTAGTGAGTTGCCTACTGTTTTGAGTGTTCAGTCTGTGAAACCAGTGTCGAACGCAGAAACTCTCAACTGTTGACTGCAAACTGCCGGTCGATTGTCCAAGCCGGCCGCCTCCAAAATCTCCGGGACCTTTTCCTCCCACTCAATGGCCATGAGATGGATGCCTGACACACCCTTTATCTCACGCACTCCCTGAATAGTCTCGACAGCGATTCTAATTCCCTCATCCGCCTGTTTGCTCTTGGGAACTCCTCCCATTCGATCAATAAGGGCCTCCGGCAAATCCATCCCGGGCACTTTTTCGGCCATGTAACGTGCCATGCCGACGCCCTTCAAAGGAGTTATTCCAGCCAGAATGTAAACTTTTTCGGTCAAGCCCATGCCAAGAGCCTGACTCATGAACTTCTGAAAGCGGTCCAAATTGAATACGCACTGGGTCTGAATGAAATCCGCGCCTGCTTCAACCTTCTTGCCTAGTCGTACAGCGCGCCATCCGATCGGGTCTGCGAATGGATTCGCCGCAGCTCCAATAAACATTTGCGGCGGACCTTGAATTGCCTGGCCGCCTATAATCGTGCCATTTTCACGCATATCTCTAACAGTTCTAATTAGTTGGATCGAGTCAATATCGAAGACCCCCACGGCATCTTTCTGGTTTCCGAAACTGTGATGGTCGCCGGTCAAACAAAGAACGTTTCGAATGCCCAAGGCGTAAGCTCCGAACAGGTCGCTTTGTAAGGCGATCCTGTTTCGATCTCTGGTAACCATCTGAAGAACAGGCTCGTGCCCCATACGCTTGAGAATTGAACAAGCTGCCATGGAAGACATCCTTACTATGGCAGTCTGATTGTCTGTCACGTTGACCGCATCAACCTTTCCAAGAAGGCACTTCCCCTTGGCTTCCAATCGAGCCACATCAGATCCTTTGGGAGGACCACATTCTGCTGTGACTGCAAAATATCCTGACTGGAGCACTTTTTCGAGATGACTCTTAGTCTTCACGGCTTTTGATCCTCCCTGACAATGCGGCGTGGGCCTCCGGAGTGAGACGTGGACCAGTTGACCGGCGGCACGTACTCACTGAGTCTGTCCAACTCCCCCAAGGCTTCCAACCGACGAAAAATCATGTCCCATCCGCAAGCTATGTCGGGATGAACTTCGCAGCGCCCTCCTTTGGAACCTCCGCACGGTCCATTCATCAGCTTTTTTGAACAGCGTGTCACCGGGCATACGGCCCCAAAATGTCCAAGTTTGCATTGCCCACACCCGAGACAATTTTCCTGCCAGACCCCCCGCATCTCTGTTTCTCCTATAAAAAGGGTGTCAAGGGCAGGAATGATCGGTTTATCAGCATAAACTCTCCCAAGGGCCTGCACGCCGGCGCCGCAACCCAGCGACAAGACCACTTCGTGGTCCGGCACTTGATGCGAAATGCGATCTATGAAATCATCAACACATTGCCGGTCAAGGCAACTTTCTGTTATGAGCGGATACTTGTCGTCATTCTTGTATGAGAGTTTCAGAGCGGCAGCAAGCAGCATCGTTTCTCTGTTACCTCCTGAAGCACACTCTGCTACACAGGAATCGCATCCCACGACGAGGATCGAAGAATAGCGATCTATCATTTTCCGTATTTCAGCTATCGGCTTAAGCTCTGCAACTATCAAAGATTTCCTCCTTGCTCGGCTGACAATGCCGGTCTTTCAAATCATAGTCCGAGCCGTACCGGGCCACGGCATTCAGAAGCCAAAATATATATCAGAGGGCGTCCGCTTGTTTCAACAAGCTATTGGAAGGAATTTTCTTGAAGGATTCCAAGGTCAACCTGAATTCCAAAATAGCTTTCTCCAGAGCTTCCGTATCCATAGGGGTTGGATGCATGAACTCTAATCTTTCAGGCTCCATGCCGAGTTCTCTGAGCCATAATCTTGCATATTCAAGCCTCTTGTGAGATCGCATGGACCCTTCCAGGAACTGGCAAGCACTCTCCCTGCAACCGAGCACTAGGACCCCTTCGGCGCCTGCTGCAAGCGTCTGCAATAGCTGATGGGCTTCAATCTTACCGGAGCAAGGAATCGCAACTATTTTCAGGCCGGGATGGGACCTGGAAAAGGCCTTGCCCCCCCCGTCTTTGAAAAGCTGCAAATTTCGACAGTGATACACTACTATTCTTGTCAGGCTTGTTTCCACTTTTTAGCAATCAGTGCCTTTCCAATCGAACGCCACAATTTTTTATAATCTCATTTCCATACGCTTCATTTCAAGCTTTTTTATTTATCCAATACGCGCTCGTCTTTATTTACACCAGCCAAAACATACTGTTAGGGTCAGTAATGTTTTGACTCCTCACAGATGGTGATGAGCCTTGCCATCAATGCCCACAAAGGAATTGACCATGGTCTGATTGAGAGGATATTCGACCCATTCTATTTTACTATAGCCGGTGCCAAAATTAAGAACTGTCACTGATTTATTGTCAATAGGATGTTCGGGTATTGGAGGAGGGCTCCATTGAGCTGGTTGAAGCGTATTTCGGCGATCGATCGATCGGGTTTGGTGAATAAGGCTTCCCATAAGCTGGTAATTTCGGCTGCGGAGAGGTTGTAAGTATAGGTGTTCCCCATTGCAGTAGGCCAGTCCGGCAATGGAAGAAGCCACACCGTATCCGATTCTTTTACGTGAAGCTGAAGGCCGGTGACATCCACATCCCCGCGTGAGTTGACCGAGATGCTTATTCTTATGGCGGTCGGTTTGGTGTTATTAAGGAGGGCCGCAGTGTATTTCGGGTCTAGGCTGAACACCACAACAGCTTGGCCGGTGGCCAGCCAAACGACCGGGGGGGGGTCCGGATCCGGTATCAGGACGGCATAAGATGTGAACTGACGCCTTACTGGTCGGCCAAGGAGTTTTCTCAGGTTAGAGGAATCAACGTAGATTGGGACTGGCTTTACACACGGAATTTTGGTTGGTGGACGCTGAGGGTTACCCTGGCCTTGTGCAGGGGAACAACCCGAGTTTGGCGAGAAAAAGGGGCTCTGCCCAGAGAATACTTTCTCAAATTGGAGGGGGAGATTAACCATGCCCCCAACCGTTTGATACGTTCCATTGAAGCGGTCATGACCAGTCTCGTATGTGAACTCACACACTCCGTCCCAAGCAACGAGGTCCACTCCGGCTCTCCAACCGTAAATGCTTGTTCCTAAATCAAATTTGTACCCCGCAAACTTCACTCTCAAGCCAAAGTCATCTGAATACAGGTTATGGGAATACCCCGCTTCACAATCAGAATTTGAAAAACCTCCTCGAAATACCTCGAAAATATCACTGGCATTGTTGAAAAGTCCCCCGTAATAATTAAAATTTAGGTCCATGAAGTCGTTGTTACCGTAAGCTGTGACCATTTCAACACCAATGCTGCCAGAGCTATACCATTTTCCAAATAGCCGAGAAGTATCATAAAAACCACTCACCCCACCAAGAAGGCTGTTTCCGAAGAGCTTTCGGTAACCCCCACCCAGCGACATATCCAGTCTGTGCTGAGAATATCCGGCTGGAGTCTTCCAATAATCCTGTGATTCCAAATGAGCTTGAGCAAAAACAGCGTCATCCCGTCCGAGATTCAAAGGAAGCAAATAATCTGCTGTGAGGCGACCGGAGCGGAGGTCCTTACCGAAAGAGTAAAGATACCCTATCTGAAGATTGGGGACGATAGGTATAATACTAGTGAAAAGACTGCTTGAAATGGGAATAGACTGGAAGGTGGAGGCATTACCTGCCGAACTTCCAGGCAATCCGAGAGGATTGGAAGGTTCAATCGTCGACAGTTCGGTGGATGGAAAAGAGGAGACTGTAGGGTTAGAGTACGGTGAAGAGTGAAGACTCTGCGCACGAGCCTGATTGCTGGAGATCAAAATGAGCAGAATGATGAAGAAGTTCCTAAGAAACGAGTGTAGGAAAAAGTATGCAGGAGCATGGGTCGATCCTCGAGGAAGGATGCCCACCGGGAACAACATTTTCAAATGACACTTTATATCTTTGATTGCAATAAGTTATACCATTTAGTACATTAATATACTAATTAAACGCTATAACATATTACTTTCATATAATATTACTTCTAATTCGTCAAACAACTTCTCTGCTAAGGCGTAAGTCCTCAGTTACGAGGGGCAATACTTAAAACGTCTTAATGATTTCGGGCAGCGGACCCCGGAATTCCGCGACTGAATGGATACGTTGCGGCCAAAAATAAATTGCAGATGTAGGGGGAGGGGGGGATCAACACACAGGCTGACCTCTCTAACGGAATAGGTCAGCATGGGCTCCAGTACGCTCAAAGATGATCTCATCTTCTGTCAGCTTGTAAACGAGGAGCCAATCCGCTTGAATGTGACATTCCCTCCTTCCCTTGTTGCCCACAAGGATATGGTCCCGGTATCGCTCCGGTAGAGCTTCACCGTCTATCAGAGAGGCAATAACCGTTTTGATCTTCTCGATGTCCTTGTTTCTCTTTATCATGAGACGCAGGTCTCGCTCGAACTGTTTAGTGTACGAAGGTGCCCGCATTAAATTCCCAACCGATTGAACATTTCCTCACCGTCCCGGCAGCACACGAGGTTTTCTCCTGAATCGGTATCTTCAAACGTTCGAAGGGTTGTTTCATTGGGAATGCGCAACTCGAAAGGCAGCCCTCTATGCCACTTAACCTGCTGGTAAAAAAGAGTGATGGCCTGAGTCGTGGAGAGTCCCAAGGCCTCGAAGATCTTTTCGGTCTCTTCCTTTAGGTCAGGATCGACCCGCACTCTAATCACGGCTGTTTTTTTCATAAAGGTCCTCCGCTGTTCAGAAAAGTGTGCCGCAAAAAGTCAACAGCGGCAAGTAAACGACCGGGGTCAGGTCTTGAAATGTCAGCAAATCCCCTTTTATTGCGTTTATGATAGGACCGTTAAGGCGTGAATCCCTGGATCCCGGTATCGCATAACAATATTTCAAGACCCGACAGAGGGCCTTTTAATGGGTGACCCCATTTCTCCTTCCCCGCCCATGGCCAGTCACCTCCTCAAAGTGAATTAGGATCGATCTTATACTACCACAACTTTTGCACTTGGCGTGAAAGCGAGGCTTGATGAGCCTCAGGGCTACCTTCATGGTGGATTCGATAATCTCGAGGACTAATTGCCAGTTCTTTGAAAACATCATAAGGCGAGACTGCCATCAATTGTCCATTTCATAGCCTATAGACTTGTATCCCCGGCAACGTCGTTCATACATCTTGGCCAACATGGGGACTGCGACATCAGCATAGTCGTATATGACGACTTCCGTCTTCGTCTCATGTAAGCGGTGCAGGCGTCCGGCATACTGGGCTAGCGTCCCACGCCACGATATTGGTAGCGTTAGAAATAGCGTGTCCAAGCGAGCATCATCGAAACCTTCACCGAGATAACGACCCGTAGCCAGGATTACTCTCTCCTCTTCATCCGGAATTCTGGCTATTTGTTCAAGGACAAGATGCCTTTGCGTCTTACTCATGCCACCCTTCATTAGAATTACATTGCGGACTTGGGAACCAAATAGGCTGGCAAGACATTCCAGATGTTCCCTTCGTTCGGTCAACACTACCGGAGAACGTCTTGCCTCAAGGGCTTTGAGTACATCGTTTATAATCATATTGTTCCGGGCCTCGTTGTTAATCAATGAAGAGTAAAGCTCTTGAATTGACAGCGTTTCCTTCGCGACAAGTGATTGAGGGAGCTTAAAACCAGTGGTGCGTGTGATGACCCTCTGGCTGAACGGTCTGGAAGCTGCCTGTTCACGATGACCTACTCGGTACCGGACTGGTCCACAATTCATGAAGATTATCGGATGGTGTCCATCTTTTCGGGTCACCGTGGCGGATAGACCGGTAATGTACCTGGCCTTACTTTGTCTGGCAACCATTTCGAAACTTCTGGCCGAGATGTGATGGCACTCATCTACAACCAGGTGTCCGTAGTCGCCCACAATGTCATCCACCACGCCTCTTTTGCTCAGACTCTGAATGATTGCGACGTCCACTTTACCGCTAGGATTACGTCTTCCACCACCAATTTGTCCAATTTCTTTGACTTCAAGCATAAGAAAGTCGCGTATTCGAGCGATCCACTGGTCGAGCAGTTGTCTGCGATGAACCAGAACAAGGGTGTTCACTCCTCGTTCGGCTATCAGGTAACAGCCTACGACTGTTTTACCAAAGGCAGTTGTGGCAGCCATTGTACCGGTTTCATGGGCCAGCATGCTTTCTGCGGCCTTCTGTTGTTCTGGCGTGAGAGTACCTTTGAAACGGACATCGATTTGACTACCGGCAAAACGTAGGTCAGTTATCTTGGGTTTTATGTTGAAGGAGCGGAACAAGGCCAACACTTCGTCTAGGCAGCCACGAGGAATTCCAATGTGTTTTGAAAAATCCTCACAGCAGCTAATGATTCGTGGTTTATCGAACGTCGGGAAACGCATTGCCTGTGCTTTGTAAAACTCCGGGTTCTGAAAAGCTGCCAAACGAATTAAAAGGTTCTGTAACGCTGAAGTGAGATCTTCTTTCGCCACATAAATCTGATTGCCTAATACAAGCTCAAGCTCTTCCGGTAACGGCCCTGTAACTGGAGGGGTTTTATGACGTCTTGAAGGTGGAGCTGTCCAAGGTTCGTCTTCATCTTCTTCAGTGACAACCATGCGCACACCGACCACTCGTCCTCGTCGAAGTGCGTCGCCTACAATCGCTTCTACCTCTTGCCGGTTCGTGCGGCGCACGCTGGAGAGAAAAGCCCACTGGTCCGGATAAGGGTTAAACCCTTCGTCTACAAGAAGGCTGTTTCCTGATTCTCTCGGCTTTTTCTGCAAAGGCAGAGCAATAAGATTCCCGAAACCTCCAATGGGCATCGTATCTTGGCTCGGGAAAAAACGATCATAGGAGTCAAGACCTATTTCGGGGCGGCACTCCATGGTTTCGGTAAGCATGAATGATCCGAGTTGCCGAGCTAGTACCGCCGGAATGGGCTCTGAGAAAAAAATCCAGATGTGTCCACCATTCCCTGAACGGGATCGTTCAATTATGGCTGGCACATTGTAAGATTTGCATGTCCCAAGAAATGCAGTTGCGTCCTCCATCCATGTGGCCTTATCGAAGTCGGCTGCAATGAACCAGCAAGTCTCGTCCTGCAACATTGGATAGACACCTATGGTGAAGTCTCGTTGAGATCTCTCCCGAGAATCATAGCCAAGGAGGTGGTTTCTGATAACCTCCTCGGTGACAGGGATGAACTCCCGATAATTGCAGTTGCTACATTTGGCTGTGGGCTTTAGGCATCGCCCTTTCATCCATTCATTTCGGCACGCCGGTTGGTAGCCGCTCTTGCCTGAGCGCTTGCTTTCAAAGCGTCTTGGGTATAAATCCTGCCTGCCTCTAAAAAGACTCAAGAAAAGCGCGACTTTGTCTTCTGAAGGCGAATCATTCGTCACACAAAGAGGCCCACCGGGCTCAGAGCCAGTGCCTTCAGCCAGCAGAGATCCTCTGAATTGACTGAGTTTCTGGATATGTTCGAGAACAACTCCTCGCCTGGATTCCAATACAGTCAATTCTTCTTCTGCTCGGGCAAGCTGTCGGTCAATTTCTTCTATGGTCTTCATTGGTACTACGTCATTCTCATGCCGATCCTAAGAGTGAGGCAACGCCTCTCTAGCGTCCTAGCAGGTCTTAACTTTTTTGGACATCAAAAAGACTTTCGACAAATTGATTCTAATTAGGCATCAAGACTGGTCGGTTCAGAGGTGTCAGATAAAGTCCATGTCGACAATTGAGGTGGAATGTGCAAGGCTTTGCTCGGAGTGGGTAGGCCAGATTGAAGAGACTCTTGATGATTTTATACACGATCACCTCGTAGAAGAGGACGATGAAGAGTAATGGCCGTGGAAGATTTCAAAGAGAGACCGGCGCTCACTCTGACCCACGGGGCCAACGATGAAACATAAAGAGATTACCGTGAAGAATCCGTCGTCCTGGAGGCTAATATCAAGAAACACGGCATTGACTTTGCCGATGGACATAAGGTTTTCGCCGGGCCCACCTTTACATTTGGGGATACTCGGTTTGACTACGAAGAACAACGCTGGATTACCATGG
>JAPLJK010000087.1:0-37158 GCA_026388625.1 Deltaproteobacteria bacterium | reverse complement strand
ATAGTCCGAAAATTGGTGCGCATCGGGATCATTAATAAGCGGAGTCTCCCGGCTACAGCGTTGAGTTTGCCGATCCTCTTGGCTTACGCTGTAGGACGCAAGGCTTCAAAGAAGGCCCGGAGATCATCCTTGTGGAGACGGGTGTCGGCCAAGACTGCTTGAGATTTATTCACACCTTGAATGCTCTTCCAGACCAGTCCGAACGTTGAGGAACGAAATAGCCTGGTAACACAAAGTTCATGAGTCAGGGCGGGTGGAAGGTCTCGGAAACGAAGTTCATCTGCTGATGTCGCCAGCGGAGGAGATCCGCCACCCGCCAAGCTACTTTTCGACGTCCCTGATACTTCGCCTGAGGAACGGTCGCCGCTGGTAGTTGGTGAATTGACATATTCCAGGAGTGTAGTGTATTGACCGAAGCAAGGTTCTTCGGCCTCACCGGAGGGATTATAAAAATGGAATCAAAGGTGGGTGAGCCTGCCAGACCCGCAGAGGATAAGCGCTGGCGATTGATAAACAGGACCATTCGTCTTCACGGCAATGCCCCGGATGCGCTCATTGAAACCTTGCATGGTGTCCAGGAACGCTTCGGCTACCTGGATCTTGAGGCTCTGAAATACGTTGCCAGTACGCTCAAGGTGCCTCTTAGCAGAGTCTACGCTGTGGCCACCTTTTATCACTACTTCACCCTCAAACCTCAGGGGGAACACACTTGTGTAGTTTGCAAAGGGACAGCCTGCTACATAGGCGGGGCTGCCGGCATTCTGGACGACATAAACCAGACTATTGGTATCAGTCCCGGAGAGACCACTACTGACGGGAGAATTTCTCTATTGACCGCCAGGTGCCTCGGTTCATGCGGCCTAGCCCCTGCAGTAGTCTTGGACGGACAGGTTTGTGGAAGGATGACCCCTGACGCAGTACTCGAGAGAATAGGGAGCTGGACTAGCCATGACGATGATGCTTGAGGATCTTCAGGATATTGCACGGATCGAACATGACAGGCACGATTCGTTTCAGCATCACATTAACGTCTGTATTGCTGCAGGATGCCTCTCGTGTCAAAGCGACCTCGTCAAGGATGCACTTGAAAAGGAAGTTCTTCGGCGTGGCCTTGAGAAATCGTGTAATATCAAAGGCGTAGGATGCCTTGGGCTCTGCGCGGCAGGGCCGCTGATTGCCGTCGAGCCCGAAGGAACATACTACCAGGCGGTGAAAGCTTCGGATGTTTCGGACATAGTTGACGCACTGGGAGGAAGTCCTGTCAGCAGACTTGACTGTTCAAGCCAGTTACCGTTTTTCAAGCGTCAGCACAAAATAGTTCTGGAAAACTGCGGTAAAATAGACCCCGAACGCATAGAGGACTACATTGCGGCGGGTGGATATGAGGTTCTTTACAATGTATTGAGAATGCTGACCCCCAACGAGGTAATCTCAGAAATCTCCACAAGCGGTCTGCGAGGGCGTGGCGGTGCAGGATTTCCAACAGGTTTGAAATGGACTGCTGTGTCAAAAGCCGTCGGCAGCAGGAAATATGTTGTCTGCAACGCCGATGAAGGTGATCCCGGGGCTTTTATGGATCGCAGCGTACTGGAGAGCGATCCGCATCGTGTGTTAGAGGGTATGGCCATTGCAGCCTATGCTGCTGGAGCGCGTGATGGTTTCATTTACGTCCGGGCCGAATATCCTCTTGCAGTGAAACGGCTCAGGAAGGCAATTACGCAGGCTGAGCGACTGGGAGTGTTGGGCCGGAATATTTTCAATACGCCATTTGATTTTAGTGTAAAGGTGCGGCTAGGTGCCGGAGCATTTGTTTGCGGTGAAGAAACAGCGCTTATCTCCTCGATTGAAGGCCGGAGGGGCACGCCTCGACCGCGTCCGCCTTTCCCATACGAATTCGGGTTGTGGGGTTATCCAACCCTTATTAACAACGTAGAAACATTCGCCAATGTGACGACGATTATCCGAGAGGGCGGTAAGTGGTTTGCTGGTATAGGAACGGAAAAAAGCAAGGGCACCAAGGTTTTTGCTCTTGCGGGCCGTGTGAATAATACCGGCCTCATCGAAGTCCCCATGGGCACAATACTCCGTGACATCGTCTTCGATATCGGTGGTGGTATTCCGGAAGGACGGAAATTTAAGGCTGTCCAGACAGGCGGGCCATCGGGTGGTTGCATTCCCGAACAATATCTGGACATGCCCGTGGACTACGAGTCTCTGGCTCAAGTGGGATCAATAATGGGCTCCGGCGGGTTGATTATTATGGATGAAACGTCGTGCATGGTGGATGTGGCGAAGTTTTTCATGGAGTTTTGCATGACGGAATCTTGCGGTAAATGCGTGCCGTGTCGCGTGGGAACCACCCAATTATACCATCTACTATCGCATATCACCAGCGGCAGGGGGAAACCTTCGGACATTGATATGCTCGAGGAGCTTAGCGATCTAGTCAAGAATACCAGTCTTTGCGGCCTCGGCCAAACAGCCTCCAATCCTGTTATGAGTACTCTCAAATATTTTAGGGAAGAGTATCTGACCCACATTGAGGAAGGAAAATGTACGGCTGGAGCCTGTAAGATGAACACCAGCAAGGAGGGCAGATGACAACCCCTGCATACCTTCAGGGTAAGTCCGTCCGTAGTGATCTTAATCCCGCGCGTATAGTGATGTTGAGGATCGATGATCGGGACATCAGCGCGCGGGATGACGAAACCATCCTCTCGGCAGCTCGTCAGAACGGCATTCGCATACCGACTCTCTGTCACCTCGACGGCTTGTCGGAACGGGGGTCATGTCGCCTGTGTATTGTTGAAATTAAGGGATCCCCTAGACTACTTCCTGCGTGTGTAACCCTTGTGAGACAGGACATGGAGGTAATTGCCAATTCTGAGCGAGTAGTCGACTACAGAAAAAAGATCCTTGAATTACTGTTCACAGAACGCAACCATGTGTGTTCCGTCTGTGTATCGAATGGACACTGTGACCTTCAGGCTCTTACGTTGGATCTTGGTATGACGCATGTTCACTACGATTACCTATATCCTCGCTATTCGGTGGATGCGACACACGACCGATTTTCGATAGACCATAACCGGTGCGTACTCTGCGTGCGTTGTGTGAGGGTGTGTGATGAAATTGAGGGTGCCCACACATGGGACATAATGGGGCGCGGCATAACTTCGCGCGTAATAACAGACCTTAATCAGCCGTGGGGATCTTCGGAAACATGTACTGGTTGCGGAAAATGCGTTCATGTTTGTCCCACTGGGGCACTCTCCGAAAAAGGAAAGTCTGTGGCAGAAATGACAAAAAGGAGACAGTTCTTGCCTTACTTGCAGTTAATGCGCAGGGAAGAGTTGAAATGAGAAAACTTCTTAGGAAAAAGGGCTCCATTAAGCCTCCCGCAAACAACATGTGGAGGACTCACACTTGACAAACAAAGTTAGGATAGCAACCGTGTGGCTTGACGGGTGTTCCGGCTGTCATATGTCGCTGCTGGATCTTGACGAACGACTGGTGGAATTATCGGCCAAGCTTGACTTGGTTTATGGTCCGCTCGTGGATGCCAAGGAGTTTCCGGAAAAAGTCGATGCTACCCTCGTTGAAGGTGCGGTGAGCAGTGATGAAGATGAAGAGAAGGTCTACTTGATCCGTGAACGTACAAGGATTCTGATCTCTTTCGGTGACTGCGCCGTAACTGCGAATGTACCGGCCATGCGCAACCAGTTCAAAGTCGATGACGTGCTTGCCAGGGCTTATCTGGAAAACGCTTCCTTGCGTAACCAAATTCCCCGTACGGGCATTCCCCAACTGTTGAGTCGTGCTCGTCCTGTTCATGAATTCGTCAACGTGGATGTGTTCTTGCCGGGCTGTCCGCCTCCATCAGATGCAATTTTCTTTATAGCAAATGAGCTTCTGGAGGGACGCACTCCCGATCTTACAGGCAGAATCCGTTTTGGAGCATAATTATACCCCGGAGGCGCTTTCATGGCACTGAGAATTGTCATAGATCCTATCACACGAATTGAAGGTCACGGAAAGATCACTATACACCTAGATGAAGCAGGCAATGTGTACGACGCCCAGTTTCATGTCACCCAATTCAGGGGGTTTGAAAAATTTTGTGAGGGGCGACCCTACACTGAAATGCCTTCTTTAGTGGAAAGAATATGCGGTATCTGTCCGATCAGCCACTCAATTGCTTCAGCCAAAGCCTGCGACGAGATTCTGGGGGTCCGTATCCCTGAATCTGCGGCCAAGCTCAGGCGCCTGGTGAATTGTGGAGAGTTTATTCAGTCCCATGCCCTTAGTTTTTTCCATCTCTCTTCACCGGATTTGCTCCTTGGTTTTGACTCGGATCCGGCGAAACGCAATATCGTAGGAGTTATAGAATCGAACCCATCCATTGCAATGGACGGAATACGTCTTCGGAAAATCGGCCAACAGATAATCGAGGGGTTTGCCGGTAAACGAATTCATCCTTCATGGGTGGTTCCTGGTGGGGTGAACGAGCCTCTGACCGAAGAACCCCGTAAGATGATGCTCTCCCTGATCCCGGAAGCTTATGAAATTATCCAGAAGACTTTGACCTGGTTTAAAGGGTCTCTCGATAATTATCGCGAAGAGATACGGACCTTCGCAAACTTTCCGACCATGTTCATGGGACTGGTAAATGGGGAAGGCAACCTGGAGCACCTGGACGGCACGCTGCGTTTCATTGATTCGAAGGGTAGATTTGTGGCGGATGGCGTCAATCCAGCACATTATCAGGACTATTTAGGCGAAGCCGTAGAACCCTGGTCTTACCTTAAGTCTCCTTATTACAAGCCTTTGGGATATCCCGATGGAATATATCGAGTGGGGCCCGCGGCGCGGCTCAACGTGTGTACCGGTTGCGGGACTCCTCTGGCCGACCAGGAATGGGCCGAGTTCATTAAACTCGACCGTGGCCCGGTAATGAGTTCTTTTTATAATCACTATGCCAGGCTTATTGAGATTCTTTACTCCATTGAAACAATGGAAAAGCTCCTCGGCGATCCGGACATCTTGACCCCGCGAGTTCGTGCGTTTGCTCAACCGAATTTCTACGAAGGTGTGGGAGTTGTAGAGGCTCCGCGCGGAACCCTGTTTCACCATTACAAGGTCGATGATCAGGGTCTGATCACGTGGGCCAACATGATTGTGGCCACAGGCAACAATAACCTGGCCATGAATAAAGGCGTCCTGCAGGTTGCCAAGCGTTTCATTCAGGGTGATAAAATTCCTGAAGGGGCTCTCAACCGGGTAGAGGCCGTAATCAGGGCTTTTGATCCCTGTCTTAGCTGCTCGACTCACGCTGTCGGACGTCTGCCTCTGTATGTTCAGCTTCTCGATCCACAGGGCAAGGTTCTTGACGAAGTAGCCTGTGGCTGATCAAGGTACAACATGCGAAGGGAGGTAAATTGGTAGCACGTTACAGTGTTTTCAAGAATACCACAAAATGCTATACAAATTATACTGATACGCTGTGTTGTTCAAGTGTTCTTGACTGATTGCTTTAATTGAGGTATTATTAGTATGTTGTCAAGTTCGCAAGTAATTTCAGGTGGAGGAATTCCCCATGAAAACATTCGCAATTCTTATGGCGGGTGCTATGCTGACAATGGTGGCCGTGCCGGGTCACTGCTTCATTGACTATCTTTTTGGAGGCTCCGCTACCACCGACAGTATCGGGAATAATGTTGTAGGTGATCTGCGTGCCTGGTGGACGGGTAATCCCGTTTACAACTTTAATCCATATTACAGCGGCGGAAATCAGCCAGGCCAGCCCAACGCTCCCACGCAGCCCGGTCAAAACATGAATTCTTTACAGAATGCGCCCCAATATTATCCCCCTCAAAATCAGCAACCCAGTGTGACCTATTATCCTCCGCAGGGGCAGCAATACGGTTATGCCCAAGGTCAGGGTCAGCCGCCTATGCAGCAGCAATATCCGCCTGCGCCCCAAGGATACCAGACGCAGCCTGCTCCTCCTCCTCAGGCCTACTATCAGGGACCGGGACCACAGCAACAGCAGGCTTACCAGGGACCGCAGCAACAGCAGGCTTACCAGGGACCGCAGCAGGGATATGAACAGGCTCCACAGGGGGATTACCAGGGACAACCCGACGGCAGATATCAAACATACCAATATGAGCAAGAAACTCCCCAGGAGTAATTGATTACGCGGGAGCGTATCAATCATGGTGTCAGGCGTGCAGGTTTGTTGTCGGTGCTTCTCTGAACTGAGATTCGTGGTGATGCTGACTCAATAAGGGTTCATTGAGGAGGCAAAGCTTTGATCCTGCCGGCCGCAACACGAGCCTGGGCAGTGTGAGGGTAATCATCCATTATTCTTTGAAAAATTATTTTGGCGGAGCGACTGTCGCCCATCTTTTCGAAGGCTTGCCCCTGGCGGAGCAGGCTGCTCAACTCTTTCTTTGATCCGGGAAATTCTTTGATTACACGGTCAAATTGAAGAACCGCCTCGTCAAAACGGCCTTGAGAATAGCGGGCTTCTCCCATCCAGTAAACCGCATTTGATACGAACTCACTCTTGGGATACGTGGTAAGGAATTCTTCGAAAAGACGAATCGACTGATCTGGCGAGCCGCTTTTCAGCGCTGAATAGGCTTCCCGGTAAGCTTTTTCATCTGGGGGAAGAGGTGTGCTGATAATTTCCACGGGTGATGCGTGGCCCCCAGGCAAGGTAGAAGCGGGAGGCTTGTCTGTCGTGGGGTTTTCAGGCTTGGCCGGACCTTGGCGCGGTGTGTTGCCGGCAGGCCCGGTATGATTCTTGCCGCCTCCAGCGGGGGAAGGCTCAATCCCTAATTGTTTTTCAATGAATGCCACACGTTCCTGAAGATTTCTGATCTCCTTGTCTTCAGCTCCAGCCGACTGGCGGCGTTCTATGAGATCCCTCAGGCGCTGCATTTCGACTTCCATGTCCTGCATTCTGGCGACGAGGTGAACCGGAACCGGGTCTGTTTGCACTACTGAGTTGGCAGGCTTGACATACGGCAAGGATGGGCCTGCCTGCCGGGTTAAACATCCGGACATGGGGACCGTCATACCAAGAACCATGACGGCCATTGTCCATCTCATCAGGGGCTTCATTTTTTCAAGGGTGAACGGGACCGCAACTGACATGGCACTCTACTTTACCTGGACACTCTAAGGAATACTCTCCTGTTTTTGGCCCATGCCGCATCGTTGTGGGCTGGGTCCACCGGGCATTCCGAGCCGTACGATACTGTAGACATTCGTTGCGGCGGAATTCCCAGGCTGATCAGGTACTCTACAACGGTCCTCGCTCTCCTCTCTCCAAGAGCAAGATTGTACTCCGACGTTCCACGCTCATCGCAATGTCCTTCGGCCACAACATTGACGTTTGGGGCTCTCTTCAGAAGCTCGGCGTTATACTGAAGGGCTGTTTGACCTTCCGGACTAACGTTGAATTTGTCGAAATCGAAATATACTATTCTGAGATCGGATTGAACCGCTTGAAGTTCTTGTTCTGAAACCTGTCCACCACCGAATGGCGCAACAGGAACCGTAGCCATCTGGTCTTGTTTTACAATTTTCCGAGAACATCCTGATATGAGAGCCAGCGTAGCCAGCAAAACTATGATTCCATGTATCAGGTAGCGAGAAAACATTAAGGTCTTCTCCTTTCACCTCGACTGGTTCGGGATATCATCGATGCGCAGGCGACCAAGCCGGCGACTTGCCGGGCAGGCTCCCTACCGGCACCTGGGTTTGTCCGTGTGCATCCATGATATATATGAGTTTTCTTCCGTCTCTGTTGGACGAAAAGGCGATCATCCTGCCGTCAGGTGACCAGGCCGGGTCTTCGTTTGATCCTTTTTCCGTGAGCACTCGGAAATCCGTGCCGTCAGTTCTGATGGTGCATATCTGGAAACGCCCATCGATTCTTGCGCTGAAAGCCAATAGATCACCCCTCGGGGACCAATCCGGATCAGTATTGTAATTGCTCTGGAACGTTATCCGTCTCGGTTGGCCGCCATTTACAGGTACGATGTAAAGCTGCGGGCTGCCGGCCTGGTCGGATACGTAGGCGATGGTCGACCCATCCGGCGACCACGTGGGAGAGATATCATTTCCTCTGCCACTAGTCAACCTTTTTATTATTTGACCTTGAGTACTTAGCACATATATCTTAGGTGTTTGTTCAAAGCTCATAGATAACGCGATCAGGGTTCCATCGGGAGAATACCGTGCGGAGGCATTGAGACCGGGCCGCGTGGAAAGTGGATGAATTTGCATGGAAGACAAATCCAGGATCCAGAGGTCGGTATTCCTGTTGAGATAAGACATGAACAGAAGGCTTCTACCATCTGGAGACCACTCGGGCGAGAGATTAATGCTTGCGGTTCTTGTCAACTGTTTGAGATCGTAGCCGTCAAAATCCATGCTAAAGACCTCTTTGGACTGCGAATCCCCAACAAAGGCTATTCGCGTGAGAAAGCAACCTGGTATATTGGTTAATTTTTCCAACACAAGGTCGCCGAAGCGGTGAACCATTTTGCGGTGGTCTGAAATCCGACCGGTAAAACGTTTTCCTAGTTCCAGTTTTCTGAGCGGCACATCGTATAGTCGCGCCTCAAGTACCAATTCATCACCCTTGACGGAAAAATTACCTAGTATGAGGGCCTGAAACCCCTGTCTTGACCATGCTTCGAAATCCGGTTCGGGTCCTGAGTTTGAGGGGATCACAGAAGACGCCTCAGGGATTTGGAAAAGGCCGGTAAGATAGAGATCGTTCTTTAATATTGATGCCAGATCGCGGCCGTTGATCGGACTTGCCCCTTCGGCAACGAAATCCGGTATCGAGATGGGCATTCTTGAAATGTTGGGGTTCTCCACGTCTATGATAAGCTTGGATAGAGCTGGAGAAGGCCAAATAACCGACAGGAGTAAGAATACAGACACGGTGCAGGCGGTTGAGAGAAATTGAAACGGTCTACCTCGTATAATCTTGCAGGTTAAGCATTCTAAGATCGTTTCAGGGGTGTCTTTCACTGCACTTGTTATTCTTGTCGTAAACAGTGGCGGCGTAAGCTCGTATGATCGTGCAAAAGACCTCAATTCACAAGGTCCTTATTGGATCCCGCCTGGGGTAAATCGGAGGGCTAATCCTCCTGCCTTACGAATCTTCTCTCTCACTTCAACCGGTATGGGCGGAAACGGTGAGGCCTGAATAACCGCCCTGACTGCTGATCTGTCAAAAATGGGATCTCCGGAGCTTTCATCCACTGAGGTATCCACCAGGCGACCATCATCGTCTATCCTAACCCCGATCACGGTGAACCGCTCCAGTTTGCGGGCGTCTCCAAAGACCGACCAGTGTGAATTTATGCGGTTCCTCACCACATCAAGCCATTGCACCAGATCATCGGAGGGCACAGCACCACTCTTTGAGCCGTTCCTCTCCGACACCTCAGAGTTATTACTTCTTTTGGCGGAACTTGACGAAGATGCGTCAGTCTTCCTCGTTTCCACCTCCTTGCGAATTGAGGCCAGGCGTTTTTCCAGAAAGTCCTGAACATCGGTTTTTTTCTTGGTCGCTTCCGCGTCAGGATTCTTTTGGGGGAGCGGCTTGGGTTGCTCAACCTTCTGAAGAGACCTTGTGCGCCTATTGACTCTTATGGTATCGGCGGGATTAGAGTGGATGACTTTGAGTTCGGCCACTTCCTTTTTTGCCTCATAAACCTCTTCGGGTGCAGACGATTCCTCCACCACCGACTCCGCCTCAACGTCGCGAGTCTTAACAGGCCCTCTCTGAACTTTCTCCAGAGACAGTGCAACCGCGTTGGGTTCCACCAGCTTGACGTTTCTTATGCCGTTCTCGATAGGCTTAATGGGACTTGGAAGTAAGAAGGACGCAAGAATTAACGCCACGAAAAAAAGACCATGGATCGATACTGAAAACATCAGCATCAGTGGGGACGCGGCATCCAAGGACCTCGGAATGGATATCGTCATTTTGGGGTGGTAGATTCTCGTTGAGGGGTGGTTATCATTCCTAAGTTGGAAATACCTGCGCCCTTCAAAGCGCCCATGATTCTGACCACTGTTCCGTAAGGGACTGATTTGTCTGCTCGCAAATAGACTTCACTCGCTGAGCGATCCTTTGTAGCCTCAAGAATTCTGGCGGGAAGCTGCTCTTCCTGTACCGGGACTTCATCAACAAAGATTGCGCCATTATCTGAAACCGCAATGATAACAGGGGTTGCATCCTGTTCCTTGCTCAACGGCGTCCCTTTGGCTTGTGGAAGTTCAACCGTCACACCCTCCTGCATCATCGGGGCTGTGACCATGAAGATGATCAGCAATACCAGCATGACGTCTACCAAAGGGGTGACATTGATTTCCGACATGGCGGTTCGTCTGGAAGTGTTCATGCTGAAAGCCATCAATGCGCCTCGTGTCGTGATTTGGTTTCGGTCGGATCCACCGACATCAACAACTATTTTCTCTTCCAGTAAATTCGTTCAATTATATTAATCAGTTCAGAGGAGAAATTTTCCATTTCGGTGGCTATGTTATTTATGCGACCCAAGAAATAATTATAGAAAATTACCGCTGGAATAGCCGCCAACAAGCCGGCCGCGGTAGCGACCAATGCCTCGGCAATACCCGGCGCTACCACTGCGAGGGACGCACTTTTCATGACCCCTATTCGTCGGAAGGACTCCATTATTCCCCATACGGTTCCAAACAAGCCTATGAACGGCGCAGACGATCCGGTGGTGGCAAGGAAGTTTACGCCTCGCTCAAGACGGGTTCTTTCGGCCGTCACCGCTTGTTGAAGAGAACGGGTAACGTTATCCATGCCTGTTCTTTCGTACTCGGGTTCTTGAGATGCCTCAGGTGAACTCTTCTGAGCTGAGGATTGAATTCTGGATATTCTGTTTAATTCCGCGTACCCTGCTTTAAAAACATGTGCCAACGGACTGTAGGTGAACTGTTTGGCTTCAGCATAAAGCATCGAGAATTTTCTGGATTCTCGGAAGGCATCAAAGAAAAGCTGCGTATCTTTCCTGGCTCGGGAAAGCACTATCGCCTTGGTGAGGATGATTCCCCAACACACTATGGAAAAGAGCAGGAGTATCAGCATTACGACTTTCACGACCCATCCCGCTCCCAAAATGATCATCCACAGACTTTGATCGTCAACCGCGTGAATCGGCAGAGCTGCGGCAAGAGCCTCAGGCATGTACACAATCTCCTTTCTTGAAGTCAGAGATTCCTTAATCTATAGTGCCTGTTATGTCAAGTTATTATTGATTTTATGATATGTTATCTCATTAATATAATGTAATAAATGAATGACAAGTCAGACATCCGCCAGCACATTTGAACTGGATGCCGCATCTTTTCCTGTAATTCCCCACCCTTCTTCGTCACTCCGGCCCCGGCTTTCGCCGGGGTAAACGTGTCCCGATGAAAATCGGGAGCCGGAATCCATGGGAACGACAGCCGATATCTAACTTGTTCAAACTGACAAAAATGTTGGCAATCACTCTAGGCGTTCCTCAACAAAGTCATCCTTCAAGTCTATGTTAAGAAATTCAGACAACCTGCCAAAGTTATTGTTTCTTAATCGGATAGCCGCTCGGTTGGTACTCTCATATTGAACCTTGAAATAACTTGACATCTGGCTATAATTTTTTATATTTTCTAGGAAACGTGTGAGGTCGCAATGCCCTATCGGATCATCGTGGCCGACAAGGATCCAGTCAGCCTAACCGTCCTGACCGGACTCTTTGAGACCGAGGATTTTCAATTGGTTGGCGTTTGTAGTGCGGGCGAACTCAAGCAGGCTATCAAGGCTCGCAAACCCGACATCATTATTCTCAACTCAATACTGCAAGATACCTCAAGCCCGCACGCGGTGCATAAGATCATTTCAGGTATAAAAACATCTCAGGGCTACCATGACGTGACGGTTCTGCTCATGTCCGGTGATCCCGGCAGTCAGGTATTTGGCAAATTGGAAGTTGCAGGTGCCGACGGATATATCAATAAGCCTATCGATGGATCGGTGTTAAGGAAGACGGTTGAGTCCATACTCCGAATCGCGCCGAAAAATACTTTAGAAAATGGTGACGATGAGATAATTATAGACTTTGAGGACGACGTTGCTGAAGGTTTGGAGACAGAATCGCTGGAAATGCGAAAAGATTCTGAGTCGACCGCAGCAGGCGAGGTCCATGTTAACGACGTTTCTGAAACTGGGTTGGTACCCCTGTTTGAGGAATCTGGGCTTCAACAGATCCCCGGAATTGATAATGTTGTGGAAGACAAATTTGTGCTCAATATTGGAGATATGGAACTGGAGCAATACGGAGACTCCGTTCCATGGCTTGATCGTCAGGGGGAACGATTTACAGGCGAGCCCTTCACAGGCTCAACAGATAATACACAGGATCTGCCGCCATTAGAACTGGAGTCCATCCTGGACTTTCACGACTCCGTTTCTGGTACCTCAGAAGAGACGACAGGGAAAACCGTGGAAGAAGGAGTCCACGCCAACAGTGGTGAACTTAGCCTGGTATTGGATTCAGACTCCCCCCCATTTCCCCTGCTCAAAAACGGCCGCCCACATGACTTACTTTCAGATGTAGGTTTCCCTGTCGATCCCCAAAAAGATTTGCTTAAGGATGTGCGCATAATGATTTCGGATGCAGTGCCCTCTCGGGACGAAATCTCTTCGCTCCTGGGACAGCACATCACTTCAATAATGCCGACAAAGGAGGAGGTGTTGTCGAGTTTTCGCACAACTCTCCGTGGAAGAATCGATGATGCATTCATGGCGCGTGAGTCGAGTAACGGAGCAACAGGTATCACGACTCAAACAGGGGAGATCTCCGGAACGGAACAAACCTCACTTCTGGAGAAGGAGTATTCTGAGCATGAAGTGGCAGCGACTATCGGCTCGGTTAACCGGAAGTCGCCAACGACAACGCCGGTGCCCGCGAATTTTGATAGAAGCGTAATCGAGGATTACATCAAGAGCCTTGTTCCAGGCCGTGACGAAATTATGGGTTTGATCAGTGCTGAAATAGAGCAAAAGCTTGTCGCCGTAATTGAGAAGGTCATTCGGGAACAGATTGAGAAGATCACGTCGAACATTTCCCCCTAGTCCCATTTCTCGCCTCACCGCGAATTACTTTGGCTATCTTGTGACTCGAATTCAGGAATGACGACAATGAGGCTTCAGCGCGGGGTAAACTCGTCCGTCCAACCGCAAACCCGATTTCACTGCGTTGCCCCGCCACAGATCTCAGGCCGTGACGCGCGGAGATTTGCCGGCATGGTTGTCGGTAACTATTTTTCAAGAGCGGCCAGAATGGGGCAATTCGCACATGGTAAAGTCTTTGCCAAAGGCACATTCACTTGTGACTTGGCATTACGAGGGGCTTTTCGACCCCTCCTGGAGATTTCCAGGCATGTTTGCCGGGTCCAGCGACCCTTTAGGGTCTTACATTCGATAAGCTCGTGAGCATCCAACCATGCTCGTACATCCGTGTACACCATGAAGGTCTCCATATCAAATAGGCCATCATCTCGGATTTCAGACCGCGAATCGGCACGACAATTACTGACTACTGCAATTATGTTAGTTTAATTATATATTCGGTACATCGGAAGTCAAGAGGTTTTCCTGAAGCTTGTCGTATAACCCAACGACAGAGGTGGTTCGCCTTCAATCCTATGAAGCGCGCATTTGGAGGGTAGGTCTTGCCCGGGGGCGTTTACCGTGAAAAAGAGAAAGGCCGGGAGTATCCCGACCTTTCTTCGAGCAAAGTATTATACAGAATCAGGTTTCAGCCTAGAATCCGCAGGGTGGCACGAAACGGTTAACCGGCGTGCAAGGCACCGCCGCAGTGACAAACGCCGGTCCGTCGAGGCGGATGTCGCAGCAACCTCTCGAACGATCACCGCGCATACCAAACAGCGGGTTCATCACAACTGCCATTACCTTAAAGGGTGCGGCCATTCCCGCATGGAGCAAACCCGCAAACAGGGACGGTGTGCAGGTAGGTGCAACTGGGCCTCTCAGGACGAAATCCTGAGGCGACACCAAGCAGGTGCTCCCTCCAAAAGTGGTATTTGGAATTCCAGGCACAGGCCATTGGCTTACAGTGTAACCCCAGGACATCCCTACACCTAACGCCAGCATGGCAAGGACTCCAAGAATCACAGCCGATCTCTTAACCATACCCTCTTCCTCCTTTCATTCAAAACCTTCCAGTTTCATACCGGAAAATTTGTATTCTCTAAGTTGAGCCACAGTTTGTGACATATATATCTGAAAAAACGTCACTTGTCAAGCTCTTTTTCTCGGATCCAGCTTCACTGTAAGCCGGGCAACCTATCACAGTTCCTGTAGCTGATGCAAAGGACCGGACCGCGAAGCCCGGTCCCATTATCCATACGGACGTACTACCAGAGTCCACCGAAGAAGCTTGCATCGGTCGGATACCAGAAATAGGTCGCTGCAAGCAGAGCGCGTGGGACAAAACCACGGATCGGGCTGCCGCACGGCCGTTCTACCATCTCCCGGCATCCGTACACTCCGCCCGAACCACCGAAGAACCAGTCGAACGGCGTACCGAACGCGTTAGCGAATGATGTGAGGAGACCTCGACGGTCATCTCTTCCGACACCAAGAAGCGGACCGCATCCGGTACCCGCGCCGCCATGACCGATCGGCGGGCAGGGGCCTTCAATGTTGCATTCCCACGTGGAAACTATAGTCCTTTGAATTGGGTCCGGACAATCTACCGGCAGATACAGCGGTCTGGGGGGGAACAGGTATTCCTCACCAAAGCACGGACGTGCCCAAGGGCGGCGCATCTGTGCCATAGAAGCATCAGCCGCTATTAGAAGAATCAATGAGAAAATCCCGAGAACAACCACAGTCCTCTTAACCATACCCTCATCCTCCTTTCATCAATCCTTTTCCAAGGAAGCTTACATACCAGATTGGGATTGCCTCCAATAAAATATAACTTTGGATGTGTTTTAACTTTATTGCAGAACTGATCCCTGTTGTCAACTGTTTTTTTACGTATGAGTGCCCGGCGTTATCGTTCACGCTTTACTCGTGTTGTTGCAACATAGCGGTCGCTCCAAACTGTTGTCAAGCGAAAAATTTGGACTATGTCGATTCCCCGCCGGCCCGGTAAAAAAATGGGATCTTTGTGGGGTTGTCTCAGGTCGTCCGGACGCTTAAGGTACAGTGAGTCCCCTACGTGGACGAAAGGGCATTGACTCTCGCCGTGTCCAAGGCTAAAACGGAAAGTGTTCTTTTGCGTTAGACAGCCTTTCAGAGACGACTGGAGGGTTTGAAAGGACCTTGGAGTTCATGCTGCTGAAGCTTGTAAAGTCCAAATTATTCCGGAGAAAAGAGGAGTTGCTATTCATGGGAAATCAACAGACCGGCCCCACCTTCACAGGTGCATCGCAATATGTTTTGGACGAGGAACTGGCAAATATCGTTAACATATCCATGGCCTTAGAAATGCCGTTGCTATTGAAGGGGGAGCCGGGGACAGGCAAGACAATGCTGGCTCATGCAATCACAGAGAGCTTGGGAATGCCTCTGATCGTTCTCAACGTCAAGTCGAGTCTAAAGCTGGTTGAGGCCTTGTATCAATATGATACGCTCACGCGATTAAATGATAGCCGCTTTGGAGATTCGTCGCGCGATGTGAGCAACATAGAAGATTACATAAGAATGGGGAAAATCGGCCAGGCTTTTGTTGCTGAGCAGAAGACGGTTTTACTCATTGATGAAATCGACAAAGCCGACACGGATTTCCAGGACGACATGCTTGATGTTCTGGATCAGATGGAATTCGACATAATCGAAATAGACAAGACAGTTTCTGCGCGTCACAGGCCTGTCATCGTTATCACGTCAAATGCCAAGAAAGACCTCTCCGATCCCTTTCTGGGCAGGTGCAACTTCCATCACATCGCGTTTCCCGAACCCGACATGATGAGACAAATTGTGCGCGTCCACTTTCCCGATCTCGACAACGAGCTATTGGAAGTTTGCGTGAAAACCTTTTACGTGATGAGAGAATTCCCTGGAATTGAAAAGAAGCCCGCGACGAGGGAACTGATCAATTGGACTAGAGCCTTGAGGCAAGATCCTGATTTCCGACCGAAGGATTTGGTTCAAGGCAAGATTCCATACTTAGGGATTCTCTTCAAGAAAAGCCCAGATTATCAGCAGGCGGTTCAGCAAATCCGACGTCGCCGAGTTTAACCGACTTTGTAAGGGAATGTCATGTTTGTAGATTTTTTTTACATGCTCAGAGACTCGGGAATCCCTGCTTCTCCAACCTCGTTCCTCCGTTTGCACAAAGCATTAAAGATTGGTCTGATAACCGGTCTCAACGATTTTTACACCGCCGCGAGGGCAATACTGGTTAAGAGTGAGCGATATTTTGATATCTACGATCAAGTTTTTGCTCATTTTTTCCACGGAGCTGAACTCCCTGATTTTAAAGGTATAGATCTGGACGATGCGGCAAGGACCCTTCTGGACGAGTGGCTTAAGGATCCACAAGCCTTGGCCGACGCCTTGGGGATCAGCCGGGAGCAAATGCAGAGCATGTCTCCGGAAGAACTGATAAAGTACTTCCTGGACCGGCTCAAGGAGCAGACAGAGGCTCATCATGGCGGAAGCCGTTGGATCGGCACGGGAGGAACTTCACCGGTAGGTCATTCTGGTGTCCATCCGGGTGGAATGAGAGTCGGCGGTCGATCAATGGGCAAGTCTGCCATCAAAGTAGCGTTGGACAGGCGATACCGCGACTACTCACTCGAAGGTCCGTTAACCCAGGCACAGATGGGAGAAGCGCTTAAGAGACTGAGGCGAATGGTTCCGGTAGGCCCGCGGGATAATCTGAATATTGAGGAAACCATAGAGGCAACTACAAGAAACGCGGGTGAAATCGAGATCGTCTTCGACAGGAGTCTACGTGATAGACTCAAGATCATATTGATGATTGATAACGGCGGCTGGTCGATGGATCCTTACGTCGAGGTAGTTCAAACTCTCTTCAACTATGCTCGTTCACAATTCAAGGACCTGAAAACCTTTTTCTTTCACAATACTGTTTATGACTTTGTCTGGGAAGACCCTCCGAGACGACACAAGCCTCAACGCGTCCAGGACTTCACCACCTGGGACCCTGAAACGAGGCTCATCATTGTGGGCGATGCCAGCATGGCTCCTTATGAACTTATGGCAACCGATGGGTCCATTCACATCGAGGAACGCAGTGGACTGCCGAGCATTGACCGACTTAATCTGCTGTCCGAGTTGTTTCATCATTGTGCATGGTTTAATCCCACGCCTTTGCGACTTTGGCCCATGACCAGAACGATTGGGATCGTTAATAACATTTTTCCTATGTTCGAGCTTACCCTTGAGGGTCTCGACAGTGCTGTCACACATCTAATGAGCCGAAATTAGGAGAGTCCCCGATCTCTAAGAATTGCTTCAATGCTTTCGCGCGGCTCGTTATCATACGCGGCCCCAACCAATGGCCTCAGAATTAGCCGGAGGGGCTTGTGCAAATTAGTGCAAAAAAAGTCCTGACCTTAGCGAAAAGGGGTCTTCAGGTAGTGCTGGTTCTTGTCGGCGGCTATGTTCTGGTCCTGATAGGCACAGTGCTGTGGACTTTTGAGGTGACCCTTCGGCAATGGCCTTTGTTCATTTATTCTTCGCCTTCTTCTCTAAGCGTAGGCGATGACATAAACGATGTGCGTTTGTTTGATCGTTTGACCAGACTTGGTTATGCAGGGAATCAGGTCGTTGCTCAGGATCCCGGCCAATGGAGCGAATCCGGATCCGGTCTAAGCCTGTACCTGAAATACACCCCTTTAAGCGGCCACGGAATCGTTTACGGTCCGGTCGGTATCTCTCTTGATTGGAATAGAGTCCGGTCTATTCGCCTGATGCGCGCCATGGAAGACGTGAATCAAATTGCCCTGGAACCGGAGTTGATCCATATCTTTCCTGCCCGTGGCTGCGCTCCTGAACTGTGTCGGGCGGTCCCTTTGGAAAAAATCCCTTCCCTCCTCTTGGACGCTATTATTTTGACTGAAGACACGCACTTTTTCTCCCATGGGGGAATAGATCTAGCGTCCATTCACCGGGCACTCAAAACAAATATTAAGGCGGGACGCTACGTCCAGGGCGGTAGCACCATTTCTCAGCAGTTGATCCGAATGACGGTCTTATCACCTGAGAAAACCCTGTGGAGAAAAATCAATGAAATCATGTTGGCAATCGGAGCCGACGCTATTTACAGTAAGCGAACAATCCTTGAAGCCTACTTGAACCGTATTTACCTGGGACACTGGGGACCATTTCCTATCAAGGGACTGGCTGAGGCTGCAAGACTCCTTTTTGGAAAAGATTTGTCCGAGCTTGATCCATCAGAGTGTGCTTTTTTGGCGGCAACCATAAGGGCTCCGAACATTATAAACCCGTACCGCCATCCGGAGAGAGCGCGTTCCAGAAGAAATATGGTTCTAGGACTCTTGTTCAAGGCCGGAAAAATATCTCGGGACGTTTACGAGGAGGCTTTGGAGAGTCCTGTTAGAATGAAAAAGCCTGGAGCGTCCCCAGTAAGAGCAGATGGTTTCCTTGATCTCGTCAAACAACGTCTTGTCCCAGACTTCGGAAGTGCCGGCCCGGGCCGACAGGATATCATCACGTCTTTAGATGCCTTACTTCAGGCTACAGCCGACTTGGAACTTAAAAAGATCGGAGATGCAGGGCTTCAGTCTCATTTGATACTATCAATCCCTCGTTCAGGGGAGATTAGAAGTTTCATCGCCCCTGGTCCTCACAAATGGGCCGGCGGAGGCGGGAGTTTAGAATCTTTGCTCCCTTTACTCATGGTGCCGGCACTGGTCCCGGAAAAACATGATCAAGTCAGTTACACGCTGACCACTCATTTCTTCACCGCGCCGGGCGACCCGGTACCGGTAACCCTACGGGAAGCCTTTCGAAGTCGGAGGCCTCTCTTGGTAGAGAAACTGTCTGCATCGCTAGGGTTGGACAGAATCGTGACCACACTCAAAGAATTTGGTATCAACGCCTGGAAACAAAGTGGAGGCATCTTCATAGATTCCATAGGCCCAATGCAGATGGCTCATACCTATTCTCTCTTGGCAACACTGGGAAGCGCAGCCGCGCCCCGACCGGGGATAAGAGTTGTCGACTCGATGTCCACAGATATTTTGTCTACCGACAGACGAACGGTGTCATTCGATCCGGCAATCCTGTTTCTGGTTAATTATCTCTTGAAAGGATTAGAACCGGCCGCGGAAAAGGACGGCGGTCCCGACAAGGCCTGGTCACAACCTTCTATTTTTAATGCGAGAGACAGGGAAGGCATCTGGGACATCGTGTACCGAAATGACGCATTGCTGGTGATCAGGATCCCAGGCCACGATGTTAAGGAGGCAACGATCAGACAAATGATACCCCACATCCTCCCACCGGCAAAGGTCGGTTCCGAAAATATCCCCCAGGTCCCAGGAGGAGTACTATTCAGGAAAATCTGCGTTCACACAGGGCTGTTAGCAGTGTCTACATGCCCCAGAGTAATAAGGGAACCCTTTCTCAAGGGAACTCAACCCCGTGAATGGTGCTCTTATCGTCACGATCCGAGCCCCATCAGGTCGAATTTCAGAAACTGAGAATCCGAGGTGTTTTTATCACGAGGCTCAACGATGAGATCTAATTTTTCCGCAATGGTAGCGGCAATGGCAATATGTTCGGAGTTTAACAAAAGGAGGACTGCATGGACGAATTCGTAAAAGCTCACAACAGGATAATCGTGGACACCACATTGGAGTCACTCAAGAACCATGGTTTCAGTGCCAAGTTTTTCCAGAACAGGCAAGAGGCTACACAGTTTGTCATGGAAATTGCTTCGGATTGTACCACTGTGGGAATAGCCGGCACTCACACCGTACGCGCCTTGGGTGTAGTCCCAATGCTGGAGCAAGCGGGGAAAACCGTTTATGACCACTGGCAACTCAAGCCGGGTACTCCTGAAGAACTGGATTGTCGCAAACATCAAATGCAGGCCGACCTTTTCCTGTGCTCCGTCAACGCTTTGACCATGACTGGTGAAATAGTCAATCGTGATGGCTGCGGCAACCGCATCAATGCCATGACCTTCGGCCCCCCCAAGGTGGTCCTCATTGCGGGAATGAATAAAATAGTGGCTGATCTGGATGCCGCCATTGCACGAATAGAGGAAACCGCCGCACCATTAAGGGCAATGAGTCTCAACAGAAAAACTCCTTGCGTGAAAACCGGCTATTGCATGGACTGCGATTCTCCCGAAAGAATTTGCCGTATCACGAGCATAATTCACCGTCAGCCGATCTTTACCAGTATCACCGTCTGCATTCTGGATGAAAACTTGGGTTATTAGTCATGCACGTTAAGGTGACCGCGCCTAATCGGATCGACCTCGCAGGTGGTACCACGGATCTGCACCCCCTGTACCTTTTCTTGGACGGAGGCTGCACCGTCAACCTGGCAATTACGGTATGCAGTAGCGTGACTGTAAGAGTTCAGTCTCAGCCTGCAATTTCAATACTTTCAGAAGATCTGGGCCAGTCGGTACGCTCAACTGATTTGGCGAACCTTGATACTCGAGGTCCCTTGGGATTAGTGGCAAAGACGGTGAAAACACTAAAGCCCGACACGGGTTTAGATATAGTAACACGAAACCAGGCTCCGACCGGCTCTGGGCTCGGCGCGTCCAGCGCTTTGATCACTGCTCTGCTTGCAGGTCTCCTGAAATTAGGAGGCGTAGAGAAAAGTCCTGAAGAGATTATCCGCCTGGCTACAAATATAGAAACTTCGGTCATAGGAGTTCCAGCCGGCTCTCAAGACCATATTGCCTCGTTTTATGGTGGTATTTCGCTCATCGATTTTGGGTACCATGGATTTGCCAGGAGAGAGTTCTTCCTGGAGTCTGCGACCAAGAACTTGTTGGAAGATCTGATTATTCTCTCCTACACGGGAGAAGGAAGATTCTCAGGAATGAACAACTGGGATATCATTAAAGGTTTTATAGACAATAAGGAATCCACAAGAGAAAGACTGATTCAGATAAGGGATGTTGCGCGAGAAATGTGCGATGCTTTTGTGGCTGGAAACTTGGATAATCTTCCGTCGCTCTTGAATAGAGAGTGGGAACTCCGCCGCACTCTGGCTGCCGGCATCACAAATGCGCGTATAGATGGCCTGATGGATTCAGCCGTGAGAGCGGGAGCCATGGCGAACAAGATTTGCGGGGCCGGTGGGGGGGGTTGCATGATAACCTTAGTAGAGAAGCAGAGTCGATCCGCCGTAGAACAAGCCATCGTCGCCGAGGGAGGTTTGATTATTCCATTCAAAATAGACGTAGGAGGAATCGTTGTCACCTGTAACTGATATTGGCAGGAAGATTACATTTGCAAGAGATTTCGTGATACAGGCTTTTTTCAGTTGAATAAAAACTTATTTGTTGTAGAAAGGCCTCAAGTAAGGGAGAGACATCACTTGTGAAAGGATTCGCACGGTTCCTGAAGATATTTAGAGTAAAAATCACATATCTATGAATACCTTGGAGAGACGTTTTTCAGGAAGACCTCGTGTCATAGAGCGGCAGCAAACGGTCTTGTGCGCGGTTCGAGACCGGCAACTTTCGGCACGTGAGTTGTTACTGACGACGTAATTTCGGGAGAAAGAGTGTGAACTAGATAGGAAACGTACAGGGTTTGCCTTGTAAAATCCGGACTTGAAATGATGGAGGTATGATCATGAGGAACAGTAGACTTACGAAAACCTTGATCTTCTGTGTAACCGCCCTGTTTTTGCTCGTATCTGCGATGGCTCTGGCCGCGGATAAACAATGGTTCGTGATCAAGGACAGCAAAGGGGTTTGCAGCGTGCGCCAACTCCAGGGGACGTCTCCGAAAACAATAGCTGGTCCTTTTGCAACTAAAGTCGAAGCGACGAAGGCAAAGGAAGAAAAGTGCCCGAAGCCTGCGCCCGGCAAGAAGGAACCTGCCAAAAAACAGCCTTGAACAAATCAGGTTTCATGGGACCAGACCTGCTGTGTTTCGGTTCCTTCAACCGTTCGACCGGAAATCGCAGCGTTGGGTAAGGGCATTTCGTCTCAAATGAGACGAAATGCGTAGGGCACTATAGTCCGATTGGGACACAATAAGATCGAGGATCGGGTACCCCATACTATACTGCTTCTCAGATGTCTTTTCGGTTGGGCCGGGATTGCAGGCATCTTGCCTGCAAAAGAATCTGTAGACCCCAGTGCAGGCTAAAAGCCTGCACTCCCGGGGGACGGATGCTAAAAACCTGCCCCCAATCGGTAAGACCTTTTGAGAATTGCTTTAACACTCTTCGCCATACTTATGATTTTACAGACCTTGGTCATACTCACATGTAGCCTAAATCCGCCAGACGCTGCTTCACTATTGCTTCCTCTTCAGCAGAGAATCCTTGGCATGGCGACGGCTTGAACCCTGCGTCATTTCCTGGGGCATACTCAGCCCTGATTGGGGTCGAGGAACAGTTTGAAGGTAGATTGTCAGCGCGTATAACGCGGCCGCCAAGGTCATTTGGGATCGGGATGCCGTATTCGCGAAGAATCGTCGGTGTTATATCCAAGCATGAAACCCCTTCAGCCCGACTTCCGTTTCGCACGCCGCAGCGAACGTCTGCCATTCGGGCCATGATAAAAATTCCATCCTTGTCATGGTTAGCGTCATCCGGACCCGTTTCATTGCCGGCGCGAAAAATCTGTCCAGTCCCGACGGTGCCTATAGACCGCCGACTCAAATCGTCAAAATATACGATCAAGTCCGGCGGTACGTTGCGGCAGGCACGATAAATTTGTTCCGGTTTTAGGGTCAAATTTCCTAATGGGTTGCCATTTTCGTCAAGCATGCCTTCCATGAGGTGAGCCAGTTTGTCCCGGAAGGACTCGTATTCAGAGGGTTCGACTGTACCGGAAGGCTCCCTGCCCACTACATTCAGAAAAATTCTGGAATAATATCCACCTTCTCCCCATGCTTTTGTCCTGGACCAATCGACCATGTCCGGGGTAAGGGCAACCTCTCCTTTAGGCTCATGTTTCAGAAACAGTAATCCATTGCTTATTAGCCATTCGTTTATGGCGATTCCACCCCGGATACTCCGGGCTCCATGGTCCGAGACTACTATTACTGTTGTATCGTCGCTCAACAGTGCCAGCACAGAACCGAGTTTTCGATCGAGAAACCTGTAGAAGTCGTCTATCACGTTTTCGTAAGGATTGCCGGACACGTAGAGACGATGATCCCGCGCATGATACCGCCAAAATCCATGATGAAGTCGATCAGTGGCAATTTCTACCATCATGAAAAAATGCCACGGCTTGTGAATCAGAAAGTCGCGTGCAATACGAAAGCGACTCTCCACAGCCTTGTACAGGTCAGCCAGCAGCCTGTCTTTATGATTAGTTCGGAAGTCCTTTACGTCCGTGACGTAGTCTCCTCCAACCAAGACATGGATTTCATCAGCCAGTTCGGTCGGATAGGTATAAACCATATCAAGATCAGGTGTGGGCAACCCGGATACCGTAATACCTGAATGAGGAATCGGAGGGTAAGTCTGAGGTATGCCGATAAGGATGGAACTCCTACCAGTCGATTCCACATGATCCCATACTCGGGGAGCTTTCACATGAGAAGAGTTTACGGTCACCATTTCAGAATAGTCTTGGGTCAGGCGATTTCTGAAACCGTAGATGCCCAATTCTCCAGGATCCCGGCCTGTAGTAATAGTAGTCCATGCCGGAATCGTTATGGGTGGATCCGTAGATCTCATAGGGCCCCATGTCCCGTGATCCATAAGGGTTCTCAAGTTTTCAAGATCAGTTCCGGCCTTCTCGAAAATCAACGGCGGCGGCACGCAGTCCAGTCCGATTACGGCAACTTTCCGTTCAGCGCCTTTTTTTTTCTCTTTACGTCCCACAATTTCATCTCCCGGGTTCACTTGTGAACCTGTAACGATCAAACTTGGCCTTCTATAAGATTCGTGGCAAGCGTTCCACAACCCACAGTTTAATGCTCGTTGCGCCGCTTGACAACACGCTCAGCCTGCTTCATACTCAATTACCTTTTTCTCCAAGGGGATTTTCATGCAGACGCCTAAACCCCTCTCCGCGTTAAGCTCGGCCATGGAGGACTATCTCGAGGCGATTTATCACCTGGAGCGGGAGCATAGGATCGCTCGAGTCCGTGACATTGCGGATAGACTGGGGGTGAAAATGTCCTCAGTGAGTTCGGCCCTGAGAATCCTCAGTTCGCGTGGCCTGATCCGCTACGATCCCCATCAATTCATAACTCTTACTGAACCCGGAATCAAACAAGCGGAAGACATTGTCAGAAAACACGAGGTGTTGAAGCGATTTCTTTCAAAAGTGCTTAAGATTCAGGACTCCGCTGCGGAAGATAATGCCTGTCGCATCGAGCATCACCTGGATCCGGAAGTGATTGAGAGGCTGATCGGATTTTTGGAATTCATGGAAATGTGTCCGGTTGACCAGACTGGCTGGGTTTATGGGCTTACCGAAAGCTGTGATGATTGTGGCCACTGCCTGGACAAGGCGAAGGGTAAATTGTTCAGTCGGGCTGTTGCACAGGAGGCGGCGCTGGCTGGAGGAATGACGTTGGCCCAGGCCCTTCCCGGATCGCAGGTCGTCATAGACAGCTTTAAGGATACCATCAAGTTACCTAAAGTTTTTGCGGAAGAAGGCATAAATAGTGGTGTAATAGTGGAGATCGAAAAAAAGGATGCTGATTCAGGAAACTTGTGGGTCAACATAAAAGGTTACCGGTTTTCTATGGGTTCGGAAGAAGCTTCTCGCATACTTGTAAAGCCCATTTGACTACACGGTTTCGGTTGTTTGTGTAAGCGCTGATAACACCCCCCTGTGCTTGTTTGCATCGCACAGGGTTTCTTCTGGACTATCCAGGTGAACCATTACGTCCGCTACGGATATTAACCAGGAAATGGCTCCGGGAAATGTCAATGACAACCTTGGCAAGCCGGTTCAGGTTTCCAGGAGGCTGAATCACATTTTGTAATGCGAAGCTTGAGGTACGCCATGACAGTCGATTCACAGACCGGCCATACTGCTCAGGCCTCTTCGCTTTTGGCCGGCCAGGACAGGCTGCGCGCTGCACAAATCACTCAAATATATTCTCAATCGCTGTTGTTAGTCGTCTCAGCCGGACTTCGAGCCGAGGCCTAGGCTGCAAGCGCGGCCAAGAGCGAATTCGTCACAAACATGAGTCACGAACTCCGCACACCAGGCCTTGATCTCTGGAAAAAGGGGGCCTTGACGACCATGCCCAAACGTATCCTTGTTATCGGTAATTAACTTCGAGAACCGGCATAAGAGGTTCAGGTGGCACCAACTCGTTACAGGCGACAATCCGAGAAATCCGGACAGGCGCCCGGAACCTTGTTTCACGTCGGTCGAAGACGCTCGGAGAAAACAACAATCAGGATCATCGAGTATGATGCTCACGGAATGGAAGAACACGATTCTTCGAATTATTCCGAGTTCCAGTTACGTGAAAAGAAACATGCCAACATCTGGATAAATATTGACGGGCTTAATGAGATTGAACCGATTAATTGGATAGGAAATGCTTTTCACATTCATGCCCTTGTTCTTGAAGACATCTTGAATACCGCCCAGCGTCCCAAAATCGAGAACTTTGATAAATATCTCTTTATAACTATAAAAATGATGGGCTACGACGAAACGACGGACGATCTGTCCCCCCATCAGATTAGTCTGGTCTTGGGGTCGGATTTTATCCTGTCCTTCCATGAAGGAGGCGATGATCCATTTAATCAGTTGAGGCAAAGGATGAATGCCGTGGGCAGCCGAACCAGACTGAGCGGAACCGATTATCTGGCCTACTGTATGGTGGATATTGTCGTGGACAACTACTTCGCTATTCTCGACCAATTGGGTGAAAGAATAGATTTGCTGGAAGAAGAGGTTGTGAGAAACCCACAGGCTAAGACTCTAACGTTTATTCACAAAGTGAAAAAAGACCTGATCTTTCTGAGAAGATCAGTGTGGCCTCTCCGGGAAATCGTCAACCGTCTCATCAATGACGATTCACCTTTGATCAATGACTCCACGCGACCGTACCTCAGAGACGTTTTCGATCATACTATCCACGCAGTAGATACGCTCGAGACTTACAGGGATATAGTTTCGGGAATGCTTGATATTTATCTTTCCAGCATGAGCAACAGACTCAATGAGATTATGAAGGTCTTGACAATTATAGCCACTATTTTCATTCCGCTGACCTTTCTCGTCGGCTGGTACGGGATGAATTTCAAGAATATGCCTGAACTTGATTCACCCTGGGGTTATCCGTTGGTTATATTGGCTGCAATCATTATTGCGGTGTCTATGCTCCTTTTCTTCCGACGTAAGAAGTGGATTTGATTCGGCACATTTTTTCTTCCTGCTCGCTTGACAAAGTCCCACCCAACATTTATTATTAGTAATGGTTATTAATACTAAAAGAGTTCCACGATTTGAAGGCCGTCAAAAAATATCGGGCCACTGAACAAAGACGAGTAATCCTTGAAGAACTCGGTAAGTTAAGGACTCATCCCACGGCAAATGAGATGTACGACATAGTTCGTGAAAGGCTTCCGCGTATAAGCCTGGGAACTGTTTATCGCAATCTGGAAGTCCTGGCGGAGTCGGGGATGATTCAGAAACTGGAAACCGCCGGCACGCAGAAGCGTTTCGATGGGGTAACGGAGAATCACTACCATATTCGGTGCATTGCGTGCGGTCGCGTAGAGGATGTTGCATCTTTTCCCATCGCTTCAATAAACGATGCCGTAAAGGGGCTAAGTGATTACAAGATCTTGTGGCATAGGCTCGAGTTTGTCGGCATTTGTCCCCGCTGCATGACAGCGGCTTGACTTAACACTAGTTCCACAAATTAAAAAAAGGAGGCATAAATGTCAGTATTGAAGGGATCAGAAACAGAGAAGAATCTCTTAGGTTCATTTGCCGGAGAATCCCAGGCGCGTAATCGTTACACCTACTTTTCCTCACAGGCTAGAAAAGAAGGTCTGATACAGATCGCTCAAATTTTTGAAGAGACCGCCAACCAGGAAAAAGAGCATGCAAAGCGGTTTTTTCAGCAACTTCAGGGTGGGGAAGTGTTGGTTCAGGCTGCTTTTCCGGCAGGAATTATAACTGGTACGGCTGACAACCTGAAGGCTGCGGCGGCCGGAGAGCATTTTGAATGGACCGAACTTTACCCGGGTTTTGCCAAGATCGCGAGGCAGGAGGGCTTTGAAGAAGCCGCAAAGATTTGGGAAACAGTCAGTGTTGCGGAACAGCAGCATGAAAAACGGTATTTAGACCTATTGGCAAATGTGGAGTCGGGTAAGGTTTTCAAGAAAGACAAATCAGTGGTGTGGCGTTGCATAAACTGCGGCTATCTCCACGAGGGCCTCGAAGCACCTGAATCATGTCCGGCATGTGCTCATCCTCGGGGTTACTACGAGATTTTGGCTGAAAACTGGTAAATTTCCTGTCATAATACGAGAATTGGATCAAAATTCGAGATCGTTTGGGTCATCGCTGTTCACCGCCGGCAGGAGCGTGTCCAAGACGGAGTTGCCGGTTCAAGGACTGACTGAAAAGGACGGTGTTTGAGGCCGGCAAAGAATAGCAAAGGGACGTGTTCATCACTGACATCGAATCCGGTTACGCGTGCTAAATTTAGAAGGAGGTACTGACAGATGACGGAAAAACTTCAGATTTACAAGTGTGAAGTATGTGGAAACATGGTAGAGATGATTCATTCCGGCATGGGTGAGCTTGTTTGTTGCGGAAAGCCCATGAAGCTTTTTGTAGCGAACACGGTTGATGCTGCAAAAGAAAAACATGTGCCGGTTAAAGAAGCGGTAGACGGTGGTTTCAAAGTCAAAGTCGGCAGTGTGGCGCATCCGATGGACGAGAAACATTACATCGAGTGGATTGAGATTATTGCCGATGGAAAGGCCTATCGACAATTCCTTGAACCTGGTCAAGCGCCTGAAGCTGTTTTCCCGGTTAAGGGCGATTTCACGGCACGGGAATTTTGTAATCTACATGGTCTATGGAAAGCGTAGTGTGTAGGTGAGAGGCTTTTCGGCGTGATTGGAGTCAGCACTGGGGACCAACTTGGTTGCGACCGGCGGACACACGCCGACCCTATTCAAGAATAGCAGGACCGGCCTCCGGAGAGTATCTCAGAACGGCATAATTCACCCTCCCCTTTCCCCGCCCATCAAGGGGTGGGGAACCAACTCATTGAACCTGGTGAGATTTTAGAGTTTTGAGACAGTTTCTCCGTGCCGGTCATTGTGTTCTTCTCGAAAAGCCTGTGTTGGAACCGATGAAATACGTCATCGAACTTATGAACAAGACCACTTAGGTCTTGCCCGATAGGGCCGCACGAAACTTGTTATTGTTGTTTCAGGAGGATGGAATGTCCGAGTCAGAGCCTATTTACCAGTGTCAGACTGCCAATTGCGGATATATGTACAATCCGGCCAAGGGGGACAAGAAAGGCAAGATTGCCAAGGGGACAAGTTTTGAAGACTTGCCGGAAGATTGGAAATGCCCGATCTGCGGTGCGGGCAAAAGGTTCTTCCGGCCTCTTGGGGTTCCGGGTAGAGGCTAGATGAGTTCCGGTCCGGAGAAACCGAGAGCGCTTCATCGGAGCAACTACCAGTGTTCAATTTATTGGGAAAGGAAATCACAAATGGAAACGATTACATGGAAATGTCCCAAGTGTGGTTATACGTTCCAGGCCGATACCGGGCAGGCTCCTCCGGATACCTGCGCAACGTGCAAAGAAAAATGCGAGTTTGTCAACGTCACCTGCTACATTCCGGAATGTGGGATGACCGGCCAGGATCCGCGGTTAGGGTGAATCGAGTTAGTCATGAAAGTATTAGGAATTTATGGAAGTCCACGCATCGGCGGTAACACTGATATTCTCTTGGAAGAGGCTCTGAGAGGGGCTGAAACGGCAGGCTTTGAAATATCCACCATACGATGCTGCGAACTACAAATGAGCGGATGCCATGAGTGCGGCGGCTGCGACGAAACCGGTGAGTGCGTAGTGCAAGACGACATGCAAACCGTGTATCCTAAACTCTTGGAAGCCCAAGCAATAATACTGGCCTCGCCAATTTTTTTCTATGGGATCACGGCTCAGGCCAAAGCTCTCATAGATCGTTGTCAGGCCATGTGGTGCCGGAAGAGACTTCACAAATCCGCTGAGCGCAGGAAGTCCCTTGATAGAGGCCGGGGATACCTCATTTCAGTGGGCGCCACAAAAGGCAGGAGTTTATTCGAAGGCGCCCAACTGGTCGCAAAGTATTTCTATGACGCTCTCGATATGACGTATGAGGGAGGCGTCCTGATAAGATCGGTTGAGCGCCGGGGCGATGTGCGGACTTCCCCCGAGCATCTGCGAGAAGCATTTGATTTTGGTAGGACCTTGTCCTCGAAGTCCATGCCTTAACTTTTGTTTTTTCTCGTGAGAAATGAAGCCGGAGATTTTGAGCCTAGCAAGTTTCACATAATATACGGTTGGTTCAAAGTGCATTAAGTCGAGCTTGCGCCCGGCAACAGGAAGTCGACGGAAGTCTCCTTTAGAGGCTTGTCAATAACACCAAAGAAAAGGGAGGAGCTATGACAAAGTATGTGTGTGACGTGTGTGGCTATGTTTATGATCCGGCAATCGGCGATCCTGACAACGGAGTAAATGCAGGAACAGCCTTTGACAGCGTGCCCGCAGATTGGGTTTGCCCGGTGTGCGGCGCCGGCAAGGATTCATTTTCTCCCGAATAACGAGTTTCGGCGCCTCCCCGTTCGAGATGGGCTTGGCCGTAGCAATCCGAGATGTTTTTCGGAAAGCCGAATATTGACGGGCAAGAAACGCCTGAATTCTACCCTACCATCAGCACGGTGGAGGCAGGCCGCCAACTTTTTTCAAACATTTTTTTGTGGAGGACAACATTGCGTACACTTGTGGAAGTTAAGAAAGGTATTAACTGGGTTGGAGCTGTAGACTGGACCATGCGTGATTTTCATGGGTATTCAACTCAAAGAGGCACAACCTACAACTCATTTCTGATTATTGACGAAAAAATAACGCTCTTTGACACGGTTAAGAAACCGTTCAAGAGTGATTTGCTGCACAATATAAGAAAAGTGGTCGAACCGACCAAGATTGACTACCTCGTAGTCAATCATGTTGAACCCGACCATTCCGGTTCGATACCGGAAATAGTCGACGCCATCAAACCTGAGAAAATTTTCTGCAGCCCTAAAGGCAAGCAAGCTCTGCTGGCTCACTACCACCGTGACGACTGGCCCTACGAAGTCGTGGGCACGGGACAGGAAATCAGCCTGGGAAGTAGAACTGTCCAATTTATAGAGACGAGAATGCTCCACTGGCCGGACAGCATGGTTTCCTACATTAAGGAAGACGCTCTACTCATTTCCAGCGATGCTTTTGGACAGCACTGGGCTACAAGTGAACGCTTCAACGACGAGGTAGATTCTTCCGAGCTGATGGCTCATGCTGAAAAATACTATGCCAATATTCTTCTTCCATACTCCCCACTCATTCAGAAGCTGATTTCAAACGTCCAAAAAATGGACCTGAAGATAGACATGATTGCTCCTGACCACGGTCTGATTTGGCGTGACAACCCACAACAAATTGTTGCGGCTTACGACCGGTGGAGTAAGCAGATTCCAAAACAAAAGGCCCTCATAATTTACGACACAATGTGGCACAGCACCGAGATGATGGCCAGGGCAATAGCGGACGGCCTCATAGAAAAAGGGATCAGCACCAGGTTGATGGATCTCAGCGTTGATCACAGGAGTGATGTAATCACGCAATTGCTTGACTCCAAGGCGGTAGTCATAGGATCCGCCACTCTCAACAACGGGATGCTTCCCCGCATGGCGGACATGCTGTGCTACATGAAAGGCCTGCGTCCCGCCGGCAAAATAGGCGTTGCGTTCGGCTCTTACGGATGGAGTGGCGAAGCTGTAAAGCTGATAACGAAGTCTCTTGAGGAAATGAAGATCAAGGCAGTAAGCCCCGGAATAAGCCTCCAATTTGTGCCGAATCACGAGGGACTACGAAAATGCGTTGAATTAGGTCGTGAACTGGCGAGCGCCATCAAGGATGACTGTTAGGAAGCCGGGCTTTGCTCGTGGCCCTTGGAAGATGGATATCCGACGTGCCCAAAAAAAGCAAAGAGGTGGAACATGTCGGAAACTTACTCCGGGAGAGGTCGAGGTCTCAAACAGCATGTGCTGGTTCTCCTTCAGGCGGCTGATTTTGAAAATAGTCTAAGAGAATTGAGCATGCTGCCGGGCAGAAAGGTTATCAATCCTCTCTTCTCTTTTCTCCTCCACTCCGACCAAAAGGTGCGATGGAGAGCCGTTATTGCCATGGGCGCAGTGATCGAAAATCTGACTCTCACGAACATCGAAGACGCCAGAGTCATCATACGACGCCTGATGTGGAGTCTGAATGAAGAATCCGGGGGAATTGGATGGGGAGCGCCGGAGGTTATAGGCGAGGCCCTGGCGCGTAGTGAGAAACTCTCAACTGAATACTCCGCAATTCTTGCTTCTTATGCAGATGAACGCGGTAATTTCCTGGAACACGAAGGTTTGCAGCAGGGACTTCTGTGGGCTTGGGCGCGGCTGGCCGCAGTGCGTCCACATCTGCTCCGAGGAGCCGGGGACTGCCTCACCAAGTATCTGGAGTCCAAAGACGCGACTGTTAGGGGCCTCGCTGCATTAGCCATCGGTTTAACCGGTACCGACGAGGCCGTTCCAAAACTACGGACCATGTTGGACGATGATTCCGAATTTCATACATATATCGGTAACCAAGCTGCAAAACTCCACGTAAAAGACGTGGCCAAGGAAGCTTTACAAATGCTGTGCACAAAAAAAGGTGACGCCCCCGATCCGAGCAAGAGCAATTCTAATTCGTGAGAGAGAATACTGCTACACTGAAAAAATAGAAGGCGGAAGATACCACGACTCCCGATGTGGTTCACGAGGAGGTTTATATGGACGTCGTAATGTTGTCCCGGCTGCAGTTTGCAGTTGCCACATTATTTCATTTTCTGTTCGTTCCCTTGACGCTGGGCCTTTCTATTCTGGTTGCTATCATGGAGACCTTTTACGTGAGAACAGGCAACGAAGAATACAAGAAAATGGCTAAGTTCTGGGGAAAACTATTCCTCATCAACTTTGTCGTGGGAGTTGTCACCGGTCTTACCCTGGAATTTCAATTTGGAACCAACTGGGCTGGGTACTCGAAATACGTGGGTGACATCTTTGGATCGCTTTTGGCAATTGAAGCTTCAGTAGCTTTTTTCCTGGAATCCACTTTCATTGCAGTGTGGGCTTTTGGCTGGAAAAAGCTTTCTCCCAAGTTTCATGCGGCCTGTATTTGGATAGTGGCGATTGCCTCCAATATGTCTGCATTCTGGATCCTGGTCGCAAATTCGTGGATGCAGCATCCTGTGGGTTATGCAATTCGAAACGGCCGGGCTGAACTTACAGATCTGTGGGCGATCGTTTCACAACCTTTTGCCATCCTGACCTATCTCCATACGACATTCGCAGGCTACTTAGTAGCCGGTTTTTTTGTGATGGGTATAAGCGCTTACCACATCCTCAGGACAAGCAACGTTGTCTTCTTTACTAAATCGTTCAGAATAGCCCTTGTTTTTACCTTCATTTTTGCCGTTTCCGAAGCATTCGTGGGAGATCTTCACGGAAGAGAGATGGCTTTGGTTCAGCCGGAAAAACTCGCCGCGGTCGAGGCACAATGGGAGACTCGGAAAGGTGCTCCCTTTTCAATGCTGATCGTCCCGGACGAAGCCAATCAGCGTAATCTTGTCGAGATGTTTCAGATACCCAAGTTTTTAAGCCGTCTGGTGTACGGCGACTGGAATGCGGAAGTAAGAGGTCTCAAGAGTTGGCCCATAGAGGACAGGCCTCCGGTCACTCTCGTATTTGGTTCCTTTAGAATTATGGTGGGCTTGGGCTTTCTGTTCGTGCTGCTGGCGTTTATTGGTTTGTTACAGAGAAACAGATTGGAATCCAGCCCGCGTTACCTGAGAATTATGATGTACGCAATCCCTCTTCCTTACCTGGCCGGGCTTCTCGGGTGGATAGTGACCGAAGTCGGCCGTCAGCCTTGGATTGTTTATCATGTGATGAGAACGTCTGCGGCAAGTTCGCCGGTAGCAGCGTCCCAGGTGGCAATCTCCCTCCTGGCCTTCATCGTGCTGTATTCGCTCCTTGGCCTAGCCGCGTTCGCTCTGATCATAAAAAACGCCAAGAAAGGGCCCGAGTTGGCTTGAGGAGTTTTTTTGGGGGGGGTTGAGCCTCAGGAATTCCAACGGGTTTTCTGGAGTTGAACTCGCATTCAATCTCTTGTCAGGCTGGATCATGACTGAAAGGTGGTACTAACCATGTTGGAAACCGTTTGGTTCATGCTGTGGGGTATATTGTGGTCCGTTTATTTCATGCTGGACGGGTACGATTTGGGCCTGGGTACGCTTATGCCTTTTCTGGCACGTGACGATAAGGACAGAAGGATTATTTACAACTCAATGGGGCCGTTTTGGGACGGGAATGAAGTCTGGCTGATCACCGCGGGCGGAGTCACGTTTGCAGCGTTCCCCATCACTTACGCAGTGATGTTTAGTACATTGTATACGCCGTTACTATTGATACTCTTTGCCCTGATTATCCGAGCAGTCTCTTTCGAATTCAGAGGGAAAGTGGACAGTCCCGCGTGGAGAAAACTCTGGGACGTGTGCCTGTTTCTTGGAAGTTTCCTGCCGGCGTTTCTTTTCGGGGTGGCTTTTGCCAACATTTTTCAGGGCATACCCTTTGACGGGAATCACGTATTCCAGGGGAATCTATTTACGTTGCTCAACCCCTACGGACTTGCGGGAGGAGTTCTGTTTGTGGCGATGTTCTTGTTGCACGGGGCTCTTTGGCTTACGATAAAGTCCGATGGCGCCCTTTTTCGTCGAACTGCCTCTGCGGCTTCACGTCTGTGGGCCGTGCTGCTCGTGGTGGCAGTGGTGTTTCTCGGTTACACCTGGTTCGCCACACCCCTGTACCTCAACTATCTAAGCAACCCAGTACTTTTTGTTATCCCCCTGATAACCATAGCAGCCCTGGTTTTCACACGGCTTTTCATGGCAGGCGGAGCATGGTGGAAAGCATGGTTCTCATCGTGCGCCACCATAGTCAGCGCTGTCATGTTCGGAGTGGTGGGACTTTACCCCAACCTTTACCCGTCCAGCCTGAATCCGGCGTTCAGTCTGACGGCTTTTAACTCGGCATCCAGCACACTGACTCTCAAGATCATGCTGGCAGTTGCCCTCACCTTTGTGCCCATTGTCATCGCATATCAGGGGTGGGTCTATTACATTTTTAAGGATAAGGTCACTGATGAACACCTGGCATCGGACGAGGCTTACTGACGTAGCCCGGTTAACCAGGCCTTTTGTCAGCCACTTTCTTAATTTTATATTATATTCTAGGGAGCAGTCGAAGTACTTGGAGGTGACATTATGAAGCAGTGGAAATCCGTAGACGAAATTCTGGATTTTGCCGTCGAACAGGAAGAACAGGCTTACCAATTCTACACCGATTTGGGGAATAGCATGAAGCGGCCTTGGATGAGCAAGATTTTCAACGATTTTGCAAAGGAAGAGCTGGGACACAAGAGCAAGCTGCTCGATATTAAACAGGGTAAACGGCTGGTTCCTGCCGAGCAAAAGGTCTTGGATCTCAAAATAGCCGACTATCTGGTGGATGTTGATCCCAATGCGACTATGGATTATCAACAGGCTTTGGCACTTGCCATGAAAAAAGAGAAAAAAGCCTTCAAAATGTACATTGATCTCGCGGCGGCCGTCGACGACGAAAACCTGGAGGGGACCTTTCTGTCTTTGGCTCAAGAGGAAGCTAAACACAAGCTACGTTTTGAAATCGAATATGATGACTTTATCATGACCGATAACTGAACAGTTCTTTTAACAGAAACAAGTGACACCCTTCATAGATTGAAGAATACACTCCGATGAAGAGAAAAAGAATCGTCCTGGAGTGAGTACGCTCGGAGGCGGGAATGAAGGCGAGCAAGATAGTGTTGGATTCAGTAAAAATGGCTGCGGAAACCATAGACGCTCTGGGGTCGAATAACAGCAAAATGATGGCCACCCGAGCAATCCACATCAACGTCTTCGTCGAGCGAGTTCCTGGTGTAGAAGCCCGCTTCGTAAAAACCGTGTACAACGATATTGGTGCGGAGGCAGCGATCAGTAGCCAGGCCTATTATGAGGAAGAAGGCGCCATTACCGATATGGTGGTGATGGGCACGGTGTATCAGCACAGAGAGGTTCGTCGAATTCTCAGCGGAAACCCCAAGATCCAGCCGTGGATAGATGCAATATGGCAAGTAGTTGAAGATGCGCCTGAATCAGAGGCCGAATAAGTTTCCCCGGACTAAAGGCAAAAAGCCTCTTCACGCCATTACCGAACATGCCCTGGGAGTAACTCCTCAATAACTTAGGGAAGATTCCGACAATAGTTAAGGATTGAGTCCCACTGGTTCCCTCGGCGAGGAGGTGGGTCAAATCGGGCGGTGGCGACGGAGTTCTTGACCAATTGTCTGTGGGAGCCGGGAGTTTGTTATCCGGGCGACTCTCGCACTCTCAGCCTCATGAGATCGGGAAGGCTCGGAATCGAGTTCTTCCGGGATACCCTGTCTTCCAGATACTGCCAAAAACCAATCCCCAGCTTGCGGCAGGTCTTCTTCAAGCTCGTAAAGGTGTCACGGCAGCGGCGCCCAGATCACTGCGAGTCGATCCGCTGATCTTGCGCTTCTTCACGTATTCCCGGATGTCTCTCTCACTTGTATTGTTGTGCAAAGGCACGTCAGGTCGTTCCAGCACCATCAGAAGTCTTCCGCAGCGATACAATGACTATCTTGAGTCCTAAGGAGGTATCTGATGAAAATGAAATTCTTTGATTGTGTTGAAATGAAAAGACAGGCGCAGGCAAAACTGATGCGGGAATACGAGAGTAGGAAAGAAGAGTTTGAATCCTATGTCGATTTTCTAAATTCAACAGCTAAAACTGATCCTCTTGTAGTGGCTTTTAGAAAAAAACACTCCGAATCACTGATTCGTGGAATTAAGGACGGTGGCACAACAAAGGTGAAATCAGCCTGAAAAATGGCTCTAAATCGTGCTACGCGGACACTTATGGAGACTCATCATTTATGATAGAAGTGATATGGATGTTTAATGTTGTGGAGTTTTCTTACTTGAGTAGTTGTCTGAGAGTGTCTCAGGGAGTGAGATAAGATAACCCACTTAATTCACGTATAGTTTTCCTGTCAGGTTCTTGTCCAAGAAGAGGAGTGACGAACTTATTGCAAAGGTGAAGTCAACAACATGCAAAACGCTTAAATAGACTCTTTGGTCTTGTCGATTCCAGAAAGAGGGAAATGGTTCTTTCTGAAAAGCAGGCCCACGGCAGGTGAAAAATCCCACGTTGGGGCTGGCCCACAATTTGGGAGGCACACCGGGAGGACCTACTATTTCAGTTTCGATCGTCGGTCCATGACAACGGGAAGGCCCATCGGAAACATGTCTGCGATATGGGGCAATAGGGGTTCCGGTTCATTCCTTTGGAACCGGCACTCTTCCCGTAATCGCCAGCCAGGCTCATCTCTTGGTAGATGGTTGGCCCCCCTGGTTTCTTAGAGAATTGATTAATGTTGGCCTAATTTGGTTTTCTTTTTCGGGGCCATTTTGTTTTTGGCGCCGCGATTTGGTGTCAGGGAACGTAAGAATGATTTCGCACAGCTAACAATGATTACTGCTTG
>JAPLJK010000062.1:0-38264 GCA_026388625.1 Deltaproteobacteria bacterium | reverse complement strand
CACGGATACAAAACTTCTTTCTACGCTGACCAACCACTACCGCTGCAAAAGACATTAAGGATTATCCGAGGCTTCGCCCCGGTGATTTCAAGAGAAAAGTACCACCCCCTTGCTTGTCCAGAGGGGTATTCACATACAAACGCTGCGGACGATGTAGGAGACAACAGGCTGGGGCGTGTAAAAAACACCTCGCCTCACCTTTTTTTCAAGGTCGTATTCTTTAAGGAAGAGTTCGTAGAAGTGAATGACCGGGTCCTCCTGCATGGTGCGATTGCCGAAGTCACGCAGAACATCTTCCATGTGGGTGTCAGGACTGTTCAGCAGGTCCACGATGTCCTGAATCCCCAACTCGTCAAAATCAATTTTCCCTTTGCGCCCTCCGGCGCTCAAAAAAGTGCCCATAATCTCTTTGAGAAACGGATTGGTGATGGGAACCATGTCCTTAAGGTTGTCGGCGATGATCCCCATGGGTCGCGATACGGATGCAGCCAATAGCCCATAAGCGATTGTCTGGGCATACATGTCGGCAAAATCGTCCTGGGTTAGATCGTGGATGAGCGCAGTTTGGAACGCTTTGTGGAGTTCGCGCAGAGGACCTTGCTCGGATTCATATTTCAGGATCACGTTGGCCCGTTTCCTCATGCTTTTTGCTAAGTCGGCGAGCTTCATTGCCAGGTCTCGTGACGTTCTTATTACCTCGCGATGTCTTAAGACAAAGGCATCTGACCAATGTTCTCGCCAGACTTCTGGATCAATTCCATCTTCAGGCCACCGAAGTTTGCTTGAGAGCGTTTGCACAACATGATCTAGCTTGAGCGCTGTATCGTCATCATCCCAACCCAGTACTTTCAGCGTTGGAAGATCTCCCACCGCCCGATCGCGAGGTTCGTTGAAATGGGCAAAGGTTATTTCCCTGTCTTCAGATTCCCCGTACGATGAAATGAACAGGAGATCGTGGAGTTGCCATGTAGGTCGATGCGCCATAGCGGCCATACTTCTTTTCTTGACGACCAGAGAACGAAGGATTCTTCGAAGGACAACTATCGGCAGTCTCTTGGGTTCAAAGTTGACAAAAAAAATGCCCCAGGGCTGATGAGAAGCAAGGGGCCTGAGCTGCTTGATTTCCTTTATCTTGACTGCGGTCTTGGCATCGATGCCCAGCTCTTCGGGCTCGTAATCAAATGTCAGGTCCTCGAAATTTTCAGACTCAATGGGCCAGTCGAGTTCATCACGCAAATATTTCACTAAGGACGGAAAAGACCTGATCGCCTGCAAACGCTGTACTTCTGGAGAAGACATAAAAATCCCCCGTTAGGAAAGTTCCATCCAGGCTTTGAGGGTTACCTTGACCCCCACGGGTGCTAGTAATTTCTTAAGATATGAATTCTTAATATATTTTTCTACTATAAACCTGATTTCCGAAAGGCTGTTTTCAGGAAGTGTCCGGTGTCGAGGAGTGTCGGGTCTGCTGCGTATCAATTCCTGGATTTGCGTAGCATCATCAATGATGGTTTTTCTTTCAAGGTCGTACAAGTACCAACCCGTGACTCCCGCCTCTTCCGACCATTGCTCAACCTCAGTTTTGTCCTGATCCTTCGCCGCCTCTCGTCCGGGTAGGGAGTAGCAAAAGAATATGGCTATAGTCCCAGGCCTAGGATTCTGTTTCCCGCTGAACACCTTCCCCGGCAGCAATGATAGGCGTTCATTCAAGTCAGGGAATTCATCCATGAGTTGCTGATATTCAAGGTGCATTTGTTCCAGTGACGTGGTGGTCCCTTCATAAGCGTGGTTGAACTCCCGCAATGCCTCAAAGTTATCTAGTGGGGTCAGGAGTTTCCTGCCCTCGATTCCGAATGTCTTGGATATTCTCAAGGTTTTACGAGACACCATGTTGTAGAGATTCAGCAGGGTTTCAAGTTCATCTGGCGGAAGAAAATTCCAGTAAACGACTTTGCCGCGAAGTGCTTGCTGGTCAGGGTGATCTTTCAAAAGTCGCACTTCCGTCTCGGGATTCATGCGCCGATCCACACGGCCAATTCTCTGCATCAGCCGAACCGGGTTCCAGTGGAGATCGTAGTTAATTAGTCGGGTTGCGTCCTGGAGGTTGAGTCCTTCAGACAGAACGTCAGTGGATATGAGAATCCTGATTTCCTCCTCGCCGCTATCGAGGATCTCAGAAGTCGATGAATCATTATAATAGGGTGAAAATCGCCTGATGATGCCGCTACGGTCACCTTTGGTCCCGCTGTCTATCTGTTCAACTCCCTCAATCTCGGCTTCGACCAGTTGTTTTTCGAGGTAGCGTGCTGTCTCCGCAAATTCAGAGAAGATAAGAACCTTTTCTTTTTTCAAGACGGGATCGGTTTTGAGCAACCTGATGAGGGCTTTCAACTTGTCGTCGTTGCGAGGCTTGAACTTTCGCAGCTCTCGGAGGAACTCGCATACCTGGTCAAGATCGAGATAGGTGTCATCGAGTATTTCCTCGACCCGATACTCGTCACGGCTAAGGTACTCTACATCCTCCAACATCTCCTCGGTGATGAGGCCTTCATCCATATCCTCGTCGGTCTCATCATCGAATATTTCGCACTGGCGTTCGTGGACGTACTTGACGATGTCGGCATGCTGATATTGCCACCGTTCGAGAATCCGTTTCTCGTGGTCCGATTCGCTGTGTTTAGTGACCCAGGCAAGGAGCTTCATCAAGAGTCGGTCACAGGAACGCCCAAAAGCATGGGCTGAACTCTCGAAGCGTTTCAAGAATTGTATTCGGATGAGGCCTACAACCTGTCGCTGCCTATTTTGGATGAATGGGTCAATAGAATCATCTGCGCCTTTATAGTAGGCCAAAGGATAGTAAATCCCTAATACGAAAAGTGGTTTACCCTTAGCAAATGCAGCTTCAACCTTTTCCAGGAGACGCCCGTATGTTTTCTTGACCGAGTAATCAGCTACTCTCGGAGGCTCTCTCTCGGGGAACATGGCTGAAGTGCCCTCATGCAGGAGCTGGCTTTGTTTTGCATAGGCCCTGCTCCGCTGGACGACCAAGCTTCTGAACACGGTATCTGAACTGAGCACTTTCTCGGCATCAGCAAGGTTCACATCGACGGGAACCAAATCCGCTGAGTCTGAGAAAACCTTTTTTGTCAGCTCCTTCTCCAGTCTTATGAAATGGCCTTTCAGCGAATGTATGCCAAGGCTCGACTTGAAATAGTCGTCACGCTGTCGTGTGAAGAGTTCAACCATGTGGCGGAAGTCATCGAGCTGGTTGTTAATTGGGGTAGCAGTCATCATGTAGATTTCTTTCTGCCCCTTGAGGCTCTCGATGATATCGAAGAGCATTCGGTACCGTGATGGCTTCCTTTGTCGGGTGCCTACAATTCCGTGTTTTCGAGTATTGGGGACTTCGCCTCCCTTTATGCCCGGGTTGCGAAAATGGTGCGCTTCATCGATGACTATTGCATCAGCCATTTCCTTAATACGATCAAAGCGGTAAAGGAAATCGCCGCCTCGTCCCAGATCCGTGTGGTTGAAGATGACGAGGTTGCTGAAATCGCCACCCTTTACGCCTCCAAGATGTGGAAGATATCGCTTCAGATCACGTTCCCACACATCAGCACGGGTGGATTTGGGAACTAATAGCACTACGCGTTTTCTCTCGTGCTCGACCAGCCGTTCAATGAGCATGAGCCCGACAAAGGTCTTGCCCAGGCCTACACCATCGCAGATGAAGGCTCCGCCATATTGGCGACCGAGCTTTACAAGAGCTTGATAGCCCTCTTTTTGATACTGGTCCAGAACGGGATACATCTTTGATTCGGACTGTTCCCATTCGGACGGGGTCATCTCGTAGCTACGGAAGTATTCTTGGAGAGCCTTGGCATATACCTCGAAGGGGGAATATTCGCGGGTATGCCGTTCGATAACTCTGAGGATGTCTTCGCTTAACGGGAAGGCCTCGTCCCAATGGCGCTCATACCATTCCTGAAGGAGTTCCACTTCACGCCGTATCTGAATGTTCAGTTCAATATTCTCCGTAAGGCCGGGGTAGGTAAAGTTGCTGGAGCCGACGAGGGCTACCGAGCCAATGACGGCGTGTTTTGCATGGGTGATGTACGCCTTGGCGTGAAACTTGTCTTTGTTGTAGACACGGCATTCGATTTGCCCATTTCTAATTGCTTCAACGATTGCTGGAACGCCTGTCAGAAAATCATTTTTCTCTTTCTCTCGCTCAATGCTCGCGTCGAGTATTTTCTTGGCGTTTTCAATTCCTGTTACGATGGCTTTCTTAGTTCGTCGTGATACCTCATCCCCCATTAGGATTCTGATTTTTTCGAGCTGCTGCCATTTCTGATCGAGTGCAAGCAATGCTCCTATTTCAAAATATCCTGTGGCTATATCGAACTTGTGGGACAGATCAGCCCAATCGTGAAGATAGTTCTTCACCTTCCAGTCCGTGTCGCTGTTATCGACAATGAAGAGATCCGAGCCTTTTGGGAGAGTTTTGTCTTTCAATATGCCGAACCCGAATAGAGATTTGGCACCAATCTACATGTTTTTTAAGAAGCGTCCAATAGTATTGTTCGGGGTCAGCGGACACGAGGATCGAGATCGGATTTTAAAAAAAAACTTTGTAAGTCTAGGAATCACTATGTAATGAAACGACATTCCTAAAAATTAAGAGTGATGCACAGGCATGATGTTTCAAACCGGGATCAAGATGCTTTTTCCTTAGCGCAGGGACCACTTTGCTGCTTCATCAGCCTGTATCAACAAATGGGTGAGATGCCAGTGAGATTTCTTTTCTTGCATTTGATGGTTCTCACGGCTGAGAAATACCTTATGAACCTCGAGATCCTTCAAGTAGAATTTTACAAGACAATAAAAGTCTTCCGAATTTAAGGAACACCTTGACTTCTTATAGTTAAAACAATACGTTTCGGTCTGTCTCTGATTTCCAGGAGTTTTCACATGGCGCAATACTTCAAATGGAGGAACAGGGTATATAAGGTATTGGGGCGGGCCAGTTTGCACAAAACAGTCACTTTCGGTGCCGCCTGTCTTTCTATCTGTGGTGTTCTTGTTACATTGCTCCAGGCTCCAGCCACAATATCACAGGTGATTCTAACCCTTTATATTTGCTTCCTGATGGTCATTGGTTGGCTTCTTGTCTTCATGTACAAGAGACAGACTCGATACTGTCAAGCGTTCCCTCATATTCATGAAGCCATTCACCAACTAAGGGATGCTTCATTCTTGCTGCAGACTGGTGAGGGTATCAATCCAGTAAGCGACCACATCAAGAGTTCGCTCAAGTCTCTTGCCGCGGCATTCACTATCATAACAGGGGAAACTTGTCGCGCTTGTATCAAGCAGTTATATTGTCTCGACCAGTCTATTGAGAAAGACATTGAAAGAAACCTCGTCGTGACGACCCTTTATCGTACACCGCAGCAGGCTGATCCTTCTGATACGGATCGTGACTACGTTACGGATAATTCTGACTTTTTGGCTCTTTTCACGCAGCCGAGCGAGAGATGCTTTTTCTCAAACAATCTCTGCCAATTGCCGGGTTATAAGAACTCTCATTGGACAACGGACACTTATAACAGGGGGGCCTTTCCGTATCTCTCTACAATAGTGTGGCCAGTTAGGAAGGTTTATGAGGAAGCTCCGCCAGGCCTCGAATCTTATCACCCGAAACAAAATCTTTTGGGGTACTGTTGCATTGACTGTTGGAAACCTGGGGTTTTCCTGATAGACTGGGACTTTGCAGTTGGAGCTGCTTACGCAGATGCTTTGTATGGGGTACTAAGGGAACTATCGGAGAAACAGAAGGGGATTCAAGAGGTGCCATGATGCAAGACCTGAGAAAAATCCATTCAAAACCTTGGGTGGAAAATATTACGGAGAACAATAGAGACACCGTAACCGTGGTTGTGAAGACAGCAGACGGCAAAAAGGGCGTGTTCCAGGTATGTCGCAAGCCTCTCTTAGTTTATGACAAGAAATCCAGTAACAAATAATGGCTAAGAAAATATTCATGAGAGTCAATCTTTATCGGAGTCATGAAAAAACAACATCTCCGGCTTAGTTCCCAAACGTGAGGTGAAAAATGTCAGAGTTCAACCTAAGAATAGCCCTTAATGCGGCTCTATATCTTGTTCAAAAAATAGGACCGAACGCTGACAACTATCAAATCGTGAAACTGCTCTACCTGGCAGACCGAAGATGGGTCAAGAAGTAGCGGTACCCGCAAGGATTGGGTTCTTGAGTTGCGGCCTAGCGTGTGAATTCAGCGGACGGCAAAAAAGCAACCTTTTGAAAGTCCGCAGTAACGAAAAGTTATATCTCTGGACAAGAGAATTTTAGCGACTTAAGGCACGAATGAACATCGGCAATAGAATTCCAACCCATTTGAGAACTACTTGTCATTACCTTCATAACTACAGTACTGGAAAAATAAAAGATTGTTAATAGATCCTCTTGAGCAATCTCGCTTTTCCCGGCATGTGCGATAGCAGAACGCATCGAATAGAGTTTTTTCATTTCTTTTTCGATCTTTAGGCGCTTTGCTGAGCAGTCACCAAGTATTAGAGCGACGCTTTCGGCAATGCGACTTAAAATCGATGCGTTAATTATTGTTTTCTCGTCTTGACTAAATAATATTTCAAGAGCAATTGCGGCCTTCAAAAACGCGCTGGGAGGAGACAGTTCGTTATAGGATTGACCTATCCATTCGATTGCAAGGAGCACCCGCTTTTGGAGTTCAGTTGTATTCGTTGACGCAAGTGCCGCCCACATGAGATCAAACCCTGCCTCGGTGCTTACAAAGTATGGGTCATCGATAGGTATTGGCTTATAAGCCCCGTGGCCGCTATGCGAACTGGATGCTGAGCCATCTTTGGAAAAAATGTATGCCCTTCTGTGTCGCCATCCTTGATAGTTAAGAACTCCAACTTCAAAGCGGTTAGCGTTAAAGCCAATGGCAAATCTGAGGAGAAGTTCGAATTTTTCAAAAAGGCGATCGGCAATTTCTAACGCTTTTTCGTGGTGCCTCGCCTTTATGACCGCTTCAATCAAATAATCTGGATTTTCGTCCGTCCATAGTCCTCCGGCGGCAAGGCTTGTCTTTGAATTCAGAATCTCTTGGTGCGAAGAGAAGTGGTAAATAGTAAATGGACCTATTGCGTAAGGGTTTTCGAGCTGTCTGAGAATGATTCCGTGGACGTCTCGAAGTACCGAGAACTCACTTATCGGTGCTGATGTTAGACCTGCAAAAAAAGAGAGAGACCCCCCCTCGTCAACCGATTCTTTCGTTGTAAAGTTCTTGTCGAGAAACTTAATTATCTCCTGTTCGAACCGTTCCAACGTGTATGTGTCATGAACCGATTTGTCATGCTGGAAAAGAGCTTTAAGGCTTTCTTCGTAATCAATCATGTCCTCTATAAAAAAGGAAACACCATCGCCTCCTATTCTAAAGATCTTGTAGGCCGTGCCAATTTTCTCGGGCACTAAGCCTAGCTCGGCTAACTGAACGATTTTGTTGAGATGGTCAACAGGTTTCATCAGAGGCACAGTAAATATACTCCTGTTTATATAGTTTCCAGATAAACCGGTTTTCTGATTTTGCTTCCAGATAACACTCTACGGGCAATCTTGCCCAACATCTCTTTCTTTAATGGCTTACGGCCAATCTGACGGCATTACTGTGTCGGTTTATGCGTAATATGCATCGCATCGTTGTGCCCCGAAATTGTTGGACCGTTTGGATGTCATAGCCACTTTCGACCGACCGAACAACTAAATCTCTACATACCTTCTCGTTTTGTCAATCCCGCCTTTGGTCAGCATCTCCGATAGCCGTCAGCGGAGAGGAAAAAAACCCGGGTACTAAGATGGTCTAATCTCTGACACAAAATAGCCCCACTCGCTTGAAGCAGTTTAATCCAGGGAAGTTCCTATGGATGTTGCTGTTGAAATAGAATCCATACCAGAGCAAGCACAAAACCAATATCAACGAGAAGGGGCCTGTAATCAATTCTACGCGATTTTTCGTCCCGGGCTGGGGCCAAGGATGGTTTCGCTCCGATTGCGCGCCAAGGTGCTTCTCAGTGAGCCATAAATGGTGAAATATCACAATGGCGTGATAGAGATGCGTATCGTATCCCGGATAAAGCAACAAGAGCTGGTTAGTTATCGAGATTAAATGACCACTGAATTAATGCTATGTCAGCACGAATGCGCGGTCGATGAACCTAATATCACCACAAATATACTCACGCCTAGCAATACCCCGGTAGAAATGGCCATAATCCAACAGTAATCCAAGGTGCTCATATCTCCAACAAATAGAAACAGTGTCCGTTGACGCAAAGGTTCACAGGTTTCATGATGCTGGGGACCAAAACCCGAAAATTACCTGCGGTGTAAAAGCGGGTTTAGGGTCTCTTTTTTATTATCTGTAAGTACATACGTACAGGGGGCTCCCCACCCCCCTCCAAGCATGGGATACCGCACACCACTAGGCAGGCATGCCGCTGCGGCGAATGGGGCATAATCCGATAAGCACCTAGGAAATAACTCGCAACTCAAACTGAAAAAACAACAACATAGTGGATTGAGTAGGGGAGGGGTGTATCGGGTAAGGGGTGATGGTGATGATGGCAGCCTATCCAACAGACGTGATTTTCCGCTCGGTGGTTAGGCATGGGTTAGGCGGTACTGTTTTTCAATGCCGTGAGGACGGCTAAGTGATTGATTCTTTGGTACCCCCGGCAGGAATCGAACCTGCGACCTGCGGATTAGGAATCCGTCGCTCTATCCACTGAGCTACGGGGGCGCTGATGGTTGAAGACAGCACGATTCAATTCGTTTTCCAAAAGTTAGTTCAGGGTGTAAAGTAAAGTCAATTATTTTCTCGGGCTCCCGGAGACAGCAGCGTGGTCGGCGCGACTCGAGAGGCTCAATGGTACTAATCGAAGCCTTTATTAAGCACTTCAAATTGGATGATGTCAAGGAAGCCCTAGAGGAAATAGGCGTGGGGGGCATGACAGTCACTGAGGTTTTGCAGGCCTCGCCTACAAGAATGAGAGCCCGCTCTCTTAACGCCTCAGAGACTCGCCCCGATCTCGTTCCCAAGACAAAAATAGAAATAGTCGTTCCTGCCGACTTGGTGGAGAGGACCGTCGAAGCAATATGCTTGCACGGTTCCACGGGCAAGACCGAGGATGGTGTAGTCGTCTTGAGAAGAATTGAAGGCGCTGTTCGAATTCGTACCGGTGAAACGGATTCCGCAGCCATTATGCTGTAAGAAGATATTCAGCCTGATAGCCCGTCAATTGATGCCGATTCAACCTTATCTGTTGATGGGTTCTACGTCGCATTGGTCCCCGAAATTGGCCATCATTTCTTTCTGAAGCGCTGCCAAATCCTCCGCCGTCTCCACTTCAACCACCAGTTCACCGTTGTCAAAGCATTTTAGCCGTCCATGCGTTTCAATGACCTGGATGGCTTTCCTGGGATCAACCGTAATCCAGCCCTTCATCCGCCTGAGGAGTTCAGCACCGCTAAACCCTCGTTCTATTATGAGATCTATCTTTCTGCGCTTTGCCTGCCATCCTATAGCCGCAGGTCTAACTAATACGGGTGTCACCGGGTCGTGCATGGCAGCGCATCTGAACCATACCTTTGCTCTGATCATCTGGTAATAATCTCCTTTCGAATTGGAGCCTGGATGTGTCGAAAATCTCGGACCTCACAACACATAATACCCAACCGTTTCAAAACAGACAATGTTAACCAACACAAACTCCCAGGGGTTAAGCAACTCCGAAATTTATAGGATTTCCACCAAAGGACAGATATCTCGGGTTGTCAAATTCAAAATTCAGTAAATAGTGCCGGATTAATAAGGCCTTGTAAACATGCATTGAATGAGCTGACTTTAAGGGCGCGTATCTTGCTCAATAAAAAGAACTTTTCAAAGCGACGGAGATGTGTTATAGAGTAGCCCATTAAATGATTAATTAAACAAGAGAAACCAGCTTGACAGAATCAATGACAACAACTGGCATAGCACATAGAATAAGACGATCAATCCTGATCTGTTACATGCCGATCTTGTGGAGCCTGGTCAGCTTGTTTTTTCTTTCCTGGACTGCCCAGACGGTTGTGGCGAAGAGTACGGATCCCAGGGCAGCAGTGACCAGTTCAAAAACCTCTCCGAAGAAGGTCCAAAAAAAACATCTCCAGAAAAAAAGCAAACCTGTCTCACAGGGGGTCCAAGCCAAAGCGTTTTACTGCGTAAATCCGGTCAATAATGAAACGCTATTGGCGAGGAATCCGGACCAAAGCCTGCCTGTCGCGAGTCTTACAAAACTTGTGACCGCACTGGTTGTATTGGACCACATGGCCCTCGACAGAAAAGTCACTGTGCCTGATCACGTCAAGACGGTCCCGCGGTCAGTGGTTGGCCTGAAGCCTGGCGATAGTGTTACAGTTGAAGATCTTCTCCACGGTCTGCTCATCGGTTCTGGAAATGACTGCGCCGAGACATTGGCTTGTACATTTCCTGGAGGTAAGTCGAAATTTGTTGAATTTATGAATAAAAAGGTACGTCGCCTGGGTAATACTAGGACGCTATTCTATACTCCAAGCGGCCTTGATCGAAAAACGGCCTGCGAGCCGGAGGGCACGAAAACGGAGGACGTCGACACCAATGTGTCTACTGCACGGGAAATGGCACAGATAGCCAGGGTCGCGTTTTCAAACAAAACCATACGAACAATCTGTCTCAAGAAATCCCACGTTATAGGCAGCAACATTAATAAAAACGGTTACTACGTTAGAACTACAAACAAATTGCTGCGGGACAACCTTCCACTCGTGGGAGGCAAGACAGGGTTCACGGCGCGAGCCGGCCACTGTCTGGCATCAGAATTTAAACCTGGCCGGGACGTTTTCCTCATCGTCGTGTTGGGTAGTCCTGACCACTTCCGTGACACAAGACTAGTTTATAGAACTGCGCTGAAGAAAACAAAGTCGACAAAAAATGTTTACCCAACAATTGATTCCAAAAAAGTCGCGGCAAATTGAAAGGTCTGTAATCTACATTTTGGGCAGTGAAAAAAGAAAGTTGATCCAGTCGCCCGGCTTAGTTTCACACCATATTTTACCGCCATGGGCCTCGATTATTTTCCGTATATTGTATAACCCCAGGCCTGTGCCTCTTTTCTCTAGAGTGGTTTCATCCTGAACCCGGTAGAACTTGTCAAAAATTTTGTCCACCTGGTCGTAGCCTACTCCAGGTCCTTGGTTCCAAACGTTAAAAATGTAACTGTCTTCCAGTTCAACAACGCCGTAGGCTATCTTTCCGCCTGGGCTACGGTATTTAAGTGCGTTTCCAAAGAAGTTGCGGTAAACAATCTCAAGAAGGCTCTGAGAGCCAGTAAGCTGAATGGCGCCAACACCACCCATACTCGCGTCATAGCTTTGAAAAGAGTCTGGATAACGCTCCCTGAGACCTATCATGGCCGGAAATATGACCTGTTCGAAGAAATTCTCGATCCTTTCTTTCCGAACCTGAAATCCCCCGTACTCAATTTCAGACATTACCAAGAAATCCTTACTCATGGCCTCAAGGAATTTCGCATGATGATAAATTATATCCAGTTGGGCCTTGCGTGCAGAGTCTGTCTCCCTTTCAAGAAGACGTCCGACAAAACCCGCGATAACTATGAGAGAATTCTTGGTCTCGTGACTTATGAAATTGATCGTTTCCCGATAATTCTGATTCAATCGCTCCAATTCTCGTCGAAAGGCATTTTCTTTGCCGATGTCTTTACTGACGCCCACTGTGCCTAGTATTTGGCCTTCCTCGTCCTTAAGCAGAGACAGTGTCAAGGATACTTCTCTGATTTCTCCATTCTTAGCTCGGAGCCTGGTTTCATAATTTCTGACACCACCGGTCATCATTATTTCTTGTGCAATTCGTTCTCGTTCTTCGGGATCCAGCCAGATATCTCCGATTTTTCGGCCCTGAAGCTCCTCCGCAGTGTAACCCAGCATTTTCTCAGCCCCCGCATTGAACTCCACAATGCGCGAATTCAAGTCCGTAGTTACAATCATATCTTCGGAAGACCTCAGAATTCCTTCCAAATATCCTGTTTCCTTTGCAAGGGCTTCCGTTCGAGTCCACATTTCCTTCCGGAGATTTGTTGCAAGCTTCTTGTAACGTTCTTCGGATTGTCTGAGCATGGCTTCAAGATCGGAAATCTCCAACTGGCGACCGATTAAATCAGCTACTTCTGCAAGAAAGTATTCCTCTTCCGGAAGAGACGTCTTTAATGATGGGCAATTTGCGTATAGCTTTCCCCGCAGCTTCCCTTCCACAACTATTTCCTGGGACGATAAAAGACCTTTCATTTCATCGGGCGGGTTCCCATAGAGATGATTGTCTATTTCAGCCCATACCGAGTTTTCTGTGGGAGTACTGAGAGCAGTTTTTGCCCTGACAAAGACTTTGGACATCTTTTCTCGCAAAGGAGCCCCACCCAACAGGTCGCGACTTATCGACAATAGGCCCGTAAGTTTATTCAGGAACCTTGGGGGCATAGCCTCGGATTCTTCCTGAAGGTTATTGGAAGAAACTTGGCCGTTGAGATCGGGAACCGTTTTCATGTGTGTTGACTCAAAAAGGAAAAGCCGGCCCCTTTATGAAATAGGGGAGGTGAAAAACGGTTGTTGCGAGGGCCTTGTGAAAGAATTCCTTGGTAACGTCGCAGGAGGACCCCTCCCCGCATCGTAGGCTTCTCAAATCCTAGACCAGCACGCTAATTATCGCAGTTTGCCAATGAAGTCAACTTGTGGCCAGGCCGAAATCCATGACGACGGAAACAGACAAGCCCGTCTTGTTTCCGCGGCCCGCTCCAATAGCCATTGTTCTTAGATATGAACAATTGTCGCGATTCTCAACTCAACAGTATTATTAAAAACACCCATTATAACTAGCATATACTATTTTTCAGTTCAAGTATAAGGAGATCATTTTTTCACTTGACGGGACAAAAGTAGTCCAGCATAATTTACCGGACACAAACAAAGGACAGCAAATCGTAACGCTTCTTCTTTTCAACTTGACCAACATGTAGTTGGAATCAATGACTGTTTATGAAGTTCTGGACATGCTTTACGGCATCTTGAACACGACGGGCATTATGAACCTTAGCTGGAAATTTTTCGTCATGTGGGGCATCAGCTTTCTGTTCCTTTATCTTGCCATAATCAAGAACTTTGAGCCGTTGCTGTTACTTCCCATAGGGTTTGGCATCTTTCTCACGAATTTCCCAGTCGTGCCTTTGATGGGCTACACCGAGGCCGGGTATCCCGAACTCCTTCGTGTGGTGTATCATTACGGACTGGAATGGGAGGTCATCCCTTGCGTTATCTTTCTTGGATTAGGTGCGATGACCGATTTCGGCCCGTTGATCGCCAATCCGAAAATGCTCCTGGTAGGTGCAGGGGCTCAATTGGGAGTTTTCGTAACCTTTACGGGCTGCGTATTGGCCGGATTTACCCTCAGAGAGGCTGCGTCCGTGGGTATCATCGGCGGGGCTGATGGTCCAACGACCATTTATCTTACTCAGCATCTCGCTCCCCAATTGCTGGGAGCAAATGCTCTCGCAGCATACTCATATATGGCTATGGTGCCCCTGATCCAACCCCCTATCATGCGCCTCCTGACTACGGACGCGGAACGCAGGATCCGCATGAGGCAGTTAAGGCCGGTCTCAAAGATGGAGAAAATTCTCTATCCGATCATATCCTGTGCAGTGATTTGCCTCCTCGTCCCGTCCGTGGCTCCACTCATGGGCATGTTCATGCTGGGCAACCTCATGCTGGAAAGTGGCGTAGTGGGAAGACTGACAGAAACGGCCCAAGGGGCGCTTATGAACATCGTGACCATATTCCTGGGGGTGTCCGTTGGAGCGACCATGCAGGCAGAGAAGTTCCTGAGCCCAGCGCCGCTTTTCATCTTTGGACTCGGCCTCGTTGATTTTTGTGTCTGCACTGTCGGGGGCATTCTGACGGTAAAAATAATGAACTGTTTTGTGAAAGAAAAAATTAATCCGCTCATTGGGTCAGCCGGAGTTTCGGCGGTGCCCATGGCGGCCCGAGTGTCGCAGAACGTTGCTCTTGAATATGACAAGAAAAACTATCTGTTAATGCACGCGATGGGGCCGAACCTGGCTGGAGTTATCGGGACCGCGGCCGCTGCAGGGATGTTCATCGCGATGTTCAGTTAGCGGTGACCCCTTCAGAGGTAAGGTCTTTCATCAAGAATTTCCGGGGAGGAGAGTCCTGCATTTTGACCCCGGGAGGTAACGAACTGATGAGGCAACATTTCCTGGGTAGCTGATATCAAAACGAACCTGGGATTGGAGTATGGAGCATGAAAAAGCTTATGGTGTTAGCGGTTGCGTTGTGTATCTCTTGCCCGTCACTTTTGTGTGCGGACGACTTTCTCGGAGCGCCGGTTATTCCAGGAGGACAGACCGTGACCTCGGATGGGAGCCGGCTCGAGAATTATTACGACATGGGCTACGATGAAGCGGTCAATTTTTATAAGAAAGCGCTTAAGTCAGAAAAATATATCAAATTTTGGGACAGAGGCGGGTCCACTTACATCGAAGAACACCTTGATCGCCCCTGGCATTCCATTACGATTTTAAGTCGAGACAAAGGCGGCACCAGTATAGTAATACTAAAAGATAACTGGACCTGGATCATCGGGACATTGATCCTACGATTTATTGGCACTTTTGCGGTGTTGACATGTCTTTACATTGCTCTGTCTATCTCCGGGGCTATCTTATCACGAACAGCAAAGGCTGACGCGACAAAGAAATAGGGAGCCGGAAAGCTTAGGCCGACGGCCTCAAGTTCTTATTGTTTGTCGAAACCACAACACATCAGTATTACGTCTTTTTTCTCCGACTGAAAGAGGGCGCTCGGGATGCTTCTCAAATATTGCCTGTTGCATCTCATGTGCGCTGCTCCTTTCTCTCGCCTTAGTTTAGCCCTACAATTGATGCGGTTGCGATCCGCTCGATGATAGGCTGAATTAATCATGAAACTACAAGTCGTTATCCACGAAGCAGAAGAAGGCGGCTACTGGGCTGAAGTTCCGGCAATTCTCGGCTGCGCCACCCAAGGGGAGACCTTTGAGGAATTGTTCCAGAATATCTACGAGGCCGTTCAAAGATGCCTCTGCGTTGCTGTGACCCCACATAAGGTCACCGGCAGTGGAACCGATTGACAAATCAATCAACAACTGTTACCCGTTTGATATGCAAGAACTCACCAGCGCACCTAACGGTCGAAAAGACAAACAAACCGCTATCTTTGATGCCGCCTGCCGAGTAATAAGGGAAAAAGGTTTCCATCAGGCCAGAATAACAGATATCGCCCAGGAAGCAGGAATATCGTACGGACTAGTTTACCACTATTTCAAGAACAAGGCCTACCTGTTCGACGCTATTGTGGCGGAGTGGTGGGGCGGGCTGTTTTCTATGATGGAAGAGTGCGACAAAAAATACTCTCTTGTTGAAGACAAATTGGGTGCCTTAGTGGGCTATTTCCTGCACCAATACGAAAAAAGACCCGACCTGGTTCACGTATTTATAACTGAAATGTCTCGTTCTTCTGCGAATCTCACTCCGGAACGGTTGAAGTTCTTCAAATCTTTCATGGACCGGATCGAAGACATCATCGCACGGGGGCAAGCTGAGAATACCGTCCGGAACGATGTTAAGGCGAGGTACATGACATACATATTTCTTGGAGCCATAGAGACCTTTTTCTCCACGCTGGTTCTTGAAAATTACCCTATCAAGGGAAAGGCACAGAAACACCGCATAGCATCGAGTATTCTGACAGTTTTTTTCAACGGCGCCCGTCCCATTTAGAAGGAACCGGACAATGGATTTTGCGTTGACTGAGGAACAGCTTATGTTCAAGGACCAAGTTTTGAAGTTTGCTCGCCGCGAGATCGTGCCTCGTGTCCAGGAACATGACCTGAACGCCGAGTTTGACCGTGAATCCTGGAAGCGATTGGGAGAATTCGGAATATTGGGGCTCCACTTTCCAGAGGAGCTTGGAGGTAGCGGTGCAGATGTGATCACTTCGGTGCTGGCAGCAGAAGCGCTTGGCGAAGCCGGTGTTGACGGTGGCCTCACGCTCAGCTACGGGGCTCACACCTACCTTTGCGCAGACACAATTTTCAGTCATGGGACAGACGCTCAGCGCTGGAAGTATATTCCCAAGCTGGCAAGCGGACAATGGATAGGTTGCATGGGTCTTACAGAACCGGGGGCCGGTTCTGATGTGGCGTCCATCAGGACTCACGCCCGGAGGTCTGGGGATCAATGGGTACTAAACGGCAGCAAAATGTTCATCACCAACGGAGCGATAGCAGACGTGGCTGTCATTTATGCCAAGACCGACCCATCTGCCGGTCACTCAGGCATATCAGCCTTTATCGTGGAAAAAGGAACTCCAGGGTTTTCAGTAAGTCGAAGCCTCCACAAGATGGGGGTCAGGACCTCGCCTACGTCGGAGCTTGCGTTCCAAGACTGTGCCGTTCCTGCTGAGAATTTGCTGGGATCCGAGGGCAACGGTTTTCTCATGGCCATGCAGACTGTCGAGTGGGATCGCTCCGCGCTCCTGGCTCCGTTCATCGGTGCAGTATCGTTCCTGATTCAGCGTTGCAGTCGGTACGCCAAGGACCGTGAGCAGTTTGGTCGGCCCATTGCATACTTCCAGGCTATCCGACACAAGCTGGCCGATATGAAGATCTTTCTTGAGGCGGCCAGATCTCTGGTCTACCGCATCGCCTGGTGCAAGGATCAGGGCAGACCGTTGAACCATCTGGAGGCGGCAATAGCGAAGCTTTTCGTGGGAGACTGGTCCCTCGGGCCTACAAACGATGCCATGATACTCCATGGAGGATATGGCTATTGCCACGAATATGACATGGAACGGGTTTTCCGTGACGGCCGTTTAGCCCCCATAGGCGGCGGCACATCCGACGTTCAAAAAGTCCTTATCTCTCGCCTGATGTAAGGAAGTGTTCATGAATTTTGACTGGACTGATCAAGATAGGGCAATCAAGACACGACTAAACAACGTTTTCCACCAGACAGCTCGTGAAGAACTGGACAGGATGGAAGAAGCAGATCTCCCTGAACTGAAGACTATGACAACAGGCGTTTTGAGGAACCTGGCTCCGACCGGTTACTTGCGTGTCGGGTTTGGTCCCGGGGCAAGATCTGAAACCATGCACCTTGTGGCTGCGCAAGAGGAGACAGCCCGCATGTCGGGCTCTCTTTTTCTCGCCGTGGAAGTGACGGCTCGAATCTTTGCCGGTTTGCTCAGAGGCTTTGGGAATAGCAGCCGTATCAGTCAGATTGTCGAGTCCGTGGAAAATGGAAATTTGATAGGAGCAGTGGCCGTGACCGAACCCTCAGAACAAGGCGAGGGTCAAAGACCGGCGACGGAAGCATGGCCGGATGGTTCGTACTACGTCATAAGCGGCAGGAAGGACTTTGTAACCAACGGACCCATAGCGGACTATTTGGCAATTCTAGCGAATATAGATGGCCGCCCGGCTTTTTGTCTCGTGGAACAAGGCATTCCCGGACTCATCATGGGTCCAAGAATGAAAACGCTGGGGTACAGAGGCGTCGCAGTGAGCAGTCTCCAACTCAACGAGGTCCGAGTTCACAAAGATCTCGTGATGGGGCCTTTTGAAGACCGATCTGCGTTGGTTTTCGTGTGTCTCACGCAGGACATGGTGCTGACAATGGCGTCTGTAGGTCTTATGGAAAGAACCATTGTTGAAGCCAAGCAGTACTCCGTGCGTCATCAGCGGGGTGGTAAGCCGATCTTTGCCCATCAGGAGATACGGTTCAAACTGGCTGAAATGTTGACACTGTATCAGACGGCCCAGCTCCTGTCCTTCCGTGCCGCTTGGATGTACTCCATTTCAGACCCTGAAGCCGAGACACTGATCCATTGTGCGAAGGTTTTCGCTGCTGAGGCGTCTGAGAAAGTCGCCGGCATGGCAATGCAGATAATGGCGGGTCGGGCTTACGTGATGGGAAACATTATGGAACTGGCTTACAGGGACGCCAAATATGCTGCGCTTGCCGGTACTACGTCGGAAATTGCACGAATGGCTATAGCAGATGACCTCTTAAGACGATATTCTTGATCCACACTTGGGCGACCTAGAAAAGGTGCATGTTCATGGAAGTTATTGAAAGTCATATTGACACGGGTAGCGATGAGTACAAGGCCAATTACGAAGTTATGGAAAACCTGGTGGCTGATCTCAGAGCAGAGCTGAAGAAGGCACGGCAGGAACGTTCGGAAAAAGCCGTTGAACGGAACAAGGAACTGGGCAAGTTGCCGGTCCAAAAAAGGCTGGACCTGCTCCTGGATCGCAACACACCATGGCTGGAGATTGCCCCGCTGGCCGCAAAGGGAATGTACGATCGCAATGTCCACGGCGCAGGGACCAGGGCCGGAATCGGAATCGTATGCGGGAGGGAAGTCCTGATTCATGCCAACGATCCGATGATCAAAGGGGGTACCGTCTACCCCATGGGCGTTAAGAAGACCCTGCGTTGCCAGACCATATCCATGGAAAACAACCTGCCCATGATCATGCTGGTGGACTCGGGAGGAGCCTATTTGCCGCTCCAGTCCGAAATCTTTCCTGATACCGACGATGGAGGCCGAATTTTTTGCAACCAAGCCATCATGTCGAAAATGAACATTCCGCAAATCACAGCCGTAATGGGCCTCTGTACGGCTGGTGGAGCCTATATTCCGGCCATGTCGGATCATGTGGTCCATGTCACCGGCACAGGGGCGATATTCCTCGGGGGCCCACCGCTTGTGAAAGCCGCAACCGGAGAAGAGGTCACGGCAGAAGATCTTGGCGGTGCCGATGTTCACTGCCGCTTGTCAGGGGTGTCGGACTATTTTGCTGAGGACGACAGGCACGCCTTGCAGATTGTTCGCGATATTGCCGGCGTGCTGCCCGGTACTGAAAAGGCCTATGTGCCGAGACGCGAAACCAAGGCCCCACTTTATGACCCACGCACAATTTGGGGCATTGTCCCGAGAAACATCTCAACACCTTATGATGTGCGAGAAATTATTGCTCGAATGGTGGACGGTTCCGAGTTTCTTGAGTTTAAAGCGCTGTACGGGCCTACTCTCGTATGCGGCTGGGCTTACATCCACGGTTATCAGGTAGGGATCCTGGGCAATAATGGAGTGCTGTTTTCGGATAGCTCGCTCAAGGCCACCCAGTTCATATCGCTTTGCGACCGACAGGGCATACCGCTGTTGTTCCTCCAGAACATCAACGGATACATCATAGGCCGGGAATATGAACGTGGCGGTATCACCAAGGACGGACATAAGATGGTCCATGCGGTTTCAACAGCCACTGTGCCAAAGTTTACCGTCATCGTGGGTGCTTCATTCGGAGCGGGCAATTACGGGATGTGCGGCCGGGGCTATTCGCCGAGATTTTTATGGATGTGGCCCAATGCCCAGATCGGAGTCATGGGTGGGGAACAGGCCGCGGATGTTCTTGTGTCGGTAAAGAACGATCAGTTGGCTCGCGCTGGGCAACCGCCTCTGCCACCGGAAATAGTCGAAGGGATTCGCGGTCCCATAATTCATTCAGCATTACAAGAGGGGAATGCCTACTACAGTACAGCCAACCTATGGGACGACGGAATCCTGGATCCTGCCATGACAAGAGATGTGCTGGGCTTAGCCATTTCTGCTTCCCTGAATGCGCCGCTGGAGGGTAGACGTCAGGGCCACGGCACTTTCCGCATGTAAGGGGAGTAAGAAATGTTTTCCAAGATACTGGTGGCCAACCGAGGCGAAATTGCCGTCAGGGTTATGCGTACCGCCCATGAGATGGGCATCAAGACTGTCGCAGTGTATTCAGATGCCGACAACGAGTCCCTCCACGTTTTCTCCGCGGATGAAGCTGTTTTCCTGGGGGAGTCCGACCCAGCCTCAAGTTATCTCAATGTTGACAAGATCGTTGATGCCGCTTTGCAAACAGGTGCCGAAGCAATTCATCCCGGTTACGGGTTCCTTGCGGAAAACCCGGTCTTTGCAGAAAGGGTGGTCTCAGAAGGTCTCGTTTTCATAGGACCTCCAGCGCATGTGATGGCCGCTCTCGGAAACAAGACCACTGCCCGCCGCATCATGTCGGATAGCGGTGTTCCCATTATTCCGGGAATGATCCATACCGAACGGGATACAAACCGCCTGGTAGATGTTGCCGAAGAGATGGGGTACCCCGTGCTCGTTAAGGCGGCAGCAGGGGGCGGTGGAAAGGGTATGCGCATAGTGGACGGTTCAGATGCCCTGCCCGAAGCAGCCGAATCAGCAGCCGGCGAGGCCTTGACCGCATTCGGAGACAACACAATATACTTAGAAAAATACCTGGACCGTCCGCGGCATATCGAGTTTCAGATTTTGGCCGATTCCTATGGAAATGTTGTTCACCTGTTCGAACGTGAGTGTTCCATACAGCGGAGACATCAAAAAATCATTGAGGAAACCCCTTCAGCGGCTATGGACGGCGGGCTTAGATCTCGTATGGGGGCAGCCGCTGTTGCAGCCGGAAGAGCTGCGGGATACGTCAACGCAGGGACCGTGGAATTCCTCCTGGACCGCAATGGAGAATTCTATTTCCTGGAAGTTAATACGAGACTCCAGGTGGAACACCCCGTTACCGAGATGATTACGGGCCTGGATCTTGTTCGCCGCCAGATTGAAATAGCAGCCGGCCTTCCGCTTCCTTTCTCGCAGGGCGATCTTTTCCGAAGGGGTCACGCCATCGAGTGCCGAATCTATGCCGAAGATCCGGAAGCAGACTTTATGCCGGCTCCTGGCCGAATCCTTTTTGCACAGTCCCCGGAAGGCCCTGGAGTACGGTTCGACCATTGTATTTACTCAGGTTTCGAGGTTCCAGTTCAGTACGACCCCATCCTGGGCAAGCTGGTAGTTTGGGCGGAAGACCGCGAAATGGCTATTGCCAGAATGATTCGAGCCCTCAAGGGATGTGTGATACTTGGAGTCAAAACACAAGTCGAATTCCTCCTGGATGTGCTGTCTTCCGATGCCTTTAAGGCGGGGGACATTCATACGCATTTCATCGAAGATCATTTCGCTACATGGAAGCCGGACCAGAGTGCTGACTGCTTGGCCGTGCTGGGCAGTGTGGCCTACGATATGGTCGCTCCTAGAGTCATCCCGTCCGCCGTCGCCCGACCAGGAGAGGCCGGCTGGTCCTCCCCCTGGCAAACGCTCGGTGCGTGGGACATTGTTCGGTAATGACTTTGACGCTGATTTGAATCAAACGCTTAAATAAGCTCGGGAAAACTTAAATGGACTACAAGTTAAGGATTCAGGATGCCGTTTACCACGTAGATGCCGCCGCTCCAGACAGTACAGGATCCATAAGGACGGTTCTTGATGGAAAAGAAAGAAGCCTCTCAGTCTGTTCCGTTTTAAACAACCGTGTCAATTTCGGTATAGACGGCCGAGTAGCAAATATTTTTGCAGTCAAGACCGATGAAGGAACGTGGGTCTGGGTTGATGGCCGGGCCCGCCTGGTTCAAGATGCGGACAAGGTGGACCGCCGAAAAGCGCGAGCCCGTTCAGGAGTTCCCAGTGAGGTGACGCCTCCTACGCCGGCAGCAGTTGTAAGAGTGCTGGTCGAGTCGGGTCAAAAGGTAGCGAAGGGGCAGGGACTGGTGGTGGTGTCAGCGATGAAGATGGAAATTACTCTTTCGGCTCCTTATTCCGGAATGGTTCGAGCGGTCAACACAGCCGTAGGGGACCAGGTGAAACCGGGTGACATTCTCGTAGAGATTGAAGCCCATGAACAGGGAGATCAAAATGAGTGAGTCTGACCTGCTTTATGAAGTCAAGGAGAATACGGCGTGGATTACCATCAACAGGGAGTCCCGCCGAAACGCTCTCAGTGTTGAAATGATGGACCTTTTTCATGAATATCTTGATCGGGCTGCAACCGACAATCAAGTGAGAGTGGTTTGTATCACTGCTGTTGGAGAAAAGGCTTTTTGTTCAGGAGCGGATCTTGTGAGCGCCGTTGATAGTGAGGATCCCATGGCGGGCGCCAAGAAATATGCCGGCCTGCTAAAAAAGATGGCAGTTTTCTCCAAACCTCTTGTGGCACGGATCAACGGACATTGTATGGCCGGCGGCATGGGGTTAATGCTCTCCTGCGATCTCGTCTATGCGCGGGAAGGAGTGAAATTCGGTACTCCAGAGGTGAAAGTGGGTCTTTTCCCTATGATGATAGGCGCTTTAATATTTCGCAATGCGACCCGCAAGAAGGCCTTGGAAATGATTCTCACCGCTAAAACCCTGTCAGCCGCTGACGCCGACCGGATCGGGCTTATTACGAGGGCGTGTTCCGATGAGGATTTTGAACGGACCGTAAACGAAACTCTCACAACCATTGCGTCCAGGGGGCCCCTGGCAATTTCCTCGGGCAGGCAGGCGCTGGCCGCTGTAGAGTGCCGCAACCTTGACGATTCTCTCGAATATCTCTGCGATCAGTTAAGGATTCTGGCAAGGACCGAAGACGCAATAGAGGGTATAACAGCCTTTGTGCAAAAAAGAGAGCCCGTCTGGAAGGGTCGCTAAAGGAGGACAAACGTCGGATGTCGTCACTATGGATCAAAGAAAACCAGGATTACGAGCGTCCCTGCATGATTACCTGCGCCCTTTCCGGCGTAGTGGCCAACCGGGCCCAGTGTCCCGGGATCCCTTACACCCCTGAGGAGTACGCTGCCGAGGCGAAACGGGCTTACGAGGGCGGGGCCGTCGTCGTTCATATACATGCTAGGGCCCAGGACGGTCTCCCGAGTTATGAGGTTCAGGATTATAAAAACATCTACGATGCCATCATAGATGCCTGTCCCATCATAATCAATTTCTCCACAGGCGCCATAAGCATCACTACGGGACAAAAGACGGCCCACATAAGATCAATAAAACCTGCAATCGGGGCTCTCAACATGGGATCCATGAATTACGCAAAATATAATCCCGACAAAAAACATTTCGTTTTCGAATTCGTATTTCCTAACCCTTTTTCCGAAATCGTTCACATCGTACAAGCCATGAACGAGGTAGGCACGAAACCTGAGCTTGAGTGTTTCGACACCGGCCACGTGGGGAATTCGTATCCCTTGATTGACATGGGCCTTCTCAATGCTCCCTACCAGTTCAGCCTCATCATGGGTGTGGTGGGCGGCATTCCTCCCACAGTGCCGAGCCTGGTTTCAATGGTTCAGCTCCTACCGGCCCAAAGCGAATGGGAGATCATAGGCATTAGCCTCGATCAATGGCGGCTGGTTGCCGCGGCCATCGGTTTGGGGGGAAACATCCGGGTGGGACTGGAAGACAATTTCTACCTGAGCAAGGGGGTCATGGCCTCGTCCAACGGGGACCTGGTTGAAAAGGCCGCCCGTATGGTCCGCGACCAGGGCCGTGAGCCCGCCACGGTTGAGGAATGCCGGGCCCGCCTCAAGCTGGTCAACCGGTGATCAGACCCTCCAGACATCTAGGCAAAGTGACCCAGTGCGCAACATCCCGAGGCATACTCGGGAAAATAGCCACGCGCCGACACGCCTGCTGGCGCCAAACGGGAGCCTTGACATGTCCTGTTACTGCATAGTCGTCCCTCCGGGAACGTCCTATACGGCATCCAAAGATACAACGCGAGTTCAAAGTTAGCGCCTATGGGGTTCCCCCTACCCTTCGACCACATGAGCGCCGCCGTGCGCGAAGTAGTTGAAGCGGCCGGCTCTGACGTACGTGGCCACGTCTATTTGTTGCTGTTTTGCCATGGCTATAGCTGTGGAACTCGCGCTGGAACGGGAAATGATAATGGGGAAGTTGCTACGTGCGGCTTTAATGAGCACTTCGGATGTGATTCTGCCGGTGGAGAGGAGCAGTTTGTCAGTTGTTTCTATTCTATTGAGAAAGCAATGTCCCACGATCTTGTCCACGGCGTTATGGCGGCCGAGGTCTTCGAGCACCACAAGGGTATTTTCCCGATCAGCCAGGGACGCTGCGTGTACTCCGCGTGTCACGCTGTAAATGCCTGGATATCTGTCCAGTTCCTGCATCCTCTTGATGATGGTGGAACTGGAGACTTTTAGGCACTTTCGGCTTTTCTGACGCGGGCCAGCCGCGGCCTCCACCGAGAAAATTACACCCCCTGCACAGCCCGAAGTCAGCATGCCCTTTCTTTCCAGCGCTGCAAGGCGATCTTGCGGCACGTCGAGTTCCACGCGCACGATCCTAGCGTCATGGTCTACGCAGCATTCGAGGACTTCCTCCGGCCGCAGCAGGACCCCTTCTGACACGAGAAAACCTATGAAAAGCTCCTTGAGATGTGTGGGGAGGGTAGCAATGGATAGGATCTCACGGTCGTTGACAAAGAGCGTGTAGGGAGATTCCTTGGCTAGCGAGACGACCCTGTCCTCTAGATTACCTTTGGAGAAACGTTGCGCGGCAACTTCTACAGTGAGATTCGGGAACGGTTCGTCTGCGCTCGAAGCCAAAGAGTCTTCCCCTTCTGTTTTGCGGATCGCAATTGACCGTTTCACTTCCTCGCAGCGGAGGTAGAATTGCCGGAGCGTGTTCTTTGCCTGAAACCGGACATCGACCAGCCTAATCTGAATCCCGCTCTTCGGGGGTGAAAACAGCTTTTCCCGAAATGACCGTTGAAGGCCGCGTTCTCTTGTTTGCCGTGGGCGGGATCTTCCGTTGAATCAACATCCACGACGAGACGCTGCTTCTTCTTTCTCTTCATGAGCGGGTCGTTGGACCTCGTCAGGGCGTGTTCGAGTGCCTTCAATCCCGCCTCTCGGTGCAATAACCCGAAAACGGTCGTCTATCTCTCTCAGTAACAGAAAACCCGTGTCAGAGGTGATCTTGGCACCCTGAAAATCAATCATGATTGAACGATTGAATTCAGGTCGAATTGTCTTACTCCCTTCCTCACCACTCCCGACCATCTGATTACCCTCGATGTCACTATATTTACTCCACCATATCAGATGGTTGCAGCGAAGAACATACATTTCTGCGTTTGTCTGCGGAATAATCCGGGGATATGAGCGCCTCCATTAAAACGTAAGCGGCTTGGAGTGCCTCTGTAGGGCAAAGCGGAAAACATTCTTTGCAGTTCCAGCACTCCTTAGATGCTATCTCTGGGATGAAACTGATCTCTTTCCTTATTCCTCTATCGACAAATCCGACCGCGTTCTTCTTCTTGACCTCAGCACAGTATCTTACACAGAGACCACAATGAATGCAAAAGGAGGGCTCTTTTTCAAAACGGTCCCTGTCCGCACCATACTCTTTAGCCAGATCCTGCAATATGAATGAATCAGGAGCATGAGCCAACTGGAGTTCTAAGATCATTTTACGAATTCTATCTACCTTCTCAGACCTGGTTCTTACGATTATATTTTTCTCCACCGGGTAGACGCAGGAAACAACGATTCTTGTCCAGCCGCGACTTTCTACTTCTACTATACAAAGTCGACAAGCCCCGTAGGGTTCCAATTTCTCGTGGTGACACAGTGTGGGAATAGATATCCCCGCGCTTCGGGCTGCCTCTAAAAGGGTCATTTCCTGCTTCGCCTTGACTTCTTTTCCGTCGATTTTTAACAGGATTTCGTTCACTTTTCTTTACTCTTTCTGACTATAGTTCGGGCTTCTTCAGGGATAGGAGGCGGAACAGGCTCGCCGGAAATCTTCTTGGCCGCAGCAAAGCGAGAGGGGCAAACTTCAAAGCAGGTTCCGCACTTGGTGCATTTCTCCTGATCAATGACATGGATCTGCCTCTTGCCGCCGGTAATCGCCTCGGAAGGGCATTTCCTGAGACAATTCATACAGGCCTGGCACTTATCCGGGTCAATATAGTACGAGATGAGTTCCTTGCAGGATAGAGCCGGGCACCGCTTCTCCTTGATGTGGGCCTCATACTCTTCTCTAAAGTGTTGCAGCGTGCTCAAAAACGGGTTAGGGGAACTCTTACCTAAAGCACAGAGGGCCGCCTCTATGGCTGTCTCTGATAGCTGCTCCAAAAGCTCGATATCGCCCTCTTTTCCCTTTCCTTTCGTGATATTGGTGAGAATCTTGAGCATCTGCCTCATGCCTTCACGGCATGGGACACATTTGCCGCACGATTCCTCAGTGAGGAATTCGAGGAAGTACCTGGCAACATCAACCATGCAGGTATCTTCATCCATTACAATCATCCCACCTGAACCCATCATCGAACCGGCCTTGGTGAGTTCATCAAAACCAACCGGGAGATCTAACAGTTTCTCGGGGAGACATCCTCCGGACGGTCCTCCGGTCTGCACCGCTTTGAACTTCTTGCCTCCGGGGATTCCGCCGCCGATCTTGTAGATAATATCTTTCAGTGGCGTGCCCATGGGAACTTCCACAAGACCGGTATTGGTTATCTTGCCGACCAGGGAGAAAATCTTCGTGCCCTTGCTGCTTTCAGTTCCAAACTGAGTAAACCAATCTGCGCCTTTATTGATGATAAGCGGCACGTTGGCCCATGTCTCGACATTGTTCAAAACACTGGGCCTGCCCCAGAGGCCCACGACGTTGGAGCGGATATACTTCGGTCTGGGTTCTCCTGCCCTGCCTTCCAGTGCCGTCATCAAGGCGGTTGATTCACCGCACACGAAAGCGCCGGCTCCTTTATGCACCTTGACAACAAAATCAAAGCCTGAGCCAAGGATGTTTTTCCCGAGAAAACCATACTCCTCAGCCTGCTTGATAGCGATGGTCACATTCTCTACTGCTAACGGGTATTCCTGTCGCACGTAAATATAGCCCTCTTGCGCACCGATGGCATAGGCACCGATGGTCAAGCCCTCGAGGACTGAGTGAGGGTTTCCTTCAAGGACAGCCCTGTCCATAAATGCTCCTGGGTCGCCTTCGTCGGCGTTCACTATCACATATTTCGGTTCACCAGGGGCATTGCGGGATCCTTCCCACTTCGTCCCCGCAGGAAAGCCGCCACCACCCCTCCCTCTCAGGTTGGATTTCTTGACTTCCTGCAATACCTGGTCAGCCGTCATTTTGGAAAGAGCCTTGGCTAACGCGGAATAGCCTCCAATCGCCAGATAGTCATCGATATTCTTGGGATCAATCTTAATGTTATTACCGATAACGTTTCGTTCTTGATTTCTATAGAAAGGAATATCGGCTTCATGGGTTGCTTTTTCGCCTGTGGTTGGGTCAACATAGAGCAGACGATCGACAACCTTCTTCTCCCTTATGGTCTGGGAGACAACCTCGGGAACGTCTTCAGGCTTTACCTCAAGATAGCATATCTCCTCAGGATAAATAACCACGACGGGTCCTCTCTCACAAAATCCAGGGCACCCGGTTCCTTTGGTGTTCACCTCAGCCATCAAGCCCTGTTTTTCAATCTCTGCTTTAAAGGCGGCCATGACTTCACTTGCCCCGGAGGCAAGACAACCAGCGCCGGCGCATATTGAAATGCACGGCTTGTTTGGGTCTTCCCTGGACAATATTTCTTGTCTGACTTTCTCTAACTCATCAGGTGAGTTTATCCGCGGCATAGTTCTTCCTTAATCATAATTTTTTAACACGTCTGCTGTCTTTGCCGGCGCCATCTTACCGTGAGTCTTTCCATCGATGTCCACCACCGGTCCTAAAGCACAGCAGCCTAGGCAGTTAACGGTCTCCAGGCTGAACTTCAGATCCATGTCTGTTTCACCCGGTTCAATTCCCGTCAGGCCTTGCACCGTGTCGAGCACACGCGACGCACCCCGAACATGGCAGGCCGTTCCCACACAAATGTGAATTTGATGGCGTCCCTTAGGAACCAAACTAAAAGCTTTGTAGAAGGTAGCGATATGCTGTATCCGGGTCATAGGAACCTGCAATCTTTCGGCGACCCTCTCCAATGCCTCCCCGGGAAGCCATTTATTTTCTGCCTGAATGTCCAGTAACACCTGAATGAGATAACTGGGCTCGCAGTTGTGTTTATCAATTATCTGGTCGATTCTGTCTTTGTCCATAGCCTCTGTCCTAATCTTCTTTCTTCTGATCCACCGCCTGTTTTTTCACCTCAGGCGAGAGCAAAGCACTTCCGGCTTTCATCGTATCGGACCAATCTTTGCTTCGATGAGGCATTAAGGTGTTTTGATACCTTAGACGGGGTTAGCCCTAAAGTCTTTGCAATTTCGGCAGTTGAAAGGGGTCTTTCCCGCAGGAGTAACATGATTTGGCTTATGGCCAATTTATCGGCAATGGTTTCATTAAATAACCGGTTCAGTTCGTCACTGTCGAAGAATTTACGGTATTCTTCTTCCGGCATAGCAGGCAGTCTCAGCCTCTCCCTTTCCACCAGTCTGATGTAGGGGATAAGCCGGGTAACCGCTTCCAGTTTGAACTTCAATTCCTTTTCGTCCAGGCCTTCCCCTCGGCCAAGGGGTCCTAGCTCCTTCACCATCTTGACAAAACTATTAACCCCTTCGACAAAAAGGTTGGCTTCAGCGCCGGACATAAATGCGATCTTCAATCTCTCCGAGTTCAGCCCTATGTGTTCCAGCAATTTCTTGGCTAGGTTCACCATGGTTAAGGCATGGTAATTTCCATGAGTAATATAGTTACATTCATTTAAGTGGCAGGCACCAAGAAACACCCCATCCGCTCCCTTTGAGAAAGCCCGGAGTACATGTGCCAGATCGACTCGACCGGAACACATGACGCGAATAAGTCTCATTTCAGTTGTATATTGACTTCTGGAAACTCCAGCTAAGTCGGCTGCGCCGTATGCTCACCAATGGCATACAAACCCTAAGACCTTTGGTTTGAATTTAAGTCCTGCACTCATACGTTCTCACCTCGTACTTGGTAATCCCGGCTTTATTCATTAACCGCAGCATCCATTGGCTGTATGACCTCTTCCTCTGGAAACGCCGCATCAATTTCGCTCAAGAGTTCTTCATCGGTGTAGTGCTTCAGCACTATGGCAGACGTCGCGCACACCGTGTTGCAGAGACCATCCCCTTTACAGAGGACAGGATTAACCCTGGCCTTTCTGCCGCGCGGTGTCTCGACAAACTCTATGGCGCCATAGTTGCATACCGTTATACATGCCCCACACGAAACACACTTATCCTCATCCACCGCGCACACAGAACCGGAGGCGACCACTACATCACGGGAGAGTAGCGTTAAGGCCCTGCCTGCAGCTCCATAAGCCTGGTTGATCGTTTCCTGTATAAACTTGGGATAATGAGCCAGTCCACAGAGATAAACGCCGTCTGTAGCAAACTCAACAGGCCTTAATTTGACATGGGCTTCTTTGAAGAAGCCATCCGGGTTCAAAGTTACCTTGAATAATCCGGCAACTTCCTTGGTCGCCGCCGATGGAATGACAGCGGCAGCCAGGGCAATTATGTCAGCATCCAATTCGAGCTTCTTACCTAAGATATAATCGGTCGCGGTAACCTTTAGAACGGGCCGGCCATCCTCAGACTCACCAGGTTCCACCAAAGGTTTTTCCTCCGGTTCATAGCGGATGAACTTTATGTCCTTGTTTGAAGCCTCCCGGTAATAATCCTCGTTGAACCCATAGGTTCTCATATCCCGAAAGAGGATGTAAATGTCCATCTGGGGATTTATCTCTCTCAGTTTCAATGCGTTCTTTACAGACTCACTGCAACATAGGCGGCTGCAGTAATTTCTCTCTTCATTTCTACAGCCTACGCATTGGATCATCACGAGACTTTTTGCGTTAACTATCTTTTCGTCTCCTTTGGTGATCCGCTCCTCCAACTCAAGGTGGGTCATTACCCTGTCATCTTCTCCATAAAGGTATTCGGAAGGCGTATATAGATCAGCACCTATAGCAAGAACCGCTGCACCGTGTTTTATCTCTGTGAATCCTCTCTCAGACTTCACCGCGGTCATGAAATTCCCAACATAACCTTTAGCATCCGTGATTGCCGCATCATGATAGACGTGTATTAAGCGGTGTTGATACACCTTTGCCATGAGATCGCGCAGGTACTCCTGAACATCCAGTCCATCCAGCGTGGAATGAATCTTTCGTGCTATTCCCCCAAGCTCCGTATTCTTTTCCACCAAGTGCACCTCATGCCCCTGGTTGGCAATGGAGAGAGCACAATTCATACCGGCTATGCCTCCACCAACCACTAAGGCCGCCTTATTGACGGGAAGATCAAATTCCTGTAATGGCTCCAAATGGCAAGCTCGTGCTGCCGACATCCGAATTATATCGTGTGCCTTTTCGGTGGCTTCTTCCTTTTCTTTCGAGTGGACCCAGGAGTTGTGCTCCCTGATATTTGCCATTTCGCAGTAATATTGATTAATTCCAGCCTCCCGAACGGTGTCCCGGAAGAGCGGTTCAAGGGTCCTGGGGGAACAGGCAGCGATAACCACTCGATTGAGCCCCATTTCCTTGGTCATGTCGGTTATTTCTTTGGCAGAGTTCGTAGCGCATGAAAATAGCTGTTCCTGAGCATGGACAACATTCGGTAGCGTTTTGCAGTACTCAACTGTTTCAGGAACATTGACTATCCTTCCGATATTCGCCCCACAATGACATACAAAGACTCCTATCCTTGGCTCCTCCTTGGAGACATCCCTTTCAGGCGGATATATCCTTTCTTTGGCAAGATTTCCTCGCCTGTAGTCAAGGAGTTCACCGATTTGGGAGCCCGCTCCGCTGGCGCTGAAGACCGACTCGGGGATATCGATAGGACCCTGGAAGCCTCCGCTTACAAAAATCCCGGGTCTGTTCGTGGACATGGGATTGACAGGGTTGATCCTGCAAAAATCATGAGGATTGAGTTCTATGCCGAATTTATTTGCAATGGACTTCACATCAGCAGGAGGATTCAATCCAACGGACAATACCACCATGTCGAATTCTTCTTCTTTTACGCCTTCATCGGGAGTAGAATACCGTACCGTAACATTCTTGGTTACCGGGTCCTCTTTTACTATCGTTGTGTAGCTTCTGAAGAATCGAATGCCGGGAAGTTTCTCTGTCCTTTCGTAGTATCGCTCAAAATCCTTCCCATAGGAACGCACATCGTTATGGAATATTGTACACTCAGCCTCTGCGTAGTGATCTTTTGTTATAATCACCTGTTTCTGGGTATAGGTGCAGCATACGGCTGAACAATAGCTGTTTTCGCCCGGAGTAACCCGTCTGGAACCGATGCATTGAATCCAGGCTATTTTATGGGGATGCTTCTTGTCGGAAGCACGCAGTATGTCACCTTCGTATGGCCCAGTGGAGCATAACAGCCGCTCATAGTCCATGCTGGTTACGACGTTCGCAAACTCTCCGTAGTGATACTCCTTGTTCACCTTTGGATCAAAGGGCTCAAGACCGGGAGACAGAATGATCGCCCCTACCTGTATTTCTTTTTTCTCCGCCGTTTGTTTCAAATCTATTGCGTTATTCTTGCACACGCCTTCGCAAATACGACATTTGTTCTCTTTGAGGTAAAGACAGCTTTCATCAATATATGAAATGAGAGGAATTGCCTGAGCAAAGTATATATGGACGGCTTTATTCAGCGATATTTCCTGATTATATTGATCAGGATATTTGGCCGGGCAGTATTCTACGCATGTAGTACAGCCCGTGCATTTATCCTCAAGAATATACCTTGGCTTTTTAGTCAGGGTTACCTTAAAGTCTCCTACCTCCCCTTCTACACTGTTGACTTCAGTATAGGTGAGGACCTCTATATTGGGATGCCGGCCGACCTCGACCAGCTTTGGTGCGAGTATTCACATGGAGCAGTCATTGGTGGGAAAGGTCTTGTCCAGTTGCGCCATATGGCCGCCAATGCTTGGTCCTTTTTCAACCAGGTAGACCTTGAACCCGGCCGTGGCAAGATCAAGAGAGGCTTGAATGCCGCTGATGCCCCCACCGACAACCATGACGTCTCCAAAATTGGTTTGTCCAAGGCTCCCACAAAGTTGCTGGAGTTTCTCTTTCAGCAATAGTATTTCTCCCATTTTCTATCACCTCATCAGGGTACTTCGATTAAATCACTTCCTGGATAATTTCCGTGATGTCCTTGACCTCGATCTTTTCCAAGACATCCATGGTTAACCTGCTGTCCTCAAGCATGGTAATGCAATAGGGGCAGGAAGTAGCCAGCACCTCGGCCCCAACCCCAAGAGCCTGTTCTATCCTGAGATCAGAGAATCTCTCACCCTTTTGGGTTTCCATCCAAACCCTGCCGCCTCCGCCTCCGCAGCAGAGACTATCTGAGCGGGACTCAACCATCTCATTCAGCTCTAAACCCGGTATCTTCTTTAAGACCCCTCGCGGCTCATCATATATGCCGTTATGTCGACCCAGGTAACAAGGGTCGTGATACGTTACTTTCTTCCGATAATCCTTCTTAAGCTGAAGCCTTCCCTCGTTCACCAACTCGAACAGGTACTGGGAGATATGAACCACATCAAAGTTCACCCTGAATTCCGGATACTCGTTCTTGAAGGTATGGTAGCAATGAGGGGAAGAAACGAGGATTTTCTTGACCCCATTATCAATAAAGGTTTTGATGTTTTCTTTTGCCAGACGCTTGAATAATTCCTCATCGCCCGTCTTGCGGATGCTTTCTCCACAGCAATTCTCCTTGGGTCCAAGTATGCCGAAGTCTACCCCCGCCAGGTTGAGAATATTGGCTGTGGCTCTAGCCACCTTTTTCAATCTTGGGTCATAGCTGAGATAGCAGCCGGGAAAATAGAGAATTTCCACACCTTCGGTGAACGGTTTTACAGAAAGACCTTCCGCCCAAGCCGCCCTCTTTTCTCGATCTTCACCGAAGGGGTTTCCTTGACCAACGAGGCCTGCGTTTATGGTGCGGATAGGCTTGACAGGAGCAGGGAAAACCCCGTATTCCGTGGCAATCCTGCGTAAGGATACCCCGGATTCGATCTGTTTTACGTCCCTGGGGCACTGCTGAGGGCATCTTCCGCAGGTCGTACAAAGCCAGATATCTTCACTTTCGATCTCGGTCAAACCAAACGTCGCCTCTCGGACCAGCTTGCGCATACTGAAATTTCTGACCCTGTTCCACGGACAAACAGTATCGCATAATCCGCATTGGAAGCATCTTTTGAATGCTTCTCCGCCGCTAGCTTTGATGGCATCGATGATCTCTTTATAGGGGGTTACAGTCTCCACTGTTTTCCTTCCTCTTCTTTCGGCCTAATGTTTCAGCCCTTCTTTGACGCTGACATCCGGGAAACGGTATCCATGACCTTCTCCAAGCCATACTTGTCGATCATGGATTCCAGTCCTATCTCTACGTCCTCCAGCTTCACTTCTTCTTCTACTTCCTCTTCCCTTTCTTCGTAGATCAGTGCGTCATTAATGCACCACTGAACACACAAGGGCTTTTCCTGTGGCGGATCGTCTTCGCACATGTCGCATTTGAGAGGGAGACCGGAATCGGGTTCTTTGAAAATATCCCTTGATGGGCAGGAAGCCCTGCAGAAACCGCACTCGTCGTATTCTTTTCCATCAATCACGTATTTGTCTCTGCCCATACATTCGGCTGGAGCATACTCACCGGCATACACAGGAAGATATACGTCTCTCAACGGTTCACGAATCACCCGAATACGAGACCTTCCCGGATTATTGCTGCTGTACTTCGGCGTAGCATGAAACGCGGAGCAGATTACCTCACATGCCCTGCAACCATTGCATTTTTCAACGTCGATCTTTATGGATTTGATTATCTTCTTTTTTTTCTCGCCCATGCCCGTTACCACCTGTTCACTTATTTCTTCTCTGTTTCCACGGAAGGCTCTTTGGAGGGAGTGCCTTCGTTATCAGTCAAAATGCCTCTCCGTAGGAAGTCTTCGGCAACATAATCCAAAGCGAGTTCATTCAATGACTCTTTCGTGGGAATGCCCTCGTTATTCCATCCCTTGAATTTGTAATACGCATCCAGGAGATTGGCTTCCAGTTCCGGGAATCTTTTCTTCCAGTGGTCCTCAGGCGGCTTCTCGTCAGCCCTCCTCAGACCTCTTCTTACATTCAAGGCTCTGACTAAAGTTCGGTTCCTCCTGTATACTTGCGTTAGTCCAGCTTCATCCATATCCATCCCTGTCGCCAGTGAGATTAAAGTCGGGTAATTATGTATGTGATAGGGGGGCTTGAGGGGAAATGACGATAAACCGGCACACATCCCGAGGGCGTCGTCGATGTGGTGCATCATCTCTTGCCAATCGACAATGTCAACGGACATGTCAACGGTCGGGTAATATGGATTTGAGCGTTCTCCACGTAGTTCCCAGTCCAGAAGATATTTCTTGAATTTTTCATCAGGAACCTGGATCCAGTCCTTTACAAAGTCTTCTCTTTCCTCCATCGTAAGAAAAGGCGCCTGGGGGAACTGCCCCTCGATTTGGGTAATGTTTATCTTCTCGCCGGTACAATACATAAGATAATAGACGGGATTGAGCATTCCCAGCTTTAGAGGAAGCTGCTCATGTTTCTTGATGTTGTTATGAGCGTATGCTTCTGCGCCCTTACCGATCTGTTGGGCCGCCCAATAGGTGCCGTTGGCCAGAACATCTCCTATCCCCTCTCGTCGAACAATTCTGTCAAGCAACCAGTTAAATCTCCCCTCGTTGTCGGACGGGCATCCTGCAAAGTCCTCGTCAGTCAAAATGCCGGCGTCTTTAAGCTCAACGGCGAAGGCCATCACTTGCGGGGTTGAGAATCCGTCCACTCCATACTCCGTAGCACGCTGAGCGATTCTGAAACCGAAATCCAGGTCTGAAAAGGCCGCCATGGTATAGGTAAGTTTGGAGAAGCATTTCATCATGTAGGTTGAAATTCCCGGGACCGAAATGGTTGCCCCGCATTTCATCGGACAGTTATAGCAACTGATCAGCCGCGTCCGCACACTTACTTGGGTTTTCCTCCACTTATCCTCGATTTCCTTGTTCCAATAGTCTCTTTTCCGTTCGCGGGCGTTCCCCCACATGAAATTCTGGGTGTGCCACTCCTCATCAACGAGTTTCATCTCTTGGGGTGACCCCAGCCCGGCTAAAATCGGCATTACCCCCGGGACCGGCTTTTGTTCGCGGTCTTTTATGTACTGTAGCACTTCGTTGCAAAACTTTATAAACTCAGCCGGTCGGGCGATATTGACGTCCTTTGTTCCACGAACAGCTATCGCCTTTACCCTTTTGTCTCCCATTACGGCGCCTACTCCGAGCCGGCTTGCACTGGACCTGCCCTGCTCGATGGAGGCCATATAGACCCTGTTTTCACCGGCAAGGCCGATAGCGGCCACCTGGGCTTTCGGCTCCTTCAACTCTTGTCGAATCAGTTCTGCGGTTTCAACAGCGCCTTTACCATGAAGATGACCGGCATCACGTATTTCCACCTTGTCATTGTTTATCCACAAATAGACCAGATTGGGGGACTTGCCGCGAAGGATGACTTTATCGTACCCGGCATACTTCAATTCCGGCGCCCAGAATCCCCCCATCATTGAGTATCCCATTAACAAGGTCTGAGGAGAATAGGTGGTGACAATGGTACGATTAGCACCGGGAGCAGGTGTGCCGCATAAAAGACCGGTGCTGAATATAAGTAGATTATCCGGAGAAAAAGGGTCGGTTTCAGGGGGAACCCTATCCCATAATATCTTGGCGTTCGTACCTAGACCCCCAAGATAAAGTTCGGTTAGTTTTGGGTCAGTTTCCACCCTCTCGATGTTTCCTCGGGTTAGATCGATTTCCAAATTAAATCCTGTCTCTGCGTATCTCATCTTTCTTACCCCTTACTCAACTTGCGATATGATCGTCCGCGCTTCTGCAACCAAAGAAGTGTTAATTCCTGCTCCCTTAGCGGCCGAACCAAGCTTTTCCCGATAATATTCCGGACGAGGCGCTCCGAAGGACATGCTGTCGATTACTGCAATGGCATCGACGTCTTCTTCTTTAATCGGACGGATCTAAACATTCGCCGGATCAATATCCTTTTTGTTCACGCTGTCCTCCCTTTGCTGAATGGCCTCGGAGCCCCAATACTCAATAGTATAATTGAACCGGTTACACCTGCACCTGGGCTCTGAAAGTTATGTTGACAGAGACTTGGCAACATCGTTGATACGAATATAACTTATACAAAAACTATGTCAAGACTTTTTGCATTTTACCAAAAAAAAATTCCCAAGTTGATTAGCAGGAGCTTTTGTCCGGAACCTCAGCCGAACGCTGATAATTTATTGAAACAAGTTGTGTGATATCCGCAGCGCCGTTCAATATCATTGGATCAACGACTAAATAATAGTAGATTACTGACAAAACATCACACTCCCAGACCTAACACACGACGCACGCAAGAAAGTTCTTGACTCTTTATCGTATGAGTGGTATTAGGTTTTAAACGAAGATATAGTGATCATTGTATCCGAGTCCCCGGAGTTTATATATGGATTACACCGGATTGCCCGGAAGCACTATCAAAAGGACGTCCTCCACTAAACGAAGAAGCCCTTCAGCAGATAGAAAACGCCAACTTATCATAGAATCCGCGGAGCGTATCTTTGCCACCCGCGGTTTTCACGATACGACTATCGCTGATATTTCCGATGATTCCGGGGTACATGAGGCATCTATCTTCCAATATTTCAAAACCAAAGAAAATCTGATCGTTACCGTTCCGGAAAGACATCTTAAAGAGACTCTGGCAGGCATCACTGAGCATCTTCAAGGAATGAAGGGGGCCGAGCCCAAGATTAGGAAGTTGCTTTGGCATCAGCTCAGAGATCTCTCTGTTAATAAGAACTACACCTCAATTTTGCTTCGTGAACTCCGGACATTACCTGCTTTCTACCAATCCCCGGCATATGAAATGATTCGACAATACAGCGTCTTCGCTGTTGAGGCCATTAGAGAGGGCATACGGGACCAAGAAGTGGACGCTGAGATAGAGGTTATTCTCGTGCTGGAGATGATTTTCGGCGCAATCGACAGCATTGTTTTGCGATGGCTTTTTTTCGGCGATCCCTATGATCCCAATGAGGCCGCGGATGCTCTGTACTCGTTAATAAAAGCAGCGATATGGAGACGAGAACAGCCGGTCGGAAATGAAAATGGCGATGAACCAAGCCGTGGAGAACTCAGGCGGCGTACGATAATGGAAGTCGCCTCGGAAGTATTCGGCAAAAAAGGTTATGGCGGAGCCACCATCTCCGAAATAGCCGGAAAAGCAGGCATAGCCGAAGGTTCCATTTATCAATATTTCAAGAGCAAAGAACAACTACTTCTCTCAGTTCTGGGCACCTGGTTCATCGAATTGGCCGATGAATTGGAGCGCGTTTTCTCCGGGGCATTAAATCCCTATGAACGACTCTTATACTTGCTGAGAAGGTGGGCTCTGGATTTTCAGATTCGAGAATGGGAGACTCGTGTTTTAATACTGGAATTGTACAGGAATCCCAAATTTTATGAATCTCAAGAATATCGGAACACCCGGCGTTTCTGGAAACTGATAAGATCTACTGTGGAAGCCGGGCAACACAGCGGCCATTTCCGAAAGGATTTCGAAATCAGCTATTACCTGCATCTCGTTCAAGGGGCATTCGAGCATGAGGCACTCGCTCGCATGATGCTCTCCAAAAAACAACCCACACTCGCCAGTACGGAACAAATGATCAACATTCTCCTCAGAGCTATAAGGGCTTGATGTTGCCGGTTGGAAACCCCGCGGAGTTTCGCACAGCCATCGGCTTGATTTGATGCCTTCGGTCCACCGATCTTGTGCCGCTCTAAATTTTTAAGAGACATGCCGGAACATGGACGCCTCACCAGACAATTACCGTAACTTTTTTTGGGCCATGCATTCCTATGATGAGAGTCTTCTCTATATCTGCGGTTCGGCTTGGGCCTGTAATAAGAGTTATGTTGGTGGGCATTTCTGCCAATGATGCGAAGAATTCCGGAAAAGTGGGGAATATCTTCTCTCTCGGCACTATTGCCACGTGGTGTTCAGTCAGGAGGCTTGCTTGCAGGAACTTGCCGGAAGCACT
>JAPLJK010000026.1:0-84637 GCA_026388625.1 Deltaproteobacteria bacterium | reverse complement strand
CCAAGGTAGATGAACTGGGCATCGACATGCTCTCGGTCGCGGGCCACAAGCTGTATGCCCCAAAGGGAGTAGGGGCTTTGTACGTACGCCGAGGAATGGAATTGCAGAAATTGATGTTTGGGGCCGGCCAGGAAAATGGTTTGAGGCCGGGCACAGAAAATGTTCTGGAAATCGTCGGACTCGGCAAAGCATGTGAGATTGCTCAGAGGGATCTTGACGTGAATGCCTCGCATTTGAAAAAAATGCGTGACCTGCTTTATGACGGATTACGCGCTCGCATCCAGCATGTGAGGCTTAACGGACACCCCGATAAGCGATTGCCCAACACTCTCAATCTTTCTTTCAAAAATGTGGACTCTATCAGGATACTTGAGGAAATTGGCCTGGACGTTGCCGTCTCCGCTGGGGCTGCTTGCCATTCGGATCATATAGCTGTTTCGCACGTTTTGGAAGCGATGGCGGTCCCCCTGGAATGGGCTAAAGGTACTCTGAGGTTTAGCGTTGGGAAATTCACTACTGAGGCCGAAATAGTTAGAACAGTAGATATAGTATCCGATACGGTCAAACGACTCTCTCCCATTTAGCTTTGCATGATGGAGACCAGGCGTTCAGCCGGGCACAGGACTTGGGCTTTCCATAGAAAATGAAATGAAGTCTGCCCAGTTGAAAAACCCGGTCGGTGGGCGAATAGGGGTGGCTCTTGAATACGTTTTCAGGCCTATGAACTTTGACTGGAGGACGAACATTGCACTCCTGGGAGGTTTTGCTGCAAAGGAAGTGGTGGTGAGGACCCTCGGTAAGGCGTATGACCACGGCAAGCTTGACGCAGAGGAATCAGACAGCCCCGCCGAGAGACTGAGTAGCCATCCAAAGCGGAATGCCCTCCACGCATTCAGCCTCATCGTGTTCGTGATGCTGTATGCGCCCTGTTTCGTGACCTTGGTGGTGATGAGGCGGGAGACCGGTTCCTGGAAGTGGCCCGCATTTGCCATGGCTTATTCCACACAGTCCTGGCCTATGTGGTGGTGGCCACTGTGAGCAGCGTGGGATTCTTCTTGGGACTGGGCGTGCAAACTGTTGACTTTTTCATCTGACGTGCTACGTTCTACAGAAAACTGCTATTTTATAATTTTGGTTTAATGTGGAAGACGAAATGCAAACAAATCGGCATTTTGCATCTATGGTCCTGGCAGTTTTCCTGCTGATACTGCTTCTGAGCCCTGCGCAGGCATGGGAATTTAGCCTGAAGGGTTCGTTCAAGTGGGCTTATGAATGGTACAACCAGACCGGAACCAAGGGTTTCTTTGGTCAATACAATCTGGACAATGGCAGAGCCACGAGAGTGGCCAACCTCAACTTTTGGAACGGTGGTCAATTCGATACCAACTTTGTCACCGGTTCCCATTCCGGATGGTCGTACTTCAACGTGGAGTTCGAACCGGAAATCAAGATCAATCAGGCCATAAGAATGAGGGGCTTCTACCAACTAGGAACTTGGGGAGACCCAGCCGCTACCGACTACATTACCCAGGATGCCCCCGGAGCCCTCAATGCCTTCAGCGAAGGCCAATGGACGCAGCTTTGGCTTACGGTGAATACCCCCTGGGGCGTGTTCGGGGTTGGGAAAAGGCCTTGGAAATTTGGAACTGGTCTTCAATACGACGGCTCAGACGCGGCGACAACCGAGTCCCTTGCCCTTGTGGTGCCGTACGGCCCGTTCGATATTGGCCTGGCATTCTACCCGTACAGGTTCGCGGGTAGTTCGAGCATTCTTCTCACCCACGTGAACCGGAACCGGGTGGGGGCATCCTCTGCCTACGGGGATCCGTATGACCTCCCACATTATTATGCTGAGGACCTCACCACGCCGGGCCAGTACTACAGCCGGGCGGACCGGAGCGGGTCGTTTTCCAGGGATTTCCTGGCCTTCGTAAGCTATTCCAGCGGCCCGATGCAGGTTGGTGTCCTGGGGTCCTTTGGTGCCTACCACATCGGTCCAGAAGCGATCTTATTAGGTGATCCCGACCCGAACGTGAACACCTCACCACTGATTTGTCTAGATACAGAGTTCTATCATGGAACAGCATTTGTGAAATACAATGACGGCCGGTTCTTCATAAATGCAGAGGCGGCATGGCTCTACTGGACGGATCGTTTCCAGCCAACTGACGAGCAGGCGCGGGATCCACATCAGCATGTTGAGATGCCCTACACGCGGTATGTGGAACAGTGGCGGGCCATGCTGGAGATGGGCGTGTTCGCAGGTCCGGCAAAGGTGAGCTTCATCACCGCCTGGTCCCCGGGTCCTGACCGAAGGGCCGGCCGATACATTGACCGGCAGCCTGCCGCGTTTGTGTGGCACCCCACCTACGACACGCAGCTCGGCAATTTCAGCGTCTTCAGACCATACAGCTATCTCTTTTCTTACGACTATGGTTCGGGGTTGAACGCGTACAACCTTTCAGGTGACGGGTACCTGAGGGATGCCTTTGTGTTGGCGGGCCGTGTCGATTATGCAGTGGCGTCGAACCTCAACGTGTTCGGGAGTCTCTTCTGGGCGCAGAGAACCTCCCATGGATACCCGTGGGGAGCCTTGAGGCCTAATTCGGGTGAGGATGTCGACGGCAACATCGATTTCTCCCAGGTCAGGCCCGGACCACGAAATATCCCTGGCCCTACAAGCGTCGACAGCGACGGAAATCCGATTGGCGACAGAAGCTGGGTGCCCAATATCCCCCACAGGGCGCTCGGGTACGAGATCAACATCGGGGCTGACTGGCAGCTTCTGGAGGGGTGGAAATTCGGTGTGGTGTTCGGCTACTGGGCCCCCGGAGCCTGGTTCAGCTATGCCTGCGTCGACCGCTCATATCCGAATTGGCAAGACTTAACATCAACCGGCACCATCCCCGGCCGCACAATAGATCCTGTCATCGGCGGCGAGTTTTCCATGACATTCGAGTTTTAGGTATGAACCAACATTGAGTACCTCATTGTGGGGAGGGAGGACTTGGAATGAAAAAATATGGTGTGCTCGCAGGACTTCTGGCTTTGGCGTGTTGTGTTCACCTGCAACTCGCAGCACCTGGAGAAGTTAATGCTACGGTTTTGAGCGGGGCTTTCAATAATTTCGCAACTTCCGATGAGATAGTGCCTCAACAGAATCACGTACCTGCTGTTGGAATCCTTCTGGCCAAGGGAGCTGCAAACGGTGGAAATGGCAAGGTAGGCAACGGAGACAAATCGGACAAACCTGACCTGAGATACGTGGACTGGTCTAAGCAGTCATCCACCAAGAACGGCAACGGCAATGGAAATGGTAACGGCAACGGCGAGGATGAAGACGAGGGCGAAAAAGAAGATGAAAAAAAGGACGGGGAGGAACAGGAAGGCTTTGACCGTCTGTGGGACGTGGTGCTCTATGGTTGATCCGATTCTCCCTCCATGGAATAACATAGGATAAAAGGTGCCTTCCAATTCCGTCTCGTTCAAGGGCGACGACAACCTCCCGAGCATGAATCCGGCTTCAATCCGACATTCGATTCCGCACAGCCCATGTATGGTTTCTGGGCCACGGAGACTTACTCCATGGGGTAGGCGTGTACCCATAGGACCGCACCCAGTTCCACTTTTTTGTCCTTGCCGTCGTACTTCATGGGCTTGTCCGCATCCATGAGCGCGGCAAATCCCCACCATCCAGCCTTGGGCATGGCAAACGAGAAGCAGCCGTTTTCATTGGTCTTGACCACCTGACACACGTGAGAGTCTGTTGGCGCTTTGGTCTTTCCCTTTCCCCAGAATTCAACTTCGACTTCGCAATCTGGAACAGGTTTTCCATCCCTTTGCACCTGGCCGGTGAAGATGTTCCCCGCGTAGAGGCTGTACGGTCTGGTGAGGGGAACTATTTCTGCAGGTAGCCCGGCCTCCTTTGCAATGGGCTTGTCCCACCCTTCCTCAGCACCCAGTGCGTCGACGATAACCTTTGTCACATGGAGGATGAACTTGTCTTCGGCCGGCTCCCAATAAGGGGTTGGAACCAAGAAGAACACGTAATCTGCCGGTTTGGTTATCTTGAACGACCCTTCCCACGTGGACTTGCCATCAACCTTTTTCTCTTTGAGCGTTTCAAGGAGGCTCTTGACCGAATCGCCCTCTACGACTCCGAACTTCTCCGGCCTATCCATCTGCATCTGAGGGCCGCCTTCAAACGGATGGGTGAACTGGATGAGGAGCCCGATTTCCTTTTTGTCATCTTTCCCCACGACGTCATTTGAGGGGATGATCATGGCGAAATGGGCCCACGATACCGGGGAGACAGCCGTGATTATGAAAAGACTGAGCAGAGGGGCGAGGAAAAACTTTTTCATGACCAAGAACTCCTTGTTGAAGAATTTTGTAGCGCGAACCCTGAATAACATGATAAATGTATTTGTGCTACCTGTCAACGGATTCTCTCCCGTCTCTCCTGGCGTCCTTGACAGATGACACGTTGAATAATAACGTAGCAAGAATATACGCGAAGCAACGTGTGAACGTTCGGCCGACTGCTAAGTCTTTCACTTTCGGCCAATTCACGAGGGTGGCACATCATGCACATTTCAGAAGGTGTATTGTCAGCTCCGGTCCTCGGTGCAGGAGCCGTTCTCACCCTTGGAGGCCTCGCCATAGGTCTTCACAAGATGGATTATGACAAGCTTCCCGAAGTTGCCGTGCTGTCCTCAGTCTTTTTCGTGGCGTCTCTCATACACGTGCCCATCGGGCCTTCCGCCGCGCACCTGATACTCAATGGTATATGCGGCCTGCTCCTGGGGTGGCTTGCTTTTCCTGCGATATTCGTCGGTTTGACTTTGCAGGCGGTTCTCTTCGAGTTCGGTGGGTTGACAACGCTGGGTGTGAACACCTTCAACATGGCCTTTCCCGCCGTTATTCTCGGGTTTCTGTGCAGGTATTTCATCGAGAGTTCCCACTCTGCGGTGCGTATAGGAGCCGAGTTCGTTGCAGGCGCGGGGGCGATCCTGTTGTCCGGGGTGCTTGTGGCTGCATCGCTGGTGCTGGCGCTGGGCCATTCCATGGAATCAGCGGCCCGCCTGGTTGTACTTGCCCATGTTCCCGTGATGATCATCGAGGGGTTGATAACGGTGTTCGTGGTGGAATTCATCCGTAGGGTGCGTCCCGAAATGCTGTGAGCGAAGGGGTCATGATCTTTGCCGGGAAGGATTCGCAAAATCTGTCCCTGGCCTCCTGGAGGAGTCATGAGTGAATCGTCGGGAAAGGAGGTTCCAAACTGTGAAGGCTTACGTCATTCAAAGTCCAGGACGGCTCGACTCGCTCTTAGGGGCCGTCGTGTTGATGATTGTGATGGGCATGCTGACCGCATCGCCCGCGGTGGCACACAAAGTGAACGTTTTCGCATACGTGGAAGGCGACCGGGTGATTGTTGACGGCTATTTCAGCGGAGGCGTAAAAGCGCAGAATTTAAACGTAGAGGTGTTCGACGACCAGGGAAAGAAGCTCATAGAGGGGAAGACAGATACCAAGGGAGCTTATTTATTCAAGCTCGAGGATTTGCCTGCGTTCACCGGGGGGCTCAAGATAGTACTCGAAGCCGAAATGGGTCACCGGGGAGAATATAACCTCGCCGCTGGCGATATTCCTCGTCAGGCAGGCCAGTCTAAAGCGCAGGTGAGCGCGCCGGTTCCGGTTGCGGTGGAGAAGGCCACTGAAAAGCCGGTTCAGTCGATACCTCAGGAGTCAGTCGAGGCGAAAACGCCTTCATCCACCTCACCATTGCCCCACCAGGCCATGGACGAGGCAGGCTTGAACCGCACCCTGGAGAGCGTGCTGGACAAGAAGCTGGAGCCCATCGTCCGGATGCTGGGCAACCAGGAGAAGCTCCTGCTCGAAGAAAAGTTCAGTGGTCCCAAGATGACTGACATAATCGGCGGAATCGGCTGGATTCTGGGCCTCGGGGGTATCGCTGCCTTTGCGTGGAGTTTCAAGCGGAGATCGTAAGTAAGGCGCCAGAGGGAGATCCTGTTATGGACATGGAAGAATTCGCATCGGGCGACACCTGGGTACATCATCTAGATCCGAGGGTCAAAATCATCGTGACGCTGGTATTTTCAGTTGTTATCGCCTTGAACAGCCATCTCGAAGCAACACTGATCAGTCTCCTGTTACCTGTAGGGCTCATGGTGTTTGCCAGGCTTGATATTCACCGGGTGCTCATTCGGCTCGCAATCGTTAATAGTTTCATGCTGTTCCTTTGGGTCTTCCTGCCGTTCACAACCCCGGGTGAGACGATTTACACTTTAGGGCCACTGAGTATTCAGCGTGAGGGTATACACCAGGCGCTCTTGATAACGCTGAAATCGAATTCCATCATACTGATGGTTGTGGCGCTTCTGGGGACCTCCCAGATATTTACGCTCGTGCATGCCCTGAGCCATCTCTGGGTGCCGGACAAGCTCGTGCATCTTTTCTTTTTCTGTTTCAGGTACATTCATGTGATTCACGATGAGTACCACCGGTTGCTGAATGCCATGAAGATTCGGGGATTCAGGCCGAGAACCAACATGCATACCTATCGCAGCTACGCCTACCTCGTGGGGATGTTGTTGGTGAGGAGTTTCGATCGTTCCCAGAGAGTCCTGCAGGCGATGAAATGCCGAGGCTTCAAGGGGAAGTTCTTTATTTTGCATCACTACGAGATGAAGCGCCATGACTACGCCATGGCGGGATCGAGCCTTGCCTTTACCGCTCTGATCTGGATGACTAGGTAGTCCTGAAGAACACTCGGCAGCAGCGGAAATCGGAGCATACATGATTCGGTTGAGAGATATACGCTTCCATTATGGCTCCCGGTACATTTTCGACGGTTTGAACATGGATATCGAACCAGGTGATCGCATCGGGCTTCTTGGTGCCAACGGCTGTGGAAAAACCACGCTTTGCCACATCATCATGGGGTTGTTGACGCCCGAATCAGGCGACGTGGAGATTCTCGGTAAGAAGCGGATGAAGGAGCATGATTTCGCGGATATCAGGGGCAAAGTAGGCTTTCTCTTTCAAGACTCGGATGACCAACTCTTCTGCCCCACGGTGATTGAAGATGTTGCCTTCGGTCCCCTTAACCTGGGACAAAGTGCGGACGAGGCGAGAAGAACAGTTTCGAAGACGTTGGAGTCACTGAAACTGACAGGATTCGAAGAGCGTATCACGTACAAACTGTCCGGCGGTGAAAAGAGATTGGTCTCTCTGTCTACCGTCCTGGCGATGCAACCCGAATTCCTCATCCTTGACGAACCCACCACCGGTCTGGATGAAAAAACCACCCACCGGCTCATCGAGATTCTTAGCGAATCCAACCTCGGGTACATGATCATCTCCCACGACCGCGATTTTATCAAGCGCACCGTAAACAAGCTATTCCAGATGACCAACGGACAGATAAGCCCCGCTGACTGGACCAGCCTCGAAATGTGATTGCGTATGGGTGCGGCCTTCTTTTTCACAATTCCTAAGGCGGACTACTGATGACAAGGCGAGTCTGACCAAAACACCTTCTTTCGAAAACAGTGACACATGAATGCAAAATGATCAAACTCCGTTGACCTAAGAAGAGTGTCGGTATAATACAGATGTCATCGCTACGCGATTGCTGTCGCGCCTTGCGACCAGGGTCCAGGGTACTGGACGGCAATTTTTGTTAGGAGTTTTCCCTTATGGCCACTGACTTTACTTTTGCCTACGGTTCCAGTATGAACAGGTCGGATCTGCGCTCCTGGCTTGAATCAAATGGATACGACTCTTCTCTCATTGTAAATGCCCTTCCCGCGACGTTGCAAAACTACGATTTTGTTTGGAATTACTACTCCCAAAAGCGAGCCGGCGGTGCTGTGAACCTTGAGCACAAGGAGAATGCCTTTGTATGGGGGCTGCTGATAGAGTTCGATGAGTCTCTCTTGAAAGCTTTCGATCGCAAGGAAGGGCATCCTTATTTTTATTCACGAGGTGAACAGCGTATGCCCGTTCTCCGGATGGATGACGGTAAAGTGGTGTTCGCTTGGATTTACTTTGCACGGCCCAACAAGGGGGGCCGACGGGATGTTTGGCCTACCCGTGAGTACAGGAGAATCATTCTGGAAGCAGCGGACTTCTGGAAATTTCCCGAGGATTGTGTGCGGAGAATTCAAGGATGGCAGACACAATAAAGGACAAGAGAGGGGCGGACCGTAGTCGCTGCCAAACGTCCTACCAGGTCTGTCCGTTCATGATGAGGATGACGGGACGCCCGTCACCACCTAAGTTTTTTCGTTAACAGTTTTAATCCTTTAAAAAACGAAACAGTGTTAAACCAAAAGTGCAGCTCCACCGCGCAGGCGGCTTTCCTTCATCATCTGGAGGACTGCGTTGGCATCTTCCAGCGGAAATGTTTCCACCACGGTTTTGACGGGAACTTCTGCGGCTTCGCGCAAGAGTTCTTCCGCATCTCTCCTTGTGGTGTTGGCCACACTGCGCATGGTCCTTTCGCCATAAATTAGTTTGTAATCCATCGGAGGAATTTCCGTCATAGTAATCCCTGCAAGCACCAGTGTGCCACCTTTGTCCAGGGCATCCAAAGCGTGAGGAATTATATTTCCCTCGGGAGCAAATATAATGGCGGCATCCAAAGGATCCGGCGGCAACTGGTCGCTCGTTCCCACCCAGGCAGCCCCCAATTGTCGAGCCAAATCCTGATGATTCGGGCTGCGAGTAAACACATGCACTCTGCAACCCCGTTTCACAGCGATCTGAATGACTACATGGGCGGAATTTCCGAAACCGTACATGCCCAGACTTCCCCCCAGTTTTATTTCGCTCAACTTTAGAGCGCGGTAGCCAATCACTCCACCACACAGCAGTGGGGTGGCTTCGGTATCGTCAAATGATTCCGGAATTGGGAACGCCGATTGCTCAGGGACGACCATGTACTCCGCATACCCGCCGTTTTCATGAAAGCCGGTGAAACGGGCTGCACCACATAAATTTTCTCTGCCGCGAAGGCAGAACTTACAAGATCCGCAACTTGAAAAGAACCAGGTGACGCCGACACGTTGATTGTGTGTGAACCGGTTGGCATCAGGGCCTCTTTTTTCAACCCGGCCTACCACTTGATGACCCGGTACGAGAGGAAGCGTCGGAAGCTGGAGATCGCCCTCAACCGAGTGAAGGTCTGTATGACAGACCCCGCACGCCTTTACCCTTATGAGAACCTCTCCTTGCCTGGGTTCTGGAACTGGGATGTCGGTTTGTGTGAGAGGGTGCTCGTGGACAGGACATGTACGTTTCAGAAGCATTACCTTCATAGGTGATTCCTCGGAAACTCTTTGCCCAAAGTCACTTTATCACATGGGTAGCAAGAGTGGTCTTGTCGGAAAAAGTTGCGGTGACGACCAAACGGGTCTTGGGGTCTGACAATAATCCATTGTCCGCACCGTAAAGATAAAGTGTAACCCGCCCGGCTACCGGCACTTGAAGCGGCCCGCCTCTTTCATTTATCAGCTTGTAGATCTTCGGATACAGAGCGATACCAAGAAACATAGTCGGAGATTTTGGATCACTAGACCAGCGGACTGATCCATCATCTCCTGCGATGTCAACTTTGACAAGCTTCTTGTCCTCAACCTGCAGCTTCATAATGAAAGTGCCATCAAGGTAACCATCTTTTCCCGGCCTCGTTGAAGTGTTTACCAGATCCGCTATGAATCCTCTAAACTCACAGGTTATGATGCCCCTGGCCTTCAAAGCTTCATCAGTTCCCGGAGCGACCGTAGAAGTGGTGGCTGGAGACCGGGTGACAAATTGCTGAAACGACGAACCGTCCGCCAAGTGCACTATAACTCTCAAAGTAGTGCCACCCGAGGCAAGGTTGCCGGCGTCAGCGGCATACAAATAGAATTGGACCCGGTTGTCCACGGCTATTCTTATCGAGCCGTCCGGCTTGTTCAATAAAGCAGTGGGTGCTGTCTGATAGGCAACTCCTAGACCCCAGGACGCGGGATCAATTCCGCCTGTAGCCCAATTCCCCGACTTGTCATCCATACTTTTAATCTCAATGCCGGTGATGAAGGCCCTAGGCGCTATTTCGATGTCCAGGTCGAACAACGCGTCACCAGATCCATCAGGTTTGATCTCCGCGTATCGACCTACAGCATCAGTAGAGGCAAATCCCAGCCAAGTCACCAGAAAGTTCACTTTCGGCCCGACAACCTGCTTCTGAAGAGTTGACTCCTTCGGCGCAGTCTCCTGCTTCTGAACCGGACACCATGAAATTTCCCCATCCGAAAAGGTCACAGTTATGCGGAAGTTTGTGGCGCCCCCTGCTATACTTCCATTGTCGGCAACATAGAGGTTGAGATCGACCCTGTCATTGACCTTGATCTTTACGGAGGCATCACGATTATTCAATAGACGAACAGGGTCTGATGTCATGGTTACGCCAATGGCTCCGTTGGTACTGCTTTCGATAGTGTCCCAAACGGCAGGGACGCCATCCACGTTCCTGATTTCTATGCCGGTAATCTCCTTGTCGCGAGCTTCAACCATTAATTCGAACAGGCCGTCTCCCTTATCGTCTCCTCCGATCTTCTTGCTCGGGTTGACAGCGTCATAGTTGCTTATGCCCTTTAGATAGGCTGACATTCGGACAGAGAAAACGCCTGACCGGGTGGATTGCACCGTGGTAGGTGAACCTGCTTCAATTTTTACCGGGGAATTCCAAGAACTCCCGTCGGAGTAAACGACTCTCACCTGATATTTGCGGTCTTTCTGAGAGAAATTACCGTCGTCGGTAATGAATAGTAAAAGCTGGCTGGATTGCAGAGGAGTAAGATTCAAGTTTTCTCCCCCCGCTCGATTTATTATCTCCGATGGGTTCTTTGCTGCAGCAACTCCGATAAAAGCAGCTCCGGCGACCCCGGTTGCGGTACTCCACAGGCCCGGTGGATCAGAGGCGAGAATTTCTATCTCCCGCACTTTTGAGGCGCCTGGACCGGGTTTGACGCTGAGAGAGAAAACCGCATCCGGTTTGCCATCGGGCTTTGCGGACGTCTTTCCTACCCGGTCACCACTTTTGACACCCAGGAAAATGCATAACCCCTCAGAGGGCGTCTGGGCGAGACACTGCACAGACAGAGACGCTATCATCCCCACCATGAGCACACGGAGACAAATTCGGATGGAGGTCAGTGCAGACAGAAGACGCCTCCCCTTGTGCAAGAGCCTAAAAAGACTAAAATCCCTTTCAGTTTTAAATCTAGTTAATAACACTTCGAAATGTCAAGCCAAAATTCCCCTTTAGGGCGTGCGCCAAGCAAATATCGTGACCCGGCGGGGGCCAACCAGCCATGCAAAGCTATTTCTCACAGGTCAATGAATGCCGTACGCGTAGCCAATGCACCTCAAATACTTGAGTCGCCTTCCGGTGATTTGTCCCCACTCCTCACTCAGCGATAAATGCCAAATAACGAGCCGCCGTATGGAATTGGAGGAAATGAACAACAATATACTGCTTCTCAAAAGTCTTTTCGGTCAGGCTAGGAGCGGCTGCATCTTGTTTGCCCCCGATACGTAAAAACCTTTGAGAACTACTACAAAATACATGGGGTGATGCATACTCCAAACTGGTGTGAAGTGAAATGGATCCCCAGCCTGTCACAATGGTGCCTTTGAGTTGACACTGTCTCGTCTGGAAGTCTACAATCCCAAGCGATACGGGATTAGAGTGCCGGGAAGAGGAGAATGCAGTGGTAAAGATAGGTATGATCGGTGGATCCGGCTTTGATGATCCGGATTTTCTTACGGACGTTCGAATCCTAAAACGGGGAACACCTTTTGGTCCACTGTCTGCTGATTTAATAGTTGGCAGTGTAGCCGATACTGAAATAGTAATCATGCTGCGTCACGGAAAAGGTCACAGAATAAGACCTTCCGCGATAAATTACAGGGCCAACATTTGGGCTATGAAGCAAGAAGGCGTCACTCACGTCATAGCTACCACGGCCTGTGGTTCGCTCAGGGAAGAAATTGAGCCCGGTCATCTTGTTTTGCCGGATCAATTCATAGATTGGACCAGGACTCGCAAGAGTACTTTCCATCAAGGCGACCAGGTAGTTCACATGGCCGTCGCGGATCCTTTCTGCGAGAGACTCCGGAGGATTCTGATAGAAACGTGTGTCGCTGAAAAAATCGTTCACCATCCTAACGGCACGGTGATCACTATAGAAGGGCCCAGGTTTTCCACTCGGGCCGAGAGCCGCATGTTCAGAATGTGGGGCGGAGACATTATCAACATGTCCACTGTCCCGGAAGCCGTTCTCGCACGGGAAGCAGGCATCTGTTACGCGGTCGCGGCCATGAGCACCGACTACGATAGTTGGCACCACACCGAAGCCCCAGTAACCTGGGAAATGATTGCTGAAACGATGAATAAGAATGTAGACAACGTAAAGAAAATGTTTTTCCGGTCTCTGAAAAAGATCGATTATGAAGATTGTGCTTGTCGTACAGCCATAGAAACCGCAACCGTCTAGCAAGGCAAGAGGAGAGTCGGAACGAGAACCCTTGTTTTGTTTGATATAGAGAAAGGCAGCGTGACATGGAATTAGCGAAACGAATCGATGTAGCGATGGGGCGGCAACCTGTTGATCTCCTGCTCAAGAACGGTCAACTCATCAACGTATTTTCGGGTAGTATACATCCCGCTTCGGTGGCGATTCACGAGGGCCGAATAGCCGGGTTCGGCGATTACGACGCCGTCGAGGTCGTTGATCTGAAGCGGCGTTTTATTGCCCCCGGCTTTATCGACGGACATCTACATCTCGAATCGAGTATGCTAGCAATTCCTGAATTCGCCAAAAACGTAGTGCCGCTAGGTACTACCACCGTGGTTGCCGATCCCCACGAGATTGCAAATGTCCTGGGTTTGATTGGTATCCGTTACATCCTGGAATCTAGTGAGGGATTACCTCTCCGAGTGTTTATCATGTTTCCATCCTGTGTGCCTGCCACTCCTTTTGAGACGTCAGGGGCAGAACTCACTCACCGAGAAATGGAGCTTTACAAGGATCATGAGCGCGTCCTGGGACTCGCAGAGATGATGAACTATCCGGGAGTCCTATTTACCGAGCCGGAGGTCCTGGCAAAGATAATGGTTTTCAGGGACAGGGTGAAAGACGGCCATGCCCCGAATTTAACGGGCAAAGAGCTGTGTGCATACATCGCAGCCGGTATAGGGTCCGACCATGAGTGTACACGCCTGGAAGAAGCGCGGGAGAAACTTCAAATGGGTATGCACATCATGATAAGAGAGGGATCGGCCGCCCAAAATTTGGACACTCTCCTTCCTCTCGTTAATGAATACAACTCGCGCAATTGTTTTTTTGTGACGGACGACTTGGACCCGCACGACATACTTGCAAAGGGCCACATCAACAGCATCGTCAAATCGGCCGTAAACAAAGGATTGGATCCTCTTAGGGCAATTCAGATGGCAACCATTAATACAGCGTCATATTTCGGACTCAAAGGACTGGGAGCAATACTGCCTGGATACACGGCCGACATACTCGTAATTGACGATCTCAAGGATATGAGAGTTAGTGCAGTATATAATGCCGGTCGGTTAGTGGCAGAACAAGGAAAGCTGATTGTTTCTTCACAAGCCGTCACCCCTATAGAACTGCCTGGCAGCATGAATGTTTATTGGCAAAAAGTGTCGGATCTCTCGATCAAGGATCAGGGCAAAAAAGTAAACGTCATACAAGTTGTTCCAGGACAAATTCTCACTAAAAGGGTTTTGGAGCAACCCCTGGTTGTTGACGGCCTCGTAGTTGCCGACACCGCGCGAGACATTCTCAAAATTGCAGTAATAGAAAGGCACAGGGGAACAGGTAATTTTTCCGTAGGATTGATACGCGGCTTTGGTCTTAAACGGGGAGCTATTGTCTGCACGGTAGCCCACGACTCTCATAACATAATTGTGGTGGGCGTCAATGATGGAGACATGCTTGCGGCGGCTCAAGCAGTAGTGCAAATGAAGGGAGGGATGGCAGTGGTGGACGAAGGCCTGGTAATTGCCGGATTGCCTTTACCAATCGCCGGTTTGATGTCCGATAGATCAATTGGGGAGGTTCAGGACGGCCTGGAGCAGGTGGTGGAAGCAGCTCGAAAACTGGGTTGTACGCTCGATCATCCGTTCGCCACTCTGTCCTTTATGGCCCTCACTCCAATTCCTGAACTGAAACTTACCGATCAGGGCCTTTTCGATTCAGTGAATTTTACCTTTATCTCCCTATTTCAGGAGTGAGGTTCCGAAGTCAGGGGACGGTATTCCCATGCAATCAGGCTTGCCGCGATGCTCAACCGGATGTGACGACTAGCGTTCCGTCCCGCAAATAAGTTTACATATTCCCCCGACCTTTTTTAGGATTGAGTCTGCCGTGGCCGTCCAAGCAAAAGGTCGAGCGTGTTGATTATAATGGGAAACTAATTCATCGATCTTGGAGACAAGCTCTTTAGCGCTCCTGTTTATACTTGACGTATAACATATTTGGCAATAAGGGGTATGCATCGCGCGGTTTTGAGCTTGTCAAGAAAAAGTTTGCGCACGGATAGACCTTTCGAGTATGATGTAGTGTCTCAATTTAACAGATGGTTTTCAACTGGGAGCCTATCTTGAATCTAAAGGGGTTGTGTGGGATTCAAGAAGAAAGAGGTGCGTCATGGCATTTCCCGAATCATTGTCATGGACTTTTGAAGGGGAAGAGGCCGACGAGTTTGTGGCAAAAATTTCGCCTAATGAGAGACCGCGACCGCTAGTTACCGGAAGTCGGCATCCGATGGCCGACGTTCATAGAACCGTTGTTGAAAATGCCCGGAAACGTAAGGCGGAACAGAGTGCGCGGGATCGAAAGGAATAGGTTCAGGTATAAAGACTGGATATTTCAACCTGTAGAGCGTGAGCAAGGAACATACGAGTTTGATTGCGGAGTTCCAGAGATCAACAAGTTCTTCACGGAGGAGTTTTTCCATTATGAAGACCTCCTTCTTACGAAGACATACGAACTGGCTACCGAGGAAATTTTAGCCGAAACTCTCCCCCCGTTAGCATTTATAAGCTACTGCAACGATTCGGCTCAAATAGAGAAAAATGTTGCAAAGATCGCTCCTAAGCCAGAGGGAAAAGACTTCCTGCGGACGTACCCAGCAGTAAAAATTACATGGCTCGGAGTCAGCAAGGATTCCCATCGAATGGGGGCTGGAACAGACATGCTAGATATCACCAAGCTATTGTTCGCCTCCGAAGAAAACAGAACGGGCTGTCGTATTATCACCGTGGACGCCCGTAATGCACAGGAGGCCATTGGTCTGTACACGAAGGCGGGATTCGTTTTTGCCAATGATAACAATACGCCAGCAACGAACCCCGGAAAACGAATGTACCAAATGGTGTTCAACCTGCTCGGACCGTGGGAATATGACCACACCCTCCTTCAGCCATTCGAGTGCGGCAATAACCCCTCTTAGGCATTGGGTCTCTCAACTAATTCTCGGAGATCCCACAACTTATCAGTAATTCCAGCTTCCATCGCGGGTCTCTACGATGTGACATCTTCATACCTGGAGGGGCAGTGCAACGAGTTCGCAGAGTATGAATTTGACCGGGACAAGAAGACACGTAATAGGACTTGACCAACGTGTAAAACTGCCTGGTGGGCGTGAGATGGAGTGCAGGTGAAGACCACCACCATTGGAAAACTCCGGTCATACGAAAAAACGGCCAAAAGTACAAGTACTTAATGATTGTCATCGCGATATCAGTTACATGGCAGTCTTGAAACCAGCTCTAGCGAAGGGAGGTCCCCTGACCCTTAGGATGGAGAATGGGCGATCCTGAGAGATTGTTTTCAGTTCTGACAGAAAAGAATTTATATGCGTAAATGGCGGCACAGGCAAACATGATAAACCCACCAAGAAGAAACATGACCTGAAGACCGTACAGATTGGCGACGAATCCCCACCCCAGTACCGAAATGTTAATCCCCACTCCGAATGATCCGGTAAAAAGAGCTACTACCACTGCTCGATTACCATCTGTTGACCTATCCAACATTTTTGCCATCATGGCAGGATAAGAAAGCCCTTGAACCACTCCGAACAGGGCACCTAAAAATACGGACTGAGTCAGGGATCCCAAGCGAGAAGTGAATGTGAGTAAGAAGCCGAAGCCGAGCAAACATGAAAAAATCAATTTTTGACGGCTCACGTTATCAGCCACGCGACCCAGAAGGACACGAACTGCCACAAGGCTGCACCCGTAAGAAACAAAAAAAATCCCTGCCTGAAAGCCGAGACTCTTGGCATGAAGTGGAAAGAAGGTGTTCATTGCGGCAAATCCGGATCCACAAACAGCGGCTATGATCATCATTGCCAGGTGCCCGTCATGAACCGCAGTAGGAAAGAAACCCTGCATCCTTGATCGTCCGGATTTACGGCTCTGTTCATTTACTAACATGGCGGCAACAAAACCGATCAGTCCAAAGCCCATAAGAAGGAGAAAGTAGGCGCTGAATCCCCACTTTAACAGAAAGGTCTCACCGAGAAATGGCCCGACCGCTACGGCGATAGACCCGGACACGCCAAACAGTCCGATGCCTTGAGCCCTTTTTTCCGGAGGACAGAGATCCACAATTGCTGTTGAACAGCCGTTGAAGCAGGCAGCAAATGCAAAACCCTGAACCAGGCGTACAAGGATCATCAGTGGAGAGTACGTGTCAAAAAACAGAAAAAATCCATTTGTGAGGCCCACGATCAGGATTCCCCACAGTATGAAGTTCTTGCGACCATATCGGTCCATGAGTGGTGCAATCAGTGGGAGCGCGCCAAGAGAAGTTACGCCGATTGATCCCATGACCAGACCTACGTCCAGATTGCTACCCCCCAAGCTAACGATAAAAAATGGAAGGAAACTCCATGTTGCAACTACGAGGAACAGACACAAATTGGTAGCAGCTAACAACAAGAAGGGGCCGCTAATAAAAAAACCCGGCATTAGAAAAACATCCTTGTCCAAGGCATGGCTAGACACAGCAGAATTAAGTTACGGAGCAACATCTTTTCCAACCAGTTTCCTGCCTCAGGGCTGAACAATTGCAAGAGTATCATTTGGGTAACTACGTCACATGTACCGACCGTTACAGATTGAATATGTTCAAGTCCAATCAATGACTCTTCATTAAGCTACTCAACGTCTCCTGTCTGATGACCCGTCAACCGCGGGTTCTGCTTGTCTTTCAGAGCCTTTTCGGTCCCTCCAAATGATCCGACGTGGGGGCCTATTACCAGTGTCGGCTCCAGGAACGTATCCTTCAACTGGTGGAGCCGGTGGACCGGCCACATCCGGTCTATATGTTTGTTGCTCGCTAACGTCTGGTTGAGGCCGACGCGCGTCAGTTATGTCCTCTTCTAAAACGCCTGGTTTCCTCGTCGGTAAGACGTCTTTCTGGAAGACATTTGCGCAACCTGAGAGGCAGAAAAGAAACAACAAGACTCCAAGTGTCCAATACACGCCGGCTCCTCCAAAAGCCCTACAATAATTTGGGATCTACAGGTAGTCAAGGGCAAGTGGCAGCAAGATTTCTCTGCCTAGCAAAAGAATCTACCGCGCAGGCAGACGATTCACCTGTTTATTCCTAGACGGCACGACCCCGTACTCGGCGGAAAAAACTTGGGTCGCAAATGATATGGGACCCCTGCATTGACTGACCCCAACGCCCATAAAACGATAATCCGTATTAACGATATTTTTTTTGTGTTCCTGACTTTTCATCCAACCTTGAACGACTAATGAGGCCCATTTCTCAGCGTCTTTGAGCTTACTGTGATATGCTACATTCTCTCCTCCGGACAAAACTCGTACGCTTTTCAATCTTTCCTCGAATTTCTGCCAACCCTTCGGAAAATCATCGGACTCGTGCTTTAATGTTCCAGCATCACACATATTTTGGCTGTGTTTCCGAGCCATCCAGACTAAAGCGCTGCTTGGTGCAAAAGGTGTCAGACCAAGTTTTCTACGTTCCTTGTTAGTACAGTCGAGTATGGCACGTTCTTCCACCGACAGAGCCGCAGCCGTGTTTGCCGTTGAGAACTTTTCGGACTCCTTAACTGCCCTGTTCAATTCGGAATTGCTAGAACACACCAAACTTGTTGATAGAAGAAACCAAATGGCAATAGACATGATTTTTCGCATGCGAGAGTCCCAATCATTTCGGCTTCCTACTCACCGAGGTGCCTTGCCGGTCCTTTGAACTGGATCAGATGCTGTCTTCAGACCAGAAATGGGAAGCAGTGAACCACCCTCTTTCCACAAAGCACCCCCGTGCTTTCAGGGGACACACGAATGGCTAAAATAGGCGGTTAAACATAACATGCAATTGGAGGACCACCGTAGGGAATCGACAAACAAGTTTGGTTCATCTAGTCTCAGTGAGGCGGTAAACAGAACGGTACTGCCACAGGATTTTCCGTTTGCCATCAACGAGCCGCAAGTCTATACTCAAAATGGGCAATGAGCAGAGTGGTAAATGATCTGACGCCGGTAGCAAGAGCCGATTGCCCCTGTTGGGCAGTCCCTGAAGGGCGACCTCGCGATCAGGCACTGTCACTGCGTGAACATAGTGGAGGAGAGACCTGATTTCAACAGAAAAAAAATCATCCGGTCAACACCCTGGGTGGTTCCAGTCTCCAGACCTCAAATGGACGGCGGTTGTTGCAATACTACTAGTCGCCGCGTCCCAGGGCCAGAGTGCATCTCGGCAAGACACCGCGGCCCGGGCCCGAAGTAGAGACTCCGCAAGGATTTCGATCCTCATGGCAACCGGAATGCCGGGTGGAACTTATTATCATGTGGGTTTAGGCATGGCCTCTCTGTGGACCACTAAACTACGGGGAATGGGCATAAGGGTTTCGGCTGCTATTTCAGAAGGCTCCAGGGAAAACATTGAAGCTATCCGAATAGCAGATGCAGACATTGTTGTGGCAGAAGATTTTTTTTGCTCTATGGCTTACACCGGGACCAGCGTTTACAAAGGACAGCCGCTGACAGAACTGCGCGCCATAACTTCTCTTTGGCCCGAAACTGTCAATCTGTTGATTCGATCTGAAAAACTGAAAACCGGGACACTACAAGATTTGGAGGGACTGACTCTTGCTACTGGTTTGCACGATAGTGGAAACAAATATACCACCGAATTATTGATAGATTCTGAAAAATCCCTAAGACATACGGTCAGACTGCGCTCGATGAGTAATGCGGCCGCTGTTGAAGCCTTACGAAATGGAACGGTTCAAGCCGTTGATTTAACTGGAGGAACTCCGGTCCCTGTGATTTCAAGTCTTTTTCACGAAGGAAAACCATATCTGGCCTTTCTGGAAATAACCGATTCGCAGATGGAAGCTGTTCGAGCAGAAGGATGGACCAATGTATTTCGCAGCGTGATCCCACCAGGCACTTATTTTGGTCAGGACAAAGCGGTAAACTCGGTAGGGCAAATGAACGTCCTAGCCACAACAGCCGCTTTGGACCCGGATGTCGTGTATGCTCTCACCAAAACGCTTTATGAGAATCTGGATTACATGGCACGAGTTCATCCGGCATGTCGTAGTATAGTGCTGGACAAGGCTTTTGAAGGAATAACCGTGCCTCTCCATTTGGGTGCAATTCGTTATTACAGGGAGAGACAAATCAGAGTTCCTGAGTCTCTCATCCCTTGACAGTTGTAACGTGTCTGAGAAGTTCATGTATTCAGCAATGTCGAGCAGGACTTTTAGAACGACCGAAACAGTTCAATTGGGAAAACCCGGATAGGCTCACCGGACCAACCCAAGAACTGAGTTCAGGTCAGCAATTTCCTCACGGAGGTATTTTTTATGAAGGAAGCAGTAATCGTGGATGCCGTACGTACACCGGTCGGCTCATTTGGTGGCTTTTTAGCCGGGATATCGGCTGTTGAGCTTGGGACCATAGTGGTTAAGGAGTTGATCAAGAGAACCGGCCTGGACACTTCAACTATTGATGAGTTGATCTTTGGTTGTGTACTCCAGGCTGGACTAGGACAGAATGTCGCTCGCCAGGTACTGATTCGTTCCGGTATACCGCAAGAAGTTCCGGCAATGACTATCAACAAGGTTTGCGCGTCAGGCTTGAGGGCAGTTTCTTTGGCTGCTCAAATAATCAGGCTTGGGGATGCCGATGTCATTATTGCAGGCGGCACTGAAAACATGTCGGCTGCCCCTTATGCCACCGCCAATGTAAGGTGGGGAGCCCGCATGAACAACAGCGTCCTAACAGATCTGATGATTCATGACGGTCTTTGGGAGATTTTCAATAACTATCACATGGGAATGACAGCAGAGAATGTGGCGGATCAATTTTCCATTTCTCGTGATGAGCAGGACGATTTGGGGGTTATGAGTCAGCAACGCGCAGAGAATGCTATCAAGAGTGGAAGATTCAAAGACGAAATAGTTCCCGTAGTAATTCCCCAGCGTAAAGGAGACCCCAAGGTCTTTGACACCGACGAACATCCGCGTATGGGCACAACCAAAGAGGCCTTGAATAAGCTGAGTCCAGCATTCAGGAAAGATGGTACTGTCACTGCCGGCAATGCCTCCGGGATAAATGATGGGGCGGGGGCAATTCTTGTCACGTCCGCAGAGAAAGCGAGAGCACTGGGTCTAAAACCTATGGTCAAGGTTGTCTCGTACGCATCTGCCGGGGTGGACCCCAAAATAATGGGAATAGGTCCCATCCCTGCCACTAGGAAAGCCCTTGAAAAGGCCGGATTGACTCTGAATGATATAGATCTCATTGAAGCCAACGAGGCCTTTGCTGCCCAGACTCTGCAAGTGGCAAAGGAACTCGGATTTGACATGAAAAAAGTCAACGTGAACGGTGGCGCTATAGCACTAGGGCACCCCATAGGGGCATCCGGGGCACGTATTTTGACGACCCTGCTCCATGAAATGAAAAAAAGGGATGACGTCAAGAGAGGCCTCGCCACACTGTGTGTAGGCGGGGGGATGGGAGCAGCCATTGTGGTGGAGAAACTGTAAGGTTCTAGAATTTAACACTTACACCCCAAGGTTCCAGAGACTGTCTCAAGACGTCTAATTCCCACTTCACCCAACCCTCTCCCGCTCTCGCGGGAGAGGGGAAAACACCAGCTTCATCAAAGTGCCCCCTTCACATCTCCTGATGGGACGAACCAGGCAAGGATGAATTCCATAGCGGCTCTTAAAAGTTTTGACCGAACCAAGAGGGCACCAGACGCTCGTACTGGTCACTCTCTCAAAAAAAGGGACAAGAAAACCGACCAACGTCGTCATTAGAGGTGTGGAACCACAATCCAAGGCACTTAGACCACAGGTCAAACTTGTTGCCGGACGGTATCCGAAGCCGGGATCTCGGGAAGTTATGGCGGGGAAAAGTATCTCTGAAAGGATTAAAGGGGGGCAGCAGGGAGAGACGCTCCACTTTGCTCTAACTGATTGGGAAGTGGTAGGCATCTTCGACGCGGGTAAGACAGCCTTTAATTCCGAACTTTGGACCGACGCGTAACAGCTATCCAAATTGTCGATGCTCTACGTCATGCCTAATACGGAAGGAAACTTCGGGGTCAGGTCTTGAATTATAAGCGAGTCCCAGGTATACCGAGTTCATGACCAGACCGTTGAGACTCGAATACCCTGGAGCTTTGTATCACATTACCGCCATAGGCAATGTGTGAGAGAGTATTTTCTTCGACGATCAAGACCGGGAGGACTTCCTTAGCGTCTTGGGTTCCGTAGTCAGAAGATACAACGTGCTCTGTCACGCGTATTGCCTGATTGTAATAGTTTCCCTCGGAATGATCGATCCTTTCTGAAATCTCCAGGTCTGGAAGGACGCGGCACGACGTCGCACCAGACCGGACTTTAATAGTTGGCGTAGGTCTCTCTCTTGCCGTCTCTCAGGTCCACCATGTAAAGCAGCTTCGCTGTTTCAGCGAGTTCCTGGTTTAGCTGAGGAAGTATTCTTCTTTCTATCATGAACGCTCTTATGTATACGTATCGGTAGCCTTCCGGCGCCTTGGCGTATGTGGCCATTATACTTATGAGACGGGCGTTGTATTTTCGGATGACGTCTGTGACCTCTTTAATAGAGCCTGGCCTATCCTCAAGCATGAACCCGAAGACAACCCCTCTCTTTCGAAAACCTGGAACCACTATTACAGCCCTGAACAGATCTTTTTTGGTGATGATACCTGCCAGATCCCCTTCATAGCTTAGCACAGGGCAGCCTGAGATATTGTTGGTCAGGAATACATCCGCGACCTCCTCCAGGGTATAATCAGGGGGGACTGTTATCGGATCCGTACTCATGGCAGCCTCTACCTTGACACTCCCCATATGATAAAGGATGTCTTTCATGTCTCCCAAGAGGACGTCCGAAGGAGCGGATCGTTTCAGATCGCGGTCCGTAATCACTCCGACCAACCTTGCCCCATCCAAGACCGGCAGGATACTGATTTCATGTTCTTTCATCAGGTTGACTGCTTTGAGTAAGCTGTCTTTCCTGTCAATCGTTACCACCGGTGTGTTCATCCAATCGTTGACCAACATTTCCTTTCTCCTTTCGCATCGGCCCGGTTGAGCGGCCCAGCAGAGTAGACGTCCGTACAAATCCGATTGGTTTTCCGTGGAATCGCTAGTCTCCGAAGATGCGGTCCTTTCAATTAAGTTGATTATTAGAACGCTCGCCTTTGTCTCGCGCAAGCCAAGTTTCCTTCCTTGGCGCAGTTTCCCGTACTAATTGGACATCCTGTAAAATCTTTTGTTCTTTCTTGTCCGGAAATCCGGCTCGCGTAAAATTTATACTTATTGACAATTTGCAAACCACTTGACCTTGCCAGTGGTTTCTTTCCCGTGGTATCCAAGGAGAGTGTACATAGGTTTCCCAGATTCCAGCATCCGAATGGACGCAGAGCTTTGACGTTATCTTCCAACATTTTTTTGCTATGGCACGTATCTCATCAAATAAGTCAGAAGGAGAACACTGGTGGACTCTCTATACATTAAGTTGGCTAATCGAATCGGCTTGGGGCAGTCTGACGGAATCGCCGGGCTTTTTCAGATCATTGCTGATCCTCGAGAGGCCCAGGTGCTTCTGGCATTGCCGGGAACTGCACCCGTAGTCGCTCAGACGCTCGGTTTTTCGGAGGGTAAAGCGGCCTCTATGCTAGAGACCCTTTTCGTCAAGGGAGTGGCTTTCCCGTCTCCCAAGACCGTCCCGCCTACGTACAAGATGTGCAGAGATCTCGTCCAATTCCATGACGCGTCGATCCTCTGGCCGGACGCCCCTCAAGAATTCTTGGATCTCTGGCAAAACTTCATGGAAGTTGAATGGCCGGAAATTGCCAAGACCTACAGCCAGCTTTTGCCTCGTCCGTTTACACGTGTCATTCCAGTCGGGATAACCATTGAGGCTAAGACATATATGCTGGCTTTTGAAGACATCCGGGAGATCATTGAAAAAGCTCAGACCTTGTCGGTGACAAAGTGTACCTGCCGTCTGACGGCTCACAAATGCGACAGGACATTGGAGGCATGCCTTCAGATAAACCGAGGGGCAGAATACAATATAGCCCGTGGAACAGGTAGGCGACTGACCAAGGAACAGGCCCTGGAAATTGTCCGCCAAGCAGAACTGGACGGTCTCATCCATGTGGTCATGAACAAACAGAACGTGGACCAGTTCATTTGCAACTGTTGTCCGTGCTGTTGCCAGACAATGCCTATTCTTATAGAGCATAATGTTAGTATGGTCGAGCCGAGCCGCTTTGCAGCGAAGGTAGACGCGGAACTCTGTACTGCATGCGGGACCTGTCTTGACAGATGCTACTTTGGCGCAATGACACTAGACGAAAATGAGGCCGCCGCAGTGGATCAAGCAAGGTGCATGGGTTGCGGCCTGTGCCAGGTGACGTGTCCGAGTGGAGCATTGTCCATGGAAGAAGTTCGAAGCAAAGATTACATCCCTGAAAAGTGGTTTGGGTAGCAGACGCCCGCCACACTAAATGTTTCAGGAGTCTACACAACGAAAGATTGGTAACAATTGAGCCTCTTGCAAAAGTCCCAGGTTTTTCAGGGATTTCTGGACCCCGACTTTCGCCGGGGTGACGGTTTTGCCGAGTTCTGCAAGTAGCTCAATTTAGAAAACTTTGCGAGCCGGACAATTTCTCCACGCATGGAGACAGCGGCTTCAAGGAGTGGGATCAATCCGAATAGAGTTCGCGGATATTCTCCCGCTGATCGATAAAATACAGCATCTGGGCCTTTTCCTTGAGTTCTTGTTTCATGTCTTCCAGTCCGAATCGGTCCATGTCGAACAAGCGAATATAGACGTACCGGCAACCTTCCGGCGCCCTGTCGTGAGAACTGAGAATGCTTACGATGCGTGCGTCATATTTTCGCATCACGTCGGTTAGATCTTTAATTGATCCCGGTCGATCCTCGATAATAAACCCGAACATCAGGCCCCGCTTAACGGACCCGCTCAGGGATAGCATTGCCTTGAAAAGGTCGCTTTTGGTTATCATCCCCTTGATTTGCCCTCGGTCATCCAATATGGGTAAACCGGAAATCTTTCGTTCAAGCATGATCTCGGCAGTCTCCTCGAGAGTAAGATCCGGGGGCACCGTAATCGGGTGGGCAGTCATGATTGCTCCAACCTCCAGCCTCGAGAGGTGGTACAAGGCTTGCTGAATATCCAGGAGAGTAGCGCTGGATGGCGAGGCACTCTTAACATCACGGTCAGTCACTATTCCAACCAGATTACCGTCTTCCACGACCGGCAATATGCTTATTTGATGATCCATCATCAAGTTGATGGCCTGCTGCAGAGTATCATTTACCCTGACGGTAATGACATCCTTGCTCATCCAATCCTTGACTAACATGAGCACCTCCTCAATCATGGAGAATTCTGAGTTGTTCCTAACACCTCGATTAAGCAGCCAATTATCTCTAAGCCGGGTCAAGTATTTCCAAGAGCCGTGCCTGAGTGTTGGCCTACGTTCACCGATGGCCCAGCAGTAACATTCTAGCATACAGTCACGGGCTCCACAGAGAACAAAAAACTTTTTTGTGCTGCTTCTTTTACCCGTATTGCTGCGCCAGTTCGAAAACCTCTGTCCCGAAGTCTACGGTATGAACCCATGATTCTTAAGGAATTCTTTGATGGTGTCAACACATGTGGAGAGTGACTTCGCCGAGGTGTCCAGAACTATTTCCGCTGCCCCAGGCGGTTCATACGGAGAGCTTATTCCTGTAAACTCAGGGATTAGGCCTGCTCTTGCCTTGCGGTATAGCTGTTTTGGATCCCGTTGTTCGCATACTTCCAGAGAAACATTCAGGTAAACCTCGATAAAGCGGCCATTCCCGGCTGTTTCTCTAGCCCTATCCCTGTCTTGCTTGTACGGGGAGATGAACGCCACTATAACCATAATCCCCGCATCCGCCATTAAAGCCGAAACCTCTCCAACTCGCCTAATATTCTCGTGTCTAGCTTCCTCAGAAAACCCGAGATCTTTGCACAGGCCTTTCCGAACCGTATCCCCATCCAGCACGTATGCAATGAAACCCTGGTCTGTAAGCTGCCTCTCAAGAGAATTGGCTATGGTGGTTTTGCCGGATGCACTAAGCCCCGTCAACCATACGACGCAGCCACTCTGGCCCAAGACACGCTCTCTATCGTCACGATTCACGTTACCAGGTGTGGTATCTGAATCTATATCACGGTGAACCATACGAAAAATAACCTCCTTAAGTAGGGACACGACCTAAATCGCACGTCAAGTGTTCCAGATTCCAAATCCTCAGATCGACGTGCGTCTCTTGGCGGATCTCACAGGACTGGTGCGCACAGACTGGACATTCGGGGTCGTCGCAGGGGTCCAAATGTATGAGAACGTCAGCAAGACCTCCAAAATGCGCGGCAAACAGTTTTTCCAGTTCTTTGACTTCACTGTGTCCCTCGGCTAATGGTAAATCTCGAGGCAAAATCAAGTGAAAATCAATATGCACGCGTGTGCCTGAGCGCCAGGCTCTTAGTTTGTGAACGTCGATCCATCTATCCTTTCGATGTGCTTCAAGCACTGAACAGATCTCTTCCAACAGTGCCGGATCCGAGGCGTCCATTAATCCGAAACAGGCCTCACGGACCAGTTTGGCTCTTGGGGATCGATAATCTGCCTCAACCCAACTACAAATATACCGACAGCCGCAACAATAATCAATGCGCCTTCGAAACCTGCTGAAAAGTATTCGATCTTGCCGTGTCCGTAAGGATGGCTTTCATCAGGCGGCTTGGCGCTGAGATACTTCGCTTCTTGCTTACGAAGGCGAAGTCGGCTAAGGCCTGCAAACATTGACAAATCAGTCGTATAACCGAACACTCCGATTTTATCGGCCGATTTCCATATACAAGGTATGGGGCAAGTTAGATAGGCGCCTCTAGGATTTCGCCGTGGATCTTACTGTTAGCACTGGGCAATTGGCAGTTCTTGCCACGTTTTCGGCAGTGCTTCCCAAAATAAGATGACGCGCCCCTGTCCAACCATGAGTGCCCATGACAATCAACTCGATGGATGCATCATTTGCAAAACTAATGATCTCCTCTGCCGGAGCGCCGGTCGCAGAATAAACGGTCACGTCATCGATTTCCCGTTTACAATCGTTCCCTATTAATTCGAGTTCCTCTTCAACACCTCGACGAATGTGTTCCTCTATCAAGGTCATTTCTGTCGGGACATTGGCGGCAAAACCAGGGTATCCCAAGAGGCGAGAATTCACCACGTGCAGAACCACGAGTTCAGCTCCAAAAGCCTTGGCATATTCTATGGCACATACCCGAGCTGGAACCGAGTTCTCGGAGAAGTCAGTGCAAACCAGGATTTTCTTTGGAATCATGATCTAAGAACTCCTTTCAGAAAAGCGGTTGCAAACTTTGGTGCAAGATTCCTGCCGCCTGAACCGCGGCGGTTGAGCCCTTCAGTAAGACTTGCCCTCTATGCAAGTGCGGCAGCTTTATTCAAGACTTGACCACTCTGGGATCTGGTGCAATCACCTGGGACACCATAACAAAGGGAAAAAGGGATACCCCTTCGTAAAATCCGAGAAAAGCTACAAGAAGCTCCCAATGTCACGTCTATGACATTAGGCTATATTTTCAATTTCTGTCATTAACGAACGAATCTGAGCGGCCATGTCTCTTATGTGCCGATTCATTGACTTCGTAGATTCCAGAATGTCCAAATACAGGGAAGACGCGCGAGGAGCAGTTGAGCCGTTAAGCAACCGTTCAACGTGTGACAACTCCAGATTGTGGCAGATCTGGTCCAACCTCTTGCTTTCATTCACCACATTTTCAAGCAGCACCTTGTTGGGCCTGATGAAGGCGTCTCGGAAGTTGCCCATTATTTCCAACACAAGCTTGAATATGTCTTCGACTTCTGAAACTGCCTCGTCCGTAAGCGGCACTGAGTATTGGCATCTGATTCGACAACAATTGAGAATGCTCTCCAGATAGTCACCCACCCTCTCCAAATGGGATGGAAAGAGAATGACCGCCCTGCACATGTCAGGAGGGTCTGTGATGGCGCAAGCGAGGTTTTCGGTCAACAACTTTTCCAGCTCATGAACTTCTCGAGCAAGCGCCTCCGCCGAATGAACCTCATTGATTGACGCGCTTACAAAACTGAGATTTATGAGGCGAGTCATTTCTATAACCTTGCTCAGCATTACCAGGAGACCTTCTTCCAAGGTGAATGTCTCGGAGACAGGGCTCTTGTGCAATTCTTCTATCTTGACGGCCTCGGAATCAACTTTGGGACTGAGCATTCGAATGGGATTGAAGAAAATGCGCTTGTCTTTCATTGAGAGGGGCCTCCTGGACATCGTTTCTCGACTCTTATCTTATCAGAGTCACGGCAAAAAATCCGTGAGGGGCCAGCTTGCCAGTCTCAAGGAGGGCCGCCACAGATGGCTACACCGAAGGATTCCTAAAGTAATTCTGGGATTGATAACAGAATTTTTTGATTGAGACAAGTTTATCGAGCCTCGTGCAAACTAATTCTGTTTGATATAGATTATGGGCTGAGAACTCACGTTCGAATGAGCCTCCTGTGGCAGTGTAGGCCATCGTCTGATCTTAATCATTTTCCGAATGTTATCCGGTTTTATTTTTCCTTGGCTTGAAAGCAAAGTAGGGGCACAGAAAGTGTGCCCCTACGACGGACGATGCATCCGGAGCGGAGGACGCATCGGGGGAATCTTTGGGCAAGCGGAGGCTCTTTATCTTGAGAAAATTTCCAACTAGGCCCTGGTAATGCAATTTCAAAGCCAATAAGGCTTCAGCCAATCCGCCGCGTAACCTATTGAATTACAGACAAGAATCAGCAAGTTTCTTAAACCGGCCGTCTCCACATCCGGCGCCATCGCGTCAGTATTTTTTACAGTTTGTAAAAAGTCTTTGGGAACCTTTATGAATCTACGCTGGATTTACTTGTCAAAACCCGGACCCGAGAGTAAAAGCAACTCAAGATTTAAATCTTTAAGATTGCACAAGGAATTAGCACATGAAAGCCCTGTTGTTTGATGGAGAACTGGTGTTGAGAGATGTGCCCAAACCGGAACCCCTCCCTGGAGAAGTCCTCGTCAAGGTACTCATGGCCGGCATCTGTAAGACTGACGGAGAAATCATTCAAGGCTACATGAATTTTTCAGGAGTACTGGGCCACGAGTTCGTCGGCATTGTCCACCAGGCGCCGGACCCGGCAATGTTGGGCCTTCGTGTAGTCGGAGAGATTAATTGCGGCTGCAAAGAGTGCGCTTATTGTAAACAAGGTCTTGAAAGACACTGTCCCAAACGGACGGTGCTGGGTATTCAAGGCCGCAATGGAGCTTTTGCCGAATTCCTCACATTGCCCCAATCCAACCTGGTACCTGTCCCGGACGGTATATCGGATGAGAAAGCGGTGTTTACCGAACCTGTAGCGGCAGTGCTGGAAATTCTGGAACAGGTACATATTCGTCCATCCAGTAATGTCCTTGTGATCGGAGACGGCAAGCTTGGGATCCTGATTTCAATGCTTCTTTTCCGGACCGGGTGTGAGATACTTCTGGTGGGCAAGCATCCGACAAAGATGGAGATTTTTCAGCGCAACCGCGGGGCCGTAACAACGCTGGACTCCCTGAAAGCGTCGAACAAACTCTTTGATTTGGTAGTGGAGGCTTCAGGGCATCCGTCCGGATGGGATTTGGCGATTGAGCACGTCAAACCCCGAGGCTTCTTGGTGTTGAAGTCTACTTATCACGGTACGTTGAATTTCAATCCAGCTCCTCTCGTAATCAATGAGATCACACTTGTTGGCTCCAGATGCGGACTGTTTCCCGCTGCAATAAGGGCGTTGGAGAGAGAATTGATCGACCCCTTGCCCTTGATTTCCGCAGTTTTCCCCTTTGATCGAGCTGAAGAGGCTTTTCTCCGCTCACAGGAGGCCGGCGTCTTCAAGGTTCTCCTTAGAATGTGAAAGATACCTTGCATCAATGTTTGTTGACGTCTTAAATTGACCTTCCAAACTTTTGCAATTGATTTTTGTCTCTACTCAAGATAAAATGACTAAGTAGAGGGACTAATGAGACGCACAATTGTGATATTTTCGGTTATCGTGATTACCATTGCCGTGCCTTTCCCAGCCATAGCTTCGGAAAACTTTCCTGCCATACGTCAAACGGCAACTCAGTCCCAGGAACCACATCCCTCGGAAGTTCAACAGAAACTCTTTTATGGTTATGTCCCACCTCCGCCGATCCAACACTCGTGGCCCGGGGGTTTTAGAGTGCTTGTCCATGAGGTGATAAACACGCTCATGGATCACATGACCGGGCGTTATTAAACCAGGAACACACTCAAGAACTTCCTTTTATCTGCCAAGCAAGACGTCTCCGCACAAACAGGAACGTACGTGCTTTCGATTCGGACACATGCCCGCAGGCCAAAAAATTCTCGGTCAATTCAACATCTGAACTCGAATCGACATTAAATCGAGCTACCCAATCTTCATTCGATCCGCCGGGAATTTTGACAGGCATAACAACCGTGATTACTAAAGGGAAAAGACTCTCGAGGAGGTGACCACCATGGCTGACTCGATTGAAATTAAGGGCACAGAATTCGGTTGCTCTCCGTCCATTGCCTTTTCGGAAACGGCTGAATGCTCTCTGTGCGCCCCCAAGTCGGCAGTGACGCCGGAAGAAGAATCCGTTCTTGCCGAGATGAGAGCGATTAAAGAACAGGTTCGCACGATCGCGGAGAGACTCAAGAAAGTTGAGGCGTCTATGAAAGGCACATTTGTACAACAATCCGAGTGGACGGAGTTGTCCGGCCGATTAGAAGATCTCAGAACTCAGTGGAAGACATGGGAAGATAAGTTGGAGGAAGCAATCGAAAGAAAGCTGGTCTTGCTCGGGCACCGTGATCCGAAAGCTTGAGTTTAGGCGCTAACAACAAATGTCAAGTCCCATGGATATGGCCGTCTCAGGCATGCTGGTCGGGACGTATCCCCCAGACGGTGTTGATGTGGAGCGTGCCGTGTTGCACCCTCCACATCGAAATTCAGAACACTGATTAGACCTTATCTATGGACAAACTCCGGTTTGGCGCGGGCCCCTTGCTCTACAAAAGTTTTTAGACCTATTTTGTTGTCCTCCTTTGTCCAGCATTCACCAAAAAGTTTCGCCTCGTTTTTGAGGCCATCTTCCAGCGTCATCTTGGCTCCTTCGAGAATGGCTCTCGAAAGCAGCTCATCGATGGCTCTGGAGTGATGTTCGATGTCCACTTCAGGCAAGGAAGCCGGCACGTCCGCAAGAGGACCCTTTTCGATCAGCTTGACGGTGACTTCGCCGTAGGCCAGTTTTCGAGCAAGGGCTATAGCGTTGGGTAGCACGTCCCCTTCGACTTCTTCGTTTATCAGACCGTATTCAAGAGCTTGCGCAGATGAAATAGGATTAGCAGTCCGAACCATCCGGGCAGCTTTCTCAAAACCGATAAGTCTTGTCAAACGCTGTGTTCCTCCCATACCGGGTATAAGCCCAAGATTCACCTCCGGCTGACCAGCCAGAATTTTCAGACCCTTAGGGGCCACCCGCGCAGTGCAGCATAGAGCCAATTCGGAACCTCCGCCAAAAGCTAAACCGTTCAGGGCTGCTACTATAGGCTTTCCCAACTTTTCAAGTTCGCTGGTGGCAATTTGTGCTCTTCTGGCAAAGGCCTCCCCCTGGGCCGGTTCGGTAAAGCCAGACATCTCTTTTATGTCAGCCCCCGCTACAAATGCCTTGTTGCCGTAACCTGTTATGACAGCACATTTTATCTCAGGATCGTTCTTTATTACGTCTAAGCATGTCTTGAGTTCACTGGTGACTTTGCTGTTTATAGCGTTGAGTGCCTTGGGACGACGAATGGTTATCAGTCCTACATCGCCCCTCTTTTCAAAGAGCACATCCAGGATTTGCCACGGCTTACCCGACAGGGCCTGTTCTCTCAGGGTTTTGGAGACAGGCATGTCCGGATACTTCTTCGCAAAGTCTTCTACCAATTCCAGTGATCTCCCCACCCCAATAGAATTCATGAAACTGAAGGGCGGATTCATGTCCAATGCCACGCTGATGACAAGGTCAAAGTCGCTGGTGCTGATAATGCCAGCGTCCAACATATCGCAGACCATGGCAAAATAAGCTCCCTTGAGTTCGTCGGAAATAAGCTTTTCCTTGTCCGGGGGCACTTCTATTGTTTCGCCTCGCGCAGGAACTTCCCAGTTGGAATTAGATTCCACGATTTTTTTCAGACGCTCAGGGACTCTAAACCATGGATTGAGCCGTTCGTTCATTTCTGACAGGCCATGCGCAGTTATGGGGTTGCCGCCAGTGAGGTTTTGAGCTGTGAAAGGCCCGACATTAAGTCCGAGGCATTTGGAGGCTACAGTATCAACCTGCTTTGTGTCTCCCAGACCGGCATCCACGCATTGCACACAAGCAAGAAGCAACCCTTCAAAAACAGGGTCTACGGCATAACCATACCTCGATCCCACTTTGACAGGTATTTTTCCTATGAACTCATAGAAACGCATCACAAATTCCGTAGTTTCCGGGTCAGTATCCTTGCCTGGAATTATCTCTATTGCCTGATTTCGTTCCGCTGGAAAAAAATAATGGGTGCATAGGGCGCGGCCTTTGTGTTCAGCTTCTTCAAAAATGCGTTCCGGCTCAATGTGTGAGGAGTTACTGGTAAGAATGGCCTGAGGCCCGACAAGTTCCTCAACCTGTCTGAAAATCCTTCGCTTGAGCGGCAAGTCTTCGGTGGCGGCCTCCACTACCACATCCGCTCCTTTGAGTTGGCTATAATCTGAAGTAAACGTTATATGGCTTTTCATCCCTTCAACGTCTTGAGGTTTAAAGGCACCTGTCTGACCGCCCTTGTCTATTTTTTTGAAAAGTTTTGCTTTCCCCTTGGCCAAGGCCTCGTCAACAATGTCTACCACGACCACCTGCGTGCCGTACCGATAGAGTGATTTTGCGAAGTGGAGGGCAATATCGGGACCAATTTGGCCGGAGCCGATGACGCCTACTTTACCGATGGTACGATTTCGGAACAAAAAAGCCATTTTCTATCCTCCTTGAAGACGGTTGTATGTTCATGTAAGGGAAAACAAAGATAACTTGTTAAATTATCATTCGTGCTGTAAGAATGTAAAGAAAAAGGCTGTATGTCAACGAAAATTTCGAAATAGGAAAAACCTTTGCCAGGCGCCCATGTGTTTGGCCGTTCACTCATCTGAAATGAAGTTTGCACTCTTCAGTGAGAATCAGCCCCCAAAATCGTTTCTTTCAAAAAAATGTTGCAAAGACTTGTGGCCCGGTTAATTCATAATATACTTTTGTCTTCGGCAAAGACAATAACCTCAGGAGGGACCCGAAATGAGACTTGACGAGGCTGTCAAAGGTAGGAGGAGTGTTCGAGCGTTTCTGCCAAATCCTGTTCCTCGTGAAAAGATCGCCAAGATCGTAAAACTTGCCAGGTGGGCGCCATCCTGGGGAAACACGCAGCCGTGGGAAATAGTTGTAGCAGACGGAGAAAAGGCGCAGGAACTGGCCGGTCTTTTCGAAGAGGAAGGCAAGCTCGGAGCCATTCCAAGGCCGGACATACCCATGCCGGCAGATTTTCCCGAACCCTACAAGAACAGGTACGGCAAACTGGGAAAGGACCTCCTCACATCCATTGGTATGGATCGGGGGGACAAAGCTGCCCGCAAGCAGCATTACCTCAACATGTACAAATTTTTCGGCGCGCCTGCCGTGATCTACCTGGTTATCGACGACGCCCTGAACGTCCCATACTCGTGTCTTGACATAGGATCCATCGGTACAACCATTTGCTATGCTGCGCTCGAAGAAGGTTTGGGCACCATTTATCTGGCAGCGTCCATGCACTTTCCGGATATCGTCAAGCGGGTACTTAATCTGCCTGGAGAGAAGAAAGTGGTCATAGGTATTGCCATAGGCTATCCCAATATTCATGTTCCGGCAGGGATTTTCAGGAGTGATCGTGCGGCGGTCGAGGAATTTCTCAGGTTCGCATAAGTGGGCGGATTTGACGTCTTCAGGGTGACGGAGTGTGTTTCTGAAGTGGCCGCAGTAATTGATTCTCGCACGTCCTGGATCATTGACTTGAGGGGATGTCGGGGTTAAGATCGTTCGATATTGAAGAAACCATGAACAATTCAGAAAATCCTTCCACACATTATCCGGACACATTGCACTTGCCAATGGGCACAGGGGAGATGACCGGACGCCATGAAAAGGCGTGAATTCATTAAATCTGTTGGTATTGCCGGAACATGCTCCCTTGCAGGTATGCTCACAATGCAAGGGCCTTACGGCGCCAGGGTTGAGGCAATTGCCGAAACCGGATCCAGGCGAGAGCAGTCCCCGCCAACTGATATGGGCGGGCCGTTTGATTTGGCTCTTGATCGCTCTGGGGGCATTCTTGTAACAGACTCTCCGCGCTACCGATGGCTGCAAATCGATACTGTCAACGGCAGGCTCGTGTCCTTCGGAAAGCCCGGGTCTATAGTAGGCCGCCTGAATTTTCCCGCCGGGATAGCCGTAGGGCCGGATAACCTTGTTCACATAGTCGATTCCAACAATTGTCGCGTCCAGGTCTTCGACATGGACGGAAATGTCAAACGCGTCGTTGGATCAATAGGCTCAATAGGCGGCTCTTTTGCCACTCCGCAGGGGATATGTCTCGATGGAACGGGCAAAATGCTCGTGGCTGACACCAGGAACCATCGAGTACAGATTTTTGCCAATTACGAGCTTGTTGCAGTGATCGGGGACCTGGGAGACGCTGAAGACCAGTTTAGGCTGCCCACTGCCTGCGCCCTAAGCCCTGAAGGGCACGTCCTAGTTCTCGACAGCAAGCACGGGACGGTAAAAGTTTTCAGTGAAGATCTCAAGTTCAGATTCAGTTTTGGTGCTGTTGGAAGCTCACCGGGCATGCTCAATATGCCTCAAGGGATGGATTTCGCCCCTGACGGTACTGTGTGGATAGCCGATACCGGTAATCACAGAATTCAACAGTTCAGTATGGACGGCAAACTGATCTCGGTAGTGGGGAAGAATGGTTCAGGCTCAGGCGAGTTCAAAAACCCCACGGGCATCGCTTGCCGAGATGAACATGTCTACATTGCCGATAACGGCAATCGGAGAATTCAAATCCTGACAAAGGGAGGTTTCGAGGTCCTGAAAATCCGCAGAGATACTTCGGAGCCTCTTGCTTCCCAGACTCGGCGTACTGGACGGGCGCTTGCCCGCCAAAGGATTTTTTCATGACCCTTGAGCATGCAACACTTTTTTTCCTCGTGATCGTTTTCCTGGCTGCCGAAGTGTTCAGAGTCGCGCGAGGAAAACGAGGAATCCTTCTGTCGCTGAATGAACAGGGGTATGACTCTGTCATGGTTGCAGTCATCAAGGCGAGGATAGGAATGCATGACGGGAACGTGATAGAGGCCGACATCAACTCGTGCACAGCCTGTATAGGTCGGTTGAAAGTCGGTGACGAGGTACGAGTGACCGACTCCGGACAAGGATTCGTGGCAGATCTCCCCTGGTTTAGACGGCAGACCTGCAACAGGAAAAGATTCTTACCCTTTGGACTATAAGTGAGCTGATAAAGTTTGAAGACTTAGACCAACGAGTCGGCTGGCGGCCCATACGCTCAGCATCGTGAGAGTCTCGGCCTGGAGAATATCTATTGGAATTCTTGGGCTATATAACACTCAGCATTTTCTTGGGGCTGATGCTCTTAACTCTGTTCGGCTATATCCGTACACCTGTCCAGACCGTCCTGGTCTTCTCTACAGTGCTTTGCCTTCTTGTCGGTGCGGCATTCCGTTATTTCTACCAGGGCTGGAACGCAGTGATGCTAATGCCCAATGAGTTTCTCGGCGGAATCATCCTGCATCCTATAACTGCCCTTTTGACAGGCCTGTTTCTCGCCGGAGGGCTAAAGGCCTCGGGTGGTTTTGAGGCTTTGAAAGTACTCCTCCGCTATCTCCGAAGGAGTCCCATCGGACTTGTAGGCACCCTTGTCATTCTCATTAACTTGCCCGTTATTTCTTCCTTGCCTTGCGGCAGAATCCTGGCCGCAGCGCTGTTGCCTCTTCTATTTACCTTTGGATTTGAAGGCGGTCTGGGGATTCTCACCAAATCCCAGTTCATAGTCCTCATAGGGGCTTTCACCAGGAATGCCATGGGTTCGTGCGGTCCTTCTCCCATTGGAGGTGTTGGGCAGATAGCCGAAGGGTTCCTGGGAAGTTTCTTTGCGACTGCTTCGGACGGCATATTACGAGCCCCACAGGCTTTTTCATTGATGCTTGGTACCGCAGTAGTGGCCATTTTTCTGAAGCTGATCAGTCAGCGACTTTATCCGAATGACGTGGCATTGAGGGACGCCCCTGCAAATTCCCAAGGGACGCAACGCACAGAACCGGAAATAATTGCACCTGTACAGGGTTACTTGGCCCTAGTTATATTCGTGGCTTCGCTGCTGACAGCCATATTTCAGCCATTTGGAAAGATGCCGGTCCAATCGGTTCTCGTCGCAGGCGGTTTGCTGCTCGTGTTGGCCTGCCGAATACGACTGAATGATCTCCTGGAAGGGATCATACTCCTGCCTGTCACCGCGATGGCGGCCGGATTTCTGGCAGCAGGGGCTTTGGCTGCAACAGGCGGGTTCAACGCCCTCGGGGTCCTTCTGAACAGCCTGGTAAATGTTCCTTTCCTGGGTGTGGCCGGAATGCTCGCCATTTTCGTTCAGTTCCAGACAATTCTACCACTTTCATGTGCTCGAATTTTGACAGCGGCTCTTGTTCCGGTGCTCTACCTTTTCGGGCCCTCGAAATTCGGTTTCCTCGACTGGTCCCAGTTGGCCGTGGTAATGGCCGCATACATAATTAATGCTACGACTTCGTGCGGACCTTCTCCCCTTGGGGGTGGCGGCATGATGGGCGAAGGCACCATGAGAGCAGAGACCGGCTTCATAAAGGGAGCGTACACATTCGCTTCCATGGCAGTCATGGCCCCGATGGCCGCCATCTACATGAAATTCCTGAATCTGTCCGTCTTTCAGCCTTCAGACCCGAGAATCATAGCCGATATATTGAAGATCGGCGAGTTCGCTCTGGTCATTGCCCTGGTTAGTGTCGGCTTCATATTCATCGCAAGCAGGGTATTCGGAAAAGACCAATCAAGAAATTTCCTTATACAGATCGCGGGTTTTTTGTTCAGCGGAGGAATGGGAGGGGCAATCCTGGCCTTCGCTCTTTTTGAACATGATCTGGGAGCTATCCTTCAGGGGACCGCAGGAGGAATTCTGGCAGCATTGCTCATTGGAGTCATGGTCCCCAGAGTACTTTCTCTAAGAATGACGGCCACTTTGACCGGGCCGGAAACATAGTGGCGCCGCATTGATGAGTTTGGCTCGTTGTATGAGGCGACATAATAATAGATAGAGGTCTCTGTTTTGCTGACGTGGGTCATATTTGGTTTTGTCGGAGTCCTGTCAGGCATAATTATTGCCTGGGCGCTGGACATGAACTCCCCTAGAGAACTCACACAAGGGGCTGTGGGCGGTTTGATCGCGGGATTACTCATGTCTGCGATGCTGCCCCACTAGGTTGAAAGTCGAGGACGGACAGTTTCATGGCGAAAAGTGAGAGCGATCCCCCACACGCACACAAGCGGGATGATACTACTCAACCGATAGTGCTTCCAGGAATCCACCGCTACCAGTTCTTCACAAATCTGAAGGACCGCGGATGGACGATGAATTTGGACAGAGTGGCGCTGTTCGGGATTGTGGGTGCCCTGCTTGCTTCAGTCATAAAACCGCTGTTGCGAAGGAACCCTGCCACTATCTATTGTTATGAGTGCCGGGCCTGTTATGCGACGCAGGATCGGTGCCCTGTCGGCATAACCTTCCAGGCCGAATTGGTGGTGGCCGGTCGAGTTACCGACTATGACCGATTTATCCGAAACGGAGGGCTCAAGTGCATAAGATGTGGAAATTGTCAGAGTTACTGCGTTCAGTATCTGCCCCTCCCCCAGATGTTTGCGATCATGCAGGAAGAAACACGTGAAGCGGTAAGAAGTGGAATCGTTCCGCTCCATTCATTGGAATACGGACTTGCCCACGGACTGGTGGGAAAGGAATTCATTGATGACGTTGTCAAGGCTGTTTCGTGACCCTGTAGGCGTGCTTTCGGAAGCACTTATGACCCGTGGGGTGCGCCTCATTCTTTACGCAATACTCACGGCAGCCCTGTTTCCGTCGAGCCGTTTCATATTGTTGATATCCCTGATGATGGTCTTGGCATTTCTATGGACGAGCAATTATAGGCGCTCCGGCAGCCCAAAGGTCTTTTATTTGGCTGGTTTCCTGGGCATTTTGGTGGTGGGCTACGTATTTGCAAGTCTCGATGTAAGACGAGCAGACGAACTGCGATTGTCCAAGAGTCCTTGGGGATCTGGGATTTCGCTCGTACAGAACGGCGTCTATACTGGCGAAGGCCAAGGTTACCGAGGCCCTATCGTTGTCCAGGTGGAAGTGCGAAATCACCGCATTGTCGGCATCAAGACGTTGGAATACCCGGATCTTATCTCAGTTCAGGATAACCAACTGGCGGCATTTAAGCGCGATATCCTCTTAAAAGGCAAGTTAGAGCGGCCAATTCAGCCTCAGATGTTCAGAGGAGCTACACAAACCCTCACTGGTTACGTGAACGCTATCGATACAGCCCTGTCCAGAGGAATACCGGAATTTCCGCAATATAGCATGTTTTCCACCGTTTTCCTCAACGCGTTCCTCGGCAAGACTCCGGATCGGGTGACTCTCAATGCCCTGGCTATACTTTTTGCGGCGTTCATGGTATTTGAATACGCTCTCCAATCAATGCTGGTGCCAGGAACAGGACGCTCGATCAACTGTTACAACTGTGCCACTTGTGTCGGCGCTTGCCCCATAAAGGAAGTGGAAGGTGTCCAAATGCCTATGGGTCTCATCTTGCTCACGAGACTGGGTGACTACGACAGAGTTATGGAACTTTCCAAGTATTGTGTGGGGTGCGGCAGGTGCGCTGCAAAATGCCCGATAGGTAATTCCGGTCCGTTGGTGATTTCGGCAGCGTTCCAGGCCGCTCGCAAGCAAAAGCGGGAAAAGCTGCTCACAGAGAAGGGGGATGCGGCCTGATGCGCCGCGGATTCGTCTACATTATTGGAGTAGCCGTCATCGGCCTGGTAGTGGCTTGTGCAGCGGAGTTCTCCGCAAGGAGTTCGACCTGCATGACCTGTCACGGTCAGGAGGCTTCCTTTGCAAATTGGATGGCAACGAAGCTAAAAACCGAAAACAGAGGTTTCTCGCACGAACTGATAGCTTGTGCGGACTGTCACATTTCGGGCAGCCCTGAGCGTACGGCGATGTCTCGGCTTCGAAGCCTTCTCCACGCATTGACCTATTTCGTTCCGCAAATAGACCCCAGACAGCCACAAGTTTCAGGTCTTTTCAACAGGACGCGAGTCCCAACGGAGAACTGTCGGTACTGTCATTATGCGTCCGTATTTAGAAAGACGGTGTACCTGAAGGATCTGCCTCCTGAGCTGAAAAAAATAGGACTGGCCATGGACCATCGAAAGCATGTGCTCTCCCGAGAAGACACGTGTGCTCGATGCCATGAGCGCTTCAAAGGACCGGATGAGACTTTGGCGGACAAAACGGTAAATTATGCCGAAGTGAACCATTTGGCTTGTGACTCGTGCCATAGTTTCGCGTCCCATTATTACCGAAGCGGCCATCTCCTTCCCATGGCGGAGCAGGTATATCTGGAGGCAAAAAATGACGCGTGGGGCCGACTGATGACCAACCCTCGTTGGATGGTGGCGTTTCCGGCAGAAACAACGTGCAGACGATGCCATAATGGAAAAATTCACTATAAGACGAAGATTTTCGAGTCTGATTGCAGGACCGGAGCGAATTTCGAGAATTGTCTGAAATGCCATCCTGTTATGACAAGGGAATATTTTGACGAATATCTAAATAAGCGGCCGGCTTCAGCATTTAAGTCAGACTCCAATCCGAATCCATCACTCCGGCAAGAGACTACTCGGGACCAATCCGACGGCAAGTCACTGGCAGAGATACCTGGCCGGATTGTTTACGGAGAGCCTCGAGATGCCTGGCCGAGGTGAGATCCTAGAGGGAGCGCATACGGGAGCGCTGGAAATGCCAACTACCAGAGATGAATCTAAGGATATAGTCAATCGCGAAGTGGCTGACTTGATCTTGAATACCAAAGAGCCGCCTGTGGCCCGCTTCAGGCTTTTGTCAAAGGGGATGGAACCTTATCACCGCCTTTATATTCAGGACGACGGATCTGACGTGACTGGGGACAAGGGCTGTTTGGCCTGCGGGAACTGTGTTGATTCATGCCCGGTACTCCGGAAGGATCCAAAGAGATTAGAACAAACCGAACAAAGAACCTCTTTTGCGCTCGAGGCATGTGTTGGTGAAGATTGCGAGCAGTGTTACTCATGCGTCTTGGCGTGTCCCCAGGTTGACACGGCTTATAAGGACTACATTGTCGATGAGGTGGTCCCGGAAACTATTCAACCGGCTCCGAGGATCACTGCGTTGGACAACTATTTCATGGCCCTGATAGCCTTGATAATTGGAGTCGTTATAGGCGTGTTCATAGCACGTTAGAATTCTCAAGCACAAATTGAGATTCGAGGCAGAGAAAGGATGTCAGATGATGTCAACGGTTGAGCGGCAACCAGCCTTTCGGGAGACCTACGCCAGTGAGGACATAGCCGAGCGGACCGACCTGATCCCCATTTTTATTACGGGGAAGAGGTATGATGTCCCGAGCACCTTGACTATTCAGAAAGCCTTTGAGTTCGCGGGATATCAGTTGATACGGGGCTGCGGCTGCCGGGGCGGGATATGCGGAGCATGCGCCACGGTTTACAGGATGCCGGGCAGCGCCAAAATCCATGTGGGCCTTGCATGCCAGACGGTCGTACAGCCTAACATGTATTTGGCAATGGTACCGTTTTTCCCGGCTAACCGGGCTGTTTACAACCTCGAAGAATTGAAGCCCGACGCGAAGACGTTACTAAAATATTACCCGGAACTAGCCAAGTGCATGGGCTGTAATACCTGTACCAAGTCTTGCCCCATGGACATTCCGGTCATGGAATATATTTCCGCGGCCCTGAAAGGAGACGTGGAAAGGGCTGCAGAAATCTCCATGCCGTGTGTGATGTGCGGAATTTGCACTTCCCGCTGTCCTGCAGAACTGGCTCAGTACAACATTGCGATTCTGTGTCGCCGCATTACAGGCCGGCACATAAAACCGGCGGCCCAGCACCTTAAGGAGATGATTGCGAAAGTCAATACAGGATATTTTAAGGAGCCTCTCAATAAGCTTATGAACGCCGACCTGGAAACCCTGCGCAAGCTTTATGTAGAGAGACAGATGGAACCTCACACGGCTGATGAGATGTGGGAACCTGATGACAAGCGCTTTCTTTAGACTCAACCATCCGACGCTGCGGATGACATACGCGAATTCGGGATAAGACGAGACGGGGAAGTTCAAATGCTCCAACAATTAGACTGTCGTCCGTCGAGAAAAATTGCCGAGTCGGCGCGTCTCAGATCTGATTTTGGTTCGGAACGCCTGAAGAAAGTTCTTTCGTAGCAGAAAAATACTTCTTGACCACGGCAGCGAAAAAATCCTTGGTCCTTTCATATCCGGAGGCAGTAATGGGATACACACCGGACCTGTTGGAACTTATTAAGAGAGTAGAGAAGACCCGTCCTGAGAGAGTTGCCAGGAAGAAAGCAGGACAGGAGTTCCCTGCTTTGACTCTGGACGAGAGGCAGGACAGGCTGGAAAAATACCACCCTGACTTTCGGGCCGGTGCCCTCAGACAATTGAAAGTCGGCCCCAGCAAGGGATATGATGTGGCTCAAGAAATTGCCGACACATTTGAGTGCCGCAGTCGCGTGGATCCCGACAAAATCGATTTGGACGAAGTTCACTTCGAGACCGATGTTCTGGTGATCGGTGGGGGTGGAGCAGGTACGGCTGCTGCCTTGCTCGCCCAGGAGCACGGAGCGCGAGTAATCATAGCCACAAAGCTTCGACATGGCGACGCGAACACCATGATGGCTGAGGGCGGAATTCAGGCCGCAACTAAAGAATGGAAGGATTCACCATACTATCACTACCTTGACGTTATCGGAGGAGGACATTTCGAGAATGACTCGGAATTGGTCACGACGATGGTGACCGAAGCACCCAAGGTCATTGGTTGGCTGGAAAGTCTCGGCTGCATGTTCGACAAGCGGCCTGACGGAAAAATGTTCACCCTTCACGGAGCCGGCACGTCGCGCAAAAGAATGCACTACGCGGGTGACATGACCGGCGCTGAGATCATGAGAACGTTGAGGGATGAATCTCGTAACAGGATTAAAGACATAGGCGTGTTAGAGTTCTCCCCTGCTGTGGAACTCGTGATGGACGATAAGGGTGTCTGTTCGGGCGCAGTTCTCTACAATCTTGAAACTGAAGAATACTTTCTAGTCAAGGCCAAGGCAGTGGTTATGGCCACTGGTGGTTCGGGCCGCCTGCACATCCAGAAGTTTATGACCACAAATCACTACGGGGCGACCGGCGACGGGCTGGTGATGGGGTACAGAATCGGGGTAGGGGTCCGTTTCCTCCATGCAACACAGTATCATCCAACCGGAGCGGTTTTCCCGGAACAAGCCGAAGGGCTTCTTATCACGGAGAAGGTGCGAGGAGCCGGCGCCAACCTGGTTAATATCGACGGGGAACAATTCGTTTTTGAAAGAGAGCCCAGAGACATAGAATCTGCGAGCATCATCCGGGAATGCATTAGGATGAGGAAAGGCGTTCCTGTGCCTGGGCAGAGAGATAAATTTGGAGTTTGGTTGGATTCCCCCATGATTGATATGCTGGAAGGAGAAGGTACGGTAGAGAGGGAGTTTCCGGCTAAGTACATACTTTTCATACGCTATGGCATAGACATCTCGAAGCTTCCCATGCTGATCTACCCAACCCTTCATTACCAAAACGGTGGCCTCGCCTACACACCGGATGGTTCAACAGTGGTTCCAGGTTTCTATGTTGCCGGAGAAGTCGGTGGCGGTGTCCATGGCGCAAACCGCTTGATGGGCAATTCACTCTTGGACATTACCGTCTTCGGACGCCTGGCGGGCGAATCCGCGGGACAGTTTGTCAAGGATCGCGGCGAAATCGGAAAACTTAGCGTTGAACACGTCCGTCGGTACCATACAGAGTTGGAACAAGCTGGAATAGAGACCGACCGGGTTTCACCCGTTATCCTTCCGGATTACGGCAACCCGGAAGTCAAAAAGAGACAGTGGACTACCACATACGTGGGCACCATCAGATAAGGCCGGTTGCTTTGATTATGGGTAACATAGGACCTACTAAGAGTTCATCCCAAGGACTGGCGGATTACGTCTTGAATTTGAGAGATCCGTCGCCCTACTGGAGATTGCAGGCCACCGCATGGGGAATCGTCTTGATAGTTCTCGTGACCGGCGGAGTCTTATTCGGTCTATTAGGTCTCTCAGCCGTCTTTGGAGGAGGCAGCATACCATATCAAGCAATAGGCTCACCCGGGCCGGTTGTTTTCAGGCACTACAATCACGTGTGGTTCAATGAAGGTAAGTACAAGGATTGCAAGACGTGTCACGATAAGATCTTTGCAACGCAAAAGTACGATTCCTTTGTCATGCGTGCCCTGAGAGACAGTCCTGAGAGAAAAGTGAGAATTGGGCGTGACACTTCTACGCTGTTTGCGGCTGGCAGTCCGGCGGAGGAAGAGATGGCTTTGGTAGTTTATGAAGTACCTAGAGCGTGCGCGACCTGTGCTACCGGCATCTGTCACGACGGCAAGGAATCGTTCAGTCGGTTGGACTGTCTCGGCTGTCACCAGCGGAAATAGTTTCTTCTTCTTTTCGAAAGTTCGGAAATAAGCTGACAAAGTGACCAAGCATTATGAGCAGTAGCCGAGAAACAAACCAAGTGAACCAGAACTCGTCGGGAGAGTCCACAGATTCATCGGCCGGCACCCAACATACTGAACTTCAGACCAAACCCAAACGTTGGGGAATGCTGATAGACCAGCGCAGATGTATTGGTTGCCATAGCTGTACTATTGCATGTAAGAGCGAAAACAATGTGCCTTTAGGATACTGGCGTTCGTGGGTAAAAGGAATACAGAAAGGATACTTCCCACATGTGGGGAATTTGTACCTGAGGCGCCTATGCAACCAGTGCGAAGTTCCTCCGTGTGTTCAGGTCTGTCCTGTCCAGGCAACGGTGAGACGAGAAGAGGACGGCGTAGTGGTAATGTATTACGGAAAGTGCATTGGCTGCGGAATGTGCATAGCGGCCTGTCCGTACGACGCCCGTTTCTTCAACCCTATCCGGAACACGGCGGACAAGTGTGATTTCTGCGCTACTAGAATTGACAATGGGCTGAAACCAGCATGTGTCGAGGCATGTATCGCACAGGCGCTAATTTTTGGCGATCTGGACGATCCCTCCTCAGACATCTCCCGCCATCTTTCTTCGATCGCCACGAGCGTTATCAAGCCTGAACTCGGGACCAGTCCGAAAGTGTACTATATTCAGGCCGATCATTCGTTGAAGGGCAGGATTCAATTCTCGGATGACTTCAAGGACGAAATACTCGAATATCGCCGGCACATACCAAGCCCGGATGCCTCATACTGGAAAAAGGGTGAAGAGCGCTAGATGGAAGCAGCCGTTCTCTACAACGTACCGCACGAAATCCCTTGGAAAGTTTATATTCCATTATACTTCTATTTTACGGGGCTCTCCGCGGGTTCATTCATTCTATCCACGCTTTCCACCGTCTTTGGGATCAAGAGATTCAAACAGATGGCCCTCCCAGCCGCAATAATTTCATTCGCGCTGTTATTGGTGGCGCCGGCTTGCCTTATTCTGGACTTGCATCAGCCTCTTCGATTCTGGCATACACTTGTCCCTGAATACTTTAACAAGACCTCGGCCCTGTCTTACGGCTCGTGGCTCCTTAGTGCTTATCCCATTGCAAACCTGATCTATATTTATTTCATCTATGTTCACAACGACCGGATCACCAAGATACTGGGAACTTTCACCGTTCCGTTGGCTATTTTCGTTCATGCTTACACCGGTTTTGCCTTTGCCCTGGTGCGGGCTCGAGCATGGTGGCATTCTGCACTCATGCCAGGTTACTTCCTGACGTCTGCACTTTTGTCCGGCATCGCTCTGCTTCTCGTGGTGGCCCTGATCATGGACCGTTATCGAAAGGAGAAGCTCGATTCAGAACTATACACCAGCCTGAGACTTATGATGATAGGGATCCTCCTGGTGGACCTTTTTTGGAGCGGGAGTTTCTGGCTCACACTGTTGGTGTCCACCGCAGACGGCTATGCATCCATCATGCTGGCTTTCCACGAAAAGTTTTATATATGGGGCGAGTATGTGTCCGGCATGCTCATCCCGCTCGCTCTTCTGACGCTGCCCTGGACCAGGGAAAAGAAAAGTTGGCTATGTATAGCCTCGCTTCTCATAATCTGTGGGGTTTTCCTGATGAGGTACTCCGTTGTTTTTATCGGTTTCGACATCCCGTTGAGCTGATCTTTCGTACAAGTGAAATTAGTCATGAGGGATTTTACCCGAAGAGAATTTATTCGCCTTGCAACTGTGATGGGAGGAGCTTCCCTTTTCGCCGGCTGCACGCTGCTAGGCGAAAGCCCTATTGTTCCTGAATACATAAAGGGTGCCCCTGGAGTGGATCCTCTGGAGACGTTAGCCGGGATAAAAAATATTTATACAGTTTGTGCACTGTGTCCCGGCAACTGTGGCATCTGTTGCCGCATGGCCCAAGGAACTGTCGTCAAAATCGGAGGCAGCCCATTTCATCCTGCAACTGCAGATCCTCCGCTCCCATTTGAAACCCCTTTGGACAAAGCCATTACCACCGGTGGGTCGGTGTGCGCCGTGGGAGGAAGTGGAATTCAGACGCTTTATGATCCTTTCAGAATGGCTCGTCCTATGAAAAGGGTCGGACCTCGCGGATCGGGAAGATGGAAAGCTCTGTCTTGGAATGACGCTCTCACTGAAATCATTGACGGCGGGAATTTGTTTGGTGAGGGAAACGTAAGCGGTTTGAGGGAATCAAGTGAAGCCGGCGCGGGATTGAGTTTTCTGGTAGGCAGAGTTGATTGGGGGGCGTTAACTTTTATCAGGCGGTTCTTGGCATCATTTCCTGGTTCAGTTCTGTTAAGAGACGGGAACGTAAACACTCGAGAAATAGCTGCTCTTGCCGCTGATGGTGTGTTCGGTCAAGACACCGGGACCGTGGACGCCGACTACAAACGAGCACGCTGCCTGATCAGTTTTGGAGATGCTCCTCTGGATTCCGGAGAGCCTTTAGTTTCTGTGGCCCGAGAAATAGCAAGCGCCCGGATAAGAGGACCGTTTCTCCGGTGGGCTGTGGTGGATCCAAGACTGTCTACGTCGGCATCCAAGTCTGACCTTTGGGTTCCTGTCATACCTGGAACCGACAGATCCTTGGCTTTGGCAATAATGAAGGCCTTGGTGGAACATTACCCCGCTGCGATCAAAACTTCTCGAGAAATGGTAGAGAAACTAATCTCCGGGCGCACGACCGCGGACTATGCACGAGAATGCGGGGTTTCTTCCGACATCCCTGTACAGCTCGCCAAGTATCTGGCTGAGGCCCGCGAGACGTCGGCCGTAGTCCCTGGACGAGGCATTTTTTCGCAAACCGATGGCATTGAAACAGCCAAACTGATTCTGAACCTCAATCTTATGGTTGGGTCTGTTCCCGGATCGGGCGGCTTGGCCAAGAGCAATGACGGCTTCTTGAAGCGGGCAGAGAGGAAGCTGCTCCACATGCGTCCGTCCCCGGGGTCACAGTCACAGGGCTCTGGTATCAATTCAAAGGCCTTGATTGTTTGGGAAGCCGACCCAGTTTACGACGATCCCTCAACCGCGGCGGCACGATTCATGGATCGCGAAAAAGTCCCGATGCTCGTAGTAATTGACAGGGAGCTTACCGAAACAGCGGCTCTTGCGGACTACATTCTGCCGGACACTACTTATCTGGAGCGTTGGGACGTGTGTGCGTCCCCGCCTGCGGTGACGTCTCCTGGTTTCGGAGTCAGGAGACCGGTGGTAGGAGGTTTCGATCAGAAAAACGGCGCCTATTTCCCGCTCATCCCTGAGACCAGGCTTTTGGAAGACATACTTATCGCTTTGGGAGCGAACTTGAGACTCCAAGGTTTTGAGCCCGACAACCCCGCAAGTTTTAGAAACGCATGGGATTATTATAAGCACACGATTGAGGCTGTAATGGATTCCATGAAGGAAGACGGTTTAGTCTCTGACCTCAAGGGCCTGGATTCAGACAAGGTGATTGAGAGAGGCGGCTTGTTTGCGGATTCCGAAGTGGTATCTCTACGCACAACTGAACCAAGGAAGACCGATCCTCTTGTATCGCTCTCCCCAAAACAGCAGTCCGACGAACCGGCTACCAGTGATGAGTTGACATTGATTGCCTATACGCTTCCATTTCACAGGTCCCCGAGGTCGGTGGTGAACACTTGGCTTTTGGAGGTGCTTCCGGACAACAGGCTGATCATTAACTCGGCAGACGCTCGGAAACGTGGAATAAGTCAGGGTGAAAAGGTTGTTGTGGAAGATGTGTTGGCGCGAGTGCGTGTGGAGTGCCGCGCTCACGTGGTTCCCGGAATAAGGCCTGGAGTTGTGGCGCTGGCCAGGGGATTCGGAAATCGCCAATCCGGGGCCGTGGCAACGCTGATCAACGGAATCTCCGTGTTGCCGGAGAAGGCCAGAGGCGCGGGCGTAAACACGATGAGCTTTGCATCAGCGCCAGGACTGCAAAAAGTTAAGATCAAGAAGGCTTAGGGCTTGTTACGAAATAACCCTAACATGGTTATGGGCTCTTTGGGCCTCGACAGAGTACCCAAAGATTCTGAACGAGATCAAATCAGAGATTCAGTCACTTCTGTCTTACGTTGCGCGCCCGCAGGCGTGTGGGCGTGGCTATTTTCCCGAGTAAGCCTCGGGATGTTCCGCACTTGGTCACTTTGCCTAGGTGTCTGGAGGGTCTGAGCGTATTTTGTTTTGTGTTTTTTCCATATTTGTCTCCAGCGGCTTATGGGTTCTGGGAAAAGTGGGCGCAATAAGGCCGATGCCCAGTTCTCGAGGAAGAACGGCACCAGCATTGGAAGCGCAGAGGACCGATGAATGAGATGTGCGAAAAAGGCCGACACTTTCCGACCACGGTAAGGTGACCCCTGATTTTTCGGCGGGATGACAATACAATGGTTTTTTGGAAAGGAACAAGAGTGTGAAAGTTCTGCTTGTGACTCCAAATTTTCCTCAGACTTTCTGGTCTTTCAACAGAGTCTTGAGGATGACGGGAAAGAAGGGAAAGAAAGCCCTGGTGGCGCCTCTGGGGCTGATAACCGTTGCGGCTCTGCTTCCGAAAGATTGGCAGCTTCAGCTTGTTGACATGGTGTTTCAAAGCATATTAGCCAAGCAGTGGAAAGATTGCGATCTGGTTTTAGTTTCTGGAATGGTTGTGCAGCATGCGGGAATTCTTGAAGTCATCAAGGAGGCCAAGAGGCGTGGCAAGACCGTGGTGGTGGGAGGCCCCTGGGTTTTTCACTATCCTGAGGACGCTCTGAGGGCAGGAGCCGACATTGTAGTGAAAGGAGAGGCGGAGACCACCATTTCCATGTTGCTGGACGCTCTGGGACGCAACGAACGCGGTCTGGTAATATCTTCCAAAGAAAAGGCCGACCTGCATAAGAGCCCTATCCCCCGCTTCGACCTTCTGGACATCAAGAGTTACGCCAGCATGGCGATCCAATTCTCTCGAGGCTGTCCGTTCCGATGTGAGTTCTGCGACATAACGCTCATGCTGGGACGCAAAGTAAGGACGAAAACGCCTCAACAGGTGCTGGACGAATTGCAGGGACTCTATGACTTGGGTTGGAGGAAATGGATTTTCGTTGTCGATGATAATTTCATAGGTAACGTCACCTTAGCCAAGGGCTTACTCAAAGAACTCATTCCCTGGATGGAAAATCGCAAAATGCCCTTCGGATTTGCTACCCAGGCCTCTGTGAACATGGCTGCCGACAAACAATTATTGAACCAAATGTTTCGTGCAGGTTTTGGACGTGTCTTTCTCGGTATCGAAACTCCTGATCAAGAAATCCTCAAGGGAGCAAAAAAGCACCAAAACGTTGCGGCAGATCTTGATCTGGTTTGCTCAGAGGTCATACGGGCGGGATTTTACGTGACCGCCGGAGCAATCATAGGGTTTGATAATGAAAAACCTGGAACCGGCAAGCGCCTGGTCGATTTCGCCAATCGAAACCATATTCCGGAGGTTTTTACAAGTCTCCTCCAGGTTGGTCCGGGAACAGACCTGTGTCTTCGGCTGGAAAAAGAACAGCGCATCCTGTCGCTTGATTACGAACACCTCTCAAACCAAACCGCCTTGATCAATTTCGTTCCGACCCGTCCCCTTCGAGAAATCGTCGACGAATATATTTATGTGTACGAAACGCTTTTCGAGCCCAAGGCCCACACCAAGAGAGTGTATGAATCTTTCGCCGCTATGAATCCGCCCAAGGTCAAGAAGCCGTTCCGGCTACCGGCTCTCTTCGAACTAAGGGCGGTGGTAATAATTTGTTTGCGTCAGGGTCTCTTGTATCCTTCAAGGAACACGTTCTGGCATTATTTTTTCAAGGCATTGTGGAATTTCCCCAACAGGTTCGACCGATATATACAAGCAATTGGTGAAGCCGAACACTACTTCGAATTTACAAAAACAATAAGCAGGGAAATTAAGATTCGGATGGACAACCTCGATCAGGAGACGAAGGAAAGATGTTTCGTTCCGGAATCGGTTTCGACTGTGACACACGTATATAGATAATCAGCATACCAGTGCTCACAACAAGATCATGATTATAGATGGGAACACTACTATCACTGGATCATTCAATTTTACCAAGACTGCGGAAGAGAAAAATATTGAGAATCTCCTTATTATCAAATCTGAAGACCTTGCGAAATTGTACGTGGGGTTTGGAGAAAATTGACGAACAGGCTCTGGAGAGCTTTCCGACCTGGGCCTGGAAAGTTCGTACTTAACAAAGACGGGGACTGGTATTGAAGAGTGCCAGTTGCCGATTCTGAACTTCAGTCGTTGGATATTACATGGCAGGTCTCACGGCCTGCCATGTTCCGACTGAATGTCAAACAGCCGTCAATTCGTAGCTAAGTCGGTCGTTTTCGAGGTTCACCGTCCGTATTTTCACTTTGAGGCCCGGTTTCACTATCTCCTCATTGAGTGTCTTGTCTATCCGACCAAACACTTTGATGCCATCACTGAACTCAGCGACTCCCAGCATATATGGTACGTCCTTTTCAAAGCCGGCAGGAGCAAACATCGCTTTAGTAAAACTGAGCAGATTGCCTTCTCCTGAAACTTCAAACCAGTCCACATCACCACTCAGGCAGAAGTTACAGTCACTCCTTGGTGGAAAGAACTTGGCTCCGCAGGTCTTGCATACCGTGCCACGGATCTCGTTTTTCTTAAGAAATTCCACGAACTGTTCTGCCCTCGTATTGCCGGTAAAACTTATAACACCGAACTGTTCAAATCCCATGTTGTCCTCCAATAGACCAAGAGAAAGGAAACAGCATAAATCATTCAGTCCCGAATATACTCACATTGCCGTATATGCCCACGCCGCCTATGTTGTGGACGAGCCCAATCTTGGGTCCGGGAAAAACCTGCATTTCGCCTGCTTCGCCGCGTAACTGGAGCACTACTGTGCGAATTTGAGAGCCTCCGGTTGCGCCGATGGGATGGCCTTTGGAAAGCAGTCCGCCGTCCACGTTAACCGGGATCTTGCCGTCTTTATAGGTTTCCTTATTACGGATCAAATCTTTCCCGTGGCCCGGTTCCGCAAATCCGAGGTCCTCGTAAGCCATCATCTCTGCAATGGTAAAACAGTCGTGAACTTCAGCCACGTCAACGTCTGATGCGGTTATCCGTGCCATCTCATAGGCTCTCTTCGCGGCAATTTGGGCGCATCGCAGACCGCTGAATGTGTCCCGCCCGGCCATGTTTATGGGGGCCGTGGCCATGCCAAGCCCCTTGATCCAGACCGGTTTCCGGCACAGGGCCTTCGCCTTTTGTTCCGAGGCAAGGATCACGCAAGACGAGCCATCCGCATTTGCACAGCAATCCAGCACTTTGAGAGGCGTGGCTATGTACTTGGGTTCCATAATCTTTTCCAGAGTGAGGGCCTTTTGAAAAACAGCCTTGTCATTGATCTGGCCGTATGTTGAGGATTTGACTCGAATCAAGGCCAAGTCCTCTTCGGTCGTTCCGTATTTTTCGAAGTGACCCCGGGCGTACATTGCATAGTACGCCGGCATCATCGTGCCGAAGGGAGCTTCCCATTGAATGTCGGCTCCTCGTCCCATTCTTTCCTGGGACTCCGCAGAAGATATCTCGGACATCTTCTGGAATCCCAAGACCAGTACTACATCATGAAGTCCGGAAGCGATGAGAGCGTAAGCTGTCCGCAGGCCGCTCGAACTCGACGAGCATACGCTTTCAACGTAGAATGTGGGTTGGGGGTTCAGTCCCAGGTATTCTGCCATGAGACCGGAGGGAGTTCTCTGCTTGTCGTACTCGGGAGCGGAACATACGACCGACGCGTCGATCTGGTCAGACTTGAGCCCGGCGTCCTTCATGGCGTCTCTGAACGCCTCAAAGGCCAACTCCCGGATCGAACCAGGGTAAGACCGTACGAACGAACTTTGCCCCACACCGATGACCGCAACCTTTGCCATCTGATCCTCCTTGTTTGGGGATAGGATGCTTCTTCGATTAGAATACCACGGTATAATACCATACACCTTGGTCTGGAGCAAAACAACACCGCTTAATTTAATCGGAAGACCTTGAACAATCTGTTTCTCTCTGATAATTATTCACTTTGATGAGCACAAGATTCCTAAGGTCGTTTCCAGGTTGATCAAGACAGATTGCTTGATGGGAAACCTTCAAGGCAGTCCACTAAAGGCCGTCTGAAGTTTGTATCAGTGCTGAGTTTGGATAACCCGAAAACCCGGGCCTGCCTTGGCGGGACATTGTGGCTGATGAATGGAGATGATTCCGGCATTGCTTCAGGGGGGATGTCTTGTGAACGGGAAACCTAATATTTTAGTGCGGGATGTGGCCGGCTTGCCGGTGGCTACCCCCGTGAGGTGTATCAGACCTACGAAATTCGACTTCCGATAGGAAGGGGAGAACTAGTTATGGAAATCAAGAAGATAGGCGTGATTGGGGCCGGTTTGATGGGAGCTGGAATAGCTCAGGTTGCGGCGCAAAACGGTTTTGAAGTTAACCTTATGGATGTGGAATCCCGGTTCCTGGACAAAGGAATCGCCACTATCGAAAAGAACCTGAAACGTTTGACGGAAAAAGGGGCAATGGAAGCTTCGGTAGCAAATGCTGTGCGAGGACGCATAAAGGGGACCTTGTCGCTCAGTGAAGCCGCCAAGGAAGTCGAAGTCACCATAGAGGCTGTTATAGAGAAGATGGATCTCAAGAAGAGTTTGTACAAGGAACTGGACGCGCTGGCTCCGGATTACACCGTCTTTGCGACAAACACGTCGGGCCTGAGCATAACGGCAATGGCGGCCATGACTAATCGGCCCGACCGTTTCATAGGGATGCACTTTTTTAACCCCGTACCTGTCATGAAACTGGTCGAAGTCATACGCGGATATAGCACTTCTGATGAGACTGTGGGCCTGATCAAAGATCTGGCAAAGAAGATGGGTAAGACCGCTATCGAAGTACTCGAAGCTCCAGGTTTTGTGGTTAACCGAATCCTGGTTCCCATGATCAATGAGGCAATTTTTGTGCTGCAAGAAGGATTGGCCAGCGCCTCTGAAATAGATGAAGGGATGAAATTGGGAGCGAATCATCCCATGGGCCCATTAGCCCTCGCAGACCTTGTGGGCTTGGACACTCTCCTTAGCGTTCAAGATCACCTCTACGAGGAGTTTGCCGATCCGAAATACAGGTCCCCGGTTCTTCTCAAGAAGATGGTACGTGCAGGACATCTCGGTCGAAAATCCGGCAAGGGTTTTTTTGACTATAAGTGAGGGCTTGGGGCTTTTCGTACCGGCCTTCTTTGGGAAACCAAGTGCTGCCCCAATCAGTTCCTCAGAGTTGGCCCCTTGTCGATCGAATTTCTAACTGGAGGAAAAAATGGAGGAGAACGAAAGATTTGGCCTGACTGAAGAAGAACAGATGCTTCAGGATATGGTCAGGCGCCTGACAAGAGAGAAGGTAGCTCCAGGCGCGGAAGAGAGAGATAAAAAGGGGGAATACCCCTATGACATGCTTGAACTCATGCGAGAGAACGGGCTGATGGGAATAGACTTCCCGGCGGAGTACGACGGTATGGCCGCGGGAATGATCGCCCATTGTATAGCAGTGGAAGAACTTGCAAAAGCTGACGCTGCCGTCGCTTTGATACCATCCTGCCAAGAACTGGGAAGCCTTCCAATAATTCTGGGGGGTAATCACGAGCAAAAGGACAAGTATCTCAGGCCGTTGTCCACAGGGGAAAAGGTGGCTGCATTTGGTCTAACAGAGGCCAAGGGCGGTTCTGATGTGGCGGAGTTGAAAACCAGAGCGGTTCTTAAGGGAGACAAGTACATTATTAACGGCTCAAAAATGTGGATCACCAATGGAGGAGTAGCAGATACGCACTCAATATATGCAGTTACCGACCCGGATGTTCCACCATACAAAGGGGCTAGTGTCTTCATACTGGAGAAGGGTATGCCGGGCTTTTCCATCGGCAAGAAAGAAAGCAAACTGGGAATAAAATGTTCTGATACGCGGGAGCTAATTTTCGAGGACGTGGAAGTCCCTGTGAAAAATCGATTGGGGGAAGAAGGCCAAGGCTTCCACATCATGATGAAGACCCTTGATTTCAGCAGGCCCTCTGTTGCTGCTCAGGCTCTGGGAATCGCTGCTGGAGCCTTCGAGTATGCAACACAATATGCAAAGGAACGGGTCACTTTCGGAAAACCTATAATCAAGCATCAGGCCATCGCCTTTAAGCTGGCGGACATGGCGATGAGAATAACCGCGGCACGGCAACTTTTGTGGAAGACTTGTTCATTGCTGGACAAGGTTTGCAAAGACCTGTCCCGCGTTCCCCCTGAAACGATCCGACACTCTTCAATGTCCAAGGCTTACTGTTCTGACGTAGCTATGTGGACCTCAGTGGAGGCAGTACAGGTTCTCGGCGGCTACGGGTACAGCAGCGAATATCCTGTCGAACGCATGATGCGAGATGCTAAGATTACTCAAATCTATGAAGGCACTAACGAGATTCAGCGCATCATAATTTCCTCCACACTCTGAAAGTGAGTTCATGGCAAATCTTCGGAGCGACGTATTTTCGATCAAATATTAAGAGAGAGACTTTTTGCTGTCAGCCCGACGGCAGGTTTTGCTCGGCCTCTCCATTAAGAGAATAGGATTGAAACATGGCTTCCTGGCAAAAAACAGGCTGTATATGCTGTGCTCAAAATTGTGGTCTTGAGGTCATGACCGAAGGAAACCGAATCCTCAAGGTGAGACCCGATAAACAAAACCCCAGAAGTGAAGGGTACTGTTGCCGAAAAGGCCTGAAGATCGCGCACTACCAGAATCATGCCGATCGTCTTACCCATCCGTTGAAGAAGCAAGGTAGTGGATTCGTAAGAATTTCTTGGGACCAGGCTCTTCGAGAGATAGCCGAAAGGCTTCGGACGGTGTTGGATCAGCAAGGACCTCATTGTCTTGCTTACGTGGGCGGTGGGGGCCAGGGCTGCCATCTCGAAGCGGCATACGGCGTGCGACTGCTGAGGGCTCTGGGATCCCAGTACCATTACAGCCCGTTGGCTCAGGAATTGACCGGCATGTTTTGGGTGCAGGGCCGCACACTGGGTCGTCAATACCTTCTCACTGTTCCAGATGATCATGAAACCGATTTGTTGATGGCGGTAGGATGGAACGGCTGGATGAGTCATCAAATGCCTCAAGCGCGACGCGTGCTAAAAAGGATTTCTGAAGACCCGGCCAAACTTCTTGTCGTTATCGATCCCAGACGTTCTGAAACCGCTGAACGCGCTGACATTCACTTGGCCTTGCGGCCTGGGACGGACGCCTTGTTAACCAGGGCTATGATTGCCATCATACTGCAGGAAGGTTGGCAGAATTCTGATTATATCGCAAAGCACGTCAGCGGTTTTGGTTCTATAAAATCGTTGTTTAACGATTTTGAGGCAAAATCAGCCATTGAGGTTTGTCAATTGGATTTCGAAGCTGTGCGAGAAGTCTGTCGGTTATTTGCCACGCGCAAATCATCCCTTCATGCAGACCTCGGGATCTTAATGAATCGTCATAGTACCGTCACTTCGTACTTGGAAGTGATTCTTCTTGCAGTATGCGGGCGGATTGGAGTCCCGGGAGGTAACGTGATCCCTGGGCACTTGATGCCGCTTGGAGCCCATTCCGACGAGCGTGATCCTAAGACCTGGCGCACGATAGCCACTGATTTCCCTGCCATTATGGGCGCGTTTCCTCCGAATGTCATGCCTGAAGAGATAATGGCCGACGGACCAGAGAACCTTCGGGCCATAATCGTTTCCGCTGCGAATCCACTTAGATCTTATGCCGACACTACTATGTACGAGGAAGCTTTTCGGCGATTAGACCTCTTGGTAACTGTGGACGTAGCTATGACAGAGACAGCCTTGCTCTCTCATTACGTGCTTCCGGCCAGATCATGTTACGAGAAATGGGATACAACCTTTTTCGCATGGACATATCCGGAAATATATTTTCAGTTGCGCAGACCGGTGGTCAAACCGGTAGGTGAGCCTCTGGAAGAAAGTGAGATTCTCATAAGACTCTCTGAACACTTGGGGCTGATGCCGGTTATACCTGACTCACTCCATGCGGCTGCAAATGGTGACAGAATGGAATTCGGTATGGAGCTGATGCAGTTTGCCCAGACCGATTCTCGAGCAGCCAAGATGTTGCCCTTTGTTCTGGGTAAGACTTTAGGGGCATCTCTCGGCTCATCAAACCTTGCAGCGGTCTGGGGTATGCTCCAAATGGCGCCCAAATCATTCAGGGAAGCCGCGGCCCGGATAGGGTTTGACCCGGGTCTTGCAATGGGTGAACAGATATATCAGGCCTTACTTGATCACCCCGAAGGCGTTTGGATTGGCAAAAGCGATCCTTCTGACGGCTTGGCTGAAGTCAGGAATGAGGATCATCGGATCAACATTTTCATACCGGAGTTGCAGGGCTGGGTCCGGACAATCGACGCTCAGAGCGAACAGACGGCCATTCGGAGGGACCCTGAATTTCCACTCATTCTTATGGCTGGACGCCATATTGATGAGAATGCCAACACTATCATGCGGGACCCCTCGTGGAACCACGGGCGACCGAGACCTTGCACGCTTGCTATGCACCCATCGGACGCAAATCGGCTGGGTTTCAAGGATGGTCAAAAGGCTAATATTGTCACGCAAGCCGGCCAAGCCGACATAGAAATTGAGCTTACGGACTCAGCTCACCCAGGCCATGTGGTAATCCCGCACGGTTTTGGTTTGGTTTTCCAGGGACAAGCTTATGGTGTAAATGTTAATCGCCTGACCAAGAACGCTAATCGTGACCCGCTTGCGGCTACCCCTCTGCATAGATTCGTCCCCTGCAGAGTGGAGGCACTACAGTAGTTTCGAATGGAGACATTTCAACGATGAGCCAGAGCTGGTTACCCATATCGACAATATTGAAAACTGCTTCTAAGGTTCTCGAGAACCCCAAGTACGCCAAGAACGTGGCAATGATACAAGTGGACAAGATTGTACGTAGTTTGTCCCCACTCCCCAAGGAAGGAACTGCTAATCGCATCAGGCAGTGTAGCATACGCATCACAGACGTTTGTAATCTGAGATGCCACACTTGTGGCCAGTGGGGCGACAAAGGGTTTTTGCGTTCCTGTTCCCTGCCTGAACTGAAAAGCCGGGAAGTTTCCCCTGAGCGTTACATTGAACTCCTACGAGATTTGCATGAACACGGTCACACTCCATCGGTTTACCTGTGGGGTGGAGAACCGATGCTGTATCGTGGGTCAGTTGAAATCATTGAGGAAGCAGCCCGACTGGGGATGGCTCCGAGCATCGCCACCAACGGTACTGGTTTGGTGAAACATGCTGAGCGGTTGGTGAATGCTCCAATGTTCGTCATTCAGATATCTGTTGACGGTCCTGATGCCAAGACCCACAACGCCAGCCGTCCTGGAGCCGGCCCTGACGTCGACAACTTTGATACCATCTGCAAAGCCATCGATAGGATCTCTGAACTCAAGAAGGAAAAACGTCAACGTCTCCCTCTTCTGGCTGCTTTGACTACGATTAATAATGTCAATTACAATCGCTTAATTGACATTTATGAGGTATTTCGGAACAAAGTTGATGTTTGCGTATTTTATCTGGCCTGGTGGATCGACGAACAATCAGCGGCAAGACACACCGAGGATTTCGAGCAACGTTTCGGGTCCAGGCCTGAGAAACACTTTGGATGGATAGGGAACTGGCGGCCGCCTGATTATCGCGTTCTATCCGGCCAGTTGAAGCGATTGAGCGAGCGGGCGGCAGGCCTATCCGGTCCAGCGGTGGTGATCATGCCGCCTCTGACTGAGCAAAAAGATCTTGAAACCTACTACACAGACCACGACTGTCGTTTCGGTTTCGACCGGTGCGTTTCTATATTCAGTGCAGTGGAGATCAACTCGAACGGAGACATGTCTCCATGCCGAGACTATCACGACTTTGTTGTGGGGAACGTAAAGGAGAACACCATAGCGAAACTTTGGAATTCAGAGCCTTACAGGAGATTTCGCAAGAGTATATCAGAGCAAGGTTTAATGCCGGTTTGTACAAGATGTTGCGGCCTAATGGGATATTAATTTGGTTGCCTGGTATCCAACTTTTTTACATGTCGAATAAAAAATTTTGCAGCCATCCCATTTATGAAACCGGTAACCGTCGCGGTCAAAATCATTAGAGGCAGCATGAGCAAGATGGCCTCGTTTCTCAGCAAAATAAGATAAGCCGCAGCTAGTTGAGCCGCATTATGGCAGACGGCTCCCGCCAGACTAACCCCTATTTCAGAAAATGTTTTCGAGAAGTATCTGTGAAGCAACCCCATTGCCAAGATTGCACTGGTTCCACCTGAAAGTGACAAAACGAAAGCAGGAGATCCGAAAAGACCAGTGGCCAGAGAGCCAAGGAATATTCTCCCCAGCGTGATGAACAGGGCGTCTTTGAACCCAAAAAGATAGAGCGTGGCCAGCCCTATTATGTTTGCAAAACCAAACCTGAACCACACGACGGTAAAAGGAAGGAAGGTCTCGGCAGTGTGGATCACCACGGCCAAGGCCAAAAGCAACGCCAGTCGGGAAAGCCTTCGAATCTGCTCCATTATGGGGTCACCGCGTCAAGCCCATTGACACGATCGTTGCCAATTCGGACAACCACCTCGTTAGGAACACAGACGAGAACTCCTCCCTCTTGGCCTAGTGAGCCCATGTTCACACAAATCTTGTTTCGACACGGTGACGAAACTATCCGGGCCCGACCATTCTTTATCTGAATCACCGTCTTTCCTAGCGGCCCAGGGACCTCGAAGCGTACGTCTCTATTCAAAGGGTATGTTCGCCACACTTCTCGACACGAAGAAATCTCTACATAGGCACCGTCTGTGACTAAGAGGCGCGGAAGTATGAAGAAGAGGAGAACCGCGATAGCGAGAATTGCCGCAATTAACAGCTTGTCCCCCACTGTCAGCAACTGATTCTTCATGCGCTTTTCAAAAACATCTTTTCCGCCTCAGTCGGAATGGAATTGTAGTGCTCAATTTATCCTTTTGCTCACCTTAAAGCAAACTGCTTATGACAACAAAATTCTTTATTTTTCTTGCATCATGCTGTGATTCGATATAAATATTGATATCAATAATCATTGAGTTGACGACCTGATACAAGGCGGTCAAGAATGAAATGCCCTGCCTGCGGTGCTATCGATGATAGAGTGATCGACTCCCGCCTCGGTAAGGATAATACCGTAATCAGACGTCGTCGTCAGTGTCTGAACTGCAAGAAAAGATTCACTACGTACGAGAGGATAGAGGAAATCCTTCCATACGTAATTAAGAAGGATGGCCGCCGAGAGACCTTCGATCGTAGGAAAATAGTCGAAGGCATGCGTCGCGCTTGTGAGAAAAGACCTGTGAGCATTGACAAAATCGAGGCGGTCGCTGATTCCATCGAGCAGGAACTGATGGAACGCCCCGAGAAAGAGATCAGCGTTTCTTATATCGGCGAACGGGTTATGGAAGCGCTTCAGTATATGGATGATGTTGCCTACGTCCGATTCGCGTCAGTTTATCGCTCTTTCCGGGACATTGATGAATTCATGCGGGAAATAAAGGAATTGTATGAACTCAGAGAAGCCCGGGAGCAGAGTCGTTCCAAAAATGGCCCCCCGGATCAAGGCCGTGCATTCCATGATCCCCCGTGAGGTGGAAGGCTTTATGTCCCTCGCGCTTAAATTGGCACGAAGGGCATTAGGAAGAACTTCCCCCAACCCTGCGGTGGGTGCAGTCCTAGTCAAGCATGGAAAGGTGGTCGGAGAAGGTTACCATCATGCTGCCGGAGAGCCTCATGCTGAGGTGGAGGCCATCCGATCGGCCGGATCTCATGCGAGGGAATCCGAAATGTTTGTCACGCTGGAACCCTGTAATCATCATGGACGAACTCCACCTTGCACTGAGGCAATATTAGAAGCTGGCATCAAGAGAGTCTGGTACGGAATGGATGATCCAAATCCCGGCGTGCGAGGTGGGGGAGCCAAGACTCTCAAAGAGGCAGGTGTCGAAGTAGTAGGCCATGTTTCCGAGAAGCGTTGCAGCCGCGTCAACGAGGTTTATGTGACCAATGTCACAAAGAGGCGTCCTTTCGTGTTCATGAAGCTCGCTATGAGCCTAGACGGGCGAATCGCTACTCGGACCGGACATTCTCAATGGATTACCTCTGAACAATCTCGTCGCAAGGTCCATAGGTTGAGAGACCGAGTTTCGGCCATAATGGTCGGGATCGGGACCGTGCTGTCGGATAACCCTTCCCTTACCACGCGCCTGAGAAACGGCCGTGGAAGAGACCCTGTCCGTATAGTTGCAGATTCTGACTTAAGAACGCCCCTGGACGCGAGAATCTTGGACGCCTCGTCCGATGCGGGTGTGATAATCGCCACCAGGAAAGATCCGCCTGCCGACCGCAGGATGCGGCTTGAACAAAAAGGAGCCAAAGTATTACCAACTGAAGGCAAGGATCAGGTAAATCTACAGGATTTACTCTACCGTCTATACCCCATCGGTGTGACGTCACTGCTCATTGAAGGTGGTGCAGGCTTGGCCTGGGCTGCTCTCCAGGCCCAAGTAGTAGACCGGTGTCTGTTTTTCTATGCGCCTATCATCATCGGCGGTGAATCCGCTCCATCCGGGGTCGGAGGGCTCGGTATAAATAGACTTCAGGAAGCCCCGAGGCTTGCAGACGTCCGGTCATTCCGGGTTGGCCCGGATATGCTCCTAGACGGCAGGATAGTCTATCCAAGCACGTGAAATGATAGTCTCAATTAACCCGGTAAATCCTCAACCACGTCATATTGGCCGCGTTGTGGACGTCCTCAGAGCTGACGGAGTCATTATTTATCCCACGGACACCGTATACGGTTTGGGCTGCGACATCCACAGCAAGAAAGCCATCGAAAGAATCCGCCGGATAAAACGGATCGACAATAAGAGACATCTCTCCTTTGTCTTCAGTGACCTGAAGGCCATCTCACATTACGCCCAGGTCGATGACAAAACTTACAAGGTACTGAGACGTCACCTCCCTGGTCCGTACACCTTCGTTCTCAAGGCTACCAGACTGGTGCCTCGAATTGTGCTGACAAAGCGCAACGAAGTCGGCATCCGGATTCCGGATAATCGAATTTGCCAAGCTCTGCTGGAAAATCTTGGTAATCCGATACTCAGCTCATCGGTGAGACTGCCGGACGATCAGCTACTCGATGATCCAAAAGAAATCGAAGGGATGTACAAAGGGCAGGTGGACATAGTTGTGGACGGGGGGGTATTCCTGCCTGAACCATCTTCAATTATCAGCTTGCTAGACGAACTTCCTAAAGTGCTACGAGAAGGAAAAGGAGACCTCAGCCCTTTCTTGTAGCCTGAATTTGATTGAACAACAATTCAGCGTTCCTCGTCGCGCTACCTTTATGCCGTAAAATCTCGTCACGTCCTCTTGCGCCAAGATCCACCGCTCTAACCGGATCAGAAAGCGTCTCCGTGATCCGCTCTGTCAGTTCCTCCTGCCCTGACACTTCGATCCCTCCTCCACTACGCAAAAGGATTTCCCTGACGTCGCGAAAGTCTTCCATTGAGGGGCCGAAAAGAACCACCTTTCCCCAGGCGGCAGGTTCCAGGATATTCTGTCCCCCTTTTGGAACCAGTGATCCCCCCATGAACACCACCGACGCTATCGAAAAAACCTCGAACAACTCTCCAGTCCGGTCCCAGATGATCACTCGGCGTCCATCCCTGTGCTCCCCCAGATCCACCGAACTCCTGAGAAATGGACTCGGAAAACCTCGCTTCTTCATACAGGAGAGCACATAAGGAGTTTTTTCTACATGTCGTGGAACCAGCACGAGAACGAGGTCGGGGAATCTCTTAACAAGCATGCTGTATGCGTCCAAGACAATTTCATGTTCACCGGCATGAGTACTGCCTGCAACAAGGACGCTTGCCGATGCCTCGAAGTCCATCATCCCCCTAATTTTGGCTTCAATCTCACCTGGAATCTGGACGGTAATCGCATCGAATTTGGTGTTGCCTGTGACTTGAATTCGGGTCTCTGGAGCCCCCATTGCAGCAATTCTTGAGGCATCAAGCTGGGACACCATGAGAAACAAATCTACTTGCTCAAGGGTGTCGGAAAAAAACCATCGTAGTTTTTTGTACCGAGGATATGAACGATCTGAAATTCGACCGTTGGCAAGAACTACGCGAGCGCCGCTTTTCTTAAGGTGGTGGATTAAGTTCGGCCATAGTTCGGTCTCCATGAGCACGAACAGATCCGGCTTTATCGTATCAACGACAGTCTTCACAAATGTTGGAAAATCCAGCGGCATATAAAAGAATCCATCTGCCTGGGAGATCGACGACCGAGCGGTATCCTGGCCTGTTTCCGTTCCTGTGGAGATGAGGGTTGCTGCATCAGGCTCGAAGGTCTTTAGGGCCTTTACCAAAGGCTCGAGGGCCTTCACCTCTCCTACTGAAACTGCGTGAAACCAGACTCGTGGGCGAGGCAACCGTTCAGGGTCGAAATCCCCAGGAAGCCGCCCAAGTTTCCCATAAACGGACCGCCGGTACTTTCGCCCAAAAAGAATTTGAGGAGTGTAGAGTGCAGCCAGAAAAGGAGCAGCTACGGAATGCAACAGAACATTGTATAGAAGGCGATTCATAGGGGAGTAGCTTTCACCTGCGTTCGGTGAAACAGAATTTTAAGGTGGGAGAGGTTCTCATTAAACTACTTATCCAGAGGCTTCCTCAATCCAGTTCGCCTACCGGCAGCTTTCAGTGCTGGTCGAAAATACCGGTTCCAACAGAAAATTTTTTTCGACGATAAAAGGATTTGTCTCTATCTTGCTGATTCGAACCAGCGTCTTCCATCCGCCTTGAGGAGACTGGACTTCAAACCTTCTGGGCAACCATCCGTCTTCACCGCTGCTGAAATCACCAAAATCAGCAGTAAGATCCGTTTCACCGCCTGGGCTGAGCCTGACCAGACGCTTCAAGAACAAATTCTGAGGCTCAAGCGTAATACCCCACACCCTTCCCTGAAACGTCACGCGAAGAACTATTTTTTCGTTATCCCTCAAGAGAAGTCGATCAAACCGAACATCTTTCCACTGAAGTAAGAGTATGGGAATAAGACCCTCAATCTCAGCTACATCCGGGAATTTACGAGCGAAACAGTCCTTTTCGCCTTTGAGTATTTTCCCGTCCGTAGGGACATACAATTCAAAGTGAGTTGCTCTTATTACCAGTTCAAAAAGCGAATTTCCTGAAGGTCCTATTCCTTGAAACCGAAAATCACTGGGCCTCCTGTAGAGCAAGAATCCCTTGACGTCCTGTCTGGATTTTCCACCATCGTACATACTTTGGATGCTCATGACCGCTTTGAGAGCGCTCAGATTTTTTCCCTTTTCGACTAGGATGTTGGGAATTTGCTCCGGTTTCAAGCTTGGTTCTGCCCTGACTGGACACACAGCCACTTCCAGCAATATTGCCGCTATCACCAGCGCCTTGAAAAATAAGGCATTGGCCGGAGCAAAAATATGAGAGAAATCGTCAAAGATGAGCGCGTATTTCATGGACGCTCTACATATCAGAGCTACTGATAGGATGCAATGGAGAAAGACTGCGCCTTGACCGGAATCAAGCCTATGATGCACAATGCCTGCGCCGGAACACCCCAGGCTTAACAGGAGGTCCCCATGGACTGGACAACCATTGATAGGATAGCACAGCATGTTGACAAAACTGTGGAATTGCGTGGATGGATAGCAAATAAGCGATCCTCTGGAAAAATTCGATTCCTGAATCTCAGAGATGGAACGGGGGTGATTCAGTGCGTTTTCATGGCAAATCAGGTGTCTCAGAAGGCTTTTGATCTGGCTGACAAGATTTCTTATGAATCTTCAGTCATAATAATCGGAATGGTTAGACGAGACTCCAGATCTCCATTGGGATTCGAAATAACCGCACATGATCTTATACTTGTTTCACAGGCCGAACCTTATCCCATCGCCAACAAGGAACATGGGGTTGGTTTTCTTATGGATAACAGACACTTGTGGCTCAGATCGTCACGTCAGGTAGCCCTTATGAAGATAAGGTCGGTATTGATCAGGGCCGCTCGGTCTTTTCTTGATGAGTTGGGTTTTGTTTCGGTCGAGGCGCCCATTTTGACCCCAACTGCTTGCGAAGGAACTACCTCACTGTTTGAGGTGGGGTACTTCGACAGAGCAGCTTATCTTACCCAGTCAGGCCAGCTTTACGGAGAGGCGGCGGCCATGGCCCTGGGGAAAATATATGTATTTGGCCCCACCTTCAGGGCTGAGAAATCCAAGACGCGTCGGCACCTTACAGAATTCTGGATGATCGAGCCGGAAATGGCCTTCTGGGAGTTGCCGGATGCCATTACACTTGCAGAAGGACTGGTATGTTGCATAGTTTCGGAAGTGCTGGAACACTGTTCGGATCACCTCAGAACTCTCGAACGTGACTTTGCCGGGCTCAGTAAGATCAAGCCTCCTTTTCCACGAATCAAGTACTCGGACGCGGTTGAAATCCTGAATAACCATGGTATGAACTTTCATTGGGGAGACGATTTGGGTGTCGACGAGGAGGCGGTGTTATCGCAAGCCTTTGAAAAGCCGGTTTTTGTAACCCATTACCCGATAGATATTAAAGCATTCTATATGAAAAGAGATCCTTCCGACAATAGACTGGCCTTGGCCGTGGACCTGCTGGCTCCGGAGGGATATGGCGAAATAATTGGCGGTGGTCAGCGAGAAGACTCATTGGATACTCTCACCAAACGAATCGCCGAGCAGGATTTGGATCCAGGACCATTGGAGTGGTACTTAGACTTGAGGCGGTACGGTTCTGTTCCTCATTCCGGATTTGGTCTCGGCATAGAACGTACTCTGGCTTGGATCGCGGGGATACACCATGTACGGGAAACAATAGCATTTCCTCGGCTCATGGACAGGCTTTATCCATAGCGCCACAGAGATCACTCTACAGCTCTTAAAACGCCCCACTTCTCCACGTGAATCCGGTCCGGATTGAATCGGCTCGGAGGCCTCTTCTTTTCGGCTGGATATCCCAGGGATACCATGGAGAGCGGAATAACGTGGTATGGAATTCCCAGGAGCGCCCGTAGCCCCTGAATCCGCTCCTCGACTGGATAAATTCCTACCCAGCAGGCTCCCAGTCCCAACGCGTTTGCCGCGATGAGAATGTTTTCCGTGGCTGCTGCGCAGTCAAGAATCCACCTACCCTTCAGCGTCTCACGTGTGGGATCTCCGCATACGGCAATTGCAATAGCTGCTTGAGCCAACATTTCCGCATGAGGGTGAAAGTCTCGCACTGCGGTCAATAAACTGCGGTCCCTAATGACCACAAAGTCCCACGCCTGATTTGTGGCTGTGGGCGCGTTCATGGCAGCGTTCAACAGTTCGTTGACTGTTTCATCGGAGACCGCTTCAGAGGTATATTTGCGAATACTCCTTCGCGTAAGAATAGCTTGCATCGCGTCCATCGTTCTTCCCTCAATTTTTCTAAAAATTAGTTGCCGGCATTATTAATCTTTGCCAACGTGATTCCGTTAGTAGCTTTACACAAGATACTACACCATCCCATACGAGAGCGTTTCACTATTATCAGACATCACGGCGAATCGTGTTTCTTCTCAAGATAAAAAGGTCTCACTTGGATGTGGGTCTCTTGGTTAATTCTCAAGAAGGCCGGGAAAGGGTCAGGGTGAAGGTCCTTTTGGGGTTCCCTTATTGTGAGCGAATCGGTATACTCGCCCTGCTCCGTTCATGAGATTGCGATTCCCCGGCCGCCTCGATTTGGGCAACCGTCTTTCTGAGGTTGAAACTATGACCGAAGTGACGACGACACGTAAGCTCTCCGCCATCGTACACGCAGATGTCAAAGGATACAGTCGCCTCATGGGCGAGAATGAAGCGGCCACGGTCAAAACCTTGACCGAGTACAAGGCTGAAATGGTAAGGCTTGTCCAGCTTCACCGAGGCAGAGTGGTGGACACGGCTGGCGACGGGTTCCTGTTGGCGTTCGCCAGTATTGTGGATGCAATCGAGTGCAGCCTGGCCTTCCAGAAGGTGCTCAAGGTCCGCAATGAGGCGCTCCCGGTCCACCGCAAGATGGAATTCCGCATCGGGATAAACGTTGGGGACGTGATCGAAGGTGGTGACAAGATTTACGGTGATGGGGTCAATATTGCTGCCCGAATTGAAGGTTTGGCAGATGGAGGCGGCATCGCCATTTCCGGCACCGCATACGACCAGTTGAAGAAAAAGGTGGCGCTGGAATATCAATACCTTGGAGAAAAACAGGTAAAGAATATTTCTGACCCGGTGAGGGTGTATCAGATCATCATGGATCCGAAATCGTCCCGTTTAGAGGATCGTACGGGTATCCCCGAACCTCCGGAGTCCGGACAAGAGCAGGGTTCGGAAATAGTAAGCAAGCCGAAGGGATCATGGCGCCTAGCTTTGGCTGTGATTGTCGTGGTTGCTTTAGTGATTGGATCAATCTCACTATTGCGAATCTATTCCGGTTCCAAATCGCCTCGAAAAGAAGATCCATCCGCTGATAACGCGGCATTGAAGTTACCCGAAAAGCCTTCGGTAGGGGTTCTGCCTCTTGCGAATGCCAGCGGAGATCCATCACAGGACTACTTCAGCGACGGGATCACCGAAGAGATAATCACCAGTTTGGCAAAGATCCCGAACCTGTTTGTTATCGCCCGCAATTCTTCGTTCAAGTTCAAAGGGAAGGCAGTCACGGCCCAGGAGGTAGGGCGAGATCTCGGTGTCCGCTACGTGCTTGACGGCAGCGTCCGCAAATCAGGCAATCGGATACGGATCACGGTAAGGTTGGTTGATGCCGAGAACGGCCTACAGTTGTGGGGTGATCGCTATGACAAGGAAATGAATGATATCTTTGCCATACAGGATGAAATCACCCGCAAGGTCATGGTGGAATTGAGGGTGAAGCTCTTACAGGGAGAGCAGGCTCGAATCTGGGAAGAGCGATCGCCGCCGAAAAACTTGGAAGCCTACGAAAAAACGCTGCAAGGCCGAGAATATGTGAGCCGTAACACAAAGGATGCAAATCGTGAGGCACGGAAACTGTTCTCCGACGCAATTGAATTGGATTCGGAAAATGCAAGGGCGTACGCAGGACTTGCCTGGGTCTGCGTGTCCGACATGTGGTGGGGTTGGAGCAAACACCCCGACGCGGATGGGTGGGACGCACATCAAAATGCGCAAAAGGCGATCTCCCTGAATGCGTCTCTCGATGAGCCACACTTTGTCATGGGTTCACTCTACCTTGTCCAACGGCAATACGAGAATGCAGTCAAAGAGGGTGAAAAAGCCGTTGCCCTCAACCCTAGCGGTGCTGATGCAAGTGCATTTCTGGGCATCATTCTCAACTACGCGGGCAATAATGAGGAAGCCCTTCATCATGTGGAGAGAGCAATCCGACTCAACCCCATGCCGCCATTCTGGTACCTGGAGTTTCTCGCATCTTGCCACCTCAGCGCGAGACGATATGAAGAGGCCCTTTCGGCGCTCAAAAGGGCCGTGAAAATAGATAGTGAGAGCCCTCTCGTTTACCTTACGCTCGCAGTTACGTACGGCTTCCTGGATCGACAAATAGAAGCCGAAGCCGCAGCAAAACAATTCATGAGGCTCAATCCCGCGTTCTCACTTGAACAGTTCGCGAAAAGATTGCCGTACAAGAATCCGGATGACGTGAAGAGAATCGTAGCGGCATTGAACAAACTAGGTGTGGAATAGTTGGAAGGATTTGATTGACAGATGGGTAATCACGTAGTCTATAGAGCGGAGTAACCCTCTCTGGCACAGCACAAACATAGCTGCGATGTCACGTAGTGTGTTCCCTTTTTATCTCACATTCAGCACCAATAGGGACGATTTTGTGTTAATTTTTTCACTCGTTTGTTTTTCACCCCCATTTGCCAGCCTGAGGTTTGGGTAAAGACTTGGGGTGAAACTTCAAGGATCAGACATCACGGTAAATCGCGATTTTTCTCAAGAAAAAGAGGTCACGCCAGCATGGGCCTCTGGAAGGTCGTATTTTGGCACAGGCGACACGTGAAAGAACAGTTTGACGTTTAAATGACCGATCAACCTGACGCCTTTTTGATTCAGAAGATAGCACAAACGTTGAGTTGCTTCTCGATGTTTTCTGTTTTGTATCCAGTCCAGGATCACAATCAGCGTTTCGCCGACGAGTGTACTTATGACGTTTTCAAAGTCAAGGTAAAAAGATACTAAGCCGCCTCCTATAATAACGCTACGTTAGCACCAGTGAAAACCTGGCGTGCATACTTTTACTTGAGAACTGGCAATTCATGATATCAAATAGTTAAACCGATGTTTCCGATTTACCGTGATGTCTGATTATATTAATCAGAGGATAAATCAGCAATTGCTCGACAACACGACTACCATTCGAATTCAGGGACATTCCTTGACTTTCTTCTCCGTAGTCTGATAGCATAATCCAGTTTATTCCTGCTCTATTAAGAGTTGGAAATCTTGTCTCAGTTTCTTGCCCCCACAGGAGAAGGTCCATGCAGCCAAGAACAAAAAAGAGAGAAAAGGGTCAACTTCTGTGGTTCAGGATTGCACTGTTCGTGCTGCCATGGGTGACGAGAATCTACTTCAAGTTGGTTTCATTAACTTCCAGAACGATAGTCCTGAACAGAGAATATGAGGAGGAAGTTGCAAAAAACGGAGGTTTTGCAGTGGCAGGCTTTCACGGCACTGCGCTACTTCCTGCCTACTATTTCAGGCGCTACGGTGGGGTGATAATGGTCAGCCGATCGTGGGACGGAGACCTGATAAACAGATGTGTCCGCGGATGGGGGTACGACACGGCCCGAGGGTCTTCGTCCAGGGATGGAAAGGAAGCACTCGCGGAAATGGTTGAAATGGTCAAGCTCAATAACTCCTGCGCAGGCCTGGCGGTTGACGCTCCCAGAGGACCGGCAAGAAAAGTCAAAATGGGAGTAGTAATTCTGGCACGCGAGACCGGTCAACCGATATTGCCCGTGGTGAGTTGGACTAGCCGACACGTGCAATGCAGTTCGTGGGACAGCATGATCCTTCCGCTTCCTTTCAGCACCATAGTAATCAGTTTGGGCAAACCCACAATGGTCCCGAAAGGACTCTATCGCGACGCTTACGAGGCACTAAGGGAAGAAATCGAAAATAATCTCATGGTAGCATTGGCTCAAGCGCAAAATAAGATCCGGGATTTGAAACATCTGGAACCGGACATTTCTGTTAAGCCAATTCCCAGCCAGACGTCACCTTTCTAGAATTGGTTTCAAATGAGGTCCGTCTATAATTCTGCACCCTTTGAGTTCTCTTAGTAAGGTCTCGAAAAGCTCAATATAGGTTTCCACTCTTTTTTCCCACGAATGCTCCCTGACCATGAAGTCCATAACCTCCTGTCCGTGGGCCGGTGGCTTGGTCACGAGTTCTTGTACCCCGGCGACAAGACCGTTGACGTCCCCATAGCCAATTATTTTTCCGAAGTTTGTTTGTCGTATAAGATGATTGTTCAGGACCGGTTCTTCGGAAAGCACCGGAAGACCACCTCTTAAGTAGTTGTATATCTTAGCTAAATCATTATCAAAGGCATGTGGGCCCGTGGCAAGAGCCAGCCCCACAGATGCGTGACGGATATAATCCCAGATTTTTTCCTCCGAGATTTCACCGTGATCTACAATTCGTTCGTCTAACGGAGGCGACCACCCCCTGCCGCCATACATTAAAGTCTTGTTAGCGCCTACCAGATGTATCGTGTACAAGCCTTCGAGATTGCGTGCAGCGTCGTTCAGCATTTGAATCATTCGAGGAGCGGCGATACTGCCCAGAAATAGTACTGGAGCGGTTTTACGCGAAAACGGATTTTCATGAGGAACCGGGATGGTGGCAGGGCATCCCGTTGGTACCAGAATCGTTCGCTGCGAACCGCCGAAAAAATGATTCCACCGCTGGAGGTTTTCAATATTATTCAGTGACACAACGCGAGCGCGGGCACTGATAATTTTCTGACACTGAAGCAGTTTTTCTCGAAAAGGTTCATCCCGCTCAGGTAAAAGGTCATCTACTACCCGAACAATTCTTGACACGACGGGACCTGTAAACTTGCCAAGCAGCAATATTGAGTAATGGTAGGAAGTCTTGACCAAGTCGTAACTTCCAGGCTTGTCGAGTGCAGCCGGAGGTCTTACCGGAATAAAACCATCCAGGAGGGATTCCCTTTCGATAGGAGCGATGATTTCAGCATCAATTCCTTTTCGTCGCAACCCCCCAGCAATAGCCCTGAGACGTACAAGATCTATCCCGGTAGGAGGCCCTAGTGGATTTTTGTGAAAAATGATTCCGATACGCATGGAATTTGAGTTGACAGATTAAGCATCCAGTCCTTTGCGAAGTTTGGAATTCTAAACCTTTACAGGATCTCTCTTCCAGTTCTTTTCAACGAGTGTTAAGAGAATACTCATAATGGAGAAACTGGCAAGAGTCATCGAGACTCGGTCGGTACTACCCGAGACTATGACACGCTCAAAAAGAAAAATTTGCGTTGTGACACCTGAATTTCCACCGGACCAGTGGGGGGGGTTGGCTCGCACTGTGGATCGGGTCGCCCGCCACATCAGGGATATGGGACTGGAAGTTCATGTTGCTCATTTTACAGTCTTTGACGAAGCTCCCGTCTTCTTGGACGAAAACCGTCAGACTCGTGAAACTGACGGTATGATTGTTCATTCAATAAGGGTGGGAAGGGAAGAATTGGCTGGTTCAGGTCGGGAACTCTGGGACTGTCCCCACAATCTTACGCTCCAGATGATGTATCAGTCTCTCGAGATGCTTCATGCTGAGGCAGGATTTGAGGTCCTTCATTCATTTTTTCTGTATCCCGTCGGTTATGTAGTTGGATTGTTGGCACGCAGACTGGGCATTCCTTCAATAGTCACCATAGTCGGCAACGATGTGAAAAAATATTTTTTCAGTCCCGAGAAAGTGGCAGTGTGTCGGAGCGGCTTGGACAATGCCGATCGGGTGGTCGCTCTCAGCCAAGATCTGGCGGATATGGCTAACGCCTTGACTTCCATAGACGGAAAATACAGGATCATTTATAATTCTGTAGAGATCCCGCGTCTTAACCGATCGACTGAGCTGACCAACCGTGGTAAGTTTCGTATTGGATGCGCTGGGATTTTCAAGTACGCCAAGGGCCTTCCGTACCTTTTTAGGGCTGTAGCTAGGATCTCTAGGCAGCGAGACGTGAATTTGGAGCTTGTCGGACAATTGAGGGAATCTGAAAAAGAAACTTTCAATTACGTATTAGACACAACTGGTATCAAGGACGTGTTGTCCATGATTGATCCGCTTCCCCATGATCTCTTACAGAAATGGATCCGAAGCCTGGACGTGTTTGTCCTTCCGTCACTTACTGAGGGATGCCCCAATGTCCTTATGGAAGCAATGGCCGGTGGGGTGCCGGTAATTGCAACCCGTACAGGTGCCGCAGACGTCCTCGTAGAAGATCAGGTGTCAGGCCTGCTGGTCCCGTGGGGCCATCCTTCGGCCCTTGCATCAGCAATCTTTCAGATAATGGATAATCCCGTCTTCGCAGAATCTCTGGGTAAGGCCGGCAGAATCAGAATGAAGCGCTTTTCGCCCGAGATGGAACGACAATCCTGGGAAAGCGTCTATCGTGAATTCCTGGAATTCAAAGGTCAATAGAGACAGTCTTTTTTCGGCAACTTGTTGATGGGAGAATTCCCGATGAATGGTGAAGGCAAGCAATATCCAAAAGATCACTGGCTTCTCTCCGACGACCCGGAAAAGGTTTTGGAGGCATACTTGGACCAACAGTCCAAGGTTTACAGTCAGGTCAAGAATGCATTTATTAGAGAACTTCTGGGAGACCTTAAGGGAAAACGTTTTCTAGATTATGGATGCGGAGCAGGTTTTTTTTCAGTACATGCGGCCAGGGCAGGGGCTGCCGAAGTGGTGGGAGTGGACGCTCTGGAATCAGCGCTTTCAGCGGCGTCGATGTTTGCCAGAAACGAAGGGGTTCATAACATCTGCAATTTTGTTAAGAGCAGCCAGTTCCCCCTGGGGTCTCAGAGGCGTCGGTTTGACGTAATTCTGATAAAAGACGTAATAGAACATGTCGAAAATGATCAAGTCATTCTGGAAGCGGTCTCTCAAGCCACAGTTCCCGGTGGGACATTGGTGCTGAGCACACAAAATCGCCTATCTCTTAATTTTTTGATCCAGGGAACATACTACCGCAATTTTCTTAAAGATAAGAATTGGTTCGGGTGGGATGAAACTCACCTGAGATTCTATACACCGATGAGTTTGAACAATAAGTTGAAGAAGGCCGGATTCAGCATCGTTGCCTGGAGATCCGTATATTTAATTCCTCACAAGCTTCCTACCCTCCCAAGCTCTCGTAAGAAGTTCTTGAGATTGGATACCTTGAGTTGGATAGACCGGATTCTTGGAGGGGTCTTCCCGTATAATCGTCTTGGATGGAACGTGATCGTGAAAGCCATGGCTTCAACTGCCGTGTCGCAAAAAATCCCGGTCTCTCCGGTTATCTCGAAACAGGTGGCAGTGACTCCACTTTTTGTAGCACGCGAATCAGTCCCTCTCGAACAACAAGCCTCGACCGCTCGACCCTGCTGAAGTCAGGTGCCGAGTTTCTTGACCGGACGTAATTGTGTACATCACTTCATGGGGAAAGCTTATCTTGATGGCTGTAGCGGATTCGAGCCCCAGAATCATTTTTAGCAGCACCCGGTTTATCCCGGCGTGACCGATCACAAGCAGATTCTGATTTGAATTCATAGAACCTATTTCATAAATGAAAGACATTACCCTGGATTCGGCATCATTATAACTTTCACCATTTGGGGGTCTTTCAATCCAAGTGCTCCGAAGCGTTAAAACCTCTCCTCTCACTGCATTGCGGTATAGACCTTCCCAATGGCCCCCGGACAGTTCTGAAAGTGAAGCTCTGAAATGTATAGGGCACATGAGGACTTCGGAATATATCGAGGATGTAAGCGCTGCCCTACCCAAAGGACTGGAAAAGATTTCACCGATTCCGAACCCTTTGAGCATTAGAGACAAATCTCTGACCTTTTGAATCCCATCCAATGTTAACGGGGAATCAGTACCTCCCATGATCCGACCATTGAGATTTGAGACTGTCTGCCCGTGGCGGCCGACGACTATCACGCCAGGAAGATGGCTCAGGGCACCGAAATCAAGGGAGTCAATCCGGCAGTTCATGGTACGCTCACAACTGTTCGCGCAATGCGCTGTTGCCGTCCTCAATCCATGAAACAAGCCTACTGTGAATTTTCTCAACCAGCCGAGACTTCTCAGAATACTTACCGGAATAAACCAACACCTTGGGCGGGAGGGCATGCGCCAACTTTTTACTGGAGCTACAGATCATGTCCTTGTACTTGATATGCTCAAGATGTCCGGAAAGCAACGTGCGGTGAAACTCGTTTCTCTTTAGAATATCAACATAATCATACCCTTCGGATTCTCTATACACGTACTGCTCTCTTTCAAAAATGGAGCCCTGAACCTTCTCAACGTCGAATAACCCATATCGTCCGGGCTGATTGAACATCAATGAATGCGGTTCCAGAAGGAAGCGCTGTGGCAAAAAAAATACTTTTGAGCAATTAATGTATCGGTCGACCAATCGCATAAAAGATTCGACGTCCTGTCTGGATTCGTGAGGAGTATTGTAAATGAGATGAATGTAGTTCTTGATTCCGATGGCAACGGCATGGTCAATAATCTCATACATGTCAGCCACGTTAAAACGCTTCCCTAACAAATGAATAGTAGGCTGATGGGCTGACTCTATGCCCCAGAAAAGACTAAAGCACCCTGCTTTTCTTACCAAATTAATGAGGTCCTTGGCGAACCCGTTGACCTTGGCGTACGCATACCACCTCAATTGAGGAAAAGAGTCATGAAACCTGCTGCTAATTTCCGCGAGTTTCCCGGGATTACCGTTTATCGAAGCGTCGGCGAATTGAAACGCGACTGTATCATAGGTTTGCGAGAGGTTAACCACTTCGTTGACGACTTTGTCGGGGGATTTGCTGTCGTAAGAATCCACCAATCTTCCCGTGCAGAAACTGCAACGCGAGGGACAGCCCTTGGAAATCCGGTAGGGCAGGAACAGGGTTTTCCGACCCGTCACTGGGTGATCGTAACGGTAGGTTTCAAGGGTCAGTCCTTCAAAGTCGGGAGGCCGCTCCTCCTCGGCAGGAAGGGTAGACTGTGGGGACTGATGAAGCTTACCCTCTCGGCTATATATGATCCCAGGAATGTGATCTTCTGAAATCTCTCTTTCACCCTGCACATGGTTGTACAGCATGAGTAACGGTATTTCTCCGCTACCCTTTATCCAGTAATCCGCATGGCCGTAGAGTACCAAAGAATCTGTAGATTTAATCGTCACAAATGGTCCGCCAAAAACTATTACTGCATCAGGATTGAAATTTCTTATGTGCTTGGCCAAGAGCAGGCTAGCCCAGAATTGGTGGTATGCAATTATGGAGAAACCATAAATGGCTGCATCTTTGGCCAGACGGTCCCCATACTTGCGAGAAAGCGCTTCCAGCCCAGGATGACAGTGAGTCCCATCCATAAATGAGAAAAAATCGTATTCGGAAAAAGTTTTCTCCGGATTATGATAGTCTATGTCATCTTCAGCGGCGAAGATGTATTCCATCAGAAAATCGTACTGAACGACCGGTACGTTATGCTCTTTCAGGAAAGAATAAATGACCGCCATCCCGTATGGCATAAACTTTGTCCTTAGGTACCGCTTGCTTACAGCCGGTGGATGAATTAGCACTATTCCCGATGTTGGCTGGGAAATCATAATATCAGATGCTCCTGAGACAGTATCGTCCTGGACAAATAACAGACTCCGAACATTTGCGAGAGAGGCCCCATGGATATCCGCCGTCTGGAAGTTTTCTGTAAAGTGTTTGAACTCAAGAGCTTCACAAAAGCAGCCGAAGCGCTTTCACTTTCGCAACCCACCGTCAGCGACCACGTCCGAGGTCTCGAGCAAGCTCTTGGAGAACGGCTGATTGACCGCTTTGGCCGAGAAATTCTTCCAACTCCGGCTGGACAGGCCTTTTACAAATACGCTCTGAGCATCGTCAACATGCTCGAAGAGTCCATGCAAACTCTCGGGCAATTCAGGGGACGCCTTGCAGGCCGACTGGTCCTGGGCGCCAGCACCATTCCAGGAACTTACATTCTGCCGAGATTTATCGGAACTTTCAAGTCTCAGCATTCCGCAATCAAGATTACCATTCGCATTTCTGATTCCGCCGAAATCGTCGATGAGGTCCTGGAGAGTAGCCTGGAATCCGGCCTGGTGGGATGGAAGTCGAACGACCGACGATTGCTTCTGGAAGAACTGTGTTCCGATGAACTGGTACTTGCCGTGCATCCCGATCACCAATGGGCTGGAAAGCGAAAGATCCACTTGGAAGACCTTGTTGGTGAACCATTTATACTCAGGGAGAGAGGATCCGGGACACGCATGGTAATGAGCCGTATCATGGAGGAGCATGGTCTGGATGTCCAACGACTTGAAGTTGTAGCTGAGATGGGAAGTACCGAAGCCGTCCGTCAGGGAATCAAATCTCGAATAGGTATATCAATTCTGTCCAAACAGGCTGTCGGAGAAGATTTTCTGCTAGGGACCCTTGTTCCTCTTGAAATTGAGGATGTAAGATTTTTTAGACCTCTCTATCTGGCTCAGCGAAAAAACCGTCAGTTAAGCCCTCTTTGCCAAGCCTTTCTTAATCACCTTCGGGTTGGAATGAAGAGCATGGACAGCGGGGAAAACGGCATGTATTTTCCCCGTTGATCGACCCAGCCCGCATACGCGGGCCTGCCTCGGTTTAATTTCCGGCAGAAATTGATAAATAGCGTTACAGTTGCTTATTAGGCCATAGGTTCCATGCCGTCTCAACTGCCATCCAGGAATAAGTTTGGCTTCAGCGAATGACGTTAAAAATGCGGCCGTATTTAATGGAAGTAAAATCATCTGCAGAATAGTAAATGAGGAACGCCTCCCCTTTTACATCTTCGACCGGCACAAAGCCCCACCACCTGCTGTCATGACTCTGATCCCTGTTGTCTCCCATAACGAACAGGTGCCCGTCAGGGACTGTGACCGGAGGCATGTTGTCTCTGGGACTTATGTCTCCAGGCAAGGCCATACTGGTGACGAACCGTGCATAAGGACTGTCGACTTCTTTCCCATTAACAATTACCTTCTTATTCCTTATTTCGATAGTGTCGCCGCCGACTGCAATCAAACGCTTTATGAAATCCTTAGTCCGGTCTTCAGGGTAAACAAATACGATCACATCCCCTTGTTTCGGCACAGACAAACGAGGCCATCTCTTGTCCGTGAAAGGAATGCGAATCCCGTAGATTAGCTTGTTGACCAGAATGTGGTCGCCTATTAGCAGAGTGTTTTCCATCGACCCAGAGGGGATCTTGAACGCTTGAACAAATATTGCACGGATAAGAATAGCCAAAATGACGGCCACAACAAAAGCTTCGCAGTATTCCTGAAAAACGTTTCGATGAGTTTTTCCCTCGATTGCGGCGGCCTCTTTTTTTGCCATTAGGTTGTTCTCTTTCTCTGTAAGCGGACTGGCGAGAAAACTGACGAACCAACTTTATAAAACATCTCTGACTACATGTAAAGGGTAGCAACAAACGCCGGCTGAACCTGAGAGCAGCCTTTATGGCTCAGCCTTGCAATAGCGCCGTGTACACGCTGAGGTCGAATTTTCTTCCCTTTCACTGATCCCGGTTGCACTAAGATGCGAAATTTTTCATGAAGAACAGTCAATGTGTGCGGGGCCACTGGACGATAACCAGACGGGGAATCGTAGAAAACAAAGTAGGATCTGTTCCGGCCAATCCCTGACTGAGATCGATACCCCAGAAGAACAAAAATGTTGGTCAGATCATAAAATGAAACCGGCGGGGGGGATGACAAGCACCCCCACCCTCCGGTTTGCCGGTTTAAAGGCCCCTCCCTCCCCCGAGGTTGAGGCCGAGCCTTTCCCTACCACTAGAGCATTCAGGAGTCAAGTTACTTCTTGAGAAATAAGTAAGTCCTCAGTTACAGAAATAATGATGTTTTCGGCTCGGCTCACTAATCTTACCCTAGATCACCGGCCTCATGCCCAAGATAAGCTTCCCGGACCATCGGATTGTCAAGAAGTTCTGCTCCCGCACCCTGAAGCACGATCCTTCCGGTTTCCATCACAAACGCTTCGTCCGCGATTCTTAAGGCCGCGTCCGCATTCTGTTCGATGACAAAGACTGTAACCCCTTCGCGGCGGATTTCTTTAATGACCTTGAATACTTCGGTCGGAACAATTCCAGAGATGGCCCTGACCGTGGTACTCTTGCCGGCTCCATTGGACCCGAGAAGCGCGGCAATTTTTTTTCAGTAACGTTGAGCGAGATTCCCTTCAAAGCGTGGATCCCGCCGTAGCGAACATGAAGGCCGTCTATCTCAAGCATCAGCGTTCCCAAACCCTCGATCAGCTATTTCCAAGGTAGGCTGCGATCACTTTTTCATTATTGCGGATCTCGTGAGGAGTGCCCCAGGCAATCGAAACTCCGTGGTCTATTACCTTGATTTTGTCACACACGTTCATAACAAACTTCATGTCGTGGTCTATGAGTCCTATTGCTATGCGCTTGTCTGAGTGAATTTGTCTAAGCAACTTGCTGAATTCAATGGTTTCCAAAGGGTTCATTCCAGCCACCGGTTCGTCCAAAAGAAGGAGTCGAGGCCTTAACGCCAGGGCCCTTGCGACTTCCAATTTTCTTTGGCTTCCATAGGGAAGAACTTGCGCCTTTTCATGAACCACGTCAGCCAGTCCCATTAATTCAAGCAACTTCTGGGCAAGGTTTCGGATCCTTTTTTCATCGCCGGCATATCTTCCAAAACCAATTACCGTCTCTATGATCGAGTATCGTATGGACGAGTGACCGGCAACCATAACGTTTTCAAGTACGGTGAGATCGTCGTAGAGTTTTATGCTTTGAAAGGTCCTGGCGATACCTCTTTGAGCAATAAGAGGCGACGGCCACCCCTCCAAAAAAACCACTGACCGTAAAGGCCAGGGTCTTAATCCTGAAAGCGTTGATCCCCATGGCCTGGGCGGCTGTCTCATCTTCTCTGACTGCCTTCATGGCCCTGCCGTATGACGAATTTACATATAGAAAGTAAACCGGTAAAAAGAGATCGTGTTATTATGTGGTACTCATAGCTAAACCTCTTGCAGAGCCGCTTTTGTTGGGGCAACAAGAAGATCCTGCTGCGGGAGACAGGCTGATTTTTTGGGACTTCACGGTTTATTGATTCTGCAAGGCAGGGGTCTGGTAGATTTTAATTCCATGAGTGGCGGTACTGATCATGAAGTGGTCGAGAGAGGCATAAGACGCCCTTTCCAGGGTGCCTTTCTTCGTCAGAAAAAGAGTGCGGAAAAAAGTTGAGGAACAGGCAGCGGCTTCCAAGGCATCAGAAGTCACAGTGGATCACATACAGTCCTGCCTCTTAGGGTCCGTCAGAAAATGACCGTATCAGTTTGAGGGGCTCCACTGCCAAATGGTGTAATTCCACTCTCCGTGGAAGTCGTGCCTCGTGATGTTGTTTTTTGCCATGACCTGATCTGATACCCTGATGCCTTTGGGATATGAATTGGTATCAAGTTCGCAACGCACTTTGAGGCCTGTGTCAGTGGTTGTTCCAGCGATGAGGTTGACGATTACTTCGTGGCTTACTAAAGGTCCCAGTCAAAACGCGAGAAGAAAATTAATTTTGAGACAGCCTCTGGATGCCGGTCCCTACCAATTCCGGTCACAGCCGGCGTCCCTGCCCGGCTCAAAGCCCGAGATAGGCCTTGCGGATTGCGGGGTTGGCCAGGAGTTCCGTGCCTGAGCCGGATAATGCAATTCGACCGGACTCCATGACGAAGCCCTTGTGAGCTATTGACAGTGCGTGCTCGGTGTTCTGCTCCACCAGCAGCACTGTCACGCCAAGGCCGTTCACCTCCTCGACAACCCGGAACATTTCCTCGACCAGGAACGGTGCCAGGCCCAGAGAAGGTTCATCCAGCATCAGAAGTTTGGGCGCTGCCATCAGACCTCTTCCTATAGCGACCATCTGTTGCTCGCCACCAGAGAGAGTGCCCGCGATCTGGCGTTGACGCTCCTTGAGGACGGGGAAAATGGCAAAGACCTCTTCCAGCCTCTGCCCCCGCTGATTGACCGGCGTGCAGTACCCTCCCAGTAGCAGGTTCTCCATCACCGACATCTCGGGGAACAGCTTGCGCGCCTCCGGCACATGAATCAGCCCGCGGTGCACAATCTGGGTCGGGGTGGCCGCCTCCAGCGGCTTGCCTTCGAAGGTGATGGAGCCGCTCACGGGCCTGACGAGGCCGGAGATGGTCTTGAGCAGAGAGGTCTTGCCCGCGCCGTTGGCCCCCACCAGGGCAACAATCTGCCCCGCGTCAATACTGATGGAGACTCCCCACAGCGCCTGCACTTTTCCGTACGCTACCTGAAGGTTTTCAATCCGCAGCATTGGGCTTAGCTCGCTTGCCGAGGTACGCGGCGATGACGTCCGGGTTTTCCACCACCTCTCGAGGGGTGCCGTCCGCGACCTTCGCGCCGTAGTTTATAACTATTACTCGGTGGGAAGTGTTCATTATCGCCCTGAGGACGTGTTCTACCCAGATGATCGTCACTCCGTCGGCACAGATGTCGTTGATCAAGTGGGCTGCCAGGTCTACCTCAGTGGCATTGAGCCCCCCCATCGGCTCATCCAGGAGCAGTAATTTGGGACCGGTCGCCAGTGCCCGGGCTATTTCCAGTCTCTTCTGATCGACCAGGGTCAAGTCGTTGGCCGGGAGCTTGATCTTGCCTTTCAGTCCTACTTTCTCAAGTATACGGGAGGCTTCGGCTTCGGCGTGGCGACGCATGGGAAATCGCAGGAACGCTGCCAGAGTCACGTTCTCCATCACGCTCAATTGACGAAACGGTTTGACGGTCTGAAAAGTCCGAGCCACACCCTTGCGGGTTATGGCATAAGGTTTGAGCCCCACCAGATTCTTACCCTCGAGCAGTACCTGACCCGCGCTCGGCGGTAGGAAACCTGCCACCAGGTTGAAGACCGTCGTCTTGCCTGAACCGTTGGGTCCTATGAGACCTACGATAGCTCCCTTCTCCACTGTGAAGGAGAGATCGGTCACAGCCCGCAAGCCACCGAAGGATTTGGTGAGGCCCTTCAGTTCGAGCATGGCTTCAGGCATTTCTCACCCCCCACCGATTTGCAACCATCAAGCGCAGACGCCCCCAAATGCCTTCCGGCATGTAGCGGATTGCCACCATCATGAACAGCCCGTAGAAAATCAGGTGTCCGGTCAGGAAGTGCGTCCGGAACGTCTCGCCCAACGAAACCAGGAACACTGCGCCGATGAAAGGACCCATTACTGTCGTCAGACCTCCCACCACTGGTATAAAGACCATCTCCACCGAAAGGGGGATGGAGAAGACCGCGTCCGGATCGATGTAGCGCAAGTACATGGCATAGAACCCGCCCCCTACCCCTGCGAGAAACGCGGACAGGGCCAGGGCCAAGACCCTTACCTGCACCGTGTTGATACCGATCGCTTCGGCGCTGTCAATGTCGTCGCGTACTGCCAGGAGATATGCGCCCAAACGGCTACGGGCCAGCAATGAAGTGGCCACGAGCGCCCCAACGGCGAGAACCGCGATGATGTAGTAGAATGGAGTCTTGCTCTCCCAGTCGAGAGCGGTGCCCGCCAGCGTCACGGGTGGCAGCGTCGTGATTAAGAGCCCCACCGGGCCGTTGGTCAGAGACTCCCAATTGAGGGCCACCAGTCGGATGATCTCAGCCACCGCCAAGGTGGACAGTGCGAAATAGGGGCCGCGCAGCCTGAAGCATATCAAGCCTATCGGCAGTGCGATGACAGCAGCCACTAGCCCGCCCAACACGATCCCGTACCATGGAGCGATCCCCATATTGAGATACAGAATCATGGTGGTGTACGCCCCCGTGCCGAGGAAGGCCGAGTGACCGAATGAGACCTGCCCCGCGAATCCTCCCACGACGTTCCAGGACGCCCCCAGCACCGTCCACATCAAAACCATGATCATCAGATGCACGTAAAAGGGGTCAGTGACGATCCAGGGTGCTGCCACCAACGCTGCCAGCGCCACCGCTACCAGGATTAGCTTCATGACTTGCCCTCTCCGAACAGGCCGGCCGGCCTGAACAACAGCACCAGCAGAAAGAGGACGAAACCGATCGCGTCCTTATACGGGACCGACACGTATACTGCGCCCAGGGATTCCGCCAGCCCCAGGAGTAGCCCTCCGGCAATGGCCCCCGGTACGGAACCTAGCCCACCCAACACTACTATGACGAAGCACTTGGCCACTAGGATCTCGCCTACAGTCGGATAGAGGTACAGTGAAGGCGCCAGCAGTACTCCCGCGCCGCAAGCCAGGGCGGTCCCCAAACCGAAAGTGATCATGGAGATGCGCCCCACGCTGATGCCCATAAGGGCCGCAGCCTCTGGCTCCTGGCTGGTCGCTCGGATGGCACGCCCGGTGTCGGTGTGCACCAGGAACCAGAAGAGCCCCGCGGTGAGTAAGATGGCCATAGCAAAGGCGATCGCGAGCGGGATGGGCACCGATATTCCCAGCGGCCGCAGCGGCATGATCGCATAGGGCAGTTTGATGGTGCGATAATCACCCGTCCACACTAGGAGCGCGAGGTTGGCCACAAAGAGTGACAATCCTGCGGTGTAGAGCAGGGTGTTGAGTTCACCGCCCGGGACTATCTTCCTGAGCAAGAATCGGAAGACAACCACGCCGCCCACAAAGCCCGCCGGCACCCACAGGATGATGGAAAGAAAAGGATCCATCTTCCACGCCACATGAGCCCAGAAGGCCCCGTACATTCCCAGCATGACCATGTCACCGTGGGCCATATTGATAATTCGCATAACGCCGAAAACAATGGTCAGGCCCACGCCGATCATGGCATAGAGCGACCCAGTGAGCACACCGCTTACGATGCTTTGTACCAGAGTTTCCATGTAGTATATCTCGGGCGTGAAGCTGCTCGTTGGAGCCATTTGCACTAACTTGACTCGAGCGCCGTGGCCTCAAGATTCCTCACCCTACCCTCTCCCACCAGGGGGAGACGGTTTTAAAAATCCCCTCCCTCGACGGGAGGGGGAAGTGGGAGGGTGATAACAGGCCTAAAACGATCACATGCGTGTAAGTCAACACCTGCATCCGTTCGAGCAGTTTCCCGCCTGAATCAGTTAACGTTTGACCGTCGGGTCCGGAAAGACGTACTCGGTCTCCGCATTGGCTTCGGGATATACGTTGAGCAACTTGCCGCCCCTCCATTGAGCCAGCACCGAGTGCTCCGGTGAATAGATGTTCTGGTTGGTATACTTGTCGCCCAATGGACCTGCCCAGTCTCCGAACTTCACCTTACCGAAAACGGTGGTCATATCGGTCTTTAAGAGCGCTTCTCGTATGGCCTCGCGGTCCTTCGCCAGATCTCCTGTCAGCTTGGCCCGCTTCAGCGCATCAGCGATGATATAGATCACGGCATAGCCCTCGACCTCGTGCTCCTTGGGGTAAATCCCGTAAAGTTTGTGGAACTTCTCGTAGAAAGTCTTGGTGGTCGCATCATTAGGATTGCCCGACCAGGCCGCAGAGGAGAAAACGTTTTCGGACAAGGGGCCCAGCTCGTTGGCGAGATCCGCCACTCCAAAGCCGCCGCCGAATCCCACGAAAGCCCGCGGGGTAACCCCCATCTCCTTGGCGTGGCGAGTGAGAAGGATCGCATCAGTGGTGGAAACTGCCACCATCAGCAGGAAGTCCGGATTCTGGGCCTTAACCTTGGTCATGACGGGCTTGAAGTCGAGAGAATTGACCGAGTACGCTTCGTCACTGACGATGGGCACATTTTTCGACTTCAAGAAGGCCATGACCGAGTTGGCGATACTTTTGCCAAAAACGGTGTTGTCGTAGACCACCGCCGCGGACTTGGGCATGGCGCCCTGCACATCGCTGATAAACTTGTTGAAAGCCTGCGGGTAGATCGAGCCCGTAGGGTTGTTGCGGAACACCCACTCAAAGCCCTTGGCGGTGATGATGTCTGCTGAGGGATGGTCCACTACGTACGGGCACTTTAGGCGCTGCGCCACCGAGGCTATCTCCACCGCCTGTCCCGAGGCACGCCCGCCGGTCAGCACCAACACCTTGTTCTGGGTAATGAGCTTCTCGGTGACCGTGGCTGCCAGAGGGTTCTTGGCTTGGTGGTCTTCGATGACCACTTCGATCTTTTTGCCGTTCACGCCTCCAGCCGCATTGATTTCGTCCACCGCCTGGCTGTACGCCTTCTTAAACTTGTCGCCAAAAGGTGCGTCCGGGCCCGTCATAGGCTGGGGAGCTCCGATCTTCAAGGTGTCTTGTGCCCCGACGCCACCCGCCCATACGGCCACACTCACAACTAACAGGCCTACCAAAAACTTCCTCCTGCACATAACCCTACCTCCTTATCAGGAATTTGGACCTGGATTACTCGGCAGGAACCGCCGGGCCGGCCAGCCGTTCCTGTAACCCTGAGTATTCGTGGTCAGGTTGTTCCCTTTTCTGGCTACCGAGGGACCAACAGGTAGAAGTCCCCGGAGCCGACCCAGCGGAATAGCATTGTCCAGGCCAACTGAGCAGGCTCCCGCGCCTCGCGGCCCGCATCCTGCCCTACTGAAGGCGGGCGAGTGTACGGATGATACCTCTATGGCTTCATGTCTGGCCGAGACCTACCTGCTCCGGTTCACTAGGGGCACACAGATCCGTTAATCCAATCCAGCAGCCGAGAGTTTTTTCATGTTAACTGCGATAATTCGTGGAAGCACAGACACGTACAGCAAATCAATTCCTCGGACGGTATGCATGGCGTTGCGCAACAGTGTACCCGAGAGAATGACCGGCGACGGGCCAAGCAGTAGCTGTACCCGCAGGGGCCGGACAATCGATTAGTGGGCCAACGACTGAAGTCAGCGGCGAGCGCACGATTCACTGCAACCCGTAATTATGCGGCGCGCTTGCCATCTTCGTGATCTTCTGGATCTTGATCGGTCACTTGACGCCCCTCCGACCACAAAATGCCGCAGCAGGTTATCTCCCCTGAGCCTCCAAGGAGGAGCGAACGCCACTATATCGCTTGAAAGAAAGAAATTTCCCACAGCTTGTCAGAATGCCTAACCACACGGCCCCTGTCAACCAGAATTTTTTCAGGAGTTTCCCAGAAAATTTTGGTCAAAAAGAGGCATCTATAGTTTCGCCCTTTTTGCGAATCGGGGTTCGCGTGTGGAGCGAGGCAGGGTGATTTTTGTTGTGTCCTCGCGTTTCTCGTGATCGCGCGAAATTCTTTGGTCAAAATGGCTGCGTCGTGCTGCAGCCAGCATGTCTGAGAAGGTAATGTTTTTCTTTCTGAAATTCCA
>JAPLJK010000091.1:0-44793 GCA_026388625.1 Deltaproteobacteria bacterium | reverse complement strand
CCCTGAGAAGGTTAAGCGCTTTTTCTTCTGTCCACACTGTTCCCATCTTTTATCGATCTCCTTCCATGCTCAACATAATCAGCGGAACCATCTCGGGATAGACATGGGCCTTCTGGTCAAGCTGCTCCTGGAAACTCCGTTCCTCCTGAGCTAGGATATTCAGGCGATAGTTGCGGACCTGGGGCAGACCAATCCGCTCGACGGTCTTGCGGCGGGCGGCAAAGGCGTAGCTGCCTTCTCGCGCTCACGTGCGATGCGGTCCCGGTTGTTATTTTTCACATTCTATGGACAAAAACGGAGTGATTTTCTCATAATATATTCACCTGAAGGGGAAAAGTATCAGAATAGATGGACGCGTATGACGATGCTCCCCTTGAGGGTTGTTGCCAGTAATTCCAGTAACGGGAACGTTTATGGGAATACCATATAAGCGGACGTTGCCATTATCCCCCGTGATACTGGTAACGTTCCCGTTCGTCAAGAGGTTTCAGCGACGCTTCGGCTCACAGCCTCGAAAGTGATCACCCGAAAAGGAGATCGGAAAGATGAAGCACGTCTCGTAAAGGAATGGAGCCTGCTCGATTTGACCCACATCCTCGCCGAGGGAACCAGCGGGACTCAATCCTTAACTATTGTCGGAATCTTCCATGAGTTATTGAGGAGTTACGCTAAAACCTCTGGGAGATGCAATTGCCAAGCTGAGCTATCGGGCTATTCCTGGCGCAGAGAAATACCAGTTTGTGAAACTTGGGCCGGGAGGCACTGAAGCAGGGAGCGTAAAAATAGATATCCTTACCGGCCCTCAGAGCCGTTTCCAGGGCACAAAGGTGAAAACAAACGCATCATGCACTCATCGAACTGGAGGCGGCAGGTGCGGTAATGCAACCGGGCCAGCAGCCGAGAGTTCTCAACAAGAATTCGCTCCTCGGTCGAAGAAAGTGTGATAATAAAAGGGCTTGTGCGCGACATCTTCCGTCCCCCTTTCCAGAGGAACCAAGTATCTCGTCGGAGCAATGATTTCAAGTAAAATATTAGATACCTTATTTAGGAAACCTAGTACTTAGGCTGTAAGGATGTCAGGAGGTCTTTGAATGAGGGAACTGCTGACTGCTCGTCGGGAATATCCCATTGGCTCTCTTCGGACATTTCCCCGGAATGTTACGGAAACCTTCGCAATAATAGGGAGCAACAAATAAGAGAAACAGCTCGGAAAGTCTGTTTTCAATCACTTTGTTTTTTCGGAGGGAATTCAATGGTTACACCGGGAGTGCATGCTGGACGGGACTGGGAATGTCGTAAGGCAGAATACGAAAGACGAATGGCTAAAGCCAAAGCACTGACCGACGGAGGCAACAGCAAAGTCGTTGATTCCTCCCGAGCGGTAGCTCTTCTGGAGACGGTCATCTGCCCGGGAGACCGGGTGGCTCTGGAAGGGAATAATCAGAAGCAGGCCGATTTTCTGGCCGATTGTCTCTGCAAAGTGGATACCTCGAAAGTCAACAAGCTTCATCTTATCCAGTCGGTAATTGCCCTGCCTTCACACTGTGAGATCTTCGATCGCGGTATCGCAACGAAAGTTGATTTTTCCTTTTCAGGTCCCCAGGCCACACAGGTCACACGGCTTGTCAATCAGTCGAAGATGAAGATTGGGGAGATCCATACCTACCTTGAGCTTTTTGCGAGGTATTTTCTCGATCTTACGCCCCAAGTCGCTCTGGTTGTGGGGGTCCGGGCGGATAGAAACGGTAACCTTTACACTGGTCCTAATACGGAAGAGACACCCGCCATCGTGGAAGCGACTCACTTCAGACAGGGTATCGTAGTGGCCCAAGTGGAAGAGGTAGCCAAAAATCTACCTCGTGTCGATATTCCCGGCGACTGGGTTGACTTCGTCATCCCCTCAGGAAAACCTTGTTACATCGAGCCCCTCTTCACGCGAGATCCGGCCAGGATTCGCGGTGTCAATGTCCTGATCGGAATGATGGTGATCAAGGGAATCTATGCTGAGTACGGAGTCCGTTCTCTGAATCACGGTATCGGTTACGCTGCCGCAGCCATCGAATTGCTTCTCCCCACGTACGCGGAGCGGCTGGGTCTCAAGGGCAAGATCTGCACCCACTGGACGCTTAACCCCCATCCCACAATGATCCCGGCTATTGAGTCAGGGTTCGTGGATTCGATCCACTGCTTCGGCTCCGAAGTGGGAATGGAAGACTATGTTGCGGCCAGGTCCGACATCTTCTTTGTCGGTCCTGATGGCAACCTCCGCTCCAACCGGGCCTTCTGCCAGGCCGCAGGACACTACGCCATAGACGCTTTCGTGGGGGCCACGCTCCAAATAGACCGGTACGGCAACAGTTCCACTGCCGTTGCAGACCGAATCGCGGGTTTCGGTGGAGCACCGAACATGGGCTGCGACGCCCCAGGCCGCCGCCATTCAAGCGAAGCCTGGATCAAGATTGGGGACGAGAACGGTATGTTACCAAGCCTTATTGGTGATATGCCCCGGGGCCGCAAGCTCGTCGTCCAGATGCTCGAGACCCGGGGGCCCAAGGGAATCCAGTGCTTTGTGGACAAACTCGACGCATGGGAGTTGATGAAACGGGCCGGTCTCAAAGTCCCCCCGGTAATGATCTATGGGGACGCCATCACCCAGATCGTCACCGAGAAGGGGATAGCGCACCTTCACAAGTGCGCTACACTGCATGAGAGAGAGGCCGCTATCAAGGCTGTTGCCGGCGATACGGATCTCGGCAAGGAAGCGAAACCCGAAGAGACCGCAGACTTGAGGCGACGCCGCATAGTGGTGACACCCGAAGATCTGGGGATCGACATCGCAGAAGTGAACACGTCGCTGCTCGCAGCCAACTCCATGGACGAACTGGTAGCATGGTCTGGAGGTCTCTATAAAGTGCCGGAACAGTTTAGACACAGCGACCAAAAGTGAGCGGAAAGGTCCCCTGAACATTGGACACTGCATTGAAGCAGGGAAAATATGTGAACATCATCAGGGCGAGGGGGCTATGTTGTATGGGTTTTCTGCCATAGATAGCTGTGAGGTATTTTGTCGTTTTACGATCCCCCTCCGGAAATTGCCACCTACAGTGTCAGGTCTTGCTTTACCGGTCAGATCTCAACGGGTTGGGGATAAAGTGACAACATCAAGGGATCCCGATATGTCAAGACCTGTTTCCTGCGGGACGTATCCATTCAGTTACCCGCGGAATTCCGAGGTCCGTTGCTCGAAATCATTAAGACTTTTTAAATGTTGTCCCTCGTAACTGAGGACTTACCGGACGGCTACTTTCTTCATTGCTTTTGGGTTGTTTTTTGTGTATAGTGATTTTGCCTGCTTGAGGGAAGGACTGATTTTTCATTGAGATGGCTGAGGTTAAGGAGGTTGGATAAGGATGAGATTGCCGGCCGGACACGCTAGACGGCTTTTTCTTGGATTCACTTTCTCAATTATGTTTTTGGTGGTGTTCGGTCTCCTTATTGCCCACAACACCGAGGCTGAGTCGTCAAGTTTTGCCAGATCCTTATTAGATAACTACCCGCTCACTATTGGAATCCCTACCGCTGACCCTGAACTGACCATCAATTTTTACAGTAAACTTGGCTTCAAGGCAGCAGAGGGTTTCTCCGGCGGACTTGACAAAGTTTGCATGGAAAAAGAGGGAACCCCCTACAAACTTGAAATTTGCCACAACCGGTTTTCTGAGGCAGGGCCTTTGAGCGGAGGTGTTTCCGGCATGAGCCTTAGGGTTAAGAATCTTTCGGTGTCGGTGGCAGATCTAACGAAAAAAGGGCTTAGTTTTGTCGAAACCAATGGCACCAGGGACGGAGTAACCTACGCTTCCTTGAACGATCCGAACGGTATCAGCATAAAGCTTTTTGAACACTAAGAAAACAATAAGGTTAGACGGTATTCATCCAGGCTCTAAGCTTACCTTTTACCACCAGATCCCGCTCCCTTTTTCAAGTCCGTGTTACTTACGTTCAGTATTGTAGCAGTTCTTCCTGAATCCTTTTCAAATCGTCTTTTTCCGGAGGAAAAGGGAAGTTCCGTATCTCGGCGCCAGGTTTTTCGTTTCCATAGGGACGATTACATGCCACTGTTCCAGCCGGACCAGGACAGCCTGAAGTTTCGAAAGGAGAGCCGCTGAGAATTGTCTCTGTAAGCTCACCCTCCGATAGACCAAATTGTATGATTCTTCCATGGTGATCGAACCGCATCCGGTCCAAACGAACTCGATCGTTATCAATCAGCAGGCGAGCCAACTGAATACGCCTGTACGCTCCTATCGGCGGTGAAGGGTGTGCTTCCATCGCAGAACCTTTTTCGGGGAAAAAAGAGAACAAGTGAGTGTAACCTCCCATGGTTCTCGCCTTTGAAATTGCCGTCGCCATCTCCTGCTCAGTCTCGCCCAAGCCGCAAATCAGGTGAACACCGGCCATTCCTTCCCCAAACACTTCAAGACTCTGATCATAAACCTTCCAATATCTGTCCCATTGGTGAGGGCCTCTGACAGGTTTGCCCCTTAGTCGTTCAAATATTTCCCTCGTAGCCGCGTCTATGGCCACCCCGACGCGCTCTGCACCGGCATCTTTCATTGCCGCTAGATCATCCCGGTGGATCAACGAAGGGGATATGAGTAGAGAAACTGCCTTACCGGTTTCTTTGGAAATTCTGTTGCAAATGCGTATCACATCCTGCCTGCACCGTGGATGAGTTATCATTGAGACGCATACCCGCTGAACGTACTCAGGGGCGTTTCCTATAGCTTCTATCACCTCGTCCGTTGGGAATGTCTTCCACGGAACTCGTATGAAATTCTTTCCACTGGAAGAGCCATTCTTTTCCACGGCAAGACCGCAAAAAGCACAGTTTGCTCGACAACCGCCGGCATAAGTGAGAAGCAAATTTATACATCCGAGGCGGGCATTCCTGTAAAACCAACCCTTAGTGAACCCCATCGTCATGGCGGCTGCCAGTGAAAGCCTTACATAATCCGGGCTTTCTTCCTGTGTGCCCGGACTTACCATTACCTTTGGAAGAGGCATTGATCTTTTCCTCCTGAAAGTCTCTCACAAACGTCCCAGGTGGTTCTTGATGAAAAACAACATCTTGATACCAAGATGACTGTTGAACGACCCGGGAAGTTCTCATCATATCCTAACCTATCCCAGGGAACAGCAATATTCATGGTAATCAAGCTCCAGCCCTCTGGACTCAGCCTCCTCGAGTGCCAAGTCCGAAGGCAAGGCCAAGGAATTGATTCCCGCCATCACTGCAAGCACATCCAGCTCTTTTCTATACATACCCCTCGGCCTGGCGCATCCAAGGGAAGTCTTGAGCCCCGGCAGTCGAAGTCGGGCTTCAGCGATGAATTGGGCGACCCTGAGAGGCTGGGGGGGCTGGACATCAGCCATGGCTGTCCCTCTGGTAGGCATTAACACCACTATAACGTATTTGTTTATAGGAAACTCCACAATAATTTCCAGAGCGGCCATCTCACCCTTCTCGCGTCCATAATGGAGACCAAAGAGTATGTGCGGAACTGTATCAAGACCGACCGCGGCGAGGGATTCCAAAGATCGCCGGATCGAGGAAATTCCGTTGCTAAGGTGATAGACTTCTCTCGCGGTATCCTCGTCTCCAATGACATCAATCAAGGCCTGATCAACGCCGGATTCTTTTAACCGTGCAGAAGTTTCAGGATCCACAAGCCCCGTATGCACAGTGATAATAAGGCCGGTTCTCGCCTTTAGAAATTTGATGGCAGGAGCAAACTCTTTCCAGGGAAGCCTCCCCTCATGATCGCAACCCCCGGAGACCAGTAATCCATAATCACCTCTCGCTTCGGCTTCTAGTCCCAGGTCTATCAGGTCTTGAGGCGTGAGGGCATGAGACATGGTCCGGAGGAGCGACCCCCTGCAATGTTCGCAATCGAGTAGGCACTTGTCTCCGGTTATGGAGACTGCCCGATATTTTCCACGCCTGCCATTGACGACAAACATTCCTGGCACATGTACCGTCAAACGATTGCCGTGAATTGACCGGGAGACGTCCCATGCCCTACGGAAGAGAGACGAAAGTTCCTGACTAATCTCACTGGTAAATCGTCTTGACATTTTTTCTTGAGATATGTTTTTCAATCCCAGTTGCCTTGGTTACACCGATTGTCCTTCAAAACACGTTTCTTGTAACCGTCAAAGGCAATCCATGTATTCATGCAAATAGATTCAAAATCCTGATAATTCCAGTTTTGAATCATGAGTGTTCTCTTGGACAATGCATGCCGAATTACCCCACCATATCGCCCCATTATTTCAGCCTCGTAATCTGCGAGGTGCCTCCTGTCTCCGGTTTTCAGACTAGCGGCAACAACTCGACCTGCCAATTCTCCGGAAACTACAGCTTGCGGAATTCCTGCGCCGGTAATCGGGTGGGTTAAGCCTGCTGCATCTCCGGCAAAAATAACATTCCCGTTCACCAACGTTGTTCGCGGACCAGACACAGGGATCAGGCCGCTTGAGACCGCCAGCCGTCCTGGCCTAATCATCCGTTGTTTTGACAAAGCCTCCAGCAAATCCCCAAGGACTGACCTTGAATCAATTCCGCTCTTCGAGGCAACGCCAACGCCGACGTTTGCCACTTTTCCCTTTGGGAAAAGCCAGCCGTACCCCCCGAAAAACTTCGGGTGCAAGAAAACAAATGTCCTGTCCACACGATTTTCCAGGGGCACTTCCACTTGAACGCCTTTAAGAACTTCCGGAGACCGAAATCCGAGGGCATGGGCTACGGTTGATATGGCTCCGTCAGCGGCGACAATGAATTTGGCATTAAGAACCGATTTCTCAGAGCCACATCTTATAACGCAACAATCGTTCTCAAATCCGACGAATCTGCAACAACAGAGCACGGTCACGCCGGCAGCCGCAGCTTCTCCAGCCAGGTCCCTGTCAAAGCGAACACGGTCAATCAAGTAACCTGATGAATTTGTTATAATCTTTTTGACAGGATCTTCATGGATTTGTCCGAATGATGAGGCGCCCGATTCATTTCCGCGTTCTCCGGGACCTGCGGAACTTTGCATAGGTGATTGAGAGCCCAAGATACGGGTTTCCATCAAGGACACGCTCTGGATCACTGATGCCTTGTCGAGCCCGCACTCGGAGAAAAGGCGAGCGGGAACGTACTCCCCACAGTGGGGTTGCTCGCCAATGCGGCGTTTAGCATCTATGAGGACTGTACTGATTCCCTCGGCCGCTGCCGTGGCGGCTGCCCTGGAACCCGCCGGCCCTGCTCCGACAACCAATAAGTCCCATTGTGTTTCAGCAAGAACCATTAAAGCGCCTGAGAGTTTTTTCTATCAGTTTCAAATTGAGAGATGTCTTGTTGTCAAAATTCCCCTTGTACGCAGCGCTGCCTTTGCCCAGATCGTAACAGGTAGTGGAATCCAGATTGATGAGTATTCCACGTGCAGAGATATTCTCCATTTCTCGCTGATGCTTCGAATAAAAGGCTTCACAGCATGAGCCCACGTAGATTCCGTCGCGATTGGCGCATGTGTTTTGTAAAACCTGCATCAGGTGCTCAAAACTCTGAACCGTGATAGGGTCCAAATTGAGGGATCGGGCTAGAGCAAAGCACTCTCCTATTTGGCATTCCCCACATTCGTCACATCCTGGGATTTTCCGATAAGGGCAGTCGAGATTCTTCGAACAATAGGGCAGCAGGAGCCACTTGGGAGTATGTCGCAACAGTTCCAACGGCTGAATATTAAGCAAGAAAAGTTCGTTTGCCTCGGCAGGGGTGAAGCTGCCGTCTATAAGACCTAATCGCTCTCCTGCCAAGGAAACTGCCTCAGCTACCTGTGAAGGGGCAATCCCGAGAATCTCTCCACGGTATTCACGAAAAAATGATGATACAGTTCCTGCTAGTGGATCGCGTTCTGCGGGAACCCCTACGAGTGCAGCTTCCAGGTCATGAACAAGTCTTTCCGGAATCGCAAAAAAATCTCCGGTGAGAAGAGCCTTGCTGACTCGACGACCACCTGGAGCGAGCCACAAATGCACACGCATGGTCCCGGCCTCGGTCTGAGTAATAGAGCGAATGGGTTCTCCCTCCACCGCGGGCCGCGTCCGCGATGAGATCCACTGTGGGCTTTGAAAGTACGCGAGGTTTGTTTTCAGGCGATCCTTCTCAATTTCAGTGAGCCCTCCAGGCGCCAAATTCACTTGAAGAGCTTCACGGAATTCAGCGGCCAAAGCTTCTTTGATAATTGCTGTGGTCGGAGCAGGGGCAACGAGATCGCTCAAAAAACACATCCTGTCCATAACGGATTCTATTTCGCGCTTTTTTAACTTCTCCACTGGAACACGAAGCGCCCTCAAAAAAAGTTCGATCTCGTTAGTGACGAGTAATGTCCCCTGGAACATGTATGCATTGGAAATCGTTACGCCCCCAGTACCTGAGATCTTTCTGCCATCTACCTCGATGTCGTTGCGGGGCCTGAAACAGGCTTTCACTCCGAGCCGCGATATACCACCGGCTGCAATGGAACATATTTCATTCAGGATAGTTTCAAATGAACCGCAAAACGGCTTTTCCCCACGAATGCCGAAAAGCTCCCATCCTAAGGCCGACTCCTGAAAGAGGATGCTCCCGCCCCCGGTGAGCCTTCGATTAATGTCTATTCCGTGAGATCGGCAGTAATCAGTGCGTATTTCCAGATCCACGTCCTGATGATACCCCACCAGGGCAGATGCGGGTTTGAATTGGAGAAAGCGAAGAGTGGGTGGACTTCGCAGTGCCGCGACTTCCTCCAAAATTATTTTGTCTAGGGCCATGTTGGCTGCAGCCGATAGAGGCCCTGTGTCCAGGAGTCGATAAGTTTTCAATGATTGACCATGAATCTATAAGCTAGAGTTAAGGCCAAGGAGGCATCCGTGTTCCGATGCTGATCCATTCCTTAGCCGGCAAAAACCTTGGTCCTGGAAACAGCATGCAAAGGCCCTCCCAAAAATCCTAGGACTGCTTCCCTCATTGCCTCTGAGACCGTGGGGTGAGGGTGTATGGTTTCGGCTAAATCAGATGCCGAAAGTCCTTTTTTCATCGCCAGGGCTGCTTCGCCGACGAGTTCGGACACGTTTGGACCGAGAAAGTGCGCACCAATCAGCTTGCCGGTGCCGGTGTCCTCGATCAGCTTGAGCAGGCCATGAGATTCCCCGACTGCAAGGGCTTTCCCACTGGCAGAAAGCGAAAAGGAGCTTGTACGGAATGGCCTTCCAGATTTCTTGACCTGATCCTCGGTAAGACCTGCCCAGGCAATTTGAGGGGTAGTGAAAACACAAGCCGGAACGATATCATCCTCGCAGGGTTTCTCGTGGCCCGCAATATTCTCAGCAACAATTTCTCCGTGATAGGAGGCTACGTGTGCCAGCATCTTTCGACCGACAACATCACCCACGGCATAGATTCCGGCCAAAGACGTTTGTAGGAAGTCGTCAACTTGAACAGCTCCGTTAATTGTGCGGACGCCTAACTCCACAATTCCCGAGCCGTCAATATTGGGACGGCGGCCGGCAGCGATCAAGACCATGTCTGCAGAGGCAACCTTTTCTTTGTCCCGCCATTGGTAAAAAACCTTTAGATGGTCTCCAGATTTCTCGATTCTGTTTATCCGGACGTGGACTTCAGTTGTTATTCCCAGTGAGGGCAATAAAGCCGAGTACCTTTTGACAATCTCTTCATCAACGTCGTTAAGGACACGCCCAAGAGTCTCTAATATGGTCACCTCGGTGCCGAGGCCGGAAAAGATAGCCGCAAACTCCTGACCTATTACCCCCCCTCCAACAACAACCATCTTCTCAGGAACCTTTTCCATGTCGAGAGCCTCTCTGGTGCCCTTGACGCCCGGCAAGTCCGTTCCCGGGATAGGTGGAACCCAGGGACGAGAACCCGTGGCAATAACTATATTAGCGGCCTTTATGATTTTCCCCGAAACAGTCACCAGAGTACCGGGTTCCGGAACTCTGGCTGGTTCATTGATCAAAGTAATTCCAGTGCTGGACAGAAGGCCTTCCAAATTAGACGTCATCTTCCGGACGACGTCGTCCTTGCGCTTCATTATGCCTGCAAAGCTAAACGTGGGCGCCTGATCCAGGATCCCGACGCTTGCCGCTTTGCGTGTCCACCGTATGCGTTCGGCATCGGACAGAAGAGCTTTTGTTGGAATGCAGCCCCGATTCAGACACAATCCGCCCACTCGCTCCTTTTCTATCAGAACCACTGTAAGACCTAGTTGGCGTCCGCGCAGTGCACAGACGTAGCCTCCCGGGCCACCTCCCACTACAGCCATGTCATAGGTTTCAGCCATGTGTAAAACTCATAAAGAATTCCTGTTCCGTATCAGACTATTTTCAACATATTGCCGAGAGCATCCTTTTGGAGAAATTCTCAATGGAAACATATAGTGGAAAGCAGGTGCCGTGTCCACGTAGAAATGTCCTGCCCCTGAGCAAGACGGGGTCGCACTTCGGGTCCAACAAGATTCGCTTTGCGAGTTTGCGGAAAGCTGCTACAAAGTTGCGACCGGAAAATCTCCACTAAACAAGCTGTTGGAGTCAAAGGAGCATCACATGAGTAGACCTCGATACCGGGCTGTCGTCTCTGCCGATTGGAGTGAATGCCTCTCGCCGAACGGGCCGTTTGATCCCATAGCATTTGCTTATCCGGAACTTACCCTGGAGCTTTCGCACATCTTCAAGAGTTATACCGGGAACGTGATATCTCTGGATCAAGCGGTTAGCACAATAAAACGACTGATGGCTTCTGATTTGAGCCGAGAACAGATGGATGCCTATTTGGACGCATCGTTCAAGACCTATTCCGGGGTACCGGAACTCGTTGAGTGGTGTCTTTCAAATGATATACTTTTTATGATCAACACCACCAGTTCACAAGGATATTTCCAGCGGGCTATGGCTAAGGGGCTTCTTCCTGCCGTAAGCGTTGTCGCGGCCAATCCGATAATAAGATTCGCAGACGAAGACAAAGGGGAACGTTACCGGTATGCAGTTCTCGAAATTGAGGACAAAGCGAGGAACACCGAAGAGGTAATTCAATCACTCAACCTGCCCGGACGCAAGTTGGTGGTAATAGGAGACAGTGGAGGAGATGGACCACATTTTCAATGGGCCGCAAGATTCGGAGGGTTCCTGATAGGAAGCATGATCAAACAATCGCTGTTAACTTATTGTAGTTCGAGAGAAGTATTCATAGACAAACTTTTCGGCATTGTGTATGCCCCTGACGAACCAAGGGACGCTGACAGGGAAATGAGTTTCAATTTTATTCAGTTGTCCGAAGTAATTGCCGAGACTATAGACCTTGCGCTGTAAGGCCGGCTGAATCCTGAAATGCTATGGAGGAAAGGAAATCACGGTATTCAAGGGAGGTGTGTATTCATGAAGGTGGTTTCGACTATTGCATTGATTGTGTTGATTATGGGGACAGAAATCAGTCCCGCTCCGGCTGGAGATTTCGGGTTAGCGGAAAATTCCATCGGAGAATTCAGAGCGATTCGGTACGAAAACGTCTACACGAAGGTACCTACGTCAGGCAAGTTGGCAGCCATACGGATTACCGACAGCGGTAAGGTTTTTTACATCTGCCGGGAAAAGACGGGTTACGTTATCTACAACTTAGAAATTCGCCCCATAGAAGGATTCAAAGACAAGATAGACCAAGAGATCAAAGACAACAGCAAACAGTGGGACCGTGTTCATCCGGATGAGCTATTGTTTACGAAAGAAAGACACGATTACGACCTCAAGAGGAGACTCAAGAAATACAGTGAAGCCGTGTGGGTACGAAATGAGATTGTTATCGAGGAAGCGATTAAGGATCCTAACCGGAAGGATTAGTTGTAATCGTGCATGTCGCAGGCACTCCGGTTTTCTCGGCAACCATGACTGCTCCCAACAACGGGCTTGACTTTTTAGGCATTAAATTATATGAGTTGACCAGTTTTTGTTAATTGACTTATAGGCTTTGCAGATAATAGGCCAATAATCATGAAAAAACTGGTGATAATAGGTTGGCTCACAGCGCTCTGCTACCTGCTCATTGGAAATGTCCACGCGTGGGAGGTCCCCCCCTATTTGAGGATCACCACCGGCTCAAGAATGTGGTTCACCCTTCTCGAAGGCGATCTGATTCAAAAGGATCGCACTAAGCTTGGTTTGGGAGAAAACCTGGGATTGCAAAAAGACAAGCTCGTGTGGGAATTTTTTACCAACACACGGTTCAACAACATCCATGTGTTCAGAATTAAATGGGAACCTACTACGACTTACGACCAATCTCGAAATGATTCTTATCAGAAAATTTGGAATCTGGATTTGGGATACGATTTAGACTTCTTTATGTCTCCTCAAGTACTCTTTGGAGCGAACGCGGACATGGTCATACTGGGCTTGGACACACGGCCCAAGGATGTAGTTGTGGGAGCAGCCATGTACAATTATAAGGATGAAGGAAGCCGTGTATTCCCCACAATCGGCCTTCACGGAACTTTTTACCCGGTGCTTGAGGCCGTTGCTCTGCGTCCGAATATTTTCAGCCGTGTGAATTGGTGGAATTACGACAATCTTGAATGCTGGGATTGGGAAGTAGCTACTGCAGTGGACATACCAGTGAACAGGTTATGGACATGGACAATCAACGGAGGATACAGATTCTGGCACACAAAAATCAAGCGGGAACGGGACACCGTTGATATGAATCGCATGGGGTTCTTTGTTGAGACGTCTATCCTTTTCTAGTCTGCGCGGGTTTTCATAAATCACTGCGTCATAATTCGAGCTTCCAGAGCGTCAAGCAACCTGCTCAGGATTTCTCCGGCGCTGCCGAGTATAAGGATGTCTGTGATCTGATGGTGCAAGGCGGATGGCTCTCGATTCACTTCGATCACCGTTGCAGGTGGGTACTTGAGCTTGACCGACAGAGGAATCTGGGCGGCAGGATATACTTGCAGAGACGTACCAATGACAACGAGAACATCGCATTTTTGGGATTGCACTTGAGAGGCCATGAGGGCCCTGGCAGGAATGGCTTCTCCGAAGAAAACCGCATCAGGTTTGAGCACTCCTCCGCATTTTTGGCATCTCGCAGCATCTGATTCCCCTGATTCGAATCTCGCTTCCACATTCTCGATCGGTTCGAGGGAACGGCACTTCATACAAGCAGCTCTCAGAAGGTTTCCATGAAACTCAACGACCTCCACTGATCCTGCCCGCTGGTGAAGATTATCGACGTTCTGAGTAATAATGCACTTAAGTATTCCCATCTGTTCCATGCGGGCGAGTGCATGGTGAGCCGGGTTCGGATCTGCCGCAGCCAGGTTGAAATCGCCGGAGGCTTTTAGATCAAGGTGCATTCGCCAGAAGCGCGACGGGTCCTGGATGAAGCGATCGATGGAGAATTCTGCGGGGTCCACTCTTGTCCAGAGTCCTCCCGGACTTCTGAAGTCAGGAATTCCAGATTCCGTGCTAATACCGGCGCCGGTCAACGCCACCGCGTTCTGCGCTGTTGCCAATGCTTTTGCAGCCCTTGAGATGAGATCTTCCATAGGCACTCCAAATTCCTTGCATGATATAGTCCCAAGAAGCATACGAGCAATGAAATGTTGCCCCGCACCTGGTGTTGGCTTTTCCGTGTCAAGAGGATGATTCAAAAAACTAGTCTTTGATCTTGACACACTTGACAGCCCAAGGCTATCTATTACTGGACAAAAAATGTCGTAAGAATCTTTTTTTCTTACTGCGCATCTAAATTGGATTATGGGATGCTAAGCGACAACGAGATCATAATAAGGGTCCTAGACGGCGACTATGATGCTTTCGAAACGCTGGTGGAAAAGTACCAGGGCAGAATTTATCGTCATTTGAGAAAAATGGTTAGGGATCAAAGCGAGGCCCAGGATTTGCTACAGGAAACTTTTCTTAGTGCTTACAAAGGACTGAAGGGATTCGCAGGGAATTCGTCTTTTTCCACGTGGCTGTTCAAAATAGCCAGTAACGCTGCTTTGATGTTTCTCAGGAGACAGCGCCCGGAGATGCTGCAATACGATGAACAAATTAGAGACAGCGAAGGCGCCGAGTTTGTGCCTGCATCTCCGGAGTTCGTGAGTACTCCCCTTGATATATTACTTTCGGCTGAGGGGAGAAGAAAAATCGAAGAAGCCATCGACGGCCTTCCGCTCATATATCGAACAGTCATAATTCTTAGAGATGTTGAGGGTTTTTCCTTGGAGGAAGTGGCAGGTATTATTGAGTCCTCGGTGCCGGCGGTGAAATCACGCCTTCATCGCGGCCGTCACTCAATCAGGGAGGCTTTGAGTTCATATTACGGTGAAGTACGTTCTGGTGGTAAGCGGAGAGCTTTACAAGAATCATGAAGAAGTGTAAGGATTTTTGTGAGCGTTTGTCAGACTACATTGATGGTCAGATAGAAGAGAATATTTGTACGCTCATCGAAGAGCATTTGGAAGTATGCCCGCCGTGCGCTCTGATGCACGAATCTCTTAAAACTGTGGTTGAAATCTGTAAGAAGGGAATTTCGTACGATTTGCCCGAAGAAGTGGCGCGGGAACTAAGAACATTTCTGAGAACCCATTGCAGGAAAGAAGAACCTTAAGAACAGGAGAGGAGTATTCATAATGGCTGAAACCGATCACCTACACCATGTTACCGATGGAGATTTCGAACAGAAGATCTTAAAATCAGAACTTCCCGCTCTTGTCGATTTTTGGGCCGCGTGGTGCGGACCTTGCCGTACAGTCGGACCTGTCGTTGAAGAACTCGCGGGAGAGTATGCGGGTAAAGTAAAGATAGCCAAGCTCAACGTGGATGAAAATAATGAGACGCCGAGAAGATATGGTGTCATGGGTATTCCTACACTCATCCTTTTCAGGGACGGGCAGGTTGTGGATCAGATAGTTGGAGCCGTTCCCAAGAGTCGAATAAAGGATTTGCTAGCCAAGGTCTCTTAACATGAAAACGGATCTGGTCATACTTGGCGGGGGCCCGGCAGGGCTTACTGCCGGCATGTATGCTGCACGGGCTCGGATTCCTCTGGTCTTGCTGGAAAAAGGGCAGACCGGCGGCCAAATGGCTGCGACCGCAACAGTGGACAACTATCCGGGCTTCGTAGACCCTATATTCGGGCTGGATTTGGCCGAAAGAATGGAAGCGCAGGTGCGGAAGTTCGGCGCTAAAATAGTCCAGGGAGAAGTGACGCTTGTTTCGGGCATGGGTCAGGAATACCAGGTGGCCATGGATTCGGGAGAAGTTTACATCTGTAAAGCCCTCATTCTGGCGACAGGTGCATCACCAGTGCGGCTCGGCATTCCCGGCGAACTGGACCTGGGCGGCAGAGGCGTTAGCTATTGCGCTGTGTGCGATGGACCTTTTTTTAACGGCCTGGAAGTGGCGGTTATCGGAGGAGGAGATTCAGCAGTTGAAGAAGCTGTTTATCTTGCACGATTCGCCTCAAAGGTTCACCTGATCCACAGACGTGATAGCCTCAGGGCATGCAAGGAAATTCAGGAAAAGGCCCTCGCTGAACCAAAAGTGACGATCCATTGGAATACTGTGCCGGTTGCCGTACTCGGCGAAAAAGAGGTCACAGCCCTCAGAATCCGGTCTACAACAGATGGCTCGGAACAGGTTCTTCCTGTAGGCGGTGTTTTTTTCTATGTGGGCCTGCAGCCAAACTCCGAGTCATTTCGAGAACTGGTTCAGACCGACAAGGGAGGATTCATCATAACTGATCAGGAAATGCGTTGCTCCACCCCAGGAATTTTCGCGGCAGGCGACGTGAGGTCCAAGAGTTTGAGGCAGATTTCAACAGCTATTGGTGACGGTGCCACTGCCGCATACAGTGCGCAACATTACCTGGAAAATCAGTGATAATCCGTACAATCTTTACGTAACCCCATTGTGCCGAGAGTAAATACAGGGGGAGCCCCAAATTGACGTGTGCGAAACAGTCGTCAATGGACAGGATCTCCCCTTGTCCTGGATTTGTGGGAGGTGCCTGATTTCAGGTCAGAGACCCGAAGTAAATGGGTCCTGGACCAGTCAGATGTTGAGGGCATTTTCTGACCATGAGCGGCAATTATCTGGCTGGACCGCTGTACCAAAATGGCTCCTTATCAAAATAATCCAGATTGGGAAACGCCCTGCTAATGGTGCCGTAAGGTGGATCGACCGTCGGGCCGTATTCGCATCTCCAAAAAGTCAATACTTCGAGACACCCTGTACTCATCCTTCTCAACATTTTAACCAGACCCGGACCGGCTCCTCCTATAAATCCGTTTAGTGAACCGGCAATGTATCCGTGAAAACCTCCTCCGTAGGCCCCATTATATGCACCACTAATTGCGTTGTTGGTCATGGAAGCAAACAGTTCGTGGGGGCCTGAAAGGATGTTGACCACTCCTCTGCCGAACTTCCATGCGGGAAGACTCCTATCGAATTTTCTCAGGTCATCGAAGTGTGTTTCGTCGGAAAATGCCCAACTGCCTATACCGACCACAAGAATGGTCAACAAAACTGTTGCTGAAAAATTTTTCATTCAGTCTCCGTAACAATTCGGCGAATCTTCTTCCGAATTAATCCGAATGGTAAAGTGATCAAGCCCGCGTATGATATCGTAACCGATCCGTTCAGACGGCCGATTCTTGACGATTGTATCACAACAGAACGGCCACATCAATAAAATACCACATTATAACAGCATAATATAATATAAAACGAGAAATTACATTATATGTCTAATCACAATTGCTTCTATTTACAAGACGATGTATGATGGTTTCCGTTTTCTCGTTTTGGCGGACTACAATCCGGGTCGATGTACGAGGACACCTATGAAAAAATGGCTTCTGCTGGCAACGGTCATCCTCCTCCTTGCAGGATGCTCTGCAAGCAAGATGTGGAAATGGATGGATAAGATGGATTGGGAGCGCGAGGATCAGACTGTTCGCACAACTGATTTTCTGGTGGGATAGGCAAGCCGCCTTACAGCTTGGGCCTCACATGAAGACCAAGACGTGATAGGAACTCAGATTCCCTGGGGAGATGGACATGTCATTGTACAAGGTTGACAGAGTTCGGCTGGAAGCCGAGTCCACTGAGGAGATACTCAGAATACTTGCGGAGGAACGGGAAGATTACACGCCGGAGGCAATAAGGATTTTCGAGGAAATCCTGGAAGCCAGGGGAGTTAAGCGCGGGGGCAAGACCGTCGGCCCCGCGGCATCGCTGCCAAAGAGGGCGCCGGCCCGATCCTCTCATGATACCGAAGAACTCTTGATAAGGAATCCGGGAGACGCCGTGCACGTCCTTAACAACCTTTTGAAGGGTGTCCTCAATGGTTCCCTGGATCCCCAAGTGGGCCAGACAGCTTCTAACATGGTCATGGCGATCTTGAGGGCCATGGAGCATGAGTTCATGACGGATTCCCAGGAGGAATCTTGATGAGTTCGCATGATGGTCTCCCGCCTCATTCAGTGAATTTCGATAAAGGTGGAGGTCTGGTTCCGGCCATTGCTCAGGATGTGAGAACAGGAAAAGTCCTCATGATGGCTTACATGAACCGGCAAGCTCTGGAGACCACATTGAGGGAAGGCAGAGCCTGTTACTGGAGCCGATCCCGAAACGAACTCTGGCGAAAGGGTGACACTTCGGGAGACATTCAAATAGTGAAAGAAGTCTTGGTAGATTGCGATGAGGACACTATACTTCTGCTCGTGGAACAGAAGGGATTGGGTGCCTGTCACACGCGAAGATGGAGTTGCTTTTACCGTCGAATAACACATCGAGGAGAGATCCAGGACATTGATGATTAAAAATCCACTAAAGCTTGTTATCCCGAAGGGAAGCCTGGAACAGGCAACGATAGATCTGTTTCGCAGGGCCGGCTGGAACATCACGGTTTCCCCAAGGAACTATTTCCCGACCATCGACGATGACGAAATAATAATGGCTCGTCTGAGGGCCCAGGAAATATCCCGTTATGTGGAGTCAGGGAATTTTGATGCAGGACTTACCGGAAAGGATTGGATTCTGGAAAATGGTTCCGATGTAAAGGTTATTGATGACCTGGTGTACTCAAGAGTTTCACAGAATCCCGCAAGGTGGGTCCTTGCCGTGGATGCCGATTCGGGCTACAACACTCCTGAGGATTTAGCAGGCAAACGCATAGCTACCGAGTTAGTGAGGTTTACGCGGCAGTTCTTCGCCGATCGGGGCATTGAGGTGGAAGTCGAATTCTCATGGGGGAGCACAGAGGCCAAGGTCAACGAAGGAGTCGTCGACGCCATTGTGGATGTAACAGAGACAGGAAGCACGTTAAGAGCCAACGGCCTGCGCATTATTCACAACTTGCTCACGACCAATACCCAGTTTATCGCGAATCGGGCGTCTTATCTGGATACTTTCAAACGAGAGAAGATAGATCAGATACATCTGTTGTTGCAATCCGCTCTTGAAGCAAGAAAAATGGTTGGTCTGAAGATGAATGTTCCAGGAGAAAAATTGGACGCTGTCGTCGGCCTGCTTCCTTCTTTGAATGCACCAACGGTGGCGGGACTATACAAATCAGACTGGTTTTCGGTTGAATCAGTGGTTTCCGAGGAGGTGGTCCGTTCGCTTCTGCCCAAGCTTTTGAAAGCCGGAGCCACAGGAATAGTGGAATATTCTCTCAATAAAGTGTTGTAATGGGAAAAGTGAACTGAGTTGGCGATGTTGGGACTCAAACCTCTTGCGCCTGGCCCTACCTGTTTTCTTCCAGAGAACGCGTCACCATGTCCAAGGCCTGCAACGCTGCCAGTCCTCGTTCTCCGTCTACGGTCGGGGGAACCCCTTCCCTGACAGCCCTCACGAAATCGTCGATCTCGCGTCGCAAAGGCTCTTCGTAAAGGACCTCAATGTCTTCCCGCCGAATATCACCCATAAGGCATACTCCTGAAGCCATTTTCGGCATATCCCGAGCCTTATAAACCGTGAGGGAATGCGCAAGCGTGTCGGCCTCAATGTGACGGCTGGGCGTGCAAACGGTTATGGAACGAGTTTTCTTGGGAGAACACTTGGCTGTCCAGAAAACTGCTATTGTCCGGTTCTCAAATTCAATAGTTGTGTGAGCCACGTCAATGCGCTGAGAAAAGACCGGCCGCCCTACAGCCGAGACTTTAGTGATCGGAGAGTCGGCTATTTCCAGAGCCAGATCTATATCATGAATGAGCAGGTCATACAGGACGTCCACATCAAGGCAGCGGGACCCATCAAACGGACTTAGTCTACGGGCCTCGATTGATACTATGTCTTCAGGTTCCGAACGAAGAATCTCCATCATCTTTCCGATAGCAGGGTTATAGCGTTCTATGTGACCTACCATGAGGACGGCTCCGGCACGACGCGCCAGTTCAACCAAACTCCGTGCCGATGGCAGGTCGTGGGCCAGGGGTTTCTCCATCAAGGTGTGAATGCCCCTTTCAAGGCATTTTTCCCCGATTTTCCAGTGCAAGGACGTTGGAGCCGCAATCGTTACCGCATCAATACGTTCCAGAAGCTCCTCCAGATCGCGAAAAGAATCACATCCGTGTCGGAGGCATATTTCTTTGGCCCTCGAACTATCAGAATCGTATAGCCCTGCAAAAATAATCCCCGAAGTTTGTGATAGGACTCGGACGTGATGCTGTCCCATGGTCCCCGCACCCACTACCCCCACTCGAAGATGTGACGGATTCTTTTTCATAGCAATCGAAGATACACTCGGAACGCACGATCGTCAAAGAATAAGGGATGAACCCCTGTATATTGCTGAGAAGTCACGATGTTGTAAAAATCTTTCGTGAGTGGCAATGATTCCAGGCTGTTTGCTCGGCGTAACGTGGGCTACGGCTTTCGTCTGCCATGATCGGCCAATAGTCGAGTGCGACGGATTCCCGTCTCAGGCATCACCTTTTTCGCGAGAGTTTTTGCCTTGCCCCTGAGCAGCGGCTCTGCTAGTATCATTCAAGCTTTTCGGCCTCAAGCCCGTTTTATGGAAGGATTTTTTAGCCTGTCACCGGGTGGAGAAATCCCGGATTGGGGCGGCCATTGGTTTTGTTCATCCAATCATCGCTCACCGAATCGATCGAGAGAAACCTCAGGCAGTCGTTGGGCGAAACTTCACACGCGCCTGAATGTCGTCGTACACGTTTATTCGGAAATTTTTCCAAAACCTGCGAGCTGCAATCAAAGCGAAACGTATGGCCGGTTGGCGCCTGCCGGCAGTAGGAGAAAAATATGAAATACCCGGACATTGAATTCGAACCTTTTTTCACTTGGGTCAGCAGACCAAAAATCATGTATTCGCCGGGCCTGAGGAAGGAGTTGGGATATGAAATGAGCCAACTGGGCGGAAGTAAGGCGGTGATCTACACGGACAAAGGACTTGTAAAAGCCGGTATCACCGAAATGATTGCCGAGGAAGTTCGAAAGTCGGATGTGGAATTAGTCGGCGTCTTCGAGAATATCGTTCAGGATGCGAGGATAGGCCCTATCAATGATGGAGCCGAATTTTACCGAACCAAAGGTGCGGACTGCATGGTGGCTGTGGGAGGCGGCAGCGTCATGGATACTGCAAAGGCAATAAACATCTTGATCGGCCATGAAACCGACGACTTCCAGCCATTGGCGGACCAGGCAGGTCTTTGGGAAGATGCTCGTCCCCTTCCACCGCATCTGGCGTTTCCCACCACTGCCGGCACAGGGTGCGAGGTGACCAACGCCATGGTGGTGCTCGATACGGCAGCGGGAGCCAAACTGTCTGTAACGCATCCATACTGTAACGCTGACATTGCCATGCTCGATCCGGAACTGACAGTGAAGCTGCCGCCCAAGATAACGGCGTTCACCGGAATGGATGCTCTGACCCACGCAATCGAAGGGGTGACTTCGACAGGGGCCCAGCCGGTGTCTGACGCTTTGGGGCTGCACGCGATAAGACTTATTTACAAGTATTTGCCCATAGCCGTGAAGGAACCGGACAACATAACTGCCAGGGGGAACATGCTTATTGCGTCTTCCCTCGCCGGTATGTGCTTCTGCAACACCATGACCGGAGCAACTCATGCCACAGCTCATGCTCTAGGAGCCCTTTATGGTATTCCGCACGGTCTTGCCAATGCGATTATGTTGCCGGTCGTCATGGACGTTAATGTGGAAGCCTGCCCAGAGAGGTTCATGGTTGTAGCAGACGCCATGGGCATTGACGTACGCGGCAAAACTTCGCTGGAAGCCGCAGTGGATGTGGTTAAGGCTGTACGGAACTTGAAAAAAGAAATAGGCCTAACGGAAGGTCTCAAGGACTTTAACGTGCCGGAACACCCCGACCAACTTTCACAACTCGTAGAACTCGCGGCTGGTGACGGACAAATCAGCTATAACCCAAGATATCTGGAAGAAGCGGACATCCTCGAGCTGTTTCTTAAGGCCATGTAATAACTAAAGGAGTTTGCAATGGAATACTGGAAGGACGAAAGTGAACCGATAAAGGCATTCGTGGAGCTTTTTCAAAGGGCTCTTCACGATGAAGAACTTGCACAGGGAATGAAAAAAGTTAACCAGCTCATCTGGTTTGACTACACAGAGGACGGACCCAATTGCTCGTTTCACGTTGATTCCAGGGGCGGGCAAACCAAAATTGGCGCAGGCAAACCAGAGGAGCAGCCTGATCTTGTCATGAGTCTATCTGCCGACGATGCCCACCGATCATGGTCAAACAAACTTAATCCTGTTATGGCAATCACCAGAAGAAAGATAAGAGTCAAGGGATCGGCCACAGGGTTGCTCAAGCTGGCTACAAAACTTAAAAAAATTGCAGTCGTTTATGAAGGAGTCCTCAAAGATCTGGGCTGGGAAGACAAGATCATGAAATAGTTCAGCGCAGGAGGCGCACTCAAATGTGGGGTAATACAGGCCGAATTATCAGGGTGGACCTCTCACGGGGCTCAATAGAAGTGCAATCGCTCCCGGAAGACTATTACCGAAAATACATCGGAGGAAGCGGGCTGGCGGCACGAGTGTTCTGGGAGTGGGGTAATTTTTCCATTGATCCTCTCGCTCCTGAGGCCATGCTCATATTCATGAATGGCCCTCTCGCAGGCCTGAGACTTTCAGGCGCCAGCAGGAGTTCCGTTGCAGGCCGTTCCCCTCTAACCGGCCATTGGGGAGATTCATCTTGCGGAGGCTATTTCGCTCCTGAACTGAAATACGCCGGGTATGACGGCATTGTGATTACCGGCCGCGCTCCCAACCCAGCCTTAATGCTGATCGAGGATGACCGCGTGGCGCTGGTCGACGCTCGTGATTATTGGGGCAAGGGCATAGAACAAGTGACCGGAGGTCTGAAAAAAGCGTACGGCAAGAACTACCGTACTCTTGTCATAGGGCCTGCCGGCGAGAGACTGGTAAAATATGCGATTATTCTCAATGAGGGTCACCATGCTTTCGGCCGTGCCGGGTTCGGTGCAGTGATGGGCTCCAAGAATCTTAAGGCAATCGTGGTGAATGCCAAGAACAAGAGGGAAGTCTCTTTGGCGGATCCCATAGCCTTCGCAGCACTCCGCAAGGAACTGAACCCAAAGATTAAACAAGCGCTGGCTTCTACAGTCATGCATGAAAACGGCACTGCTGCCAATCTGGAAGGAGGAGTTCATACAGGCGACGTTCCTATCAGGAATTTTACGTCAAATTTCTGGGAAGAAATGGCAGAGGCTCTAACCGGCAGCACGCTCACGGAGAAGTACTTAACGCACCATGGCGCGTGCGCATTTTGCGGTGTTGCATGCAAGAGGGTCGTTGAGGTCAAGGAAGGGCCCTTTGCCATCCCCAAAGGACCTGGGCCGGAGTATGAGACTATTGTTGCTTTTGGGTCTCTCATGGGCTCAATGGATTTGGCGGCCACCTGTAAGGCCGGCCGCGTGTGCAACAATCTTGGAGTTGATACGATATCGGCCGGAGGAACCATAGCCTGGGCTATGGAAGCGTTTGAGAAGGGGCACCTGACCAAGGAAGACACGGATGGAGTCGAACTCCATTGGGGAGACATGGAAACAGTCATTGACGTTGTACTACCAAAGATTGCTGATAGGGAGGGCAAACTTGGGCAATTACTGGCCGAAGGAAGTGCTTCTGCGGCGCACCAAATCGGCCAGGATTCGATCAGGTACGCCGTTCATGGCAAAGGCCTTGAAGTTCCCATGCACGACCCCAGAGGAGGGGGGCACGGTCTGGCTCTCACCTACGCCATAAGCCACAGAGGCGCTTGCCATGTCGCTTATCCTATGCTTTTCATGGAGATGGGCGCTTGTTATTACCCTGAAATAGGATTCGAGTTCGAGTTGGAACCCATGACCGATCAGTACAAGCCTGAGACGGCCGTCATTGCCGTTTCGTTGGGGAGTATCGAGAACAGTGCCTGTTATTGCCAATTCGCCGATAGGGAGATCTCGATTCCTGAATGGGTTCAATTGTTCAACGCGGTTGCGGGTTATCAGTGGGATGCCGATGAAATGATGAGGGCCGGGCGAAGAGTCTTTTATCTCCAAAGACTTATGAACTACAGGTACGGCCTCACTTCCAAAGATGACGTTCTTTCTTCCCGTTTACTGGAGCCTGCTGGAGACGGCGCGCCGGAAGGAATTGAGATCAACTTCTCTGCGATGAAAGAGAAGTTCTACGAGCTTATGAACCTGGATCCGGAGAAAGGGATACCATCTGGAGAAGCCCTTCAAAAATGCGGCATGGGCGAGGAAGCATCACAGGTTTGGTGAATCAGGTCAGTCGCAAACGATGAGATAAACAAGAGCATCATCCGGTGCAGATAAATGGTCGAGGTGTCCTGTGCGAATTAAGGTCAAACCAATTGGGCTGATCAGGAACTATCTTAACGAACAGGATGTGGACATAGTGCCGGGTTGTACACCCCGGGTGCTCGTAAAAGAACTCGGGATACCTCAAGAACTGAAAATGGCCGTGTTCATAAACGGGGAAAAAAAGAACCTCGATGATGAACTGCAGGAAAACGACGAAATAAAACTGGTCACTCTGGCAACGGGTGGGTGAGCTGTTTGTCGCCTGGTCGTGTGACAATCCCCTGATCGTTGGAGGTCACTCTTTGAAAGCATTGTTAATCCATCCTGACAGCCCCAGAAATGTCGGTGTACAGGACAGGAGTATAAGATTCCTTGGTAAGAAGGCTTATGTTCCTCCTCTGGGCCTCATAACCGTTGCAGCGCTGTTGCCTCAACATTGGAGTCTCAAGCTTGTGGACTTGACATTTCAGAAAGTCAGTCGGGAAGACTGGATAGAAACCGATCTCGTAATTGTGTCGGGGACTATAGGTCAGTACGGCGCCATATTAGACGTTATTCGAGAAGGCAAACGCAGAGGAAAAATTGTTGCTGTCGGCGGTCCGGGAGTTTTTCACTTTCCTCAAGAAGCCCTGAAAGCCGGGGCGGATTTTGTTATCAGAGGAGAAGGTGAAGCCACGGTTCCTTTGCTGCTCGAGACTCTGGAGAGTGGTCGGAGAGGAATAATTATAGAAAGCACAGTGCCCGCAGAAATTACCCAAAGCCCGGTTCCTCGATACGATCTTCTTGATATGGACGCCTATGTTGAAATGACGATGCAGTTTTCCCGAGGCTGTCCATTTAGATGTGAATTTTGCGATGTCACTCTTATATACGGCCGGTCTATTCGAACAAAGACGACCAGACAGATTCTCAATGAATTGGAAATGCTCTATCGTGCGGGTTGGAGGAGACAAGTATGGTTTGTCGACGACAATTTCGTCGGTAATCCCACAAAGACGAAAGCCTTGCTGAGAGACATCATGTCTTGGAACGAATCTCGCGGCACGCCTTTTGAATTCTTCACATTTGCATCGGTTAATCTCGCGGGTTTTCCCAATTTGATGGAGTTGATGGTACGGGCGAATTTTACCAGAGTGTATTTGGGCATAGAGACTACTGACAAGGACTCCTTGAAGATAGCGAGGAAGTTTCAGAATGTGGCCACTGATATTGATGAGGCATGCCGCAAGATTAACCAGGCAGGTCTACAGATTATCGCCCTGATTATGGTTGGCTTTGATGGAGAAAAACCCGGGAGAGGTCAGCGAGTTATTGAATTTGCTATGCGGAACAATATTCCAGAGATTGATGCCACCCTGGTCTACGCTTTTCCGGGGACTGCCCTGTGGAATCGCTTAAAAAACGAAAACCGACTGCTTGATCGCGACAACAATGAAATAAGCGACTGGAAAAGACTCGAAATGAATTTTGTTCCCACTAGACCGGTCGAGGAAATATTTGATGAGTTTGTCCAATTATATGATGTGCTGTATGAACCCAAACTCTACCTGGAAAGATCTTACCGGCATCTGGCTCAAATGGATCCACCCCCGGACAACCTGCCCTTCAAGGTTCCCGATTTCTTCGAGCTTCAGGTCCTTTTTAAAACGACTTTGCGATGGGGGCTGTTTTATCCTGCACGCCTTCAATTCTGGAAACTTGTCGGCAAGTTGTTACGAAATTTCAATCGTACCAGGTTTTCTCTGTTCATAAGATCCTGTGTTGTGTTGGAACGGTATCTCTATATGAGAAAAGATCTGTCAAACCAACTGGAAGAGCACAGGGCACTGAATGAAAAGAAGCAGTTCTCGGCGCGTTGTTCCTGAGGTTAAACAGTCATTTTTTATACGTGCCCTATGTCCTCGTAGAGTTTTGTGTTTCAATTGTTCAACTTGATGAACAAGATCCTGACATTTGTTCACGGAGAAGAACTAATGCAAAAGGTGTCTATAGAGCCTCTTGCAAAAATCCCTTTTCGTCATTCCAGCGAAAGCCGGAATTCAGGCTTTTCAGGGATTTCTGGACCCCGGCTTTCTCCGGGGTGACTGTTTTACCGAGTTTTGCAAGTAGCTCCATAGTTTAATGGACTGCGTATAAAATTAGTTCTTGCGTGACAATTTTTTGTTCAGTATATTGTAAACACTCGTCAGGGTTTTCCAGGTCCGGTCGGTTCCTTTTTTATGAGTTGGCCTGGGAAAGTTAGTCAGATCTTTGGATCGTTCAGGTGTACCTGAATTCCGGGGGTGAATTCCTCGGGAGACAAGAGGCGGTAAGACAAGGAACCTAGTTGCCCACTGACGGTGAACGATGTTCCGACAAGCCTTACAAGATAAATCAGTCATTTTTTGCGAAGGGATTAATGCCCGGTGTAGGGACTCGTGTGCCCAGAGTCGGGCTGTAACCTTATAATTATGGAGGAGGTGACATCATGTGGCTCGGTATTGCAAGCTTTGAGTTGGCCTTGGTGTACGTGCTTTGTATCCTGGCGGCTCTCTGGTGCCTGGTTTACGGCCTATTTTTCTTCGGATCTGAAGAAAGAACGGGCGACGTTAAGGAAGTCACCGACTGGGAGAAGGAGGAAAGGGAGTTGGAGAAGGAACTTCCGTAGTTGTGAACGAACCCTAATGAGAACTTTTATCAGGGAGGCATCATGGATTCAGAACTTTTTATGAAACTAGTTATGGTGGTTATTTATCTCCTCATAACCTTGTATCTGGGTTACAAGGGCTGGAAAGAAACCAAGGTCGCCAAAGATTACTTGGTAGCAGGACGAAGCATGGGGGCATTCGTTATGGCCATGTCTTACGGTGCAACATTCATAAGCACTTCGGCCATAATTGGTTTCGGCGGGGCAGCCGCCATGTTTGGTTTTTCCCTGCTCTGGCTGACTTTCCTAAACATCTTTGTCGGTATTTTTATAGCCTTTGTGGTCTTCGGGAAACGGGTGCGGCTCATGGGGTTGGCCCTGGATACCCATACATTCCCTGAATTGATCGGCAGAAGGTACAGATCAGTATTTCTCCAGGGCTTTGCAGGGGCCATCATTTTCATTTTTCTTCCCATTTATGCGGGAGCAGTGCTCATTGGGTTGGCTCGGTTGATTGAAGTTTATCTCGGGGTAAACTACTACGCTGCCCTCTTGGGCTGCTCGTTCCTGATGGCATTGTACGTCCTGACCGGCGGATTAAAAGCCGTTATGTACACTGACGCGTTTCAGGGCTGCCTGATGTTCATTATCATGGCCGTATTTCTGGTGGCCACTTACTGGCTGTTAGGAGGAGTCGTACCGGCTCACACAGCTCTGACCGATATGGTAAAATATTATCCAGAAAGCCTTAAGAAAATCGGCATGGTGGGCTGGACCCAGGGTGCTGTGCCCGGCAGTCCGATATGGCTCACCATTTATACGACCATTGTCCTTGGGGTGGGAATCGGTGTTCTCGCACAGCCTCAGCTTGCCGTGCGGTTCATGACCATCAAGAGTGAGCAGCAGCTTAAGCGCGCCGTGATGTACGGCGGCGTTTTCATACTCTGCATGACCGGTGTCGCCTTTGTCGTCGGAGCCCTGACTAACGCAATCTTCTTCCAGAAAATGGGCATGTTGGACAAAGTGGTGGACGGCGTCGCCAAACAGGTGCCTGCCATTTCGGTCGTGGTTGCCGGCGGCAACATTGATAAAATAATCCCAACCTACATCGAGAAGTTTTTCCCCCCCTGGTTCTCAATGCTTTTCGTCCTCGCTATGTTTGCTGCTGCCATGTCTACTTTGAGCGCTCAATATCATGCGGGCGGCACTTCCTTCGGAAGAGACTTTTACGAGAAAGGCTTGCGCGCAAAAGGGGACACGCTCATGGTGACCCGTGTGGGAGTAGGACTGACCATTTTGTTCACCCTCTTGTGGGGCATCTTTCTCCCTGGAAGCATCATAGCTCTTGCGACGGCATTCTTTTTCGGGCTGTGTTCGTCGTCCTTCCTGCCGGTTCTCATACTGGGGCTCTATTGGAGGGGTATCACCAGGGTAGGAGCTGTTAGCAGCATGGTCGGCGGTTTTCTCATCAGCACGCTGTATGCAATCTTTATCCACCAAAAAGAAGCGACGGCCCTGGGGCTCTCCAATCTGCTTTTTGGCAGTGCAACCCTGGTGACAGGTTATCCAGCCGGCAGTTGGATGTGGAAATTGCAGTTCGTTGATCAAAACGTGATTGCAATGCCCTGTGCATTATTAATCGCAGTAATCGTGAGCTTTGTTACACCCAAAATGGACAAGGCGTACGTGGATCGCTGTTTCAAGAACATCTCTTGAGGCAAGTGAATGCACGAGGAGACGCCTGGGAGCAAAGACCTGCCGCTCAATATATAGTGGGCTTTGCTGGACGAATGTGTGAAAGTGCCTCACTGTCCGCTTTATGGCAAAGGAGTGAGGCAAGAAACTCTTTTTTCCCGCCCTCTTTCCATTCATGGGAAAGAGGGCGATAACTATTCCTTGGCCTTTTTCAAACCCACCACCTGCGGTGACGTCCGATCCGGTAAAAGTCTCCGAAGGTTTGCTGTCCTTCCTGAAGCAGACTGTTGACCAGAAAAATAAAGAGATAAGCTGTTTGAAGAGCGTCATCCAGGGCGTTGTGCTGTTGGAATATTGGTAAACCGTATAATTGGGCTAACCCTCGCAGGTTGTATGAGTCAATAGCTTTGTATCCAGCCGGAGATTTCTTCCCGAGTCTTTTTTGACGAACCTTGGCCAGCCGGATGGAATCGACGCATGGGTTCCTCATTATTCCCCCAAGGATGTTTCGACACGCCCGGTCCAGGAACGAGATGTCAATGCTCAAGAAATGACCTACTAAAGCAGCAGATCCACAGAATTCCACAAACGCTGGTATAACAACTTCAGGTTCCGGGGCCGAGTTTACTTCATCCGGGGTGATACGGTGTATGAAAGTTCCGACGGAATGACCTTTTCCGGCAGTTCGAGCAGGAGAATAAAAACAATCATCAACAAGTATATGCAGATTTTTGATCCGAACAGCTCCTATAGAGACAATTTCGTCTCGCCTGGGATTCAATCCAGTCAATTCAGTGTCAAATACAACAAATTCGTATTCACTTACCGGACGGCGATAATCGATTACTGAAAAATATTCTTCATTTCTTTGTCGAACAGGATGAACAGCAGTTTTCTGATGCCATTCCCAAGGCCACCTTACGTTCACGTTGTTTCCCTATCAGCCGATGATGTGTACAAATGAGACTAAATCATTGACCGCATCCTGGTTACGTAAGACTGAATGCGATTTACAACGCCAAAGGCTTCCTTCAACGTTGCTTTTTCTAAATCTGAGAGTTCTGCCGGATCAACAAAATTGTGGGGTTCACGGCCTGCTTCCAAGAGCTTCAATTGATGTACCAGCCGAAGCTGCATGAGAAACTCGTATGCCGCTAATGTTTCACTGAACATGTCCCCAGTGATATGGCCTGCCTCGCCCAGCATTTGCAGGCGGCCTAAGGTGTTGGTCTCCTTGATTCCATGTTTCAAAGCCATCATTCTTGCAAAATCCACAAAGGGAACCAGACCTCTCAGTTTTAGATCAAGTCGGTTCTTGTGCTCGCCGTCTTTTTCCACCAAGAAGTTACGGAAAAAGGACAGAGGAGGAGGTATTGCGAGGCAGTCCTTGGCAAGATGATTTAAAAAGAATTTTCGGCGAGACGCCTCATTAACCAAATAATCTCTGAGACGATCTCCTAAACTCCGGTCACCATAACCAGCTCTGAAATCAAAGAAAATCTTGGCATTAAGCATCTCCTGTGGTTCCGTTGTGGACATCCACCTGTCGAAATATCCTATCCAAACCGAATACGGTTTACGCCAACGGCTCTTAGAAGCCATCATGCCTCCCTTGCACAGGGGGTATCCACAAGCGGTCAAATGCTCTATGGCTTCATTTCCGAATTGACGAAAGTACAGCTTGGCCGCCTTCACATGTTCCCATTTGTCGCTGGGATTCTCATACATTATGGCATTATCTTGATCTGTTCGAAAAGTCTGTTCCTTACGCCCTTCGCTGCCCATCATCATCCAGCAAAACGGAACCGGTGCCGGGCCGATTTGTTCCTGCATCAAGGTCAGGAGTCGTTCCAGTATACGATCATTGATGACCGATATCATGCGGGTGATATTGTTCGCCTTGGCCCCTTCCTCAATAAGGGATCGAACCACGGTCGGAACCTTTGCGGACAGGGTGTACAGACCCTCAATCTTCCTCTGCGCCACTATCTCCCGAAGTAGGTACAATGGCGAGCTTCCCTGGAACACCAGGATATCATGGGCGGTCACCACGCCAATAATCCGGCCTTGTCTCTCAACGACCAGATGATGGACCTGGTTGCTCATCATTTCCAAGACGGCATCGAAGCAGGTGGCATCGGCCGAAAGTTTATACACCGGTGATGCCATCACGTTTTCTACCGGTTGGTCATAATCGAGACGAGCAGCGACTACCTTTTTTCTGAGGTCCTTGTCCGTTACAATGCCACTGATATTGCCGGTAGGGTCTGCCACCAGTAAGGAACCGATCTCCAAGTCAGCCATGCGTGAGGCAGCCTGATGTATGGTCTCAGAACCTGAAATAATTTGAGGTCCATGGTTTATGACATCTTCCACGCGGGAACTAAATAGATAAAACGTCTCTTCAGGCCGTGCCTGGAGCTTTCTTGACCTGAGTTCTGTGTAAACGGAGCCCACAAGCGCCTCAGAAAAACTCTTGAGATAGTATTGAGCAAAATGAGGGTCACTTTTAACGGTATTCAAGAATGACTGCTTTCTCAGTAGGAAGCAGAAAGTGTCCTCCACGGTCTCCACACTCTGCTTGGCCCTGGAGCCGCTTAGCAGGCTTACTGCGCCGAACTGAGCACCATCGCCGTGATAATCGACAAGCCTTTCCGATTGGTCTTCCGCTCGAAGAGACGCCTTCACTCCTCCCTTCTGAATAACGTAAAGATGTTCGACCTCGCTCACATCCTGCTCCAAGACAAGGGTGCCCCTGGGAAAAAAGGCTATGACGCACTGTCTCGTGAGGTTGTTCAGGGCGGAATCAGTTAGATCCTTGAAAGGCAGAATACTTTGAAGAAATTCGATTGCCACATGTCTGGCGACGCCATGAACATCTGTAGGGCTGGTCATGCTCCCTCCCCTCGTTCTTATGTTCTTATCGGTATTTATGCTTTGAAAGATTCATTTTGGCTGCTTTATCCCAAAGCGGAGGTAGCGGAATTCTTTCTGGTGCTCCTCAGATACCCTTGACCCAATTCTTATCATCATGACATTCTCAGGTCTCAAAGTGAGATTTGGTTCATTAGTGTAGACTTCCCGAAATCCATACAATCCGTAAAGGTGCATCATCATGAGCCTGTACTGAGGTGCTGTAAGGCCCTTGCCATCAAGGTCCCAGTGCCAAGATAAACCTTGCATGTAAGCGATCTTGTCTTCGAACAAATCATCGTCCATACTGAGGTCCATGACACATCGCCCTACGTGAAGACCGCGAAAGTTTCGGCTCACTTCGACAGCCGCCATTTCATACATAACATGTCCCAGGGCACTCCAGCGCTCTTCTGTGTCAGGATATGAGCATATCCCGTATGCTATTATCAACTTCGGCTCCATTAGAGCCAGTGTCACTCTACCACCTTCTCTGCGAGATATCGTCTCGAAGGTCTCCACATTCCGGATTATCGAAGAGTAATGAGCAAAACGGCCCAGTCCGTCGTCCATCTCAAGTCCTTCAAAAGAACCAGGCGGCAAGTTGGAGCGGATTGTAAGCGTACCTTTCGGTGTTTCCTTAATCAGGGTTCTGACGACGCGTTCAGAGTAATTTTTTTGTTCGGCAGCAAAACTCAAAAATCACTCCAATCCTGGTGCAAGTTTTTCACCATTATGATCAGGTCTCGATAGTTTCCTTGCTGGTCTTTTACATAGTCGTGCAACACACCCTCTTGATGAAAATCAAGTTTTGCCGCTGCTGCGCCTGCTGCATCTTCGACACCGGCAACAAATTCAGCGATTACTTTTTCAACGCCCAAATCCATACTCAATTTTACGCTATCAAGAATCAACCAACTCCCCAGTCTCAGCGATCGGTACTCCGGGTGAACCATAATGCGAAGATGCACCACGTGACGAATTGCTGGAGAAGCAGACCGATAAAGCGTTATGCCGGCCAGGATAGCTCCATCATCTTCTTTGACGGCCACTATCGGAAACATCTGGTCATAGTCGAGCTTGTTCATCCATCTCTTCAGGAACTCCGGGTCATTGAGGTTCTCCCGTAAGAACCACTTTTCCTCCTCGGGTACTTGTGCAAAAAAAACTTTCAGAGCCTCTTCGTCTTCGCGAACCACCGGTCTAAGTCGCACTATAGTTCCATCTTTGGTAACTACTGTTTTTGGATAATCCTTAATCATTTTTTGGGGCTCCTTTGAACTCGGAAGGCGCTGGGCTACCTGATGACATAGCAATAGGCCGTATTACGTTCAACGGCAATTTATGGATTTGATTTACAAATTACCGGCCACACAGGCTGGTCTATTATATCAAATTTGGGATAAAGTGCGCTGACATTAAAGACACTACGGGCAAGATTTCGGGTTGTAGGTTTGGACCGGAAAAGTTTTCAATTCGTCATTTGGTGATTTTTACTTCATAGACGCGTTGCTCTGCAAAATTCTTTTCCCACGACCGGCAATAAGTCATTTCGATATTTGTGATGCCGACTTTTCTTGCGATAAAAATGAAGATTTGTTCTCCTGGTGCTCCCAGGAGAGAACCGGAAGGACGTCTGAAAGTTTTTTCCTTTAAGCGGAGAATACCATGATCAAATTTGGCTGACCACTGATAGCCGGTAGAGGGGTTGGATTTCAGAATAATGGTGAACGCCGTTCCCCGGCTCACCTGGATAGTGTTTGAGGAACTAGCGGAATCAATGCCCGTCACGAGAACGAAAAATGTAACGAGTAACAAGACTTTACAAAATGGCCGGAAAGCCCTTGGTTTATCAGTTGTTTGATTCACCGAAGTCTCTCCAGGACAATAGTTTTTCCATCAAAAGCAATCGCCATAGTTGCACAAACAACTGCTGCTACTTGACGAGATCTTGCAACTTATTCATCATTTCGTGGTCCTTTTCTGATACATCTTTTTTGACGTCGCTCTGGCTCTGCTTTTCGGTGATTTGAGACGTGGCAGGCTTGGGGGCTTCAGTGCTTTTTTTTGTTTCAGTACATCCGGTGAATATGAGTGACAACATGCCGAAAACTGCCAGTACTATGCCGGCTATCTTTTTCATAGAATTTATCCTTAGTTTTTTTTGGGGTCCGCGTTGCAGTGATGCCACTGTGACGGGTCAAAGTCAATACTAAAGTGGAAAACGGGTCAGCGCAATACGGACCACCTCGTACTATTGAATTGTTCGGCATGTTGCATTAATTTTTTCAATGAGCACGCTTAAGACTGTCAGGGTACTACATAGAGAGGAGAGAAAGCCGAATGGAAAGATTTGAATATGACATCACGAGCCACTCTGCCGAAACGTTCAATCGGGTTGTCTACTTCTGCTCGGAAAAGGGCGATTGCGGTATCAAGGGAATACCTAACCACGAGCCTCAAATACTTGTGGACATCTTGAACGAACGGGGACGACACGGATGGGAGCTTGTTCAGATTATGTTCGGGAAAGACGGCCTCCTTGCGTGTTGGAAGCACAAGCTTGTCAGTCCTGACGAATAACAATTTGCGTGTGGCTTGATAGCAAATGGGCCACTCGAGGCTTGATCGTGATTTGAGGAAAGGATTCAGACAATGGTTACCACAGTAAACATAAAGGGAATGTCGTGCAACCACTGTGTGACGGCTGTTACGAAGGTTCTGAATGGAATCGAGGGTGTCGCCGACGTAAACGTGGATCTGGAAAATGCCTGTGCCACCTTTGAGCACGCAGAAGCCATGGACGTGAACGATATTAAGCAACGTATCGAGAAAGCTGGGTACGAAGTTGGCTAGGGAGAGCTTTCAGATCCTCGGGATGTCGTGTGCAGCATGCGTGCGGCGTGTAGAGCAGGGTCTTATGGCGCTAAATGGTGTGAACAGCGCCTCGGTCAATTTAGCGACGGAAAAGGCCTTGGTAGACTACAACCCGGACGTTGTGGCGCCCGGCGAAATAAAAGCCGGAATTAAGAATTTGGGCTACGAAGTAGTGGAGCCTCAACCGGCATACCGTGATGAACGCTCAAAAATGACTATCGGCGTAGGAGGCATAAGCTGCGCTGCGTGCGTACGTCGAGTTGAGAGCGCCCTTGAGTCGGTTCAAGGGGTCAAGAATGTCTCGGTAAACCTGGCAACATCAAGCGCAACTATTGTTCATGAGAGGGGTTCCGCAGGAGTATCCGAACTCGAGAAAGCGTTGAAAGACGCGGGCTACGAGTTCCTGGGGAGTGTTGACGAAACGGTAGACGATCCGCTTGCAGCTGCCCGACTTCGTGAAGTCCGTGATCTGAAATTGAAGCTGGTGGTAGGCTTTATCCTTAGCATCATTACTCATATTGGTTCCATGCCTGAGTTTTTTCCATTCGTCGGGGCCATCCCGGAGAAGTATGTGCTCTGGTCACTCTTCGCACTTACCACCCCAGTGGTATTCTGGGTTGGCAGTCGTTTTCTGGTCGGCGCTTGGAAGGCGGCCCGTCAGAGGACCACAGACATGAACACTCTCGTGGCGGTCGGGGCATTATCCGCGTATCTTTATTCAAGCCTTGTTGCATTTCTTCCTCAATTTTTTGCTGTGGATCACGGAGGAGTCCATGTTTACTTTGATGCCGCTTCCATGATTATCACGCTCGTTCTTTTGGGTCGATTCTTAGAGGCCAGGGCCAAGGGCAAAACGTCTGAAGCAATAAAAAAACTGTTGGGACTCAAACCCAGAACGGCACGCGTTGTGCGGGGAGGGGCGGAGTCTGATATCCCCATAGAGTTCGTGGCTAAAGGGGACGTAATCGTAGTCAGGCCGGGAGAGAAAATCCCCACCGATGGAGTGGTCTTGTCCGGCATATCCGCGGTGGACGAGTCTATGCTCACAGGTGAGAGCATGCCTGTCACCAAGGAGGTGGGAAGCCAAGTCTTCGGTGCCACCATGAACAAGACCGGCTCATTTACTTTCAGAGCCGCAAAAGTAGGTTCCGAGACTGCGCTGGCTCAGATAATCCGTCTTGTCGAAGAGGCTCAGGGGTCTAAGGCTCCTATACAGCGCCTGGCGGACAAAGTTGCATCAATATTTGTTCCTGTGGTTTTCTCGATTGCGGTGGTAACCTTCGGAATTTGGTATTTTCTTGTTCCAGGCCACGTTTTCAGCCGCGCACTACTGAACTTTGTTTCTGTCCTGATCATCGCTTGTCCGTGTGCCATGGGACTCGCGACTCCAACGGCCGTGATGGTTGGGACCGGGATGGGTGCCGAAAGAGGTATTCTGATCAAAGGAGGCGAGAGCCTCGAAAAAATATATAAGATCGACACAGTGGTGTTCGACAAAACCGGTACCCTGACAAAAGGAGAACCTGAGGTAACAGCCGTAATTCCTGTCGGGCATAAGAGTCCTGTCAGCATTCTCTCAACGGCCGTGTCCCTTGAAGCGGTTTCAGAGCATCCACTGGCGAGGGCAATAATCGATAAGGCTCTCCTTGAGGGGGCGGAGACTCTGCCGGTTGATAATTTTGAGGCCCTTTCCGGACTCGGAATAAGGGGTGTCATTCAAGGACAAGAGGTAGTGTTAGGAAATTTGCGTTTGATGGAAGAGAAGGGAATACGACTAAATGGTATGGAGCCCGAGTCAAGGAGACTTTCTGAGTCAGGCTGGACCACGGTTTTTGTCGCCGCACAAGGAGAAGTGATAGGCCTGATAGGGTTGTCGGACATCCCAAGGGATTCGGCTCTACCGGCAATTCAAAGCCTTAAGAAGATGGGCTTGCGAGTGGCAATGATCACCGGGGACAATGAAAAAACAGCCAGAGCAGTTGGTGAAACACTCGGAATAGAAAACGTATTGGCTCAGGTTCTGCCGGGCGACAAAGCTGATGCGGTAAGACGATTGCAAAGTGACGGCCACATCGTAGCCATGGTGGGGGACGGCATCAATGATGCGCCTGCCCTTTCGGCGGCGGACATAGGTATAGCAATCGGAGCGGGAACCGATGTGGCAATTGAAGCTTCGGACATAACAGTGATGAAAAATGATTTGAGACTGGTACCAGAGGCCATAAAGCTGTCGTTCCAGACCATGAAGGTAATCAAACAGAACCTTTTCTGGGCTTTTTTCTATAATACACTCGGCATTCCGATAGCTGCCGGGGTGCTGTACCCCTTTTTCGGTATTTTGTTGAATCCAGTTTTTGCAGCAGCGGCGATGGCACTCAGTTCCGTGTCCGTCGTCAGTAATTCCTTGCGGTTAAGATGGTCTTTGGCTTCGTCGGTTATTCAGGATTAGCTCTGTAGTGCAGCGCTCTGGTGCTTGTAATGCGTCTCAAAAGTCTTTTCGGTTAAGCTGGAAGCCTGCGCTCCCAAGGGACGGATGCTCAAAACCTGCCGCCAATCGGTAAAAACTTTTGAGAACTGCTATGGGCTTCATGGCAAGATTGATATTGGCGTCCCCAGAGAAACTTTGGGAAACAATTCCTCTATTTCAAAATTCCACATGGCAATACAGCCATCCGTCCAGTTGTGAGGCTTTGGGAACAGCAGAAGGGCCCACTTGTTTTGATATTCCTCCGACGGATAGCCATGAATTCCCACCCATCCTCCCATTTTTGTTTCCCAGGGAGGAATCTTCTCATTCCGAATACTGGCGATAATTGAATCACGGTCATCCAGAGATATCAATCCATGTTCAAAGGCGTCTTGAGCATCCTGAGCCCCCGGATAACTTATCCCCAGAAAACGGTGAAACCGACTTGCGACACTCTTGTAGCAGACGAAGTAATCACCCTCAGGCGTCTTGCTGTCTCCGATCATTCTCTTGGGTCCCCTGGGGCTTGTTCCGAGGCATACCCTGTATGCTTTCAAAAGACTCCCGTTCCTGTGGAACTCCAGGATTTGTCGCTCCTTGAAAACAACAATCCTAGATTGTGGCGGCTCAGAATGGACTCCGTCCGCGAAACTCGGCGAATATCCAATTGGAATTATCGCAGCGACAAAAGCCAGAGCGCAAATTGTCCCAATAATGGCATCACGAAATTGTGGCACGAGCTTTTTCTTAAGAGTGTAACGACAAAATAACTGATACATAGAAGTATTGGTCAATAATAATCATATAAAATACTGTAACATATAGTAAATGTCAATACAGTTTCCGCGTACTGTTCCAATAATTACACAAAATGCTCCATGGCTTTTCCGGAATGTTACACAATTTTTCGCCAATCATGTCAACGAGTAGCATTGTCCAAGGTTTCCATAAGAAGCCGGGCATTGTCCGACAAGGCTCCCTTGCCTTCGTAGAAAACGTCTTGGGCTGTAACCCCTGTTCCGTGGTAGGCCTCATTGGCCTCCCTGTCAGGCTTCACCGACGCTCCTGTCAGAGAGATTCCCGCAAACAACCCTTTTGCCCGCGAGTATGATAAAATGCTGGAGTCAAATCTGAGATTCGTTTCCGCGGAGGCATCTCTTCCAATGCGGCCGGCGGCTACCGAAACATCGGCACCTAATGTAAAGCTTTCTTCCAGCAATCCTTGAACCCCTCTCTCAGACATTACGACTAAGATTAGGTCCGTGGACTGAGCCCCAAATTGTGGACCGAAGCTACCACTGCGGATCGAAAAAAAAACAGGCTTACTCCATTGGCCGGTCTGTTCGTCTCTGCGAAGGACAATGCCGCTACCGAAACCGACTCCCAGCAATGCGCCCAGTTTCATAACGTTAGGGAAGATAGCCAGACCCCTGCATCCTTTGAGCAGGTCTCTGGGAATGGCCCGATCAGGCATCTCGATGGCTTTTTGCATTACGCTGTTGCAATCAATAATCCTCTGATTGACTTCTTCAAAGGACAAAGCCAGACATGTGTTTGAATTGACCAAGATCAAGATTAAGGTAATAAAAGCACAGCAAACCCTGAACATATTCCTAGACCTCTTGAATTCAAATCCTGCTCAAACGTCCACGCATATCGCCGTCAATGCTTGAAGGCCCGCTGATGCGTGAACATCATGGCCACTTTCGGATCTGCCTCGTTGCAAGCCTGAATTGAATCAAAATCCCGGTCGGACCCACCCGGATGGACGATTGCTGATACTCCCTCCCTGATGCCTACATCTACTCCGTCGCGAAACGGGAAGAACGCGTCGGAAACCATGACTGATCCGGGCAGGCCGGCCCTGCACTCCTTAACTTCTTCGTCTAGATCATGGCGAATTCGTTCATCCGTCATTTCATTGAAAGGTTTGCCATATCGTTCAAAACAAATATGATCCCGGCACTTGACGTAAGTTTTAATCACAGCCAGTTCTGCCACGCCCACCCTGTCTTGTTCACCTGTACCGATGCCCACGGTGCATCCATCCTTCACATAGAGAACGGAATTCGAACTGACACCTTGTTCAACTGCCCATCCAAATATCATGTCCTGAATTTCGCTACTTGTCGGGGAACGCTCGGCAACATATTCTTTTCCTCGGTAGGTCGCTGTTGCCGGAGTCAAATCGGATGGACTGCGCACGGCATTTATCGGCGACTGTTGGACTATTATGCCTCCATCGATGAGAGACTTGAAATCCACAAAACGAAATGCCGTATATTCTTCCAGTCGGTCGATACGAGGTACGGCGATTATCCGCAAATTCTTGCGGTGCTGCAGGATTTCGACTACTCCTTCGTTATAATCCGGAGCGGCAACCACTTCCAGATAGTTTTCAGAAATCATTTCGGCTGTGGCCTTGTCGAGTGGGCGATTGAACACGGCTGCTCCACCGAAAGCTGCGATTCGGTCCGCCATGTTAGCTCTCCGGTAGGCCTCTGACAGGGTTTCATGAACTGCTACTCCAGAGGGGTTATTGTGTTTCATGATCGAGCAGGCTGGCGTTTTCATTAAAAATTTCATTATGTTCAACGCATTATCAACGTCCGTAAGGTTGGTTTTTCCAGGATGTTTGCCGGCCTGGATCATCTCACTTTCGCTCAAGCAACTTACAAGACCATTTCCAGGAGATACGAACTTGCAATCGCCGAGTATCAGATTACCACCGATAAGCTCGTAAAGGGCCGCCTCTTGTCCAGGATTCTCGCCGTATCGGAGACCCTTTTCAACGAGGATTCCCTTAGAATCCGGAATCTGCCATGACCTCTTTTTATACTCCAGGGTTTGGCTCCCGAACGAAATCGTCATTAGATCAGGAAAGTGATCATCCATGATCGTTTTGTATTTCTTCTTCGTATCCTCCATGAAGCGGCCTCCTCAAAAAGCTTTGTGTCGAATAGATTGCTTTGTCCGGGGTCTCAGACACAGTATTCCTATTTCCGCCAAACACTATGCCGTATCTTTCGCGAGAAAGTGTTTGTCCGGCTAACTTCCAATTATTCTGTCCAAATCAGACTAAATGAATTGTAACACCGATTGCTCTTCCTCGTCAGAAGTTTTTTTGAGAGACGGTTCAAACTACTCCTATATTGTAAAAGGCAACAGTGTTCATCCAGCAGCGTCGTACGGCAAAACCACTTCAATCAATTTCATCTATTTCTTCTGCCAATATCACTTTCAGGTTGTCTACTTTGATTTGAGTTGTCCCGCGTCGTCAACCAAACCCGTGAATTTGACTACCGGCACGCCCGACAACATCTGAGTGGTGAAAACCATTCGCTTGTCTCCACGGACTATCAGCATTCCCTCCCTTTGGGTATCATCGGCCGGACCAAGCACGACCCCGTCGTCGGGTCGAGGAGGATCTGCGATCAAATCCCGACCATGAGAGTGGCGGATGGGAACGCTTCTCCCACCCAGCACGTGCAAGAGGGTGGGCAATATATCGTAGTGAACGGTGGCTGAGGTGATTGTGCCTGGTTTTATTCCATTGCCTGCCATGATGCACGGGACCCGGAGTTGAACTTCAGACATTCGAGTTGCATGCTTGAAAACCCCATCTTCCCCCATGGATTCACCATGATCGCTCGTTATTACTACTACGTTCTTTTTCAAATCTATCGATCTCAGCACGCTCATCAACTCATGCTCCAGAAATAAAAGTGAATTTGCGTACCTATTAGAAAGGCTCTGAAGCTGAGTCCTCACACTGAGAAACTGCCAAAGATCCTGTGACTCTTTGAAAATATCGAATTCCTGCGGAAAGGCGTACTGGTACATCGAAGATACGAGATAACAGAAAACAAACTGGGGTTGATTCTGAGATGTGTTGATTATGCTCTTCAACCCGGCCAGCTTGCGACTATCCTGATCCGGCCAACCCTGCTTTTCATCCCAGTTAAATTCACCCACAACAGAGACTTGGTCGCAGGACACACTGTTGATAAACTCGTCCAAACGCCGAAACCCTGTCGTTTCTCCCGCGGTGACAAAGGTAATCTCATAACCTGATTTCCGGAGAGACTCGAAAAACTGAGCCGGTATCTTGCGTTGCAAGGTTTGATCGTATCCAATGGGACACCTGCCGTATAACAATGAAAACAGTCCCAAGTGAGAACAGTTTGAACCGGAATAATGTCGCTGGAGATAAAGTCCTTGCCGAGACCATGTATCCAGGTCTCTCATGAGCTGGAGACCAACAGCGGAAGGACGAAAACTCTCAACAACAATCAATATCACATTGGGGAGGTTGGGGTGTTTGACGAAAGCGTCCGGATCCACCGGCCCAGGCCAAGCGGCCTCGTGAACGTATTTCGTGGCCAACAACTCGTCCTTGGCTTCGAACAGTGCCTCTGGACGCATGGGTGGTTTCCAGAGGTAAAAGTCTCCAATGTTTTCCCCCTGCCACATGGCGGGAAAGGGGGTTTGCAGAGATCCCGCGTACGCACTTCCAACTTCACTTTCCGGCTGATGAGTCATGTGCCGCAGATATTCCCTCAGTATCGTCGGGCTCGACAGAGAGTTAAGGATTTGGTCCAGCACTACCTTGTCGTCGAAGAGAACGAGGGACGGCGCTACTCCCAGTACGACAAGAACGAAGGTTACCATAAGCGCCACTGCCGATTTGTCGGGCCACAGCCAAGGCAGCAGACTCCCTAGCCTCACGGTTGTCCCTTTCGCTAAAATGAAGCATGTCGGGCCGGAAACGACAAAAAAGCTGAAAACCACTAATGGGTCCACACAGAGTCTATCTGCAGCCCACCGCCGGATTTCTCTTTGGGGGTGTTCGAGTATGGCGTGTACCGAAGGGAAATAATCCCATGCATGATAGCTGGAAAACCAAACAGAGACCAGGTCAGTGGCCATAAGAAAAAAAACGACTATCCAGAAGCAATTGAGGATAAGTACAGCCGTCCGCCTAAGTCCAAATCCCACCAAGGCTACGCACAGCGGCAACAAAGGAGCGAACCACATCATGGATTTGGCTGCAAACAACCAGATCAGCAGGGCCTTGTCCGACAATGACAGGCTGTGTAACCTATGGATCGTAATGATTTGGTATCGGTCCCACTCGAAAATCCACGCGAAAAGGAGGGAAGTTGAGATCAGCCATACGAAGGTTGTTGTTGAGAATCCCGCTAATGAGTTTTTGCCAGTAGAACACTTTTCGTTCAAGGTCTGTATTCCCAGGTGGTCGGAAATCTTGGCACGCGCCATTACATTATATTTTCAAGGATCTCAACGACCGTCTCAACGCATGGCTTGCATGTTTTGTTCAATAGGTCTTTTTCCTTGAACTGTTTTTGACCTTCGTCTGTTGTTAACTCACAAATACTTAGCAACTTGCGACAGATAAAGCTACCACGTTTCTTGGGTGTTTAGAAGGCGAACGAAAATCGCGGAGGGTGGCGGCTTTTTCATGAGAGACTATAGATTCCTTCCAACAGCAAGTCCAATAATCTGAACGCATCAGAAATTTGACGTCAAATTAACACGAAAAGCCATGATCGCATCAAGGTTTTTCCAGGATTCGTGGCACATTAACACTGACAAGTAATCACTTGGGTCGGTCTTACCGGTATGAAGTCGGTAATTAATCATTTATCCTTCTCTTTCTTCTCCTTCTCCTGTCCGGGAGGAACACCGCCCTTATCCTCCAGACCCGGTGGAACACCACCCGTATCAACCAGGCCTGGTGGGGTGCTAGGTTGAGACGATGTATCCCCAGGGGTTGATGTGCCACCGGAGCTAGTCGAAACCACCACAGAATCCTTTCCACCAGCCATATCCAAAGACCAACCTTTCACTCCCTGATCAGTGCCTTGAGAAGTCTTGGACGTTACCACACTGCCGCTGTTGCTCAGGTTCACACGACACTTGGCAGTTTTACCTGGGTAGCCGTACGCTCCATCCGTTGAGGCTAATACCTTTGTCACTGCAGCACTAACATCGGAAACAACAGATGTCCCCTTCAAGGTCTCATCAGTAAGGTACTTTTGAACAGCCGCCCTGACATTGTACAAATCTGCAAGTGCCGCCTGGTCACAAGCGGTTTTCTTGTAGTTATTGTAGTAGGGAATGGCAATGGCTGTGATAATGCCGATTATGGCAATGACGACCATCAGCTCCACCAAAGTGAAACCTTTGTGATTTTTCATGGATTGCTCCTTCTGTATAATGAACCGTACGAGACGAGTCTCGGCGCTGGATATCTCTCTATCTCACAGAAAAAAGTACTTCTTCTAAAAATGCGTTCCTGGTTAGCCATCCAAGACGAAAAAACCGCTCTCGGAAAGTATGGGGAGAGTCCAAGTCGATCTATTGCTGAACGGTCTTCAGGGTGCTTATGTCAACAGCATTCCCTGAATCCGTTATTGTATGATAGTACCACTGGCTCTTTGCAACGTCATAAACAAGATCCCATTTCAATTTCGAGGTAAGGGTCAGGCTTTTTCCATCAAGGCTTTGCATCGTGAGAGCGTATCCGTCGACCGGTCTAACTCTGACGGTGCTTCCTCCGGGGCTATAATGAAGACCATCAACGGGTTGCGCCCAATCGGCAGGGTTCAACCCGATATCCGTGAACACATAGTCACCCCAGCTTCGGGGGTAACGACCGTTTCGACTATAGAAGTCCGTTATACGTGAAATCATGTCCGTGGTGATATCTGAAAATGTGGGTCCATCCGATGATGTTGTGGCTGTGCCAACCCCACCGGCCATATCCAAAGACCAGCCTTTCACACCCTGATCAGTGCCTTGAGAAGTCTTGGACGTTGCTACACTGCCGCTGTTGGTGATGGTCACGCCGCACTTCTTGGTGGGTCCTGGGTAGCCGTAAGTTCCATTTCCCGCCAAGCCATCAGCCAACACCGCCGTCACTGCGGCACCAACGTCCTGTGTGATTCCAGTGGAACTCAACACATCGTCAGTCATTTTTTTCTGAACAGCAGCTTTCACGTTGTACAAATCTGCAAGTGCCGCCTGGTCGCAGGAGGTCTTCTTGTAATTGTTGTAATAGGGAACTGCTATGGCTGTGATAATACCAATTATGGATACTACGACCATCAATTCTACAAGGGTGAAACCTGAATGATTTTTCATAGGAATCTACTTCCCCGGACCCTTTGGGTCTACAAGATTATAGCTTGGTTACGGTAGCAGAGTCGAATACTACTGAAGATCCTCCCCAGCTTCTCAATCCTGCATTACCCTTGGTAAAAGTAGTATCAGTGAAGCTCAGTACCGTTTGGCCGTCAACCTTGATGGTTTGTTGGCTCCCTAGTAAAGAGATGCTGATGTCATGTTGCGTATTGAGTATGGAAAATCCTGGAGGCATGTTCACTGACTGGAACGGTGACATTTCATTACCGCCCACCACCTTTCTCACTACGAACTGTTTCGTCCAACCCGGATCATATTGAAAAACATACCCGGAAATGTTGGGATTTGAATCTGCGCGATAATACACGCCATAACCATTTCCGGAATTCAGTGTTGCAGTAACATCAACGGTATAGTCGGTCCATGAACTATCACCAAATGCCAGTCGTTGTTCACCCGCACGGTTGAGAGCATTGGGCTTCAACCCGCCTGTACCTGTCAAGGCCCAATCACCCATCAACGGCTTCAGGCCGTTCATGCTGTCAAAATAGCTCTGGAACAGGACAGGAGCTGAAGTCTGTGCTGTTGTGGCTGTGCCAACCCCACCTGCCATATCCACTACCCACTTGGTTCCCGTACCCTGGCCGGCTGTTGCCGTTGCAACACTGCCGCTGTTGGTGATGGTCACGCCGCACTTCTTGGTGGGTCCGGGGTAGCCGTAAGTTCCATTTCCCCCTAACCCGTCAGCCAACACCGCCGTCACCGCAGCACCTACGTCCTGTGTGATTCCAGTGGAACTCAACACATCATCAGTCATTTTTTTCTGAACAGCGGCTTTCACGTTGTACAAATCAGCAAGTGCTGCCTGGTCGCAGGAAGTCTTCTTGTAGTTATTATAGTACGGAACTGCTACGGCTGTAATTATACCGATAATGGATATTACGACCATCAACTCGACTAAGGTAAATCCCTTGTTGTTTCCCATACGGGTTTTCATAGAGTTCCTCCCTCTCTCGGGATACGCCGACAACACTTTCTCCGACAGGCGCTCACAGTCCGGCAAGTGAGTCACATAATACCCATCCGGGATCTCAAACGATACTATTTTCTCA
>JAPLJK010000060.1:0-5923 GCA_026388625.1 Deltaproteobacteria bacterium | reverse complement strand
GTGCTTGCTGAGGCCATCAAGAAGGCCAACACCATCGACTCAGACCAACTTGTCAAAACCATCGCAGGGCTACAATTCAAGTCTCTTCGTGGAGATCGTTACATTCGGGCCGAGGATCACATGGCGAATGTCGGCCTGTACGTAGGACTCACTGGCAAAGATTCCCGCTTTCCGGAATTCCTGATTATGAAAGAAGTTGAGGAAGTTCCGGCCGAAAAGGTCTGGCTGTCAGTGGAAGAGGTGAAGAAGTTACAAGCGGCGGGTAAAAAATAACCGTCTGCCGACAGGTCGAAACCTGGGACTGGCATGAAGTGCTTGTCAGTTCCAGGTTTATCTTATTGTTCATCAATTCTGCGTCCTCGACGGGAACGACATGACTGCTGATTTCTTCATATTCATGCTCATCAATGGGCTGTGCCAGGGAATGCTTCTTTTTATCATTGCTTCCGGGCTCACGCTGGTATTTGGCGTTCTGAGGGTGATTAATTTTGCTCATGGCTCCCTGTACATGATCGGGGCTTTTCTGGCTTACTCTTTGAGCACTTTTCTTTCCGGCGGTTCTCTTCTTAATTTTTTCCTGTTGATGTTGGTCATACCGCCTGGAATTGCTCTTTTGGGTTTTTTTCTTGAGGTGACTCTGTTTCGCCGGGTGTATCGAGAGGAGCATCTGCTGCAACTGCTGCTCACCTATGCGTTGGTCTTGATACTCGACGAACTTGTGAGGCTCATCTGGGGTGGAGACCCGCGGAGTGTTGCAAGGCCCGACTTGTTGGCGGGGTCTGTGGACATCATGTCAATGGCTCTGCCCTCGTACAATCTGTTTATCCTGTTCATAGGACCCGCGCTCGCTTTGGGAATGTGGTTGATGCTTTACAAGACCAGAGCGGGGAACCTCATGCGGGCTGCGGTGACATACCCCGACACCCTTGGGGCCCTCGGAGTCAATGTTTCCTGGGTCATGACCTCTACATTTATGCTGGGTTGCTGGCTCGCGGGTTTAGGCGGAGTCTTAATGGCGGAACTCGCCAATATTGATCTCGGTATTGGTATGGAGAAAATCATCGAGTGTTTTGCAGTCGTAGTGATCGGGGGACTGGGAAGTGTCGGCGGAGCATTATTGGGGTCTCTGATCATAGGTGTAGGAATTACGTTTTTCCAACTGCCGTTTGGCCGGTGGGCTCTGTTGTTCCCTTACTTGGTCATGGCCGTTGTACTTATTCTCAGGCCTTGGGGCCTTTTCGGGAAACCTGAACGTTGACAGGGAAAGATGCGAGACAGAAACTTGGATAAGCCCACCACTAATAACCTGAATTGGGTCATTGGGGTTGCCGTGGCTGTGGCCTTGGCGTTACTCCCTTTTGTTCTCGCCGGGTTTGGTAGAACAGGAGAGTACTGGATTTGGGTTTCGACGGAAATGATCATTATGGGGCTTTTTGCCATGAGCCTCAATCTGATTCTTGGCTTTGGAGGAATGGTCAGTTTTGGACACGCTGCTTTTTTTGGAGTAGGAGCCTACACAGTGGCTCTCCTCATGAAAAAAGGGGGGGTGCCGTTTTTTTTGGCTCTTATGGCTGCCCCGGTGACGGCAGCCATGGCGGCTGCCGTTATAGGATGGTTCTGCGTACGTTTGATAGGCCTGTACTTTGCAATTCTTACCCTGGCTTTTGGTCAACTGCTCTACATGATTGTTTTTCAATGGTACACTTTTACCGGGGGAGATGACGGGATTCACGGTATTCCCCGTCCCGAGATTCTTGGACCCACCGGTTATTATCTACTTTGCCTGGTACTTTTTCTCGCCTGCTTGCTCCTCATGCGGATGATAGTGAATTCATCGTTTGGTCTCACCATCAGAACCATCAGGGAAAACATGGAAAGGGCCAAATTCATCGGGATAAATGTCAGGCGTTACCAATGGCTCAATTTCATAATAGCAGGCGCTTTTGCAGGGCTCGCCGGAGGCCTTTTAGCTGAACTTAATCGATTCGCTCAAACTGAATTTCTGCATTGGAGCAAGTCCGCAGAACCGATTCTGGCAAGTCTCGTCGGCGGCATGTATTCCCTGCTCGGACCGGCTATCGGTTCGGCGGTGTTAATGTTTCTCAAGGTCTTTCTTCAACAAATGCACCAACGTATGGTAGAAGTGTGGGCCATAATCCTCGGGTTGATATTGCTGGTGGTCGTGCTGTTCGCCCCTGGAGGTCTGGTAGGTCTTTACCAAAAAATGTTTAGCAAGTCTGAATCGTGAACCTTTGTACCAACTCCACGGTGAATAACCAAGATGGCCGAAGCTATCCTTCGCATTGAGAATCTATCAAAATCTTTCGAGGGGAGTGTTGTCTTCGACGACATCAGTTTCACGCTGGTCGAAGGCGAACTCAGTTCCATTATCGGACCCAACGGCGCCGGTAAGACCACTCTGTTCAATCTCATAACCGGCTATCATATCCCGGAACGGGGAAAGATACTCTTTAGAGATCAAGAAATAACTGGAATGCAGCCCTTTGACATAGTGAGGCTGGGCATAGCCAGGGCTTTTCAGAAAACCAATATATTCCCCAGGATGACTGTGCTGGAGAACGCGGTAGCCACGGTAATCACAAGGCAAAAAGGTAATCTCAACCTGTATACTCCGTTCACTAACCTTAAGGCAGCACACGAAAAAGCTTACGCAATCCTGGAAAGCGTGGGCCTGGCCGACATGGCCAAACGTCAGAGCGGCACATTGGCCCACGGAAACCAGAAGAGGCTGGATATTGCCGTGGCTCTCGCACTCGAACCGAGACTCCTTCTCTTAGACGAGCCAACCGCGGGAATGAGTCCCGAAGAGCGCAGGCAAATCGTGAAACTTGTTCAGGAACTCTGGGAGCGTTTGAAGATAACAATGCTATTCATCGAACACGACATGGACATAGTGTTCGGCATCTCCGAGAAGGTGAGAGTCCTCTGTTATAAGACGATACTGGCGGAAGGAACTCCAAAGGAAATTTCAGGGAATCAGCGAGTCATCGAGGCTTACCTGGGTGAAGAGGTTTAGACATGCAACTGGAGGTCCAAGGAATTAACACTTATTACGGCCTGAGCCACATACTCTTTGATGTTTCCCTGGATGTGGAACAAGGGGAGGTGGTGGTGCTGCTGGGCCGAAACGGTGCCGGAAAGACCACCACTATGCGTAGCATCATGGGATTGACGCCGCCCAAATCCGGAACGGTAAAGTTCAACGGCCTAAACATCACAGGACTTGACCCGTACAGGGTGGCCCGGCTAGGAATGGGCTTCGTTCCTGAAGACCGAAGGATTTTCCCGGACCTGACTGTGCAAGCAAACCTGGAGGTAGGCCGCAAGAAATCCGTTGGGAAGACGAACAAATGGACTCTGGAACGCGTGTACCAGGTTTTCCCGAGGCTGGAAGAACTTTCCAAAAGAAGAGGCGGGACCCTGAGCGGAGGGGAACAGCAGATGCTGACCATAGCAAGAACCCTTATGGGCGATCCTGATCTTCTTCTGCTCGATGAACCATCCGAAGGGCTTGCGCCCATCATCGTAAAGGGACTTGGGGAATTTATCGACGTGATCAAGAAAGAAGGCATGACCATTCTTCTTTCCGAACAGAACGTGAAATTTTCTCTGAAGCATTCGGACCGGGCTTATATTGTGGACAGCGGACACATCAAGTACCAAGGCACTATCTCGGACCTGGAAAAAGACGAGGAGATCAAGAAAAAGTATCTGGCTGTATGATAGATCAAGGCCGGTCGATCTTTTTCGGCAGCCCACTTGTCGCATATATCGACGCCGATGTTATAATATTCCGGAATCCTCCATCTGGAAGGACCCGTACACTTCCTCATAGGTCTGCCCGGGATTAAGCATTTTACCTCCGGTATAAGATCGCCCTACTGCCTTCAGCACATTTAGATACTGGGCCGTGTAACCCTGAGGCAGAAATTCACTTGATGATAGCCCCATCATCCATCGAGACCTTCTTCTCGAAATCATGCCAGAATTCGGCCTGAGACTTTCGCCAATCCGATCCGAATCTGCTGTCGAACAGGGTAACCACGTGGTCCAACACCTTCTTCCATGCAGACTGGTAGCTAAGTCTTAAGACATCCTCAAGAAAAGGAACCAGCGAATTGAGTTTGTCCTTTGGCAGATATGCCCTGGCCCCAAGTTCTATTGATTTCTTTAGCGAATCAGGGTTCAATGCATGTGCGGTGAGCATAACAGCGGGGAATTTCTGTCTGGTCGCAAGCTGCAAGAGTTCGAATCCTCGCACACCCATGATGTCGAGGATCACCAAATCGTATGTGTATGAAACCAGGTATTCCCACGCCTTTTCATAGGAAGTGGCAGTATGCAACTCGATCCTGGCGACGTCTGAGAGCATATCCTTGATGATCTCCAACACATCTTCTTCGTCATCGACCGCCAGGATCAATTTACCATTCAATATTTCGGATGTGGCCATGGTTAATCCTTTCCTTTCGTGGTAGCGCCGCACCATGCCATTTGGCCCTTACGGGTTCTTGGGAGGGTTACGAAACTGAGGATATTTTTGTGTAGAGATCAAGTCAAGAGGAAAAAAGGTTCCTGTTCACAACTTCTTGCAGATGATTCCGCTCCGGCGCCTCATGAGCACCGGCTCTTGATATTATGCTGATAAAGGTATGAACAAGTGCTACTATATTCATCCCCAATAAATTTTTGTGTGGAGGTTTGGCGAAGTTGACCGTTAAGGAACGTCGGCTGCTCTTTGTGACCTCATTCGGTCACTTTATGAGCCACTATAACATGCTGGTTTTCCCGGCTATCGTCCTGCCCCTGGCCTCAGTGATGAATCTGGACATGGTGGATGTTTTGGGGCTGTCTTTCATGCAATACCTTTTGTTTGGTCTCATGGCCCTGCCCTGGGGGTTGGTGGGAGACAGACTGGGAGGAAAGGGCCTTACTATATTGATGTTTCTGGGATCGGGTATGTGCGGACTCGCGGCTGCGGCGTTCATGACATCGCCGGACCGGCTCTCGCTTGCCTTGGCGGGCGTGGGTCTTTTCTCAGCTATTTATCACCCAATAGGACTCGGGTTGATTTCTAAGGGGGTTGAGCGGGTCAGCGTAGGCATGGGCTACAATGCGATTTTCGGAGGAATGGGACTCGCAGTTGCCCCTCTGATTACAGGCATAGCCGTGTGGATTTCCGGGCCCAGGTTAGCCCTTCTTGTTCTTGGTACACTAAATCTCGTGGGCATAGGTCTACTCTTATTGCTTCCTTTCGAGGAGCCCTCAGTGAAACAAGAAGAGGTTTCCGAGGGCGGAAACGGCATGCTCGGAGCTTTCCTGATTCTGTTGATAGCCATGATGCTTGGCGGAATAGCCTACACGGGGTCTTCAGTAATACTGCCCAGTTATCTACAATTGAAAGGCACGGGAATGGTTGAAGTTTTCTCGGGAATGTTGGGCACGAACCTTTCCGGAAATCTCGTGGCCAGTGCGCTTACCACGGTCGTCTTTGTTGTGGGAATGCTCGGGCAATATGTCGGAGGGCATGTGGGGGAGCGGTTCGAGAAAAGGTACGCATACTTGACGTTCCATTCCATGTGCATCCCGGCGGCTTTCCTCATGGCCTTCACGCAAAATTTTCTTTTGGTGGGTATTGCTTCAATCTATTTCTTTTTTCAGCTTGGTATGCAGGCTATCGAGAATACGCTCGTTGCCGATTATACACCCCGCAGATTGCACCATTCGGCTTACGGAGTGAAGTTTGTCCTGACGTTCGGAGTCGGAGCCCTTGCGGTCAAAATGATTCAGTTTATTGACTCGACCTGGGGAATCGAAGCCGTTTTCACTGCACTGGGAATAGTGTCGGTCCTTATCGTCACGACCATTATTTTCCTTATCCGGCAAACAAACCGTGTGTCGG
>JAPLJK010000004.1:0-59658 GCA_026388625.1 Deltaproteobacteria bacterium | reverse complement strand
CCTGTGGTAAATTCCTCTTGGCCATCGGCGTTCCCCTTCCCATGGTTTTTTTCAAAAACGGGTATGGCAGGAACGCCGATTGTTTTCAAGTGATTCATCCACAATTTCAAACTATTGATCCAAAAAAGGCGAAACTATAGGTTTCATACAGCCACAATATTCTTTAAGCCGGAGATAGCTTCAATACGTGCCCTAATTTTTCCTTTATCTCTTACAAGGAGACCTTCTTTGACAAGCTCATCAATATCATGCTTTAGAGTGCTGGATCCAGGATTCCGATACTCCCTTACCAACTGTGGTAACTCAGCAATTTGCCGAACAGGCATAGGTTCTTTTTCGTTTGAAATAGCGAACACTAACTTTTGCTTTCTCTCTTTAAAAGGACTTGATTTACCCTTGATAGACGTATGAACAAAATCTCGCCACACTACCTTCCATTGTTGCTTTTGAATAGTCGCTACCTGCTCTCGCAAACCGTCTAATAACCCTCGAACAGCATAAACCAAAAATGGGATAATATCTCCTTTAGACTGACTGGCCCTTTCTAGCTCAACATAATACTGTGGTCGGGTATGGTTATAATGGTTACTCAACAAATGTGCGGCAGTTGCCGACACACCGGAAGATATGAGCGTACTAAATTCTATGAGCCGGGCGGTCCTTCCATTTCCGTCGCCAAAAGGATGTATCCATGCAATGTAAAGGTGAGCTAGGGCCGCTTTAATAATCGCATAGACAATTTTCATGTCAGGGGGGGAATCAAAACCTGGACCGTTGAGCCAATCGCATAGACGTTCAAGAAGGTATTCACAATCCGCTGCAGGGGCAGCCCGATACCTAGAAACACCAACCGAAACTTTCCTTAACTCCCCTGGTGTAACATGGTCAGCCACAGTTAAGTCTTGTAATACTTCCCGATTTAAGGTCTTGATCCTTTCTACATCTAAATGTGGTGTTAACCCTCTTTTGATAACGTCCAAAACTTCGTTGCAAGCCCTTACAATATTATCAATTTCACGAGCTTGATACTCTCTTGAGGGTGGTAGCCGCAACTTCCCCTCCAAATGCTCTATGACTTCTTCTTCTGTTAGCGTGTTACCTTCGATTGCGGTTGTGGCTAGTACGCCCTTTGCTAAATAGAGACGAAAAAGTTGTCTTTTTGTATCGGGTAAAATTGGGGCATCTTTTATATGTTCACATTTGGACTGGCACTCACCGAGCATAACCCACAACCCCGAAGGAACCTGACGAAGGTCTGCGAGAAATGTTAACCAGGAATGTGTCTCCTCGTATGTTCTCATATCATGTCCCTATAAGATATTGATATTCAGTATTATGTGGTAGTTTTTGACATTTTCCATGTCTAATTTAATGGCCCGGTAACTCATTGATATACTGCATCTTTGTGGCATTTCTGGTATTTTTCATGTCCAACTATATTATAGTCTACAAAGACTGTCAACCTCCTCATATAAATCCGGTCTGGTAGCTGACCATAGCATAAGCTGCTGAATGGGATTTACTAAAACTATAACGGCAGAACTTTACCATGAGTTCGAATATGTGAGCAGCTTTTTCCGAATCAATCTTGTTCCGCGCGGCTCTTTTGTCAAAACGGCTTTTCTGTTCAGCCATTTCGGAAGCTTTGTCCCTTCCGATAACCCGACGCAACAGATCAGCTTCTCCCATAGTATAGTCTGCCAGAGCAGTCCGTTGGATGCTCTGTTGCCGGCATCATGCCCGTCCCGTTGTACTGGACTTTTCCGAAAGTTTATTAGAGATTCTTGACTGAATCTGCAACAGGTATCATTATATTGGTGCTCAGACAAGCAATGGCTACGGCTGAGGAGTCTGAAATTATTTATTTTTGGATGATCCCACAAACATGGCTGACTTCAGATCGGTTAAATAAGAAATGCAAGTCCGGAAAACCTATACCGGAATCTTGCGGGATGCCGTATGCATTGTAGCTATTTTTACTTGTGCCGGAACCCCTCTCGCTGGTGAAAGCTCGCTATTACTCTCCGACGCTATGCAACTCCGACTTGCATCGAAAATTGTTAGTGCTTACAACCTGTTGGATTGCCCGCTCCTTCCAGGATGTCCTTCCGGTCCGTCAGTACCGCTTCCCCCGACCTTTGACGATCAACGGGAATCCGTTTTGCCCGCATATTCACCAGACAATAGCAAGGTTGCAGAAGGAAAAGGCAACTATTCGGAAATGCTGTTTATTCCCTCCGGATCTTTTGACATGGGAAGCAAGGAAGGTGAAGGCAGAGTTGATGAGCGTCCGAGACACAAGGTTTTCCTCAAGGACTTCTATGTGGCAAAGCACGAAATCACGGTAAGACAGTTTTGCGACTTTCTCAACAATGAAGGAGAAAGCTCGAAAGACGGCATACCCAGAGTCAAACTGGATAATCCGGACTGCCCCCTGGTGAGAAAAGGTAGAGTTTTTCGGCCAAAACCCGGCTTTGAAGACAAACCCGTAGTCTGCGTGTCGTGGTATGGTGCGGTAGATTACGCCTTATGGGCGGGTGGAAGGCTCCCAACTTCCGCAGAATGGGAAAAGGTTGCCCTGCTGACTACCCTCCATGTTCCTACCGATAACCTGAAAGTCTCCGCCGAAGTTGATAGTGAACCAGTGTTTTCCGCAGTGCGTGGTGTTCGAGACATAAAGGGAATGATTGGGAATGTCTGGGAATGGTGTTCAGACTGGTACTTGTGGGATTACTACACTGAGAGCCCGGCAGAAAACCCCGAAGGTCCATCGGTAGGCACTGAAAAAATAATAAGGGGGGGCTCATGGGCATCCCCGGACGCCTTGAGAAGGATACAGAATCGTCACAGGGCTTCTCCTCGGGGGTACTACAGGACGGTAGGATTCAGAATAGTCAAAGATTAGCAGACTCTCAGATCAATGGATGTAAACACAAGAGCACCGGAGAAGGACCGCTCAGCTTCATAACGTGAAGCCTGAAATTCAGCTATGCACAACCACCACGTGAGCATTCCCAAAATCAAGGGCGTTCCCGATCTTATCCATAAAGAAGCTGTGGCGGCTTTTGTCGCTCTCGCCATGATCAGCGTGATCGCGGCAGTTTCAGACGCTCCAATACAGGGACCTGCAGAACTTTACGGCATTCCTGGAACTCACATAAAGGCCCCCTGGATATTTGCGGGAATTCAGCAAATGCTCAGGTGGTTTGCGGCATCCCTGGCAGGCATCGTCATCCCTGGGGCTACTCTGGTACTCTGCGCTTTCTTACCCATCATTCCTGTACGACGCCAACTGTTCACTGCAACCTTCTTCTTCATCCTCGGACTGACAATCAGCCTCACGCTCTGGGGGTGTTTTTCGTGAGAAGACGGTCGCACACCCTTGGAATTGTCATTTTGGTAACCTCGATAATACTTGTCGGGGTTCTTGCTCTTGTAGAGCATCGTCATCAGAACCCGGAATGGAAAGGATTTCAGAACAAAGGAATAGCACTGGCCATTGACCGGTTGGCAGGTGACTTCTCTTCCGGCCCTACAGACGAACGAAAGCGAGAAATTCGGGCAGAAATAGAAGTACTCAGGCAACGGAATCCCGAGGTTATTGAAGTCAGGCCCTTTGGAGGCAAATTACCCTCTGAGCGCTGCATGACTTGTCATTTTGGTATTGAAGATTTATCGGCATCCCATCCGAATTCGGTATTCGGTTGCGTTATCTGTCATGGTGGAAACGGTTCGGATCTTACCGTCCAAGGGGCCCACCTGGGCCTGAGGGGGGGACGTAACCCTTCACGGCTTGACTTGGCTCCATTGAGTTGTGGAAGCAATAATTCAGGCGTTGCAGCATGCCACTCCGACCGGGAGAACCCGCTTCTTAATCGGGTTAACAACGTTCCCAAGTCACTAATGGCAACTAATGCTGGAATTATCAGCATACTCAGGTTCCAGTGGGGTCTGGACAGTGAGCCTGTTGCCAGGTTCGGGATCAAATCGGTCTCGGACGGAAAAACAACCCTGGCGCCGGTCCCGCATGAACGAACCGCTGCGGGGCAGTTTAGTCTGGCCGACAGTCATTTCAGGAAATTCTGTGCCGCATGCCATCTATGGGGTCCTGTCCAAAGAACTGATATGGGACGCTTAAGTGGATGTGCAGCCTGCCATGCACCGTATTCCCAAGATGGACGCTACCGTGGGGGCGATCCGACCATTGACAGGCAAGCTTCAGGCCGGCCCACTACACACACCATAACCGCTGGAATAGAAGACGAACGGTGCAGGGCGTGCCACAACAGGAGCGCAAGAATAGGACTTAACTATCATGGGAAAATGGAAAGTGAACAATACGGCACTCCTTTTGTTCGAGGAGGATTGAACGACAATACTCTGAGTGACGGGAGATTCCTGTTAAATCTGGTTCCTGACATTCATCACGAAAAGGCAATGGGATGTATAGACTGCCACACGGGTCAAGACACCATGGGAGACGGGGTGGTCCACGGATGGATGAAAGACCAGATTGAAATCCGCTGCGAGGACTGTCACGGCGGCTACTCTACGCCACCGAGCACTATGACGGTACAAAAGTTCGACCCGTTGGTACAAACTCTTGCCCGGAGCTATCCCTTTCTAAAACTAGGTGAAGGAGAACTCATCCTGAAAACTTCCCGCGGACGCCCACTGCCTCATGTCAGACAAACAGAAAAAGGGTTTTGCCTCGTCAGCAAGCTTACCGGCAAAGAACACCCCGTCAGTGTGGTAACCGGGAAGAGCAACGGTCACAAAATCAAAGGCCACGAAAGACTTGAGTGCGATTCCTGCCACAGCGCGTGGAGTCCCCAGTGCTATGGGTGTCACCAACTCATTGATTTTAGAGCCCAAGGCATGGATCATGTTTCGGAACAGATGACACCGGGTCGTTGGGCAGAAGGCAGAGGCTATTTTCGTTTTGAACGAAACATACTTGGAATAAACTCACGTGGCAGGGTGGGGATACTGGTGCCGGGATGTCAGGTGTGGAACACGGTATTGGATGCTAAAGGAAGGATTGTTTCACCTTATGATTCCAAGATTATGAAGCTCAAGAACGGTCTTTCTTCAATTTCTATGGGACCTACTCACCCACACACAACCCGCACGGAAGTGCCCAGATGCGTGGACTGTCACTTGAACGCCAAGGCACTCGGCCTTGGAGAAGGCCTGCTCTCGTGGAAAGTGGAGACGTCACAACTTCAGGTGGCGCCGATTTACAATTCTATGGGTTCCGGCCTCAAAATAGATTTCCCGTTGGAGGCCGTTGTGGACACCAGCGGACGGATACTCCAGGGGACTTCTCACAAGCTTTCTCGCGGATTCAACTCCGAAGAACTTGGCAAGATAGTGGGAATCGCGCCTTGCCTGACCTGTCATGACCGTTATGATGATCCAGTGTGGGAAAAGCCGGGCCCCTATAAAGAAACTGAGGCGTGCCTGAAAGCCCTTGTGGAAATAGAGCGTAGATGACATTTGTTGTCGCTTGATAGTTCTCTCAAAAAATCACATAGATGTGACGTCAAAAGGTTTCTCCGGTCATATTGGTGATTTCGCGCAGCAAAGCAGACAAAAGGTCCTTCTCATCATAGGTCCCAACAGAAAGTCCCCCTTTGAATAGTATTCCCCTGCCCCGCCCCCCGGCAATACCGACGTCCGCTTCCCGAGCTTCGCCGGGACCGTTGACAACACACCCCATAACAGCCACTTTCAAAGGCGTCTGGAGACGCTTCAAGGACTTCTCAACCTTCAGAGCCAGGCCTATTAGGTCTATCTCGGTCCTGGAGCAGGTCGGGCACGAAATAATCTCCACCCCTTTCTCTCTGATTCCCAAGGCCCTGAGAATGGCGTAAGCGGTCTGTATCTCTTTTTCAGGTTGGGCAGTCAGAGAAACACGTATCGTGTCCCCTATTCCTTCCGACAGCAGCAATCCTATTCCTATGGCAGACTTCACAGCTCCAGGTAACAGAGTCCCTGCCTCAGTAATACCTACGTGGAGCGGATAGTCCACTCTCGCAGCCAGAAGTCGGTAGGCATCCACAGTACAATTGACGCTGGAGGCCTTGAGAGATATCTTTATTTCTTGGAAATTCTCCTTTTCCAGTATCGCGATATTTTCCAAAGCACTCGCAACCATAGCTTCCGGAGTGGGCCCCCCATATTTTTGCAACAAGCTTTTTTTGAGAGATCCGGCGTTCACACCAATTCTAATAGGAACGGATCGCTCCTTTGCAGATCTTGTCACTTCCCTGACTTTGTGGACCGAACCTATGTTGCCCGGATTCAATCTCAAAGCGTCCGCCCCTTGCCGAAGAGCCTCTAACGCCAGCTTGTGATCAAAATGGATGTCCGCAACGATTGGGATTTTTATGCGGGCCTTGATCTTGCCCACCGCTCGGGCAGCTTCCATATCCGGAACGCCAACACGGATGATTTCACAACCAGCCATCTCCAGCCTCCGAACTTGCCGAACCGTTGCCGCGACGTCTCTGGTGTCCGTGTTGGTCATGGACTGAACTGCGATGGGAGCCCCATCGCCTATGGGAACGCTTCCTATAAGAATTCCGGACGTCTTGCGCCGCTGAATTTGCATGGGTCAAAAAACTTTCAGACGAGAAGTTGCTTGCTTGTTATAAGAAGCGAAAGCGAGTTTTTATGCGATAGAAACTAGCCTGTATGTTTGTACCGTTGGCGAGCGAGACGCCCGCCATACTGTACGGGTATGAGTCAGGTTCGAAGGCATGGCAGAAAGGGGGCGCCACTCCGGATCGAAGTTGCAATTATGGTTGTATCTAGCGGTTCCCATACCATTTTTCGTAGTAAGTGAGATATTCTCCGGTCTTAATTCGTTTCCACCAGTTTTCGTTGTTCATATACCAGCCTATGGTCTGATTAATCCCTTCTTGAAAGCTGATCTCAGGCTTCCATCCAAGCTCTCTCTTCAATTTGGACGCGTCCATGGCATATCTTCTGTCGTGTCCTGGTCTATCTTCGACAAAACGTATGAGCGATTCGGGTTTCTCAAGCCGTTTGAGAATCAATCTCACGATCGCTATGTTTGCGAACTCATTACCCGCGCCTATATTGTAAACTTCTCCTGAAACACCTTTAGTCAGAATCTCCTCTATCGCTCTGCAATGATCTGTAACATGTATCCAATCTCTTATGTTCAATCCATCACCGTAAACAGGCAGCTCCTTCCCTTGAAGAGCGTTTGTAATCATAAGAGGAATGAGTTTCTCCGGGAATTGGAACGGGCCGTAGTTGTTTGAACATCGGGTTATTACGACGTTCATCCCATAAGTCTTGTGGTAAGAGCGGACCAGCAAGTCGGCTGCGGCCTTTGAGGCCGCATAGGGACTGTTGGGGGCTATTTGGTTCTGCTCCGTGAACGCTCCTTCAGGCCCTAAAGAACCATATACTTCATCGGTTGAAATTTGTACAAAACGACTTATACCGTAATCACGACATACGTCGAGAAGAACCTGAGTCCCTAATATGTTAGTTTTGATGAACGCTGAAGAGTCTATGATCGAGCGATCCACATGCGACTCAGCAGCAAAGTTTATTACCGCATCAGGCTTTTCAGTCAACAGCGACCGCACAAATTCCCTGTCTGCGATGTCGCCTCGTACGAAACGGTGCCGGCTATCATGTTGATCCAGACTTTTGAGATTTTCCAGGTTGCCGGCGTAGGTGAGTGAATCGAGATTAACAATTGTCAACTCGGGATGGGACTTCAACATGTGTATGATGAAGTTGGAACCTATGAAACCGTAACCGCCTGTGACCAGAAGTCTCATGAGAACCTCGGATTAGGCCATTTTGTATGCGTATTCAGGTGCTTTGGGGAATTAAGATCGTCTTCTTGCGCCATACTGCTCTTAGACAGGTGGGCCGTCCTTTAAAGAGCTAAGTCCTTAACTCTCTTCCCCTGCTACCCATCTTTCCTTGACCAGTCGTAAGGGATACCCCCTTGATGAGGATCAACACGGTACTCATCAGGGTCCGAACGATTATATGGCTCAGATGGAACGTTGATCACATAGGCCTCATGTTCTCCGACGCATTTCCAACCATGATATACTCCGGAGGGTATCACGACCAGGCAAGGTTTGTGTTCCCCCACAAAGATCTCGTTCAGACAACCACGGGTGGGCGAACCCTCCCTATCATCGTACAGAACCGCCTTCACCATTCCTCTGATGCACGTAAATCGATCTATCTGTACCCTGTGATAGTGCCAAGCCTTAACTACCTCGGGGTACACTGTGGACAGATAAACTTGACCAAATCCGCCAAAAAAGGGGTCGTCACGTCTCATGATCTCCATGAGACGACCTCTCTCGTCGGGTACTACCCTGAGAGGTTGAATTATCACACCTTCTATCGGCTTGGATTCAGGTTCCTTGAATTTCTTTCGACTGGTCATCAAAGTCAGTCCTTGTTCGCCCCTCCCTGAGCTACCCAACCGGAAGCCCTAAGTAGGGAATCAAAGGTTCCGGCGTCTGTCCACCATCCGTTCAGGACGGACCAACTCATTGCACCTCGCTCGATATAGAGATTGTTTACGTCAGTAATTTCCAGTTCACCGCGGGCGGATGGAGACAGATTTTTTATGAGATCAAAAACCAAGTTATCATACATATATATACCTATCACCGCATAGGAAGAGGCAGGGTTTTCCGGTTTCTCGTCAATACGGATTATCTTGTCTCCATCGAATAGCGGCACCCCGAATCTATTGGGATTGGCCACCTCTTTGAGTAGTATTTTGGCTCCATCGGGCTGTTTTTTATATTCATCTACAGCGAATCGTATGCTTTTTTCCACAATGTTGTCGCCCAACACTACGCAAATTGGGCCTCCATCAGCGTGGCTTTCGGCCAGAGAAAGGGCGTCTGCTATCCCGCCTTCTCCTTCCTGATAGGCATAGTTAATGTGGTCCAAACCGTATTCTTTTCCATTGCCGAAAAGCTGTAGGAAGTGGCCGGGATCATTTCCGCCTGTAACGACAAGAATATCTTTTACGCCGGCCCTTACAAGACACTCTACAGGGTATGTTATCATGGGCCGGTCATAAATAGGCAACAGATGCTTGTTGGTGATTTTGGTCAGGGGATAAAGTCTGGTACCCAAGCCACCGGCCAGTACGACTCCCTTCATAGCGCCCTCTCATGATAAGATAGTGGAAGGAATGAAGTTTACCAAATGGGATACGTAAAAGTCAAGCCGGCATTTCGCTCAGCCCGGTGAGGCGCTCGATTGTATGGACAGGTGGGAACCTATTGTACCTTCAATTGATTTACAGGCTCTCATCGCTGGCTCAAAACTGTTCCACCCAGGCAAAGAAGTCTTTGCTGAGCCACGGACACGAATCTGTTCTTGAGAGGACTTGGGATATTGCGTAGCTCCCTAACCATTTTTACACCAAGCGGGTTCACATGCTTTTGTCCAGCAAGCAATTGGAAATCCAAATGAGGTCCGGTTGCCAATCCGGTCATCCCAACCAAACCGATTCTCTGTCTCTGCTTCACGCGCTGTCCCTTGTGAACAAAAACTCGGTGCAAGTGTCCATACCGGCTTTCATACCCGTTTTCATGCTTGACGCACACATAGTTACCGTAGCCATTGTGCCAGCCTGAAAAGATAATCACCCCATTTGAAACGGCCCACACCGGCGTTCCAATAGGGGCCCCGTAATCCACTCCGCTGTGTTTACGCCACACTCTCAGGACTGGGTGAAATCGGCTACCGTATCTGGATGTCACCTTGATAACGCTCAACGGCGACCGCAAAAAATTCTTCTTCAGCTCTAAGCCGTTTTCATCGTAGTATTCATTATTGAAAAGTACAGCCGTTTTCTTGCCCGTTTTTTTCCCTTCGTACACCGCACACAAGATCCGCCCATAACCAGAGGGCCTGTCATCTGCATATCTTCTTTCGAACAGTATTTTGCACATATCTCCGCGCATAGACTCAGACCGGAAATCGATGTCCCATCGAAAAACCGTGGTCAGCTTGAGTGCGAGTTCAACCCCTTCGCCGGCGTTCAGCAGAGACTCTGTTACGTCTCCGTGTAACGGGAAGTATACGATTTCGTTTTTGAATTCGAGCACCACTTCTTCCCGCCATGCTTTTATGACGCCATCCTGACCTGTGGCATGGAACACTTGCGAGGGTTCCAACTCCAAGGTGGCTTTCAGGAACTGACCATCGCGGTCAACCGTTATGCTGTATCTGTTCCCTGGCTTGAGTGGGCTACGGGTGTCGAAGGGTCTGTTCAGGCTTGTCTGAATGGCCGAGGCCATACTGCTTGCAACCGTTTCAGCGACGACCTCGTCGGCAACGTTCTCGTTGAGCAAAGAATACAGAGTGTCTCCCGGGCCTGTGACCTCTTCAATTTCCTGGCAGCCATTGACAAGGCCGGAAGATTTGTCAGTGACTGAATTATCTGAGGTAGCGCACGAATTCTCCAAATTGGCATCCAAACTAGGTGATGGAAGATTGCAGGCAAAAGGGAAGCTCCTCGAAAATGATGGGACAAAAAAGAAACAAGCAGCGGCGGCAAATGCGCCTACGACAAGAAAGGCGGAGATGAGTAGTTTTGGAGGCAATTCAAGCCTGCGTCGTGCGTTTCGGCTCATGTAGTGCTTCTCTGGTCTCGCAGCCCTCGGTTATGCCCGTTCATCGATAAAACCTAGCATTAATAGAGATATGAGTCAATCGTTAATTGATGATCAATCATCGGTAGGACTGCCGGCGTCATCTGTTTCCAGGAACATTTTGGAGTGCAAGGTGTCACAACCAACAAAAAATGAGGGGTTGTTCAAGACTATTCCGTTAACGGCAAAATGATTACGCCGCACGCACCTTTGCGAGAAAGAGAGGTCGCCATGGAAAGGGACCGGGAATTGTGGCTCGATCATTATGCGGTGACCTGCAGGGTATTCAGAGGACGCTGGAATGCACGTCACTGTTTGAGGATCTACAGTGATATTAGGGATCTCAAAATTCACATGTCCTCCAGGTCCAAAGACAAAGTAACGCACTACCACTCCGCTTACAACCCTTGCGAGCAGTGTATGAACCTGAAGGAGTACAGAGATAATTTGCCTGACGGCTCAATGGGCAATAATGTTAATATGGATCAATATTGCAGTGGACTCTGTGCTCTCTGACAAATTATATCAGTTGGCAGCCCACCCTGGCGACGCTTGTTATCCTTCTGTTTTCTCATAATTAGCAACTTTGAATTCTCTGGAGACAACGCCGGGGTGGCCTTTACTGTTCGCTTGCCCTTTCAACCTATTGATATAACAAGACTGGAAACACCGTCTTCTGTGGCAGCAGCAATTTCGTTGGGGATTGATAACTTCTCTTTATTCCCTTACAACTCTTCCAAAAGATGCACATCTCTTAAGTGTCGGCACAAATTCAGTTATACTGAGCCGGTCTCTTTACGGATTTGCTGCCGAAAACTACACTTAGATGGGGCTATGACAAGATATGGATAGAGCATTAAACTTTGAACAGGGACCCATCCGGCCTCCTAGCGAGGCTGGAAGTCTTCTCATACGAGTCACGAGGAACTGCCCTTGGAACAGGTGCGCCTTTTGCAGTACTTATAAGGGCAAAAACTTTTCCAGGCGGACTACGGAAGAGATAAAGGCCGATATTGACTCTGCCAGGGCTGTAGCTGATAGCATCAAAGAGATTTCCTGGAAATTGGGTTCGGGGGGCCTGTTAAGCAAAAAAGTCCTTGCCCACGTACTTCACGATGCCGGTCTTCCGGATTCCTTCCGGTCTGTGGCCTATTGGATAGCCTCAGGCGGCGACACGGTCTTTCTGCAAGACGCAAACTCCCTTATCCTGTCAACCGACTCACTTGTGACTGTCTTGAATCACATCCGAACAGCCTTTCCTAAAGTTGAAAGGATCACATCCTACGCTCGGGCTTCTACGCTTAAGAGTACGTCTGTGGAAGATTTCATCCGGTTGAGACAAGCTGGGCTGACTCGGCTCCACGTAGGAATGGAATCCGGTTCTGACCGAGTACTTAAAATGATTGAGAAAGGATGCAAGGCCGAGCAACTCATTACAGGGGGAAAACGAGTAGTACAGGCCGGGATCTCACTCTGTCTGTACATCATCCCGGGGATAGGGGGGACGGAACTCACCGAAGAGCACGCCAATGAATCAGCGAGGGTCATAAACGCTATCGATCCTGATTTTGTGAGATTGCGCTCGCTTTATGTGAGACGCGACACTCCACTAATGGAAATGGTTCGAGCCGGAACCTTTCAGCCCCCGGATGAAGACGCGATAGTGCGAGAAATAAGGACCTTTGTGGAAAGGCTTGATGGCATATCAACTACCATTGTGAGCGACCATACTCTGAACTTGCTGGAGGAGATCACCGGGACATTGCCGGGTGATAAGCCGGCTATACTGGCAATTATCGACCGATACCTGGGGATGCCGGAGGAGGAACGACTGCTCTTCCAGCTTGGCAAAAGAGGAGGAGCCATAAGAGACTTGGCAGATTTGCAGAATCCTTTGGTAAAGAGCCGTCTGGAAGCTACGAAAAAGGAAATAGAAAAGGAACTACCGGGAGGGGTGGCTCAATATATTGAGGAGATCAAGAAAAGGTTCGTATGATTGAATTGCTACTGATTCTCCCGAAAAGGCTCCGAGTAATTGAGGCAATTAGGCGGTGTTTCTCCTCTGAGACCGCAAAGAAGGTTTTCTGCGGCCAACAAAGCCATATTCGTCCTGGTTTCTACTGTGGCGCTTCCCACATGAGGCAGCAAAACAACGTTTTTCAAATCGCATAGTCCAGGCGCCGCTTGTGGCTCATTTTCGTAAACGTCCAGCCCTGCCCCGGCTATTTTCCCGGCCTGCAGAACCGCCGCCAGGGCATTTTCGTCCACAACCGGACCCCTGGAGACGTTTATGAGATAGGCCGAGGGCTTCATAAGCTCCAGTTGCTCGGAGCTTATCAAATGTCGTGTCTGTTAAGACTTTCACCTGAAAACCCACCTTCTACGAAATCACGTGAATCATCAATCGAGTTTCAAATTTTTGAGTTCGTCCATTCGCCTGTCGTATTCCTTCCAAAACTTGATGTTGCAGTCCTGAATACAGATTGCATAGAGCCGCCATACTGAACTGTCTCCACCCCCCCTCCAATATGGATCTATGCCGAATTTGGACCTGCACTCCTGCTGACAAGCCCCCAGGCTGAAGTCATCTCCGAAGGCCGGACGAACCGACTGGTCCAAATCGGAATCTTTCGTATTTTCTCTTCCGGCCTGCTCCGAGAATTGCTCAAACGCCAAGGCCCTGCTCTCAATGCCTGGTAAAACAGTTAATGCCACGATCAGGATGGCGCTGAGCAAGATGATCCTGTTCAATCCTTCGGCCATGCGTGAACCTCCATCCTTTGTTCGGCCATTGTAGCACAGGTTTCCGTTTTTGATCGTTGATTGAAGCTTAAGGGGGCCATAACAGCGATTGGCGTACTGCCCCATTGAAGGAGGCAAATTCACTGGCGTTGAAAAAACAAAATAAAAATTGACAGGGATACAGCCCTAAAGTAAAATCTTGCCTCCATGCTACCCCTTGCCATGCCTCTGGAAGAGGAGGGCAGGGAGCACTTTGATTTCATTAACTAACTAGAATCCGGGTCCGGCGGTCGGCTGACAGACGGATCCAAAGAGCCGTCCAGCAATTCCAGGAAAATTCCTCCCAGTTTGATTGGAAGCAGTGCTTATCAAGTTTATCGGCCTTGCGCGCAACCAATGGAGTGATTACCTACGCGTACGAAAACGTAAACTTTAAGGAGTCCGTAGTATGTGGATGACCCGTGAAGAGATAGCGGCGGCGCTCGGCATCGTGCCAAACAGCGTCAGAGGGAAAGTCCAAAAAGGCCAGATTGAGAGAAAGGTTGAAGATGCAAAGAACTACTATAGAATTGTTGATGAAGAAGAGTGGACGGAGCCCCAAGGCCCGACGGCCCTGGCTCAGACGCCGGCGCTGAGCGCGCATGTCCGGGAAGCCAAGAAATCTCCGACTGAGCGACCTGGCGTCTTTAACCCCAAAGAGGTCTTGCTCGGTCAGTTGGCCTCAATAAAGGTTGAAAGAAATATAGACGCCATCGAGAAAGGTGACGAGATAGATCTGGCCACGGGAGAGATTTCACGCGAACTGGATGCAAAGATTTCTATGCGACAGCACAGACAGTTGAAGGAGATCGAGGACGCCCTGGAACGTGTGAAGCTGGGGGAATATGGAATGTGTGAAGACTGCGGTGAGCCGATTCCCGAACAACGCCTTAGGCTTTTTCCCGCTGCCAGACTCTGTGTGAGATGCCAGGAGGAGTTGGACTACTACGAAAAGATGAAGGATCACCAGGGGCTACGTGGAGGAGCTTGGAGAGAAGAGAGTTCCGAGGGCGGCTACGGGAAGTCTTTCGAGGAGTAACAAGCTGTGGCTGTGCCAGAGGGTTTGCTAAAACTTGACAATTTCAACCCTTGATCTTAAGATCCATACTTTTGCCATTTTTGAGTCAATAGTTTGAAATTGCGGATGAATCACGTCAACAACAATCGGCGTTCCTGTCATAGACGGTTTGGGAAAAAAGATCTGTGGTGCCGGCGTGCAGCACGACGGTGATGCACCCAAGAACGGGAAGCCGATCTGGTACGGAGTATGTTTCGTGATTGTCGGATTGGTGGTCCAATTTCTGAGATGGTGCCTGAGGACGGAGTCGAACCGTCACGGGGACAAGCCCCAAGGGATTTTAAGTCACTTGTGTCTACCAATTCCACCACTCAGGCCGGAAATAAGTCTTCGTTAAGACCACATCGTAACTACACCAAGTCGCCGTATCAGTTTCCACTCATAGCTTTCTCACTTGCATCAGGTTCAGTGATGCGACCGTGAATGGCCTCCCGCCATAATATAGACAACCGGTTTATCTGAAGGATTTGATATGAAGAAAGATTCTTGCTCCTTGATGTGAACAGCATGGCCCTGTTCCAGAACAACCTGGCCGCTCGTCGTATCCATCAGAACCGGGCCGTCCATGGCGCACAATATTTCCTCGTGACCGTCACCAGGTTTCACCAGTCTTTGACCTTCACCGGGTTTAAGCAGCCCGTAAATCATGTAACACGCGTGCGTGTGCAGATCCTTCATCCCGAGAACGTATTCACCACCCTGACTGGAAACTAGTTTCGCCAAGTCAAATGTTTTCAATCTACCGGCTCCTTCAAAAAGTCCCAAACCGATATTACGCTATCGTGCGTCCCCGTCTCACTGCCTTGAAAAAAAATGTTGCCGCGCGTGACATCAGTTTTGGAACCGAGATTAATACCTATGGTGATCTTACCGGTATGAACGAGAATATGGCATGGGTATTGGCTGTCTCCTTCGGCGCCAATAGCTCTGAGCTGCCGCACATACAGAGCGTCCAGATCCAGGTCTGCAAAAAGATCCTGGGAGGTTGTCCAACACAGGTCGGCTATGGACGCCATGAATACGATTCTCCTTGGCGTTCAAAATGCAACGCCCCGTTGAGCACTGTAAAAACTGGTCCGGGACCCCGCGCTTCCGAGCCTGGACTATCCAACTTTTCTTTGCTCACAGCGAAAGACTGCCGAGGATCGTGGTTGCAATGCGGCCGGAGTTGCCGTCATTGCACCGGAGTCTAGATTCTGATTTCACTGCTTCTAAATGTCAACATTTTATGTGTCGAGCAATTTGTTCCAGACCGTCCTGCACTTGAAATCGCTTCCGGCATACGTTGCCAAACTCTTGAGCGACTGTCGAGCTGTTTGTTGTCTTTGTTAATTCCGCTGAGTGAACGAATCTCCCCTTGACATGACTGACTCCCGAGACTAGTATTGGTCGATGCAATCAGCACTTCCCGCTCGCTACTGTTGATCTCGATCAAACGAGGGTCAATTTGGTATCACCAGTACGAGGGCTAACACTGATCATTAACTAAGAGCAAGAACCGCCGCTGTTTTTATCCGGAGAAGGCATCGACAGGAAAGAATACGGGTGAGATAGCCCTATCTCAACCTGAGATCAGATCATACGAATAAAGTTACAACCAGCTATAATATTTACCAAACAACAGTAGAGGATGAACGATGAAATTCAGCTACTACCCAGGATGCTCACTGAAAGGTTCTGCACTGGAACTCGATGAGTCTTTCAAAAGCGTTTGCGAGAAGCTGGGAGTGACACTCAGCGAAATTCCCGACTGGACGTGTTGCGGCGCCTCCTCCGCACACATGGTTGACGCTTATCTTGAAGCAGCGCTGCCCGCACGAGACTTGATGACGGCCGAAAGAATCGGCTACGATGTTGTAGCGCCTTGCGCCGGCTGCCATGTGAGGATGAAAGCGGCATCCAAGAAAATTTTGGAGGAAAAGGAACTACGAGAGAGATTTCCCTTTAAAGGTGGTATCAAAATCATGTCCGGTATGGACATGCTCCACCTGGAAGAACTGAGACCCCGCATCAAAGACCGCATGGCAAAACCTCTGGAAGGATTACGTGTCGTGCCATACTACGGTTGCCTTGCCGTTCGCCCTGTAGACGTCGTAGAACCGGAAGACCCTGAAAACCCCGTGCAGATGGATCACCTTCTGGAGGCTATTGGTGCTGAGGTGCTGAGTTGGCCGTACAAAACCGATTGCTGCGGAGGGTCGCTCGCGTTAACCCGTACTGATATCGTCCTTAAGTTGTCTCGAAAAATTTTGGACATGGCGATGCTGGTTCAAGCCGATGCAGTGGTGACTCTGTGTCCCATGTGTCAAGCCAACCTGGATACCCGTCAGGCTGACATCTCACGGGAGACAGGCAAAGTTTACCAGGTGCCGATACTCTACCTCACCGAACTCATGGGTCTGGCATTTAGCGATCCGCGCACCGGTGCATGGTTCGATAAGCACATGGTCTCTCCCCAAGGCATGCTAAACGGAAAGGGGCTTGTGTGATCGGCCAATCACCTTGGGTTGAGTATTGAAACATCGGACCAGGATTGGGCGCCGTCTGAACGGCAGTTCAATGGATTCGGTTACAGCAAATCCCGTGTTGAAGCAAGATATCAGGTAGCTCGACAGTCCAGGACGCGTGATCTTTCCGGACACTTTCAGAAGAGTTGATGGCATCCAATTATTGTTTTGTTAAAAGACGCTGTGGGGATCTGAGGATCAAACACTAAACAGTATGGAGCTTCATCGTGGCTAGCAACGGCATCGGTGCAATAATGACGGTCGGCGGGGGAATCGGTGGTGTTCAAGCGTCACTGGATCTTGCCGAGTCGGGATTCAAAGTATATCTGGTCGAAGAGAAACCCTGTATCGGGGGGGTCATGGCCCAATTGGACAAGACCTTTCCGACGAACGATTGTTCCGCCTGCATCTTTTCTCCGAAGCTGCAAACCCTGGCTCAAAATCCGAACATAGACATTCTCGCCTACAGTCGCATCGAAGGGATATCGGGCGATGCAGGGAATTTCAGGGTTACTGTGCGCCGTAAAGCAAGATACGTTGATCAGGAAAAATGCACTTCATGCGGCACGTGCGCCGAGAAGTGCCCCACCAAAGTGCCCAATGAGTACAACTTCGGTCACGATATCCGAAAGGCGATTTTCAAAGATTATGCTCAGGGAATACCTTCGGTGTACACGATTGATACCGCACACTGCCGTCTGTTTCTCGGCAAGAAATGCGGTGTGTGCAAGAAGGTATGCCCGGCTGGTGCCGTAGACTATGAGCAGCAGGATGTAGTGGAAGAAATAGATGTAGGAGCAGTCATACTTGCACCGGGCTATGAACTTTTTGATACAGGAAGAATATCCGAGTTCGGTCACGGTCGAATGCCCAATGTGGTAACCAACCTGGAAATGGAGCGGATACTAAGCGCATCCGGCCCCTTCGAAGGTGTGGTCACAAGGCCGTCGGACGGTCGGCATCCACACAAGATCGCCTGGATACAGTGCGTTGCCTCTCGTGATCGGAGAAAGGGCATGCCGCACTGCAGTTCAGTTTGCTGCATGGCCTCCATCAAGGAAGCGGTGATTGCCAAAGAACATGACTCTTCGATCGATCCCACTATTTTTTTCATGGATATCCGTGCTTATGGCAAAGATTTCGACAAGTATTACGAGCGTGCCAAGAAAGATGGCGGTGTCCGTTTTGTACGCTCCATGGTCAGTAGAGTCGTAGAGGATCCTGTCACAAAGAATCTTCATCTGACTTACCTGTGTGAGGATGACAGACTCGTGACGGAAACCTTCGACATGGTGGTACTGGCAGTGGGCATCAAACCTTCTGATGCAACATTGGGAGCGGCTCAAATTCTGGACGTTGCTTTGGACGAAAACCATTTCTGTCGGACAGGGACGTTTGAGCCCGTAGCGACTTCCAAACCTGGCGTATTTGTTGCCGGCGCCTTTCAAGCTCCCAAGGACATCCCCCAGACGGTCATGGAAGCTTCTGCTGCTGCTGGAGTAGCGATCCGCATGCTCGCTGAAAACCGGAATACGCTCACCGTCAAGAAAGAACTTCCCCCTGAAAAGGATTTCAGCGGACAAGAGCCGAGAATAGGCGTATTTGTCTGCAGATGCGGCATCAATATTGCCTCCACAGTAAATGTCCCGGATGTGGTGGAACGTATCAGGAATATCCCCGTAGTCGCGTACGCAAACGAGAATCTTTTCACGTGCTCTCAGGACGCTCAAATACAGATCAAAAAAGCCATTACAGACAATAACCTTAATCGAGTGATAGTTGCGTCCTGTACTCCCCGAACCCATCTCCCTCTTTTTCAAGAAACGGCTCGTGAGGCCGGGTTGAACAAGTACCTGGTTGAAATGGCCAATATCAGAGAGCACTGTTCGTGGGTCCACATGCAGGAGAAAGAGAAAGCTACCGATAAGGCTGTAGACTTGATCCGTATGGCGGTTGTCAGGACCGCCCGGTTGGAACAAGTGGAAGACCAGCAGTTGCCTATGGTGCAGGCTGCACTGGTAATCGGAGGCGGCGTTGCCGGCATGAGTTCCGCTCTCAACATCGCAGACCAGGGGTTCCAGGTGCATCTACTCGAGGCAACCGATAAGCTTGGCGGTAATGCCTTGAGGCTGGTCCACACACTGAAGAATGAAAATATTCAGCCGTTTGTGCGTGAACTGATCGATAAGGTTACTTCTCATGATCGAATCACCGTCCGTTTCAACTCACATATCGAAGAGGTTCAAGGCTTCATAGGCAATTTCAAGACCAAGATAAGTTCTAATGGCAGTGAACCTGAGGAGATCGAACACGGAGTGGCGGTCGTTTCCATAGGTGCCGGTGAATGGAAGCCTGACGTTTATGGGTACGGCCTGGACCAGCGGATCAGAACTCATCTGGAAATGAGTCAAGCAACAGGAACCAAAGATCCGGCAGTAATGAACGCGGGGACTACCGTGTTCATCCAGTGCGTGGGGTCGAGGTGTGACGAACGGCCATGGTGCAGCAAGGTGTGCTGCAACCACACGGTCATGGAAGCCATAACTCTCAAAGAAGCCAATCCTACCGCTAACATATTCGTTCTGTACCGGGATGTGCGGACTTTCGGGCTCAACGAGCCGTACTACGAGAAAGCAAGGCGCTTAGGCGTTATATTCGCTCGCTATGAGCCGGAAGATCCTCCTGTCGTGGAAGTTGGCGCCAAATTAACTGTGAGGTTCAAAGACTTGGTGTTGGGCGGAACCATAAACCTTGAAGTCGACAGTTTGGTTCTGGCGGCCGCAATTATTCCAAGTGAATATAACAAAGAATTGGCCAGGCTATTCAAGGTCTCCGTCAACGAGGACGGTTTTTTTCTCGAAGCCCACATGAAGCTGAGGCCGGTTGATTTTGCGACTGACGGCGTTTTTCTGGCAGGGCTCGCCCATTATCCCAAGCCGCTCGACGAGTCGATAGCCCAAGCGGAAGCTGCGGGTTCGCATGCTGCACAGGTTCTCGCAAGAGGCTATGTGGAAGCACCAGGGATGGTCGCGGTGGTAGATCAATTCCTGTGCAGGGGATGCGGCAGATGCGTCGATGTATGTCCTTTCCATGCGCCGGAGTTAAAGGAAGCGGCCACAGGCATATTACAATCTCAGATCAATCCCGCTCTCTGTAAGGGATGCGGGGCGTGCGGCGTAGCATGTCCCACGGGAGCAACCCAGGTCCGCCACTTCAAGGATGAGCAGATTGGACAAATGATCGATGCAGCCATTGCCTGAGACCAAAGTAATGTGATCGAGGTGCTAAGAAATTTACTGAGGTTTATTGATCAATAACGGGAGTGAAAATGACTCAAGATTTTGATCCCAAGATCATAGCGTTCGCCTGTAATTGGTGCTCGTATGCGGGAGCGGATTTGGCCGGGGTGGGAAGGATGCAATACCCTCCCAGTATTCGCCTGATCCGCCTGATGTGTTCGGGTATGCTCGCGCCGTCATACATTCTCAAAGCCTTTGAAAAAGGAGCTGACGGTGTCCTTGTAACTGGTTGACACATTGGTGAATGCCATTACCTGGAAGGTAATGAAAAAGCTGTCAAAGTCATTGAGAAAACCAGGAAGTTAATGAAACTGCTGGGAATAGAAGATGCTCGCCTCCGTAAGGAATGGATATCGGCATCAGAGGGCATCAGGTTTGCCCAGACAATACGTGAGTTTACCGAGACAATACTACAACTGGGAAAGAATCCTATTATAAAAAGAGAGACCGCAGCATGAATTTACCCGATATTGTGGATCGAACACATGCTTATTACTGTTTAGACTGCGGGATATGCACGGGAAGCTGCCCGGTTTCCCGAGTAACCCCCGACTTTTCCCCTCGTCTCATGGTTGAAAAGGTCCTCATGGGTGAACAAGAAAACCCCTTTGAGGATATCAATATTTGGTCCTGTCTGTCGTGCGGCCAGTGCAGTTCACGGTGCCCATCCAATATCGATTACCCGGAGTTCGTAAGGATGGTTAGGGAAGAGGCTGTACGTCATGGCAAAGGGGGAGTCCAGGCGCATCGAGGACTTTTCCAGGGCATAATGCGTCTGCAAACTCTGGAAGTAAAACAGAGCAGGACGGAGTGGGCCCGTGAGATAGGCCGAATATCCGACCATGGCGACACCTATTTTTTTGTTGGATGCTCTCCTTTCTTCGAGGTGGAATTCTTGGACGATTGGGGCTTGGACGTCATGGACGGGCCGCGCGGGGTGCTCAAGCTCCTCAACACTTTAGGGATCGAACCAATAATTCATGATGACGAGCGCTGTTGCGGCCATGACCTCATGTGGAACGGCGACCGTGCGAATTTTGCCCGCCTGGCACAGCGTAATGTTGACCTCATACGAGGTCTTGGTGTCAAACGGGTAGTGTTTCACTGTCCGGAAGGTTATCTCACTTTCAAGAAGTATTATCCTGAAGTTGTGGGTGAACTGGGATTCGAGCCGGTCCATTTTTACGAACTGTTGGCCTCGGAATTCAAGAAAGGGTCGGTGGAACTGGATCCATTGGACGGTGTGTTGACCTATCATGACCCGTGTCGCCTGGGTCGCCAGGCCGGGATAATGGATGCGCCGAGAAACTTGATCGCCGGCATTCCCGGGGTTGTCCTTCGAGAAATGGAACACAACAGGGAAAATGGTCTGTGCTGCGGCACAAGTGCGTGGATGAACTGTTCAGCGTGCTCCAAGGAAATACAAAAAAGACGTCTCGATGAAGCAGTGGCTGTCGGCGCTGACACCCTGGTGACCGCATGCCCCAAATGCCGAGTGCATCTGAATTGTGCACTTCGTGATACGGATAAGAATCTGAAGATTAGAGACATAAACGACCTTCTGGCACAGGCCTTGAAAACTTGACTCAGGCGACCTGATCGTTTTGATAGTATTGATTTTACCAGCGTTAATACATAATACTTATTTGCCTTCGACACTGGACTAAGGACGGTAACAGTATGGCATCACGTGAAGTTCTTATAATCGGCGGCGGGATCGCGGGCATGCAAGCCGCCTTGGATCTGGGCGAAATGGGGATTCGTGTCCACCTGGTGGAGAAGAACCCGAGCATTGGCGGGAAAATGGCCCAGCTTGACAAAACATTTCCCACCAACGACTGTACAATATGAATTCTTTCGCCCAAGCTGCTGGATGTCGGTCGGCATCCGAACATAAACCTGTTGGCTTACAGTGAAGTAACTGATTTCTCGGGCCGGTCAGGTGATTTCAAAGTGAATGTGCATAGAAAGGCTCGCTTTGTCGACCAAACCAGATGCACTGCATGTGGAGCTTGCGCTGAAAAGTGCCCCACCAAGGTGCCGAACGAGTTTAATTTTGGTCTGGACCAGCGCAAAGCTATTTACAAGGATTATGCCCAGGGAATTCCTTCCGTTTACACCATAGATCCCAACAACTGCAAGGTGCTCCAGGGTGGTAAATGCGGGGTATGTGCGAAGGTATGCCAGGCCAAAGCAATTGACTACGAGCAAAAAGATTTGGATGTTGAGCTTAGCGTGGCGTCAGTGATCGTGTCCACCGGGTACGAGCTTTTTGACGCCGCTCAGATATCGGAATACGGATACGGTCGGCTCCCCAATGTGATTTCGTCACTTGAAATGGAACGTCTCCTCAGTGCGGGCGGCCCTACCAAGGGCCATTTGAGTAGGCCGTCGGTGATTCACGGCGAAGCTCGGCTCAAAGACCTTTCCAAGTTGATCAAGAAAGCTGAGAAATCGGAGAACGCCGATGAGTTGATGAAGCTTCAGGAGGAGCAGACGCGTCTTGAAGATCATGTGCACAGGTACCACACAGCCAAGAAGCTTGGATTCGTCCAATGTGTGGGGTCGCGAGATTTTCGCTTTCACAAGTATTGTTCAAGCTACTGCTGCATGCATTCGATCAAGGAAGCCATAATAGCAAAGGAGCACGAGCCGGAAACGGAATCCTACATTTTTTACATGGACCTGAGAACCGTAGGAAAGGGTTTCGAGGAATACAAGGTGAGAGGCGCCAAGGTCTCAGGTGTCAAATACATTCGCGGCAGAGTGGCTGAGATTGTTCAGGACGGGGATCTTAATCCGGTGGTTTGTTATGAGGACACTGAACAGCGTAAGGTTGTGAGCCTGACTCTCGACATGGTGATACTGGCAAATGCGTGTTCGGCTTCACGTGGGATCAGTGGCGTGGCCAGCCTTCTCGGTGTGGAGTTGGACGAAAACAACTTCGTTAAGACTCACCCGAATAGGCCGTTGGATACGAGTATTCCAGGAATCTACACGTGTGGATGCGCCCAGGGGCCGCTGGACATTCCTGAGTCCGTGGTCCAGGCCGGCAGTGCTGCTGCTCGGGCTGCTGAAGCCGTAATGATAGGCAACCGGTCTCTTGCCGTTTGATGGAGATGTAGTGTTGAAAGACCAATCCAAATCTGAAGTGAGAATAGGGGTTTTTGTTTGCGACTGTGGTTCCAACATCGCGGGATACTTGCACATGCAGGAACTCGTCGATCATGCAAAAACTTTGCCTGGAGTAGTTTTTGTTCAGGAAAACCTCTACACCTGCTCCGAAGGTGGGATAAACGAGATCAAAGAGGCCATTCCCAGGGAAAAACTGAATCGCGTGGTCGTAGCGTCCTGTACTCCGCGAACTCACGAACCACTTTTCATGAGTGCGTGCGAGGAAGCAGGACTTAACCCGTACCTGTTTGAAATGGCAAACATAAGGGACCAGTGCTCGTGGGTCCACATGGGTGTTAAAGAAAAAGGCACGCAAAGGGCCAAGACTCAGATTTCCATGGCAGTGGCAAAAGCTGCCCGGTTGAGGGAGTTGAGCCGTATTCAGATTGGTTTGACGCATAGGGCCGTTGTCATTGGAGCCGGAATTTCAGGCATGTCTGCTGCTCTGGCCCTGGGAAACTTGGGCTATGAAGTGGATCTGATTGAGAAGCAAGAACGCCTTGGAGGTTTGCTCAATGATCTTAATCTGATTCTCCCATCCCATCAACCTCCCTCTGAATTGCTCAACGATCTCATTGGCCGACTTAATGAAAATCCCAACGTCGTCATTCATACCGGGTCCATGGTAAAAAAAGTTGAGGGTTACGTCGGCAATTATGTTGCAACCGTGGAAGAAAAAGGGGCCGAAATAAAGCTCAAGACAGGAGTGATCATCGTCGCTGTGGGGGCTAGGGTGCTTAAACCGGATGGCATCTTCAGTTACAACGGCCAAAACGTCGTCACGCATCTTGAGCTGGAATCCATGTTTCGTCAGGGTATTCCGGAAATTAAGAACGTGGTCATGATCCAGTGCGTCGGGTCGAGGTGTGCAGAAAGGACCTATTGCTCGCGTATTTGCTGCATGACCGCAGTCAAAAACGCCATACTCTTGAAGGAAGCCGATCCGTCAATCAACGTGACCATTCTCTATCGAGATATGCAGATGTATGGGGTGGAAAACGAGGACATGTTCCGCCGCTCAAAAGAAATGGGAGTCCGTTATGTGACTTACGATCCGGACCGGCCGCCCACAGTATCGCAGGGCTTCGTGAACGTGTATCATCTTCGCATGGGAAAAGAGATCAATATCCCTGCCGATTTAACTGTGCTGTCTACTCCCCTGATAGCCCAGGAAGACGTGGGAGATATTTCCACCATGCTGAAAGTCCCAATAAATGAAAATGGGTTTTTCCTCGAAGGCCACGTGAAGTTGAAGCCTTTGGATTTCGCTACGGATGGGGTGTACCTGTGCGGGAACGCCCGTTTTCCTTCAACCGTTAGGGAAGCCGTGGCTCAAGGTTTAGGAGCCGCTGCCCGAGCAGCAGGTGTGCTCTCCAAGGAAGCCCTTTACACAAGTGGAATTGTTGCCGATATTAATGCAGAGACCTGCTGCGGATGCCTGGGGTGCGTGCAGGTTTGTCCTTACGGCGCCATCAACTATTTTGAAGACAGAAAAATTTGCCAAGTTAATAAGGTGCTTTGCAAGGGATGCGGAGGCTGCGCTGCCACGTGCCCGTCAGGAAGCGCCAGACTGGACGGATTTTCTAACCAACAGATCTATGCCCAGATCGAACATGCCCTAGCCGGGTGAGAAGCCGATAGAGTGCGAGTATAAACAGGAATTTCGGCCAGAGGAATCAGGATGTCCAACGAAAACTTCGAACCAACCATAATCGGTTTTTTGTGCAACTGGTGTGCGTACGCAGGGGCCGACTTAGCGGGAGTGAGCCGCCTCCAATACCCACCAAATATGAGAACCATAAGGACTCTCTGCTCAGCAACCGTAGGGCCTCACCAGATCCTGAAGGCTTTCCAGAAGGGTGCGGACGGAGTTTTTGTGGGCGGCTGACACATCGGGGATTGCCATTACCTGTATGGTAATTACATGACCGTAAAGAGAATTGCTTTTATGCAGAAACTCCTGGAGTTTTCGGGGATCGATCCTGAGAGGCTGGTGCTCAAATGGGTATCTTCTGCCGAAGGACCCAGATTTGCCCAGGTCGTGACCGACTTTGTAGAAAAGATCCGCAGGCTGGGGCCATCCCCGCTTCGCAGTAGCTCTAGCGCCGTCGCGGCAGCCTGAGGACTCTCGAAACAATGTAACGAGAGGAATCTACTGTTTAAGCCAGGCGCCTTGTCAACCGGGAAAATCCATGATCGACCAAGTAAGAACTCATGTTAAGATGCTTATGGACGAGGGAAAGATAGAAGCTTTTCTTGGCCTCAAGGAATGTTTTGGAAACATCTTCCCGCATCTTTACGACAAACCGGAAGAACTCGAAGAGGGCTTCAGTGTTGGCGATTTGAAGGGACCAGGAGACTCTCGTTATCCACTGGCAAACATTCTCATGACCGTGCTTTCACGAGAGCCGGAAAAACATTTTGGAATCCTGGTGCGCGGCTGCGATGATCGGGCGCTCAATGAACTTTTGCGTTGGAATCAAATTGCCTCGACTGACCGGATAGTCAGGGTGGGAATCGCTTGCCCATCTGAACTTGCCGAAGCACACGAGTGCAGAAAGCCTTTCCCTGAAGAGATCGTTGCCGGAGAAAAGGCCCAGCCTGTTTCCAACGCTTCGGTTGAGGTGCTCATGTCCAAGGATTTGAGTGCCAGGCTGGACTACTGGATCGGTGAATTCGACCGATGTATCAAGTGCTACGGTTGCCGGAATATCTGCCCGGTGTGTTTTTGTAACGTATGCACCATTGAAGACGATAATCTGATCCGAACAGGCGACCTGCCCCCGGAGAATCCGATGTTTCATTTGACCAGGGCTGTGCACATGGCCGGCAGGTGCATCGATTGTAATCTGTGCACCGAAGCATGTCCGGCTGAGATTCCATTAAGGACCCTTTACAAGAAAGTGGCGCAGATAATCCAGGATGAGTTTGGATATGTTACCGGAGAAGCGAGTGGCGAAAAATCACCGCTCAACCTGTTGGGGCCTGATCCAGGTCACACTGCTGCCAACGATTAACATGCGATACGGCGAATCAATTCAATAGCTCCATCATCCGGCCGACAATTTGTGCTGTCGGATGCAACTTCGCGATCCGGTAATCCCAGAAAAGATAATTTTTGAGTTACCCGGCATGTATGCTATAATTATACAATATTGCTAGGGTTACAACTGTGGAATTACCCTCCAAAGAAACTGTGATGATCAGTTTTTCTGATGAGACCATCCAGCGAGATTCAGGCCATGCCGGACCGCAAATCCGGATTCATCGGCTGTTTCGATGAACGCGGACCCTATTCAAAACCGACTGCCAAAGGAGACGTCCCGTGCTTGCCGTTGCTGACTGTGTTCTCGTATTAATTGATGTTCAAGAAAAACTTGCTGCTGCCATGCACGAAAAAGAGGCACTGCTTGAGAATACTGTTAGGCTGGTGAAGGGGGCCGGGATTCTCGGTATTCCCATATTGTGGACCGAACAGAATCCAAGGGGACTGGGTCCTACTGTGCCTGAAGTGCGTGCTTTGATCAGTCAAACAAAGCCGGTTACCAAGTTGAGCTTCAGTTGCTGCAAAGAAGAGGGCTTTGTGCATGCACTTAATGAAGTCAAGAGAAACCAGGTTCTAGTAGCGGGGATAGAGTGTCATGTCTGTGTGTACCAGACGGTTGCGGACCTTGTGCAAACCGGGCATGAGGTTCAGGTCGTGACCGACGCCGTGTCTTCAAGGACGTTTGAAAACAAAGCGATCGGCCTGGAAAGAATCAGGCAGTGTGGGGCTTCCCTTACCAGCGTAGAGACGGCACTGTTCGAGCTTCTTCGAAAAGCGGAAGGAGACGAATTCAAGCAGATGCTCAAGGTGGTCAAGTAGATGGCGCGTGAACGTTCCCGTGCTTTCTTTCGGCAAGACAATTGAGACGAGCATACGGATTATACCAAGTCGTCTTTGTGAGCGTAACCTTGACAGGCAGGGACGCCTGTCACCACCAATAATCTGTTTCGGAGGATTACCTTTCTTAAAGCGAAACAGTATTAGTCGTTGCCTCGGCCCGCTGGGAGCGATGAGCAGCCCGGAGACTTTTTTAACCGGATTGTTTACAAGTTATCCGGGCAACAGCTATAATGCAAATTTCAGAATTGTCTTCATACGTGGCCATCGGCAATAAACTTGGCGCGAAAAGCCACGAAGAGATTGCTTCGCTACCCCCGGCAATGATATAATTCAAGGCTCGTTATTGCAATGAGCGGGCGGCAACCAATCTCTGTGGCGCAAGAGGCTGACTCTTGGTCCCCCAGCAATCGGACATTACTCTTGTCAGTTTCGGATAGGTGAGGTTTTCTATCCTTTGGAGTTTGAATGGGTTAAGCAGTGTCACAGGTGTCGGTACGCCTGGGCGCACATTGTCAAAGAGCGAGGTCGCATTCATTTGTCCCGGAAAGGAGTGACGACATGAGATGTAAGGTAAGGAACCTTCTTGCAGTGCTGGTCGTATTGTCCGTATTAGTCTTTTTACATTCTCAGGCTATTGCAGACAAACCGATTGTCGTGGGCGCCCCTCTCTCGACTGCCTTCTTGTATGGTTGGGCCGCGGAGAGGGGTATGAAGCTGGCTGTTGAGGAGATAAATAATGCGGGCGGGGTTAAGGTCGGCGACCAGAAACGACCCTTTGCAGTTGAGGTCATCGACACTCGTGACCTTGAACCCGGCGTCCCGGTGAGCGAGGCCCTTTTGGCCGTGGAGAAGCTTATATTGGAAAAGAAGGTCGACTTCCTTGTCGGAGGGCCTGTACGCTCCGAGGCAGCCCTGGCAGCTATGCCCCTCCTTTCCAAGCATAAGAAGGTTTCCATATTGACCACTGGTTCGCTTACCCCGAAGTATCACGCGACCGTGGCTGAAAACCCGGAGAAGTTTAAGTATTGCTTCCGTATTTCCGGCGAAGCCGCATGGATGGTAAAAGGCGAACTGGTTCCCTGTTTAGAATATATTGGGAGTCAATTCGGCTTGAACCGCCTTGTCATTATGGTCCAGGATGTGGCCCACGCGAGGGCGGGCGGTGAGATGCTCGCAAAAATGATGCCCGAGAAGGGGTGGCAGGTGCTGGGCGACCCGTTAGTTTTCCCGACCGGCACGACCGACTTTTCCATGGGATTGCTTGAAGCCAAGAAGAAGGAAGCCCAAGTCATCATCATCTGGATGGACATGCCGGAATCAGCAATCCTTCTCAAGCAGTGGCACGACATGAAGGTGCCTGCTCTGCCCTTCGGGGTCGTCATTGCTGCGGCGGAGCAGCCCGGCTTCTGGAAGGCCACAGAGGGCAAGGGTGAGTACTGCCTGGCCAATGTCGTCAACGCCGGCAATGTCCCCAGTGAGGCTACTCCCTGGACAATGAAGTTCGTCGATGCCTATAAGAACAAATACGGACTTGAACCCGAAGGGTACGGCACATCGTCAAGCTACATGGCGGTGTACGCTTTGAAGGACGCCATAGAACGCGCCGGATCCATCGATCCCGACAAAGTGGCAGATGCCCTGAAACAAATAGATATCAAGGGTGTGTACGGGCGAGTTCGATTCGACCCGAAGTCCAATCAAATCATACCGAGCCTGGATCCAGAAGAAGGGGCTGTTGGTACAGTGTTTCAATGGCAGGCCGGCAAAAGAGTGGTGGTATTCCCACCCAAGATTGCCACTGGACAAATTTTGCTTCCGCCGTGGATGAAGAAGTAATCTGTGTGCGCGAGAAGTTGCCTGCTGTTGCGTGAATGGCAGGAATGGGCGCCTCGTTTGTCTCGTTTGAAAAGGTGTCGCACTGGTTTGGTTTATCTCTCAGGCAACCTGAGGCGGGTTGCCTGAGGATCCTCTTGTAGGGCGGCAGAGGGGTGAGCCGGAAAACGGCATGAAGGGACCCCTAAGTGTACAGGTATTCTGATTTATGGAAATAGTTATTTACGGAATCATCAACAGTGTAACCTTGGCCTTAATGGCCCTGGGCTTTACTCTGGTATATGGGGTCAGCCGTTTGCCGAATTTTGCGCACGGAGCCTTGTACGTTCTCACTGGTTACATCACATGGCTCTTGCTCAACCGCGTCGGTCTCAATTATCCTGCTGCCATATTGGGTTCCTTGATCATTACCGGGCTTGTCGGAGCGGCCATGTATCAGTTCATACTTGTTCGTGTCAGGGGTATGGCCATCTCGGAGATTATAGCCTCCTACGCGATCGGATTGGCAATGCTTGAGGGGTTGCGATGGGGAGGTCTCAAGGGTGCAACATTCACCCTGCCTCCATTTGTGGAGGGGAGCATAGATGTGCTCGGAGTTTCAGTGGACTTCCAGCGTGTGCTCGTCGTGGTAATAGGAGCCACACTGTTCCTGCTGCTGTGGCTCTTCGTAAGCCGAACCAGCCTTGGCCTGGCTTTGAAAGGAATGGCTCAGGACGAGCGCGCTGCCATGACTTTGGGTATTGATTCCGATCGAATGGCCGTTGTTTCGATGGCCCTTGGATCCGTACTTGCCGGCATTGCAGCGCTGGTGCTCCTTCCTCTCGGAAGCATAGTGGTTGAGGCAGGCTACAATGTTCTGATCATGGCAGTGGCGGTTTGTATCGTGGGAGGACTCGGAAGTTGGACTGGGGCCATAATGGCTGCTTTCATCATCGGTTTTGCTCAAATTCTGACCGTGGTCTGGCTTGGGGCGCACTTCCAGGTGGTGGTCGCACTAGTGGCCATCATTGTGACCTTGATCTTGCGGCCTAGCGGCCTGTTCGGAAGGCAGAAAGAACTTGAGGAGAGAGTCTAGGCCATGGCCGCAAGTAAGCAAGACAGACGAAAAGAGCGGCTGGACCGAGGGATAAAGGTGCGTACCGATGGAGTGTATGCGATCTCCTCATGGATTGAAATTAGCTACCTATTGGTACCCCGCCTGTTCTTCATCCTCGGGTTGTTATCCTTGCCAATTCTGCTCGATCATTTTCCATACTGGCAGCGGGTAGTGTCGATTATTTGTATTTACGCACTGTTAGCCATGGGTTTTGATTTCCTTGCCAACTACGTGGGGCTGGTTTCGTTGGGTGGTGGTTTCTATATTGGAGTGGGAGCTTATATCGCGGCGCTCTTAAACACCAAACTGGGCCTTCCACTCATAGCCACTATCCCCTTAGCCACTGTGCTGGGAGCTGCCGTCTGCACGCTACTCTTTTTACCCTGTTTGCCATTGAGAGGCGTATATTTTGCGATTGTCAGCCTGATGTATCCGCTCTTGGCAGCACGCGTTATTGAGGCTTTTGACATTTTCGGCGGCACGGACGGAATTCTGGGAGTTGACGGATTCCCCGCTGCTTGGATGGAACAATACTTACTCGTGGGTAGTGTTTTGATCATCGTGTTTGCCCTGAGAAGACTGGTTGACGAAGATGTCGGACTAGTTTTTCGCGGGGTCAAGGATAATGATCAGGCGGTCAAGGCTTCGGGAATCAACATCACAACCTACAAAGCGATAGGAGTTTACATATCCTCAGCGCTGGGCTGCTTGGGCGGAGCTTGTCTCACACACTTTTACATGTGGGCGGGTATTTCTCAGTTTGCGCTGGATTTCTCCATCATTCCCATTGCCGCCACCGTGGTTGGAGGAGGCGGGACTCTGATCGGACCCGTGTTGGGTTGCTTTGTTTTGGTTCCTATTTCAGAGTTGCTACGTGACTTCGGGACGCTTCGTATTGCGGTATATGCCATCATCCTCACCGGTTTCATTGTATTCAAGAGTGAGGGAATAATGAACTACGGCACGAGGAAGTACCAGCAGTTTGAGAGGTGGGTTCAGATATAGACAATTTAGGCCCAACTCTACATTTCAGGTGGGCTGGTCTCTCAGGCTTGTGTCCGGATTGAACTGATTATTGGTTTGAAAACAAGATGTCTAGTGAGCCCAAAGAAAAAATGGACGGCGAAACCCTGCTGACCGTGGAAAATATCAGCAAGAGTTTCGGAGGAGTCGCTGCTCTTTCAGCAGTGAGCCTTGAAGTCAACCGCAGAGATATCATGGGGATCATCGGCCCCAATGGGTCCGGCAAGACCACCTTGGTCAACACTATAACGGGATTCGTCAGTCCCGATAACGGGAGCGTAGTTTTTAAAGGACAGGACATCACGGGTCTGGAACCCCACTTGATTGCCGATCTGGGGTTGACCCGGACTTTCCAGGTGATGAGGCCCTACTACTCCTTGCCTGCCTTCAAGAATCTTATAGTTCCTCTCTTCTCACCCCGTGCCCGCCGGACAGGAGGTTGGCGTGGCGGCGGCAAGACGGGAAGTCGCGACACGGTTGCGGTAGACATCCTCGAAGAGATAGGGTTTGAGCGCGACTCCTATGTTCCCTACAAGATGGCGTCCTCACTGCCGACCGGGTATCTCAAACGGTTGGAGCTTGCCCGGTGCCTGGCTTTGAGGCCCGAACTCATTATCTGCGATGAGGTGTTTTCGGGTTTGAGCATGAGTGAAATCGCCAGCATGGTTCCTCTGATGGAAAAACTCCAGATGGAGGGTATCACTCTGATCATGGTGGAACATCGCCTGCGAGAACTCTTTCGCCTGGCAAATCGAGTGATCGTGCTCAACTTTGGTTGCAAGATAGCGGAGGGCACGTCTGAGGACGTGATGGACCATCCAGAGGTCAAGGAAGCCTACTTCGGTTCTGAGGAGGTTTTCAGTTATGTTTGAAGTCAGGGGGCTGATGGTTTTCTATGAGAATATGTTGGCGTTGAACAACGTCAGCCTTACCTGCGGACAAAAACAGATAATAGGTGTTTTTGGGGCCAATAGCGCAGGCAAGTCGACGCTCATGTACACCCTCTCGGGCATCATGGAAGATATAAGAAAAAAGGAGGAAATGGCTGGAGGCGAGCGGATCACCATTCGCGGACAAATTTTTTATAATGGTACCGACATAATGGACCACAAGCCTTCACACCGTGCAAAAGCGGGTGTCATCCTTTGTCCTGAGCGCCGCCGCATCTTTCCGGAGAGTACGGTTTTAGAAAATCTTAAGATCGGGGGCTACCTTGCTACCTCTCGCCAGGTGTCGGAAACGTTAGAATACGTTTTCACTATTTTCCCGGCCCTGACGCGGTTATCGAAGCGTCTGGGAGGATTTCTCAGTGGTGGAGAGCAACAGATGCTGGCGATAGGTAGAGCGCTGATGGCCCAGCCAAAGCTGTTGCTCCTGGATGAGCCTCTCTTGGGCCTGAGTCCTTCAATTCAATACTTGTTGGCAAAATCCATCAAGGACATTCGAGACCATCGAGAAATGTCCATAATCGTTTCAGAACAATATGCAAGGCCGATTATGCCCATCATAGATTACGGCTATATTTTGGAAAACGGGGCGTCCGTAGTGGAAGGGACAAAAGGCGAGCTTATGGATAATCCGGACGTTAAGTCCGCTTATTTCGGATCATGACCTGGAGGTAGCCATTGCAGCCGGAATTGACTTTCACCCGCTTCGAGCAAGCATGCTCTAAGTATCCCAATAACACGGCCATTGTTTTCCTCGGAGAAAGGATTACCTTCCGGGGACTTAAGAACAAAGTGGACCGCTTCGCCTGCGGCCTGACAGGGTTGGGGGTAAAAAAAGGCGACCGAATTGTCATCTACCTGGCCAATTGCGTTCAGTTGGTGATAGCGTTTCTGGCGTCCCAGAAAATAGGGGCCGTCGTTGTCCTGGTTGCCCCAATCTACACTTCATACGAAATCGAGTACATGATCAATGATTCCGGGGCTAAAATCATAATCTGTCACGACACCAACTTTGGCTATGTGAGAGAAATATGGTCCGCCACAGGACTTACTCACGTTATAGTAACCAATCTTTTCGACATGGTTTCAAGGACAAAACGGCTGGTCGCAATGCTATTTGACAAAGTCCCTCATGGCAAAGTGGAAAGGGGGCCGAATACCGTTCCATTCCGTAGCTTGCTCAAGGCTCCCCCGAATCCCCCTGAAGTGAATATAGACCCCAAGGTAGATCTCTCCTACATTCTGTATACAGGAGGGACTACCGGCTTCCCCAAAGGAGTGCCGGGCAACCACTGGGGCCACACTTCTTATGTAAACGATATCACGGACCATGTGTTTCTGGGACACGTAAAGCCGGGACAAGATTCTTACATCGCGATCAACCCCCTTTTCCACATAATGGCCCTAGGGCTATTCATGGGCTTGGGGCTCAATCTAGGAAACACAACGGTGCTCATGCCCGTGCCCCAGGTAGATTCAATACTCATGGCCATCCAACGTCACCGAGTTCGATGGATGCTGGGAGTGCCGGCTCTTTATCGTATGATTCTGGAAAATGACCGACAGGATAGTTACAACCTGAGTTCCCTGCGTTATTGCTATTGTGGAGGCGATGTACTGCCGCGTGAGGTGCTCGTCCGATGGAAGGAGAGGGTAGGAGTTCCTATCTATCAGGTCTACGGTTCCACGGAAGCAGGGCATATCACCTATAGTCGGCTGGACGGATCAGAACCTTCGCCCATGTCTATAGGGGTACCCCTTCCGTCCCGGCGGACAAAAATCGTGGATCCCGAGACTTTGGAACCAGTGCCTCCAGGGGAAGTGGGTGAACTTATTGTGACTTCAGATTATTCTATGAAACAATACCTTAACAAATCAGAAGAAACCGCCGCTTCATTTGTACCGCTGGAGGGTGAGACTTACTATCGCACCGGAGACTATGTTAAGAGCGGAGAAAAAGGCGAGATCATTTATGTGGAACGATCAGCGGATATCCTCAAACACAAAGGTTACAGGGTTTCAGCCTCTGAAATCGAAGCTGTGCTGCAAGACCACCCCGTGGTCGTAGGCGCCTGCGTTGTGGGAGTTCCTGATCCAAAGGTGGGTGAACGTATCAAGGCCATAGTGGTTCTCAAGGATGATGCCAAGGGAGTGGGCGCCGTAGAACTTGCCAATTGGTGCTCCGACCGCCTGGCGTCATATAAGGTGCCGTCATACATTGAGTTTCGAGACATGCTTCCTAAGTCCAAGGTAGGCAAACTCTTGCGCCGCGAGATACGGGACGAGGAACGGAGGAAACTTGACAAAGGAAAGAAAGCCTAGGAGCACTATCACGCGTTGGTCACTAAGCTCCGGCAATGACTACGGTCCCGATAATATGATCTATCGATCAATAATCAAATCAAACAAGGATGGGTTATGTCCAGTTCAGATGTCTGGCAAGACAAATTGATTCTCGCGGTGGACGATGAGGAAGATGTTCTGGAGACTATCGCCGAGGAACTCCCTCAGAATTCCAATGTGATGTTACACAAAGCCACTACCTTTGAAAAGGCAAGGCAGTATCTCGTTTCTTATACCTATGATTTGGTTATCCTTGACATCATGGGAGTACGGGGATTTGATCTCTTGAAAGTGGCAGCCAGCCGAAATTTCCCTGTTGTGATGCTCACAGCTCATGCATTGAACCCGGATGCCCTTAAGAAATCCATCGAACTGGGTGCCAGGGCCTATCTGCCAAAAGAACAACTCAAATCGCTGGTTGCGTTCCTGGAGGACGTCCTGCGGCTGAGCTACCAGTCCGTGTGGAAAAATGCTCTGGACCATGTCGCAACGATGTTCAACAAACGGTTCGGCTCGGATTGGAGAAAGTCTGAGAAAGAATTCTGGGACGATTTTGAAAATAAGCTGTCAATGGAGGACCCAGCCATAATTAAGTGAATCAGACCGGCCCCTTCATCGCTGCAAGCTCCCGGCGCATTCCTTTTTTTATCGAGGCATAAGTTTTTCTGTCTTTCTTCGCTAGCATTTCCGCGTGTTCCATAGCTTTCCCGAAGAGTGTATCAGGGGGGTAGGCTGCGTCCACAATTTGCCACTCCTCTGCCTCTTCTCCTCCCACCTTCATGCCGGTCAGCATGAGATGACGAAGTGCCAGGCGATTTGGGAGCAGCGACACAATTCCGTGCATGACCGCTGTGAACGGGATCCGAATATCGATCTCCGGGAAGCAAAACCACCCTTTGTCATTTCGCATGAACCGAAAGTCAAGAGCCGAAGCAAGAATGGCGCCCGCGGCATACGTGTGCCCCGTCAGGCAGCCGACGGTTGGGAGATCCAGAAAGGCCCAGCGCAAATAGAAAGCATCCAGGAGGCCGGCGAATTCCTGGTGGTAGCTGGATGGCTGAGTGATGAGCCACTCGAGATCGATCCCATTGTTCCAGAATTTGTCATGATTGCTGGTGAGAATGAGCGCAGCGTTTTCGTCGCCCCTCTCGACCTCGTCCAGGACTTCATGATATTCTGCCAGGACATCCGCAGTGAATGTGTTGGCCTTCTCACCATTGGTCATGGTCAATATGTAGACTGAATTTTCTTTTTTCAATTCAAGGTTCGGCACAGACATAACCTCCGAGTCATGGACGGGACTTATTGAGTCACAGGATTTTCTCCGGAGACTTCAGGCGTTACAAGTTTATTTCATACTCAAGTTCCAGGGTCAATCGGAATCAGGGTTTGAAATATAAGCCAGTCCCTGTTATTTTGGGGTTATGATCAGAGCGTTGAGACTCGAATACACCTGGAGCCCTGTGTCAGATCACGGCCCGTGGCAATGAGCAAGAGAGACAAACTGATATTTCAAGACCTGACCCTATTGGTCTGAGGGGGTTCGTTATGCTCAGTCAATTCCGACGAATGATGGGACTACTATCTTGCCTGACGGTGTCGATTCTGATCTTACAGGCGCCGGCTCTCGGAGACCAGCTCACGGTTCACGCGAGCCGGGAAGCCGTTGGAACCGACACCGAAACCGGCGCGTGGTCGGTCCGTCTGAAATTCAACCACCCCGTATTCCCGTCCAATTTGGCCGGATCGACGACAGTCACCGCCGACGGAGCCGCTATCAAATTCGACGTCATTGTCCCTAGTTCACGGGAAAAGGCCTCGGAGGCGGGCAGAGAATTCTTGCTCTTTCCCCTGGACCCGGAAGCTAAATCCGGTTCGATCACTATCGTCGTGAAGCAGGGACTCTCAGACGCGGTGGGTAGGCGATCTCTTGCCAAGGACTATATCCACCGGTTTGCCTGGGCCCTGCCGATCACCTTGACCGACGTCGGCACTTTTTCCCGCTCCAAGACAGACAAGGGCCTAAGTTTCAGTGTTTCAGGTTCTGTCTCTCAACGCGATCTGGGCCGGGCCTTGACCGTCAATCCGGCAGTGCGACGGCTGACCGTGTCCCGGGAATCGGACAGGCAATTCCGCATCACTGGGGATTTTGAATATGATCGGGATTATGTCCTGAAAGTGTCTCCTCTGTCCGTTGACAAGGGTAGGGCTGAATTCGTCGCTCAGGAGTTTGCATTCAAGGGTCCGGGAGTAAAGCCCGAAATCTCTTTCAAGTCGGATAGATCCGTAGTGGAGCTTACGGGGAGGCAACTTCTCCCTCTGATTTTCTCTAATGTGAGCAAGGTTCGCTGCACGCTGACGCGCATTCCTCCTGCCCTAATCCCTGAAGCGTCAGAGGCTCTTCGCAGCGGGGAAGGCATGCAAAAATTAAGATTGGATGAGCGAGCTTCGAGTTTCACGTCTCTGATCGCTGCGTCCAAGCTGAGCCCTGTCTTCATCAGCCCGGATTCTGTTGACTCGGATGTTTTCTTCGCGCCCGAAGCCAAAGCCAACGTGTTCAACTATTCCATGCCGCTTTCATTCAGAAAGAACCCTGACCAGGGCGGAGCATGGCTCGCTTCTCTGACCGATCCGGATGGCGATTTCAAAGGTGAATCGATACGGTTGATCCAGGTCACGGATCTTTCGGTGACTTACAAAATATCCGGCAAGTCGCTTCTCTTGTGGGTCACGTCTTTGTACACGGGGCAGCCGCTGTCGGATGTACATTTGCTGCTGGTCTCGGGCGATGGTTCCTTTGTAAGTGTCGGCAAAACGAGCAGCGATGGCCTCGTGCTGGTTAAAGACGGCAACCGGTTTCTAACCATAAGGGGCTCTGAAGCTGCCCAGCATCCCATAGATGTTGGGAGCGTTAGGTGGGTGATCGCCGCAACGAAAAATGATTCATGTGCGATTGAGGTAAGCTCTCTGCGCCTCAAACCTTTCACTGTTCTACAGACGGCCCAAATAAAAGAAAAGCCTGATTCGAGGACCGGGTACGTGTTCACCGAAAGAGGGGTGTATCGTCCGGGAGAGACGGTACACTTTAAGTTCGTGTCCAGGGCCTACGAGAACAACCGTGTCTCGGCGCCCGCCGGTGAGAAAGTCAAAATTGAAATAATCGGCCCACGAGAAGATGTGAATTACAGCAAGGAACTGACTTTGAATGAATTCGGCTCATGCTGGGACTCCCAACATGTTGAAAAATATTACCCGGTGGGAACGTACACGATTAGTGTCAAGTCACTACTTCGGAAAGACAACGCCTACACTTTCACTGGTACGTTCATGGTGCAGGAGTTCAAGCGACAAAGACATTACGCAACTTTATCCGTGAAGAGGGAACAGCGGTCTGCTTCCGACTTCGTCGGCGTAAAGGTCGGTGAAGCGTACCTCATTGTTGAAGTCAAAGGGCAGTATTACGTAGGTGGACCGGTAAAAAACGGACGGGTTAGGTGGAGAGCCAACCTCATTCCCGCTACAAACGTGGTGCGGGGGTTTGACGCTTTCTTTTTCGGCAACGAGGACGACAAGACGCTCTTCCTGGAATCAGGAGAATCCACGCTCGATGCCGAAGGCCGGCTTCGATTCGCCGTACCACTTGATTCCAGGCTGCTGACGGGCATTTATGCGGTGGAAATCTCAGCCACGGTTCTTGACATAGATGGTGAGCCCGCGACCGAAGTTGAGAAATACAATCCCATGCCCCGTTTTCTCGTTGGAATAGGCGAGCACCCGAGAAAAGTTCAGACAGGATATTCAGCCCCCTTGAGGATAATGGTGGTCGATGAGAACGGTAAACCGGTCTCGTCCGGCAAGGTCGATGCGGCCATAATGGAAAAGAAGTCCTTTTACGTGGAAAAGAGGGACACTGAAGGAAATCTGAACTCCCTTTGGGAAGACGGCTGGCTAAAAACTCTTGGTTCTCAAATCCCGTTGAACCATGGGGAGGGGACTTTTCAGCTCGATTTGAACGATTCAGGGGACTACCTCATCGCGTTTACGTACGAAGCGGAAGGTTCAAAATACACGAGTCAGGCTGTTTTCAAGGTCGGCTGGGAGGAATATGACCGGTGGTCGCGCAACCAGAGAGATCAGGACGTGCGCACGTTCAACGAAGTCCTGGTGTCCATGAGCAAGAAGGAGTATGGCGTTGGGGAGAACGTCCGGGTCCAATTCAATACCGCCAGACCCGTGAAGAAGTGCCTCGTCACCCTCGAAAAGGACGACATCCTGGACTACAAGGTGATCGAGGTTAAGGCCGGGGATGGGGGATACCAGTTTCCCGTCAAAGAAGAGTACCTGCCGAACATATATTTCTCGGTCATCGCAGCAGTGGGCCGAGAGGGCTTCCCTGTCTACTCGAATCAGGCTGACTCGGAAATCCCCACCGTCTATTTCGGATACGCGGACATATCAGTCCGGAGCGAAATCAAGAGACTCAGCCTGGCGATCGACCCCGGTATTGCCGACCTGAAAGCAAGACCCGCCGAAAAGAAAACGATCTCATTGAAGGTCACTGATCAGTCAGGTAAGGGGGTTGCGACTGAGATGGCGGTATGCGTTGTCGATGAAGGGGTTCTGGCCCTTACCCGCTACAAGACACCTGACCTCAGCGGTCTCACCAAGTTCAACCTGCCCCTGGCAGTGTTCTCGGGGGATCTGCACCTGGATTTGGTGAGTCAGGATCTTTTTCGCCGCCTGTCCACTCGCCCGCTTACAGGCGGCGGCCTCGGAGTAGGTGAACTTAGCCCCGCGTTGCGTAAGGATTTTCGGCCTGTGGCGTACTATAATCCAGCGGTGCTGACGGACGAAGAAGGCCATGCCAGGGTTGAGTTTCAGTTGCCCGACACCAACACATCCTATCGCGTCTTCGCTGTTGTGTGTGACAAGGGCCCTGGTTTCGTCTCCGGTGAGCGCAGGATGGTAGTGAACAAGGAATTCTTCGTTGAGCCATCCGTGCCTCGGTTCTTAGTTCCGGGAGACAAGGTGACGTTTCCGGTGGTGCTGCACAACAGGACTGCAGAAAAAGGAACTGCGACGGTACGAGCGGAATCCGGGCCGGGTTTGAATATCCGCGTCGAAGACGCCTCGCGCCGGATTGAGCCGTGGTCCTCCGCAGTGGCTAAGGTGTTCGCAGAGGTAACCGGCGGGGTTGACCGGGGAGTGTTGCGCTTCCACGGAAGATTTTCCGGAGAGCCAAACAGCTACGAGGACTCGATCGAACAGACCTTCCCCGTTCATTCGCGATACCTTCCTATCAATCGCGTCAAACTCGGCGATTTCACCGAAAAAGTCGATATAAAGACTGATTTGCCTGATGCGCTTAAAAATTTGACGCCTATCGAGATGAATCCGACCGACTTCACGGCCTATCTCAGCCTCGGCGTCACGAACTGGGCTAAACTAGGGCCTGGTCTGAGATACCTGCTCGCCTATCCATACGGTTGCATCGAGCAAACCAGTTCAGGAATCATCCCGCTTGCCGGCATGAGATGCCTGGTGGAATCCGGCTTGCTGCCCGGACTTAAGATAGAGGACGTGGACAAATTCCTGAAGAGCGGTGTGGAGAGACTTTTATCCATGCAGCTCGTGTCGGGCGGTTTCTCATACTGGCCGGGGCAGATCGATGCTTCGTGGTGGGGCACCATGTATGCGGTTTTCGCTCTTCATACGGCCCGTCAGGCGGAGGTTCCGGTCCCGCAGGATCGCATGGATAAGGCTCTGAAGTTCGTTCGTGAAAACCTCTTTGCCACCAATGGAGACAGGTTCCAGGGCAGTCAGTGGACCAGAGAGCTTGCTGTTTTCAATCTCTCCTTGGCCGGAATGATTAGTCCTCAGGAGTTGAATACGTTTTTTGACAATTACGGCTCCCTGAACGACCAGGCAAAGGCTTTGTTGATCATGTCGGCCAAGAAGACCGGCTTGTTGCCGGACGCAAAGCTCAAAGAGATGGTCAAAAGGATGGAGCCCCGTCTTGATGCGAATCGCAAAGACTATTACGACACGTCTTTTCGTGAAATCGCGGTCTGCCTTATGGCAGCCGTTGAGATTGGCGGATCACCGCAGAAGGCAGACGCGTGGGCGGGCTATCTCCTCAGGGGATTGCAGCCCCAGGGCCGCTGGGTGTCCACCGCGGATACGGGATGGTGCCTGCTTGCGCTACAGCAATACTTCAGAGGCCAGCCGAGCAAAGCATCGGACAAGACCAAGGTAAAGGTGAGCTACGGCGGCCACAGCCCCACCGAAGTCTCTGTTTCTGACACCACTGCATATCTGGAGCTTGACGCGGGCATGTTGCTGGAACATGGCTCCATCAGGATTGAGGCTGACTCAAAACGTCTGATCACCTACACGCTGAACCTCACCTATCCTGATCTGGTTCACGCTCCGGGTCATCTTTCCAGAGGCTTCACCTTACGGAAGAAAATGGAAAACCTCAATGGGTCCGATGAAATCCGGCTTGGCGACGTGATCAGGATGACGCTCGAGATAGGCCTCATTGACCCTGACAAGAGTCGTCAGCGCGACCTCTTTGAATATCTAGCGCTGGAGGACCCGGTTCCGGCAGGAATTGTGCCGATCAACTCGGAGCTGAAGACCGAAGGAGAACAGGAAGAAGATCCTTCTGCACGTACCTTTGGTAGTGATATGGATGATTTCACTCCTACATACTTTGAATTTCGCGACGACGGTGTGCGGGTTTTCAAAAACAGCGCCTGGAGCGGTTCATTCCGGTACTCTTACCTGGCAAGAGCCGTTGCTGAAGGGGAGTTTTGGATGATCGGTTCGAGAATCTCTCTGATGTACGATCCCGATTGCTATGGCCGAACAGAGGGAAGGAAAGTCAGAATACTGCCCACCGCAAGGTGATCCAACTGAGTGATGCCGGGATTCTCATCGAAAGAGACCAATCCAGGTGCTCTTGATCGATGACTAACCCTTCCCTTCATTTTGGACGCCTTATGAGGTGTAACAGTGCTTCACCGTCGTTGGCAATACGCGATATGGGCCGTTCTTGTTCTGGGAGGCTTGGCAGCCTTCTTGGGCGCATACGCGTACTTCGCGCTTCCTGATTTTCGGCAGGTTCTGTCCGCTCAACGGGGCACCGCAGGCCTCACGGTTGTTGATCGAAATGAGCGCCTTCTGAAAATTTTCCCGGATGGAAGGGATCGCCTTAGCCTGTGGATGAGCGTAGACAGATTCCCTGCGTCACTCAAAGCAGCAGTCATAGCGGCTGAGGACAAGCGATTTGAGTATCATCCCGGTTTCGACCCCATAGCCATCGCCCGCGCCCTGTACGTGAACATCTGCAGCGGCAGGAAGGTCTCGGGCGCGTCCACAATTACCCAACAGGTGGTGCGGCTGCTCAAGCCGAGGCCTCGCACGTATCGAGCGAAATGCATTGAACTAGCGGAAAGCGTAAAAATGGAGAGGCAGCTCTCGAAGAAAGAGATCCTCGAACTCTACCTGAACCTTGCGCCCATGGGCGGGAACATCCGTGGTGCCGCGCTCGCTGCAAGGGTCTATTTCGACAAGAGCGTTGATCACATCACGGTAGCAGAAGCGGTCGTTCTCGCTGCCCTCCCACGATCTCCATCGCGATACAACCCCCGGCGGTCGTGGGGGAAGAGTCTACTCATCGGGGAGAAGGATCGGATTCTACGGAGAATGGCTAGACTGGGGGTGATCACGCCGGACCAGTTCCGGTTGAGCCTCGGAAACTCCGTAGCTTTTACTGTAAGACCACTGCCTTTTGAGGCGCCTCACTTCGTGGATTGCCTGGTCCGTACCGACTCCGAGGTCAACGGAACGCTCAAGACGTCTCTGGACTTGCGGGTCCAACGTGCCGTGGAACAGGTTCTCCGAGCCCACAGCAAAAGGCTCACGGCGTTGGGTATCGAACAGGCCGGGGTGATAGTGGCGTCAACCAAGGGACCGGAAGTGCTCGCGTTGGTGGGGTCGCTCGGGTATCGAGAAACCGCCCAAGGATTTAACAACGCTGCATTCGCCTTGCGAGGAGCGGGTTCCACGTTAAAGCCTTTTCTCTATGCTCTTGCTCTCGAGCAGGGTTACCAAACGGTGACCGAAATCGCGGACACTTTTCGAAGCTACCGCACACCCAACGGAGACTATCTGCCTCTGAACTCAGACAGGCGTTCGTACGGCCCGGTGACGATCCGTTCCGCCCTAGGCAATTCACTAAACATTTCTGCCGTGAAAATGCTCAAGCAGGTCCGGGTGGAGGATTTCTTCGGGCTGCTCGAGCGGCTCGATCTTGTTCACGAACGTGCCAAGCCGAGCGAGCACTATGGCCTTGGGCTTGCAATCGGCAACCTGGAGGTCAATCTCTTTCGACTGGTGCAGGCCTATGCAGTGCTGGCCAATCATGGCTATTTTAGGCCGCTGACCATGGTACGTGGAGAAAAAGCCCATCCCGGCGTAAGGGTTGTCTCCGATGAGGCTGCATATATGGTGACTCACATCCTGGCAGACCCGACTGCCCGGCTGTTCACCTTCGGGAATCCTTCCTACTTTGATTTCGGCTTTCCAGTTGCGGTAAAAACAGGCACCAGCAGCAACTATCGCGACTCGTGGACCGTAGCGTACACATCCGAACACGTGATAGGAATTTGGGCGGGCAACTTCGACGGCCGGACCACGGGTGGAACAACCGGCTCAGGGGCATGCGGGCCTATCCTTCTTGACATCGTGCAATTTCTCTACGGTGGTCAGACGCCGCGAGGGTTTCATCGCCCTGACGGAGTTCGGCAGGCTGAAGTTTGTTGGATGTCAGGCGATTTGGCTTCATTCCGCTGTCCGTACAAAACCTCTGAGTTGATAATCTCGGGCCGAGAACCTTACCAATGCGACCTGAGTCACGAAGGGGAGCATCATTATCTTGGCCCCCACTATGCTCGTTGGCTTTTTCAAAGAGAGGCTGAGCTAAGTTCAGGCAGGTTTCGTTTGATGCCGAGGCACTCCCAATCGCTCAGGGCTGAAAATGACGCCCGGAGTGGTGTGACCGGTAAGTTTGGTCCTGGAAGCAGCGGATATTGCATTGAAATCATTAGTCCTCACGATGCGGACCGGTTCGTCTTTTCGCCTCACCGAACCAATGTGATTCGTTTCCACGCTCAGACGGATCGCGTCGTCGAGCATGTAATCTGGCTGGTGAATGGGATGGAAGTCGCGCGTACACCACCGCCCTATGAGTTGTTCTGGAATCCCTCTCGTGGAGATCACGTGGTACACGCGGTCACACCCAAAAGAGAAGCAACCCGTATTACGATTCACGTCGAATGAGACCGTACGGTAGCTTGCCACCGTCTCACGGATGTCTTCTTTTTTGGGGTATGCTTTGCAGCCGCACATCAATCCTGATTCGGACAAACAAATTTGGCAGTCGCTACAGACTCTAGTTCTGGTATTCACTATACAAGAATGCTAGAAGATTTCCAGGAGTACGAAACTTGGTCCACCAACCTCTCAAGGTCATATATCATCCGCTCTATTTGACGGACTACCTGACGGCTTCGTGTGAAACCCCGGAAAGGGTAGCTGCGATAATGTCGCTACTTGAAAAGCACTATCCAGTCTTAGAACCGTCACCGGCTTCCGAGTCGGATGTCCTTATGGTTCACAGCCCTTCTATTCTGAGATCTGTTAAGGACGATGACGATCTGTACAAGGCGGCGGTCATGGCAGTAGGAGGAGCTATCACAGCGGCACAGATGGCGTGTGACGGGCAGCCGGCTTTTGCGGCTGTGCGCCCACCAGGACATCATGCAAGCCCGTCAAGTCACTGGGGATTTTGCTTCTTTAACAATGTGGCCATAGCAATAGAAAAGCTGATTCGATCTAAGAGAATTGCAAGTGCTTTAGTCTTGGACATTGACTTGCATTTTGGAGATGGAACTGAAAACTTCTTCATGGACAGGAGAGACGTTAAAGTGGCCAACATTCAGGATTCCGACAGAGAAATGTTTCTGAGAAACGTTGATAAGGCTTTAGGATCAAATGATTATGATGTGGTCGGGATCAGTGCAGGTTTCGACAGGCACCAAAAGGATTGGGGCGGCACTCTGACAACCGACGACTATTTCACCATCGGGCGAAGCGTGAGAGACCACGCCGAGGTAAAATGTGGCGGGAGATTCTTTGCAGTCCTGGAAGGGGGCTATAACATTGAGGTGCTCGCCGAAAACGCCCTGGCTTTGTGCAAAGGAATGGCTACCTAAATTACACAATGAGAATCGAGAGAGCATGATCTTTGGCATGGCCAAACACGTTATGCTAATTGGCCATAAGAAGCGTAAGCACGAAAAGCGATCCGATCGCGAGGGGGCATCGCTGAGGCAATCATTAACATTTGGCACTCGGTCTGAGTATTAGAACTTCATGAGATAGGGAGTCAATCGATTGACCAGGAATAACGATCTTACATCATCCAGTATCCTTATCACATCTAACAGGCCCCTCATCCAGCCGTTCTCCCAGATTCTCCAGCAGGGTTTCATGCTCAATGCACGATTAGGATCCACTATCCGGGACATACTGTGCAAGCAATTCGGTTTCGGCTCTGATTACCTCGACAGCAGGATCAACACAATTTTTCTTGACGGAAAGCCTGTCGATGACGTGGACTCAGCTATCGTAAACGCAGGATCTGTCCTGGCGCTTTCCGCCTCCATGCCCGGGTTTGTAGGAGCAGCCCTCCGGAAGGGCGGCTTCTATGCAAGTATGCGAGGCGAGATAACTCACCATGGAGGGCCTCAACAAGCCCAAACCTCAAATGGGGTCTTTTTTTTGAAATTGTATAACAGTCTCATCCTGGAGATGGGACCCGTTTTTCTAAGTCAGGGAATACTACTTGACGCACCTGACTTGATGTCGTTCTTCAGCAACAGATCCCCGGCCTTTTGGTCGGCATGTAAGACTATCCTGTGCAATGATCGCCAGATAGACTCAAGTTATTTTCAGACTTCTGAATGGCTGGATACCAAAGGAATCATAATGCTCCGTGTTGATACTACAGGGTGAAGAAAGCGATTCCCATCTCAGCGGAGGATTATATCCACCGTGGGAGGAAACATTCGTTTTGGCTTCACAAAAGGTTGTCGATCTGGAGAGACTTCGTGCGAATTTGAGATCGTGAGAGCAACCACGACGGGCATTGGGACTATATCATGTGCTGGGTCGCTGTTGGCTGTGTAAGCGCGCTCTTTCCTGAAGGTCTACCACCCGATCGGTTTCATCCACTATTTCGTTGCCGAGGAGGGTCTCAATGAGGTCTTCAAGCGTCACTAATCCGGCTATACCTCCATATTCATCCACTGCCATCGCTATATGCCTCCGATGCTTGAGAAAACTGGTTAAAAGAGCCAGGGAATCTCTAGTTGAGGGGACAAATGAGATAGGCCTTGCTATTGACCTTATCTGAAGATCTGGGCTCTCGAGGGTTTTGACGGAGAACAGATCGTGTATCATGACATAGCCCACTACATTTTCACGGTCTCCTTTATAAATCGGTACTCTGGTGAAGCCTTTTCCGTCAACAGCCTTGACGGCTTCCCGTACCGTCATCTCTGCATCAAGGGAAAAGATCACGGTACGAGGCGTCATAATGTCCCGGACCGACTTGTTTTCAAGGTTTATTATATTGTGAACCAGAACACTTTCACCATGAGTGATTTCTCCTTCGCTAGCGCCCATGCGAACCGCTGCAAGGATTTCATCCTCAGTGATGTAGGGCATGCTTTTCCCCCGAATAAAAAAGTTTGCAAATTTTTGGGATACCAATATTGCAGGATAGATCAGGTACTTAATCGTTTTGAGCGGCCAAACGATCATGGGCCACAATAGACGCCAATATACAGCCCCCAAAGTCTTGGGCATAATCTCGCCGAAGAAGAGTATCAACAAAGTGAAAAGTACCGAAAAAAGGGGAACGTTCGCAGGACCGAAGGCTTCCGAGGCGTAAAACCCGGCTAGTGTAGCTCCTGCGGTATTGGCAACTGTGTTCAGGATGAGAATCGATGCTATAGTCGCTGCAATTTTCTTCTTCATCTCTATGAACTGTTCGGCCAACCTTTCGTTCTTACCGGCTGCCCTGGAAGCTTCAAGCGTTCCCAGCCGCGTGGAATAGACGATGGCCTCAAAGAGTGAAGCGTGGAAAGAGACTATGAGCGTAATAAAGACTACGACAGCGAGTAAGGTCATCTCAAACTCCATGCCCTGTTGAGAAAGTGTGCGCCAATGAAAAATTTGTCTGGAGTCCGGCTCTGTAGGCGCCTGAAGATATTGCTAGGGCCTTTCGTGGTAACTACTACGAGCACGAATCGTCTAGGTGAGAGTCCTGGGACACAGTTTCTCCATTTTCAAGCCAATTCTCTCAGCGTCTTCAAGCTGCTCGGCTGATTTAAGGCGGATTACACCATACCCCTTTTGGCGGTAACGTTCATCATCGTGCATTACAATCGCCTTGGGAATGAACTTCAATTGGAAGCCCGCGTCGAACAATCGTCTGGAAAAAGAAACATCTTCCCCTTGATAAAAGCCAAGTTCATCATTCCATGAATGTTCCTCGAAGATAAAATCCTTGTAAATCCCGTACCCGCCTGTCACGTATTGGCACCTGTCGAAAGTCTCGTGATATGCGCGGAGAAACGTGTAGTCTTCAATAATGTTTACCCAATCGCAGTATCTTGACAAGTCCGGATTCAAAATAATTCCAGTCGCTATATCAAAATCGCCCTGAATTTCATCCATTGCTTCAGCCCATAGTGGATGGAGCAGGAAATCATCATCTAAGCTCACGAATTTGTTGAACCTCGCCGACCCTGCAAGAGCATTACGCATTGCCCCCAATCTGCCCTCCGAAGCCTCTCTGTACATGGGAATTCGTCGAATTCTCTCATACCCCTTGAGACAATCGACAGATCCTGCAACCATTATTTCGTAGCAATCCGGGTGCAGCCTCTGAGCGTCTATGGATTCGATTAGACTTACGAGCTTTTCGGGGCGGTTCCCGTTGGTAATTATGCCAAAGGAGAATCCCTTCGTCTTGGTTGATCGCCTGGTTCTCCCCGGCACAGTAGGAGGAAGGGCTTTCCCAAAGTCGTCCAGCAATTCTATTCGTCGGCTCAAAGTCAAGATCTCAAGCCTGTGAATCGCTGCTATGTCCTCCTGAAGTTCGTTGCGTAGAATATCGATTTCTTGCTTCAACAAATCGATCTCTCGGCTGTGCGCCCCGTCAACCTCGCCTCCCGAAGCCTCTTCGCGTGTACCGGCCTGACTACGGCCAACAGTTCTGAGGGCTTGCACCTCTTGACGAAGCAGTTCGACCTGCAACTCCAGTTTCTGTAGTTCTTTCTTAGGAGCGGCCGAAAAAAAACGTCTGAAAGAATCCCCTACCCTGCCACCCAGTTTTGCTCCACCCATTCGTGTCCTCCCGGAAAACCCGCCTCATCTATAATCATCTGTTGAGACCAAATTTTGTTCTCTTATTTGCAAAGAAGGTTTCAACACAACAAACAGTTTGAACTGGTCAATAAACATTTGACGAACGGTCATCTTGCCGTCCGGCAACAGAAAACAAACTACAACCACTTATACTATTCCGCCTAACTTCTGAAACGCCGTGCCAATACTTAGGATTACCGTATCACAATTTGGTCTTCCGTCCGTTGAAACTTTAATTATCGAATATGAGTTCATTGGACGAACAAGTCGTGCCAATCATTTGAATAATAGGGATTACGTATTTAGAATTCAAGTAAAATGTTGCTACCCACCAAGGTCCTCAACTTGAAATCCGATCTTTAGCCAATGCCTCCGTGTAATTGATACAAGCGGCTGAACTTTTTGATCATGGCGGTTCGATCTTGGGCCGCCAGGGTGCGGTCTCTATGCAATTCTTCGATGGCATCCGCAGCGACCATTCTGACGAGTCGTGACTTATCAAAGCCTTCAACGCCAAACCTACCGCAGAAACCTTCCAGTGTTTCCGGCAACAATGACAATCCATTGACTGAAATGTTTGTTCGTTGGAATCTCCAGTACGCCGCCCTGACCTCCTCGCAGTCCGTCTCGCTCAGAGTTGGACTACAGGTCTTGAGACTCTTGTTACTGATTCTTACGGCATTTGCCAGTTGAGTTTCGTAATGGCTCACCGACGACTGTGAACCTTGGCGAATCATCCGATACTGATAGTAAACCTGAGGAATAATTTTTGTGTTGTCTCTTTTTGAAATTCTGGACCAGAGGTCGAAGTCCTGTGCATAAAGGAGGTTTTCATCGTAACCACCTGCACTTAAAATCGATTTATTTCTGAACATGACCGAACCATGACCGTAGTTGTTATGGAACTGCAATCGCCAGAGTCTATAAATATGATCTACAATCAACTTCTTTTTTTCAATGAGATACCCTTGTTCATCGATCACATCAAAGAAACAACCGACCAAATCGAGATGAGGATCGTCTTCAAAGGCCCTGATCTGAGCCTCCAGCCTTCCCGGAAGACTGATATCGTCAGCGTCCATCCTCGCCACGTACTTGCCTCGCGCCAACCTGAGTCCTCTGTTTAGCGAACGAGTTAGTCCTATGTTTTCATGATTGAGCAGCACAATTCGGGCGTCGTCAAAATCTTGGAGTACTGTGTCTAACGGTTCGGTTGAGCCGTCATTTATGACGAGGAACTCGAAGTCACTAAAACTCTGCTCAAGAATACTTTTTACAGCCTCTGCCAGATATGTTAGGCCATTGTAAACGGACATCAGAACAGTGACTCTTGGGCCGGTCATTTGGGGTTCAGTTTCCGCTCTTAAATGGTTATGATCGTACAGAACTTCAAGCCGGCACTGGGATTCTTTCAGCGGGCTACCCTGGCTGCACTCTCAATAGTATTAATCACTTGCTGCCGCGCCTGGTCCATGCTCCAACCATTTTGCATAAGACATGTTAGATAGCGTCTCGCATTAAACTGCATTTCGTTTTCCGAACGGGCTCCAGCCAGGAGAATGGGATACTCGGAACAGTCTGAACGTTCCTGGGGCTGAAAGGACGTCCCTGGCGACGGTGAAGCTGCGGCTGGGGGCCGGACCCTGGCGGCATTATTACCTGGGGACTCTGGGAAAGACATTGGGCCCGAGGGTTTGGATGGGCTTTCAGGCGCCCTGGAGTAAATAGGGGCTTGGGGTGAAGACAATGAGCCTGTAGCCGTGCTCGACTCCTCGTGAAATCGGTCCAGTTGCAGCGGAAGGGTCTCACTCCTCATGAAATTACCGGTTGCGGTAGGATGCCGTTCCAACTGCCTTCCCGTTGAGAAAGGTTTTTGAGAGGTTCTTTCCATGGGGTTCCCGCGACTGTCAAACTCAGGGGCTTCAGGGGCAATGTACGGAAAATCCTGAGCCATCGTTCGTTGGTAAATCACAAGTTCTGCCAGTATGAAAAGTATCAGAAGGGCACAGGTCTTAAAATGTCTGATCATGGCCTTGTCTCCCTGTTGTAGGAGTTTGGTTTTATAGCACAAGGACCCACAAAAAGCCACTGATCAACTCGATCTTTACCTGTGTCGGCCTCTCATGTAACCAAATTTTCTAGTACAAAGCTATTTCTCCTGTCTGACCATGGATTACCATCTTGCTACCTACAACCACATCCAGATCGGTAAACCTGACAGATTCGGGCTTGCCCGAAAACTTTTCTATCTGTCTGACCTGACCGACATAGACCTTTCCCAGCGACTTGGACACATCCGCAGCGTGTGCTGCACCACCGCCCAGCCGACTAACCAGGGCCGTCGGCACCGGCAAGGAGAAAACCTCTTCCATTATCTCTTCCGGGATCGGATCGTTTACAACGAAAATGAATCCATCCAGCTTATGCAATTCGGGAAGATTGTCATTCATGGCTTCTATAATTGACTGGGCCTTGTTGATGTGTCTGAAAGGAGCGATCTGGTTGCGGTCAGTGACCATGATTCCTCGAAATATCTTCCCCGAAACTCCCGTGCCCTGAGCAATCACACGATATCCGAATGCCTGTAGGGATGGGGTTCGTTCTTTGCGCTCCCTGTCCTTGCGAATCTGAAGGATAAAGACCTTGCCTTTTTCGATAGTGTATTCGAGACGGGTGTCGAAGTGGAGACGCTCAGCAGTCTTAAAAAGGATCGAATGCAGATGCTTCCATGCCTGCGGCATCTGCGACGCCAGGCATTCCGCGGCTTTCCACGGATCGTAAACCGGGATTGTGACCACCTTTCCATCGACCACATCTGTGCCTTGGTCACCTTGGGCGAAATCCCCTCTCAGGTCCATCGTGAACGGATTGTAAGAGACCACGCCTGTTCCCGAGGAGTCCAGTTCCATGTTCCCGTAAACCATGGCCTGGATAATCACTGAGGTGCGCCAATTGCCGTCGATACCTGCGGCCTCCCTGTACTTGCAGGCTGCCTGACTTTCAAAGGAGTGGAGGACAGCTACTGCGCAACGGAAGAGTATTTCGAGGAACTGTCCGCTATCCAGCAGATCGATTGCCTCAGGCGCCAATTGTGCTACCCGGCTTTTATAATCAAAAGCCAGGCTCTTCATCTGTTCCGCACTCATTGACGCTTTGCGCAAGACCTTGAACTTCGCCTTACCTTCATCTATTAATTCCTGGAATTCATCCCGTTCCACTCCAAAGACCGACTGAGCGAACTCCTGTAAAAAACGGCGATAGCAGTCGTAAGCAAACCATGTCCCAACTTTCTTGGCGAGACCTACTGCGATCTCGTCATTTATGCCGACGTTCATGATGGTAGTCATCATTCCGGGCATGGATATTCGCGCTCCAGATCGCACTGAGAAAAGAGCCGGGTCGGATGGATCCCCCAGCGATCTTCGCCACACTTTCCCAAGCTGATGGACCGCTGCCGCCAAACTATCGCGAAAGTTGGGATCGGAAGCCATTTCCTCGGCATTCATGAGAGGTTGATCCGTGGTGATAACAAAGTACGGAGGCGTGTTTTCGGCAAATTGCAGCAACGATGCCTTCTGTCCTATCTTGCACGGTGATAGCTCCTCCTGGCTGGGAAAGTAGAAAGGAACAGGCGTGCCCTTCAGTTCGCTGCTTCCACGAACCATTCTGCCGGACTCAGCAAGGCGCTGGTTCAAGAAGAGTTCCACCTTGTCTATGAACGTCTCTAAGACTCTCAGATTTCCGTCCCTGGCCTGAAGGTCTGAGACGTACAGTGTCTTAAGATAATTTTTGAAAAAATCAGTGTCTGGAATTCTTTTGAGGGTTGTCAAGTCTTTGAGCTTTCTAGGAAGTCTATCCATAGGGCAAACCGCAAGGAAGTTGTCGAAAGGTTCTTCGAAGCGCGACCTGTAAAGGGTGTGAACGTCGTCCAGTTCCTTTTTAATAACTTTCAGCAAGTCACGCACTTTATCGAAGGTGAGACCGAGTTCTCCGGATTTGCGGAGATCGCTGCCAGCCTGCTCAAGGTAGTGGCTGGAATGGCCATTTACAGATATTCCACGCACCAGGTAATCCAGAAAAGTTAGAGCCACGGGGAGATTTTCCAGGGTTATAAGTTCGAAGTGTGTGTTGTTGATGCTCGTGGCAAGAGTTTCCTGCTGCGCCTCCATGCCGAGGTCCTTGTTGAAAGCCTCAAAACGTTCCTCGATGTACGTGGCCTTTTGAGCATAAGCGTGTCCAGCTTTTTTTGCCCTTAATATGATCGGCGTTCCAGGTTGTTCCTGGCCAATTCTATCCAATTCCTTAGCCCAGTCATCCGTTCCCTCCGTGAGAGTTACCGCTTTGGGAAAGGGCTCTCGGATATCCGGAGTCAAAAGTTTTTCTTTTGTGCGCTGCCTTTCGAGAATTATTCGATCAAGTCTTTCAAGATCCTCGTCGACTGTTGAGCCTGAAACGGATTGGCGGTCAACAAAATATTTACTGTGAAGACCTTTGACCAATTCAATCATGTCCAGGACTACCCGGCGTGAAAATTCCGGCCATTTGGATGAGTTTCGATATACTGCCGTATCGACGGATGCCAACCTCGCCATTCCATCTTTTTGTTCCGGGTCCAGACTGTAATCATGAAATACTTGGCGGCACAGGTCCATGATGCCCTCTGCCTCAACAGGCGAACACCAGTTCGTCATATCCAAATAAGGCATTGATTCGGTCGGCATCCATTCTGCAATGAACTCTCGTTGCCCGGTAGCAAGGTATTTCGCTATCCCTTGACAGAAGTACAGATTCTCTATGCTGCCCCTCCAATGGATGTCCCCACGGAGTTTACCCAGGAAGTTGCCTATAGGCTTTATTCCTCTGTTCGCAAGTTCTCTCGCGAGTCCCGCAGCAGTGAGCCGGAGCGTGTCCAGTGGGCCGATCTCTTTGAAAGAGTAAGGTAAGGCCTTTATGAGCGTTCGAATCAGAAAATGCATCACAGAGGAATTCGCTCTCAAAAGCCTGGAAATCCATATCTGGATCAAATCCTCGTCACATAGCTGCACTTGTCCTATTTCGATCTGAACGATTAAATATGGAATGAGCCGATGCATGATTCTAGGATTAGAGGCTATTATAGCCATAAGGCTTTTGATGTGCATCACATGACTCTCATTTGTACCGGCCTCCTCGGCCAGCACCAGTGGTTCACCCGTATCGTCGTCTTCAATCGTGTATTTCTTTTCCCTGGGAGGAATCAAGGGTCGCCGCACGAGATGCTCCATGAGTTCCTGCGCCATCAGAAAATAGTTGGCCGTTCCAAATGTCACGCCTAGAGCCTCCAGTGCTCTTAGAGCCGACAAAGCTTGGCCCGTGTCGCCGGACGAGTTAATTCTATCCAGGAAAAATTCGGCAAGAGTGTTTACAAGATCTCTCGATGCTTTCTTACGTGTTTTCTCAAGGCGGACCACGATGCCGCACAGGCCGTCGATGAGCAGTTGTTTGACTTCCGGCCTGTCTATCTCAAGGATTTGAATAGCCAGGACATCTGAAAACGACTCCTGAACTCTCGGAGGAATCACATCAATCATGTTCATGAAGGAGCCGAGAATTCCCTGCCATTCATCCCCAAGGCTCTTGATGAACGTAATACCTTCGGTAAGTTCCGCTTGCGCGATTTGTTCACCACCGTCTACGGCCAAAGCATATATACGCTTGAACTTCTCGATTTGGTCCAGCCCGTGACTGTTTATCCTTTGGAGAATCTCTTTGGCGAAACGGTCTCTCTCTGGAAAGTCCTCTTCGGCCGTGGCTTGTTCCAAGCGTTCAACAATTTCGTGAGGACATGGGTTCATCTCGTCCAGGGCCGTCAGTAACGCCTGTGAGGCCATCGTATTCAGAAGAGGAGTAATCAAATTACCGATGTCCCCGTCACGCTTCTTTAAAGCAGATCGGATCAGTGAGATCTCCAGAACACGACGGTCAAAGGAGTTAATGGATTTGCGAAAAGGATTGTTAACCAGGAATTCCAGACTTTTCTTTACGAAGGCCAGGTATGAGTCAAGTTGGTTCTCCGGAGAAAGGTTGAGAATACTTTCCACCAAACGGCATAAAGCATACTCTCCTTCAGCCCGGGCACTCGCGTCAAATGGCTGGGCTACAGAAGCGAACAAAAAACTGATGATGATCTCCATTATCTTCTCAATATGTCCGTCAAGAGAGTCTTCATCTCTTTCAAGAAAATATCGAGATAGTACCCGAACCAGGTCGAGCCAGTTGGGAATCTCGTATACCACCGGGATCATGGTGTCGCGAATAGCCTGCCGTCTTCCTTTGAAGGATGTCAGATACGTTAGTTCATCTAGCGATTGTCTAGGGAATTTCAGAAACAAGGTCAGCGTTTTATCAGAGTGTCTGAGGCCTATCAGGTACGGGGCCGCCTCCTCGCCGGTCCGGTCCAGGACCATCATGACACTGCTCAAACCTTCCACATCTAACTGGGAATCAGTCCCCAGAGGGATGCCGCTTTGGTTGATAACCGCGGTCATGCCGGCCGCCTGATATGGATTTAGCGGTTCTAGACGGCCAATCTGTCTGATAAGTTCCTTGACTTCCACTGTTATTCCCAGGTCCTTGCAACCTTATGTAATCATAAGCGTAAACCATTATCCTGTCGATCGCAAGAAAAAGCTGTTAGTGCGGCATAAGATATTGTGCGGCCATGTTACAACTCTCTCGGATTTGCCTTGAAACCAGGAAGCCCGAGGGCATGTATATTCCGCTACACACATCAACAGATGAAGTTCGCTTCGGACATACGACGGCAGGCCCGAAGAGTCTCCGCTAATTCACCATTTGAACGCAAGTCGGCGTCAGTCTACGTTTGACCGACCATCTTTTCAAGTTCTCGCCCAAAATTGTTGTATATGAATAATATAATTGAAGCCGGCATTATCTTGTGGCATTATTATTGCTGAAACGAACTGCTTCGGATGCTTGGGAGTAAAACAAACATGGACAATCTGGAGAACGTGATCTATAGCTTGATTCCCCTTGTATTAATACTTCTTTTGTCCTGGCTATTCAGCTCAATGGGGTCAAAGGCCAAGAAACAATTAGGTGAAAGAGAAAGAACACCCGCACCCCTTCCCGGTGAACAACTCTTGGATTTGATCTCAGGCGCAAAGAGCGGAAAAGAATCCTCGCCTATGGAAGTAATCACGAAGCCGACCAATGGATTCGCTCAACAAACAACAGATGGCTGGGGCCGACGAAGATCCAGCGGTGCTTCGGAGGTTACTCCTGAGCCGATAAAACCCAAGTGGTGGGGAGCATGATGTTCGGGACGGCGACGGAAGACAGAGAGTTGAGATTTCCTCGGGGGTTTTTGTGCCGTCATCTGATCTTGTCGGGGCTATTCCTGCTTGTGGCCGGTATGTACTTTGGGGCGCCCTTTTCCAGCGCCAAGGAATCGGACGTAAAAGGGGTCGGCGTTACTGAAGACGCAGGCAGGTTTTCGTGGGAAATGCCTGGAAGAGTATCCATTTACGATCTGCAATTCGGTCCCGCAGTTTTGAAGGATAACCAATTGACTTTTATAGGCAATGGTCGTTCCTTCAACGCCGAACTTTTCGGGGACAAACTCACCCTTATGGTCCGTTTTTCTTACAACGCATCCCAACCTGAGGTGCCATTGAAATTTGTGATCAAGCTGCCGGATTCCAGGCAATATGAGGAAACGGTCCACCTGATTAGTCGTTCAGGCCAGTACTCGTACCATTTTACCGTGCATAATCCTCGAGACTTTCTTGGTAGTGGTTCCGTTTACCTTTATTACGGTTTCAGCATAGTCGACGTGTTGGATTTCACCATCATGCCGGGTTCCTGAAGTCTGCCTGCCGGATGAACTTTCTCCATGGATATTCGCAGTTCAAAGAAACGTCTTGACGTTCTCCTTTTCGAGAAGGGATTGGTGCCTTCGCGGCGACGAGCCGGTGCTCTTATCATGGCTGGAAAAGTCACGGTGGATGGCGTCAGGATTGACAAACCAGGCAAAGAGGTGTCGAGTGTAGCTGCCTTATCGCTAAAAGAGGGCATACCTTATGTGAGTCGTGGAGGCATCAAGCTGGAGGCTGCTCTCGACGCGTTCAAATTGGACCCGAAAGGACTGGTGTTGTTGGATGCAGGAGCTTCCACGGGCGGATTCACACATTGCCTGCTCCAAAGAGGTGCCCGGAAAGTAATCTGTCTTGACGTCGGTTACGGTCAGCTCGACTGGCGAATTCGTACGGATGAAAGAGTGACGGTTATGGAGCGGACCAACATTCGGTACGTGGACGCAGGATCACTCCCGGGCCATGTGGATGCAGCGGTAGCCGATCTCTCCTTCATTTCCTTGAAACTCGTGTTCCAAAAATTCAGTGAAATCATTCCCGAGAAAGGATGGTTGGTACCGCTGGTGAAGCCTCAGTTCGAGGCAGGCAGGGAACATGTTGGAAAAGGTGGAGTGGTAAGAGACGAGAGCAAGATTTTGGAAGCAGTGGAAAAGGCCAGGACGGCCGCAGAAAACTGTGGTTTTCTGGTACTTGCTCAAATAGAAAGTCCGGTACGAGGTCCCAAAGGTAACAGAGAATTTTTTTTGCACTTGCAACGAGCGTAACAGGCCGGCAAGAAAGCAATATATGATGGATTGGATTTGGCGTGACGTGTACATTGGAACGTGAATCCTTCTTAGATAGATTTCGGTCGCTCGCCTGTGAGAAGAACAAGGTTGGAGGAAAGGCTGTAGGATGTTGTTTTCCGACGTTGAAACCCAAGTAAAGTATATTATGAGGGGTGTCGAAGAGATCATAAACGAAGATGAACTCCGCAGACGTCTCACAAAAAGTATTGAAACAGGAACACCCATCCGAGTTAAATTGGGGGTGGATCCAACGGCTTCGGACATTCATTTGGGACACATGGTCACTATCCGCAAGCTCAGGCACTTTCAACAACTCGGGCATACGGCTATCTTTCTGGTCGGGGACTTTACCGCCAGGATTGGCGACCCCACTGAACGGGCCGAATCAAGGGTCAGACTCACTAAGGAACAGGTCTGGGAACACGCCAAGACATTCAAACAACAGGTTTTCAAGATCCTTGACGAGGGAAGGACTGAACTGCGCAGCAACGGTGAGTGGTTCGACTCCATGTCTTTCGCCGATTGCCTGGACCTCGCCTACCGCTCCACTGTGGCACGAATGCTTGAGCGAAACGATTTTGAAAAACGCTATAAGGATGGCAGCCCTATCTCGATCACGGAATTCCTCTATCCACTGATGCAGGGATATGATTCAGTGGCGCTTCAGTGCGATGTGGAGCTGGGCGGAACCGACCAGAAATTCAACCTGCTTGCAGGCCGAGACATGCAGATTCAGTACGGGCAGGAACCGCAAATTGTGCTTATGACACCGCTCATCGAGGGTCTCGACGGATCCAAGAAAATGAGCAAGACTGAACGAAACTACATTGCAGTGGACGACACGCCCGAAGATATGTTCGGAAAGACCATGTCCATACAGGATGATCTAATTGTAAAATATTTCACCTTGTTGACTGATGTGAGTCCAGAGATAATCCAGCGTTACGGAAAGGCTCTCAAGGTCGTCGATGAACACAGGGACATGGAGGATCCTCTCCATCCGATGCAGATAAAGAAAGCTCTTGCTCGCAGCATAGTAGCCGAATATCACACTGATGCGGCCGCCAGGCAAGCCGAGGAACATTTCGAGAAGGTTGTCCAGAGAAAAGAGATTCCTGATGAAATCCCGCTGAAATGTATGAGTCAAGCCAGGATGCAGATATACGAAATCGCTTCTATTTGTGCGTCCATCTCACGGGCGGAAGCCCGAAGACTGGTCACACAGGGAGCTGTGAAATTGGATGGGCAAAAAATTTCCGATCCTGCCATGGAAATCGAACTCGGGTCAAGTGAGATGACTCTTCAGGTAGGTAAGCGAAAGTTCTTCAAGATCAGAATTTAGAATCGTCGATTCCTGTGAAGTTGATGTCAACATAAAAGAGATGACAAAGGGAGTGCAAAGTAGTAAGCTAAGTGGAATTTTTTCGTCTAATTCAATCATGCGAGGGTTATATGGTTGCCAAGAGCCTATGTAGAACATCTCTGATCACACTTGTTCTGACGGTTGCCTTCTCTTATCCTGTCGGCGCGCAGTGATGTGACGGAGGTGATGACTCCTGGTCAGGAGGCTCCGGATATTACCTCGGTGGATCGCAAGCCAATGCCGGTTCCGGCGAACAGAGTTGGAACGGATACGCCAATAGCAACGCCACGCAGTTAGACCTGAACGGAAACGCCATTAATCAGATATCGTACGCCGACACTGGTCAGCAGGAGAAAAGGACTATTTCCCCCCGCATCGAACGGGAGGAAGCAAGGGCCGCAAGACCTGTGGCCGTATTCACCAGGAATGACAGTGAGTTGCCCTCCGCAGAAAACCTTAACGCACTTAGGCCGCCTGGTCGAAGTGCCTCCGATTCCGTTGGTCTTACCCGGTTGTTGGGGCTAAACGGTTCGGCTAAGAATCGACAGGCCATGTCGGTCCAGGTGCTCGGTCCTTCATTATGGTAGACGGACAAAAGTGGTAATCCACTATTCATACTGAGAAATTCCTGCTGAGTTTGAGCGTGTTTTTTTTTAATTAATCAGTCCGTTTTGACCAAATTGGAGATGTGAGAGAGATTTGAGCTTTATCCGGTGGTTTGGAGTTGCCGCCCGATTCTGCGGTAGGCAATCCGTATGGCATCGGTGTCAAAGAGGTAAAGAAGGCAACAAGAAAGGTTTCGAGGTGACAGGCGTCCCCGCCTGCCTGTCAATATCAATCTGACAAAATCGAACGGTATCAATGCATTTCAGAAGAATCTATCTTCATCGACATATCGTCGCTTCATATTTTTAGAGGTTTATCGTGGTTGACGAGGATCGTACTTTCGACAAAAAATTGCCGGATGAACTTAAGGCTGAGCCTGAGACGCACTGGTGGACAGACACCAAGGAATTTGATCCCTGGCTGGCGGACGACGCGTCAGCGGACATTGTCCCGGAAGACCCTCTGTCGACCTCGCCGACTCAGCTTGACAGTCTGAAGATCAGACTGGACTGCATAAAGGATAGTCATGCCCTTCTCAGACAATTCACGCCTAGGGAACTAAAGGTTCTCATGACTCTCAAGAGGAACACTTCGACTAAGGCCTGGAGTTTGAGAGAGGACTTGGTTGTTTTGAGTATGCCTGCGAGCAACAGAGAGATCGCTGAGGTACTGAAGGATCGGAACAAGGAAGCTGTCAAGAAAAGGCTGCAGCTATTGAAATCCAAAGGACTGGCCAAGAGGCAGCCGGAATTCGACACGCCTAATTCATAAGACCGTCGGTTGATTCTTATTTCGTGAGGCTGCCCAAAAAACTCTTGGACATGAGGTTTTAGCGGTAGTAATATTTGTTTGTCGGGACGTGGCTCAGC
>JAPLJK010000059.1:0-11194 GCA_026388625.1 Deltaproteobacteria bacterium | reverse complement strand
GAAGCACAGTACAGAAAAAGCTATGGCACCTCTTTAGATTAAACGAAATCGAACAAGTGTTACTACACTAACGCGGAGTATTTCATTCGTGTTCTCAACCCGTTGCAGGTGAAGACCACCCCCATTTGGAAAACTCCAGTTGGTGACAAAATACTAGCCCTAATTATTAGGCAAGATGTGATGTTATTAAAAATATCAACCCAACCTTGACTGACTAGCAAGCCAACATCATCAGCAACATCGTGGTGAAGATGTTCTAGAGCGATTGCCGGAATTCTTGTCCGTTTGAGCAAGTGAGATAGTGGCTATCATTCCCCTGGATTCCTGCGTTCACCGGACTGGTGCGGGAACTCGATCAGAAAAAATAACCCGTCACGTATCGCAATCCCACGACGCTGATTAAGATGGCCAATACAGGCCTTATTATAGATGCGGAGACGTATTTTTGGAACGAGGCCCCCAGGTACATTCCGGCGAATCCCCCAATGCCGAAGAGAAATCCGAGCAGCCAGTCCGGCCTCACCTGCTCTCCCGCCTGAGCAAAGAGTGGTCCCACGAATTCGAAAAAGATCACTCCCCCTATTGATGTGACGCAAGTCCCCATGAGGGTCGCTCCGGCAATGGTGTGAATCGGCAGGTGAAAGAAGGTGACAATGAAAGGCGCTATTATGGCTCCACCGCCGATGCCGTAAATTCCGCCGATCAATCCTACCACCAAGGACAACATGAACAGACCCGTTGTGTTGAAAGCAAAGATCTCTCCGAAGAATTGGTATTCAGTGCGAGACAGAGACCAACTTATGGTCCGGACCGTAGATTGGGCGGCATGCGACTCGGTGACGCTTTTGTCCACGGCTTGTTGCCTCATTCTTGACTCGGCAGCTTTGGCCGCGGTTTGTTGGCCTCGTTGGGTAATGACTTGATAGACCATTCGAACGCCTATGCACAGGAGTACACAACCGGCAAAGAGCTTGAAACGGCGAGGATCGGGAAGGTACACTATCCTTATGATTCCGCCGAGGAAAAGTCCGGGAAAAGTACCGAAGATAATGTTCCAGGCAAGCGGCCAGTTCATTCTGCCTTCGCGGAAATACTTGTAAACCGCGCTTGGAATTCCGACAACATTGAACACAAGATTGGTGGGGGTGACTGCAGGAGTGGTGAATCCCAGTACGCTGACCTGGAATGGTAAAATGAGAAAGGCCCCTGAAATTCCTCCCATAGACGTGAAAAAGGATATGACAAAGCCCACGAGCGGAGGCACCCAAATGGCCGTTTGAACTCCCGAAACCTCAAACGTCATCGTACTCTCCAACTTGCCGGCCTACGCAATGATCTCCAGGCTTACGGTCAAAACTATACCCTCGGCATGGCAATCCTGCCACTTAGGTTTCACAAGCAGCTAATCCTAACCGTCTGGATCCCTCGACCGTCAATCGCCGAAAATTGACGCCGGCGGCTATGAATCTGCTTTGCCGGACGAGGCCTCCACAACCAGCACAGGACGATGAGCCATCCTCAAAACGCTCCTCGCTATGCTACCCATAAGCAGGTGCTTGACCGCCGTTCGTCCGTGGGTTCCGATCACAATCAGATCGACTGATTCTTGCCCTGCCAGCTCAATAATCTCTTTTGCCGGCGCGCCAAGTTTGCAGGAAGTCTTGACGTCTGTGAGAATCCGGCCGGTTTCCTTCGCGATGGATTCCAAACCGGCAGCCGCTTTTTCTTTGAATCTGGCTACAATATTGTTGATTTCATCACCAACCCAGTCTCCGTAGGCCGGGAACCCAGTCGTATCTACTACATGGACAATGAGAAGCTGAGCCCCAAAAGCCTTGGCATATTCTACGGCCAATTTGCGCGCGGGCTCGCTATTGTCCGAAAAGTCGGTGCAAAAGAGGATCTTTTTCGGCAGCATGACACAAACCTCCATATAGGCCGGAAGAGTAAAATTCCATGCGAATACCAAACATATCGCAATTCGCGTACCAGGGACAACGTGGATTTCGCAACAAGCAAACGCTGTACATTACTTATTGCGAGCCCAGTGAAGCAATCTCGACAAAACTCGAGGCAATCAATAGTGAAAGGATTCGTTACAGGTCTTGTGCGCCCCAGCCCTTGGCAACGATAAAATCGGCAAACCTCGCCGCGTCTGGCGTTGCCTTGCTGCTATAGTACAAGTAATACGGCCTTCTCAGAACATAAGACCCGTCGGCAATGGCTTCTCTCGAAGGCATTACCCCGGCTAACGCAGGGGTTTGCTTGATTTTCAGGTCCTTTATCGGAGCCTTCTTGATAATGGGAGACTCAAAGGCGTCTCTTTGTCTTACGAAACCTATCGCCGAAGGAGTGTTTGACACTTTGTTCATGATACTCGGAAATGTGGACAATGCTATGGATTTGTCTGAGAATGGGCCACCAAGGAAATCTTCCTGCACGAATATGAAAGTGCCGGGGTGCTGAGAGTCATCCAGCCTCACAACAGTGATGGGTTGGTCAGGGCCGCCCACCTGATCCCAACCGGTGTACTCGGCCTTGAAGATTTTCTTCACTTGGTCAACCGACAACTCGTCGATAGGGTTGGATGGGTTTACTACAATTACGATTCCTCCATACCCTACGAGACGTTCGACGAGTTCGACTCCGGCCTTGACCGCCTGCTCATTCTCCTTTGTGGTCAAAGGGCGAGAAGCCATCGCAACGTCGGCCTTTTTGTTCAGCGGCTCCTGAATGCCTGTATCCACATACTCCACACCGGCAAAATCTATCCTAACAGATGGATACGCATTCATGAACACCTTACTGAGGACACGGATTCTGTTGAACATGCTGTCCGCGCCCGACACTCGGACAACTGATTTTTCATCGACTGTCTGAGCACCGGACATTGGGATGAGGCATAGGCCTAACAGGGCCATCACAATAACTACCGCGTAGAATCTTTTCATCGTGGCCCCTCATTTGTATGAAAGCCGTCAGGCAACTGGGCGGCAATCGCAGCTCCAAGTCAAGACAAAATACTCACGAAGAGCTGCACAACTGAACCGTATGTCGCCTGCATTATATGATTATTAACAGGCCCTATTTCTTCGAAAGGTCCTGTTTCGAAACATTCATTAGCTTAATAGCGTTCCTCTGGTCCCCCTTCATTTCGTATGCGATTCTGATGATGTCGCCCACTGCGGGTGGGACACCTATTTTCGCGTTGGCCAAGTTATAAACCGCCTGCTTTCCCGTTGAGCGTCCGTACCTATTTTCCGGACTGAAATTGAGATCATATTCATCTAGTGTGACAACATTCTTCTGTGTATCGTAACTCAGACATTTGCCTTGTGCCACCTCTGCCGCAATTGCGTAGGCGCCCACGCTCAAGATGAGAATCAGGGGCATCAAGCAAAACATAACCTTAGTCTTCATGAAATGCCTCCTCTCGACTTTGGGAGTATCCAACGGCCCACCTGTCAGACCTTGCCGTGGGCCTTCTTTTCACGGAGTTCTTGGGCGGCGCCTCTGAGCATTATGGACACTATGTAGACGCATATCGCTCCCACTGACCCGAGAATGAGAACCGTAGCGGATGTATCCCATTGGATCTGTTTTAGAATGACGGAGATCAGACAGGCCACGACTGCGAGCCCAAAAGCTATGCGAATGCCGTAACCCTTAGCGTACTTTGTGGCAACAGTTCCGATTTGAGCCCCAACAGCCGCCCCGGTCAACATGACGAACATGGCCACCAGTTCAATACGGCCATACCGTCCAAACGTGAACGTTCCCCACAAACCCGAGATCATGACCTCGAACAGGTCGGTTCCGACAGCTATGTGGGTCGGGCAACCGACCAGGTAGACCAGCGAAGGCATACGAATAAGCCCACCGCCGATACCGAGAAATCCTGCCAAAAGGCCTGTTATAAAACTCACAAAGATTGGAAGCCACATGGAACAAGTGATACCAGCGGTTTTGAACTCCATCATGGGAGGAATCCTGACCTTGTGGAGGGTTTTGTACCAGGTCACTCCCTCTGTTCCATGCCTGTCTTCTATGCCTGCCTTCTTCTTCTTTGTGGCCTTGTAATAATCATAGAAGACCATCACCGCTATGAGCGCCAGCACGACCATGTAGGCATACCGGACTACAGATTCAACTCGCCCGATCGATTCCAGCCACATCACCAGCCATGCGCCTATCTGTATACCGATAACCGTGCCCATGACCATAATGAGGCCAAGTTTGTAGTCCACATTACCGAACTTGGAGTGCCTCAATGTCGATATCATAGACTTGCCGGCCATGTGGGCAATATCAGTCCCGATGGCGAACGCCATGGGGAATCCGAGAATGTTCAAACCCGGCGTAACCATCCAGGCGCCGCCCATTCCGAAGAAACCGCCTATGACCCCCACTGAAAAGCCTATCAGAACCAGGCCGGGCCAGAATATATCTATTCCTGAGATCGGCATATACATGTACAGCCAGTCCATGCTGATATCCTCCTTAGCTATGACTGGATATTAGTGCTCGACAAGAGATCTGGATTCAAGATCAAGACCTGTGCGCTTCATCAAGAAGTCTGTCAAAAATCCCAGAAACATGCCCCAAATGAGGGTCAGAATTAAGCACCAGACACCGTACATTGTCAGATTGGTGTTATACATGTCCAGGAGGTACTTTTCGGGTCCCCACGAAACACGCCGGGCATCGGCGACCACAATCAACTCAGTGCCTCCGGCGCCGGCAGCAAAAACCCAGTCCGGAATCAGCAGGTAGGCCATGGCAAGAAAGACCATCGCCCTGAAATAAATGGTCCTCATGAAAAACCTCCATATTATGACAACAGTATCCAACGACGTGATCAGGTCCCGATTATTGATTGCAACACCTGTGCCAATACATGATATTTTACCTGATATCCCACGGACTAAGGGAAAAGTCGTGAAGTCCGCCGGATTCACTTTGTTATCGGGTATCTCTTATCGTGAATGCGTGTCGGATTTCTTTACATAATGTAAAAGGCCGAGTTATTGTCTCATGGTATTGTCCGCCGGTCAATAATGGGTTAAGAATGCCGTTGACATAAGCACCATGGAAATTGCTCAGAAATAGACTATTCTTACATTACTGCGAAAGACCGCGAGAGGATTTCGCTGGTGCTCCTGGATTTGATATAACGGTTTTAAGCATGGCGCGTTTTCCCAAAAAATCACAAGTGGCGCCGAAGAGGCCTGAAGCACAGGTTGGCAGGCTCGATGCCGTTATAGCAGATGCCAGGCGTCACCAGGAGCGTCGAGAGACGACCTACCGGGAGCGTGCCCTTAAGTTGTTTCCGTGGATCTGTGCCAGGTGCGGGATGGAGTTCTCAGGAAAGAAGCTTAAGGAACTCACTGTTCATCACAAGGATCACAACCACGACAATAATCCTTCCGACGGCAGTAATTGGGAATTGCTTTGCGTCTACTGTCATGACAAGGAGCATGCTCGGTACATGGAAGAGCAGGACGGTGACGAATCCGGAGATCATACGGAACTGCAGACTCCACCTATCAATACACCATTCGTCGAGCTTGAGACCATGTTGAAGGGCAAGAAGTAACTCAGTGAGTCGCACAATCACTGCAGGTATTGCCGAAAATTTCGACGGGATCACTTCGCTGCGCTCTCAGTCACAAGTGGCGACGGCCTCCGTGCCTGAGTTATTGAGAGGAGCCATAGGCACGAAGTAGTCTCACGGTGCAAGCTCGTCCATAACTGGTGCATTGGCTATAGGGCATCGACTGTTTGACGGACTAACTGATCGGAATGTATTTTCGAGAACCGATGTAATTCCTATTCTTGTTTCGCCGTCAGGGCTAGTCTTGAAGTCTTGCGATCGTAGGCATTCTCAATTTTCTCCAGTAGGTGGTCGGTGTCGTAAGGCTTGAGGAGGTAATCGTATGCCCCCAACTTCATTATTTCCCTGGCTGTGTCCACAGATGCATATCCGGTCATAATTATCACCTCGACCAACGGGTCAATCTTCTTAGCCTCCGACAACACTTCCAGTCCGCCCATGCCCGGCATCTTGATGTCGAGGATCAACACGTCGTAGGAGGATTGCTTAATCTTTTCAAGAGCCTCATGTCCACTACCGGCAGTGGAGGCTTCCAGCCCTCTGATTGAGAGAAGCTTGCACATGGTTGTCCTGAATCTCTCTTCGTCGTCCACTATGAGCACTTTTGGTTGAGAGTGCATCTCTCAATCCTCCTTATTGGCGCCGATGGATTGGAAGACTAACAGTAAAGGCCGTGCTCTTCCCCACCTCGCTGCACACCGAAATGTGTCCGCCCATGACTTCTACCATCCCCCTACAAATTGCGAGCCCCAGCCCGGTCCCCTTTCCTTGAGGCTTTGTAGAAAAAAAAGGGATGAAGATCTTGGCGAGGTTTTCCTCGGGAATTCCGCACCCGGTGTCTTCCACCACTATGTTAACGAAATGATCTTGCGAACTCGTACTGATTGTTATGGTTCCTGTGCTGTCGAGGGCCTGCGAGGCGTTAACCAACAGATTCAACATCACCTGACGCAGGAGTGGGGGATCGCCCTGCAACACAGGTAGATTCTCCTCTAGATTCCTGACGATCATTATGTTTCTGGAAGCGGCGTCTCTTTCCAAGATATTGATAATATTTTCAATCAATTTGTTTACGTCCACATTCTGGAGAACCGGCTCCATGTGGCGAGCAAGACTGAGTAATTTCTGCACAGTCTCCCTGCAGCGGTCAACTTGAAGTGAGATAATCCCAAGTGACTCCTTACAATCTTCTACCTCTTTAGTGTCTCCCATAGTCGATGATTCGAACAGATGCTGGATCCATTGTATCTCCTGGGACATTATTGCCAGCGGATTATTTATTTCATGGGCTATTCCGGCAGAGAGTTGGTCCACCGATGATAACTGCCTGCAATCATCTAGTTGCCTCTCCAGTATAACAGCCCGACGAGAGCATATTTCCGCCTCCTGCTCGAGACGTCTTGTGCTCCAGATAGATGCAGCCGATAGCAGCAAGGCTCCAACTAAGTACACTGCGCCGAAGGAGAAGGCCAGTGGAACTGCTATTAACCCCACAAGAATACTGACCGAATAAATTTTAGCCAGGCGCAGGAACGCTTCACTGAGCGCAAAATGGGGGATTTTGTCCATGGGTAAATCTGAGAAATGAGTCTCTTTGGGCCGCTATCCGTTGCCGGATACCCTTACTGCTGTGATCGGTCCTCTTCAATGACCTTACGTTCATACGCTTGGATAACCTGCTGGAGCAGATCGGGAAAAGGCACGGGTTTCATAACATAATTGAATGCGCCCAACTGAAGGCCCTGGACGCCCGATTCGACCGATCCGTGGCCCGTTAACATGATCACTTCCATCAGAGGTTTTTTCTTCTTCATTTCTCTGAGAGTTTCGATTCCATCCATGCCCGGCATTTTGACATCAAGAATACATACATCATAGTCTTTTTCATTCAGCCGTTCGATAGCCTCCGATCCTCGCGTCACGCCATCTACCTCAAGCCCCTTGGCTCTTAGGCGTCGAACCATAGTATCGACAAAATCTTCCTCGTCATCAACTATGAGAACTGTGAAACGTTCCATTCCAACTCAACCTCCAGCCTTTTCTCTCAACTCCGACAGAATCTCGATGAAATGTATCATGTTCATGTCGCAGGCAAAAAGATCTTGAATTTTGTGCCTCTGCCTTCCTGGCTTTCCACCATTATTTGTCCCCCCAGTTTTTCCATGATGCTATAACTGATGGAAAGCCCGAGCCCCGTCCCTTCGTTAACGCCCTTGGTAGTGAAGAAAGGATCGAAGACTCTTCCTAACAACTCCTTGGATATCCCCGGACCGGTATCTGAAATCTCAATATAAACTTCCCCCGGATTACCCGGCTCGTATCTCGTAACGATACTTATTGTACCTCGCTTAACAATGGCGTCGATGGCATTATCAATAATGTTGAGAAAAACCTGCTGAAGTTGCGCCTGATCAGTCGTAATCCTGGGTAATTTGTCGTCATAGGTTGTGTCGAGCAAAATTTCTCTATGGTGCGCCTCAGTTTCGAGGAAGGTAATAGTCTCGCTCAGGATCTCGTTGACGTTAATCATTTCTTGAGTTGGTTCCATGCGCCGTCCGAAACGCAACAGCCGATGTGTGACGGATCTGCAGCGTTCCAGATGTCGCTGAATCTTTCTAATACATTCCTGAAATTCTTCAAGATTCTTGCTCTTTGCAATATCCTCTTCTTCCAAGAGGTCCATCATCCAGCCTGCCTGGTCGCCTATTATCTGGAGTGGGTTGTTCATCTCGTGTGCCACCCCTGCGGCCATTTTACCCAGAGCTGCCATCTTGGCGGACTGCACGACGAAGTCGTCGCTCTTGGCCTTTTCCGTCTCCACCCTGATGAGTTCGTTCGTCATGGACCTTGCAATCATGATAGTCCCGATTACGACCAGAAGAATTCCTGGTATCAGAATCATGGTTTCAACAAACCTGGCTTCCACAAGTGGGGCCATCTCTTCGCCTACATCTTCCTTGACTACCAGGACCCACCTCGGATTTGGGATCTGGCTTGTGGCAAAGAACGTCCCCTCGCCCCCCAAATTGATCTTTTCGACAATCGTGCCTACAGCGGAAGAGAAATCAGGGGTGTTTGGCTCGCCAAGCAATTTTCCGCTGAAACGAGGAGCGGTCTGCAGGACGTTGTTCCTGTTGACTATGAACGCATCTCCCTTCTTACCCAGTTGACCGCCACCCACTATCTTATCAATCACGTCAGAGTTGATTGTGGCACGGAGAATCCAGGTTCGCGTTCCTTGCCGCCGAGTCACGGCTATGATGAAGTGCGGTATCTTGCGAAAACCCAGGAACACATCGCTAATATACACTCCGGACGACGTCACGGCATTAAACCATTCCTCATCCCCATAATTGACTCCCTTGAGTTTTTCATAGTGCGGGCCTACGTACGCCAGATGACTCCCATTATCATCGATAACGCTCATGTCTATAAATGACTTGGACCGGGATTGAATTGTGTTGAAGACTTGATTCAGGTAAGATTCATCCATCAAGGCTTCCAAGGAATGAGTGTTGGCCACTATCACGAGCTGGGCTATGCGTTCGTCGAAAAAAAGCTCCAGAGAGCTGCGACGATTCTGAATGAGAGTTCTCAACGCTTCTGTTATCTTGCTGCTATATGCTGAACTGAACTGGTAGTAAATGGTGGCGCCCAGACTGAGAAGGGGTATCAGCGAGAAACCGAGCGACATGAGGACTATCTTTAGTCGTAATTTCCGGTAGTATTTGCTTGTTTCCAAAGCCTTTCTCCCGCTGGGAAAGTTGGGCTCACTCTCCAATGAATGTAACAAAGACGTGCAATGACCATGCCGGCGCCATCAGCGTTCCGCAGCATTATTAACGGACTGATGCCATGATACCAAGCGACTAATTTCAAGGCCCCCAAGACCTTGCCAGGAGGGCCCGCGACAACACTGTCAGCATTTCTTGCATTTTGTCAAGAAAAGGATTTAGACTTCGGGAGTCGGTTTTTTTCAATTTAACGAAGATGGGCTATAAGTCTAACGAATAGTTAATACGCACTTGCTTTCAAGCGAGTAAACCGGCTTCTATGAACGCACATTAGGTGAAAGGAAAACAAATACTGAGTGTCGCCGATGTTACCTCTTCGAGCATTCATTCTTGCGGGTGGAAAGGGCAAGCGGCTGAGGTCGGTAGTTTCCGACAGGCCTAAACCTTTGGCTATGGTAAACGATAAACCGTTTCTCGAGGTTTTGATCGAATCCCTGAGGAGGAAAGGCATACGTGACATGGTCCTTCTGACCGGTTACAAGGCTGAATCAATAGAGGATTACTTCAGCCGGAGCAAATGGTCTTACATAAGGTTTTCTCGTGAGGAATCGCCTCTGGGAACCGGCGGGGCGGTCAAGAATGCTGAGGCATTTGCCGCTGATCCCACGCTGCTGGTCAATGGAGACTCTTTTGTTGACGCTGATGTGGATGCACTCCTGCGCTTTCACCAACAGAAGGGTGTTGGAGTCACGTTGTCCTTGGTGGAGGTCGAAGATGCCGGCCGCTATGGGTCGGTAATAATGGACGAAGACGGCTTTGTAAAGGGTTTCATGGAGAAGCCTGCCGGTCCTGGACGCCCCGGTTTGGTCAATGCCGGATTATCGCTTCTATCTCTGAACACTATACGGAATCTCCCTGAACAGCGTCCCTTTTCAATGGAAAATGAAATATTCCCCAGGCTTGCAGCCACTCGCCAAATGGTAGGCATGCTCCAGGACAAACCGTTCTATGACATAGGCACCCCTGAAAGTTACGAGGAGTTCAAGGTATTTATGAGAACCAATTACCAGCAGTGAAGGAAGTAGCAAAAAGGGTTAGCCATTGCCCACCCTGGGCACAAACCCTCGGATGGCAAGGGCTTGGCCGGTTATGGCTACGAACAGCCCCCGGAATCTTGCCCCGGGTATGATTGGATCATTCAAGAATGTGGCAAAGAAATCAGGCGTCGGTTTGCACACTATTCCAGAAGTATAATAGCAAGATCATCAAAGCCGGTGCCCTCCTTCCAGATACCAAGGCGCTGCTGTGTGGCTGGGACATACAACTCTCACCCAACAAAATTTAAAGCACATTGAGTTTCTTCGCCTACCTCGTCTTGACGACCGCCAGATGGCAGTCTGTGCTGACCTTGAAATCCATCCACCTTCCAACAGGTCCTCGGCTCGACTGTCGGCAGTAGCGAAATCCCTATAACCACATACATTATTATTTGATATCAAATCATTAGCCCAGTTTTCTCCAAAAAAATACCCGGAAGATCCGTCCGAGTATTTTGTTCCTCTGTTAATTCCTGATAATATGAGGGTTTCTCGTCAAATAGCTCAAAAAAAAACCGCCTAAAGTTTAGACGGTTCTCTATAAGAGAGAAATTAAAGATAACAGCAAAAGAAAAACAAAAAGTTACTTAATTAATTCTATAGTTTCGCCCTTTTTGCGAATCGGGGTTCGCGTGTGGAGCGAGGCAGGGTGATTTTTGTTGTGTTCTCGCGTTTCCCGTGATCTCGCGCGAAATTCTTTGGTCAAAATGGCTGCGTCGTGCTGCAGCCAGCATGTCTGAGAAGGTAAT
>JAPLJK010000090.1:0-9624 GCA_026388625.1 Deltaproteobacteria bacterium | reverse complement strand
GATTTTTTGAGTCAAATAATCCGAGAGCTTGCTGTATAATAAAATTTATGTTGCGAATTATTCTGCGTGAAGTAGTCCTACTGGTGGTGTGTCTCTCGGTCGTGCCTGTCGCCGTGATCATTCTGCTTAGCCAGGGCAACTCCCTGCACGCCGCAGCCAATTTCCTGACTAGGCATATACTTTCCGGTGGGACCATGCTGGGCGAAACCTCCGTCGGCCTGTGGCTGAAGTTTATTTCTCCGTATCTTTTCGTTCAGTCAATCCGGGCATATTTGTGGTCTCAAAGAAGTTTGGGTGGGCGAAGATGGTCCAACCTTTACTTTTTCTTGCTGCTGGCAGTAACTGGAGGTTGGTCTGCTCGGAATGCGTGGGACTTGTTCTATCTTATGTTTGCTCTCGGTGACATCCCCGCCGAACTGATGCAGTTCTTTGAACTCGAGGGAACCGACATTCTGATCGCAGTGGCATCAGTTCTGCTCGCCATAAATTGCTTGCGCATTTTTATCAATCCGGCGCGGAATAGATATGCTGGATCCAAAAAGGGAACAACCATTTCATAGAATTTTCAATTTCTGATCTATGACTTTCAACATTGCTATATTTTCGGTGTGGCCAGTAAGTTTTGCCACTATTCTGCCCACAAATGGACGCCCCAGAAGATAAAAATCCCCAATAATATCTAGAATCTTATGGCGTACGAACTCATCGGGAAATCTCAGCGGCGGATTTATAACCTTTTCTTCATCAAGTAAGACGACATTGGAGAGCCTGCCACCTCCTGCCAGACCCATCTCATCCATCATACGCATGTCTTTGAGAAAACCGAAGGTTCTGGCTGGGGCTATCTGCTCTTTGAACGCTTCCGGACTCTCGCATCGAAAGACCATGTGCATAGTTCCCACAGGCTGCGGATAATCCAAGTGATATTCTATTTCGAGACAATCCGAGGGCTCGATTCTGATCCTCTTTGGGCTATCGGGATCTGTCTCCAATTCAATGGTCTCATGCATTCGTATTGGTTCGATGGGTTCGTCCTGGGTGATGATCTCGGCACTCTCCACCAGGTTACAGAAATCGAGTGCTGATCCATCCATGATGGGGACTTCCCCAGATATTTTCACTAGGACGTTGGTCAGCCCATACACGTGAAACACGGCCATCAAATGCTCAATCGTCCTTGCCAGTGATCCATTTCGTTTGAGGCTGGTGCTGAATCCGGTTGATTCCACATTATACAGTAACGCCGGTACAGTTCCTCCCGAAGTAATATGGCCAAAAACTATACCGCTTGATGGCGGCATAGGAGAGAGAGTCAGACCAGTTTTGACCCCTGAATGGAGCCCTTGTCCGTACACTACGACCCGTCCCCTCAGTGTTTTCTGCATGAGCACAGCCCTATCTTGTACAGGGCCTTTAACAGACGGGTTCGTTTGGCACTGATCTTCCACCGTGGCGAGAATTGGCCTATCAGAGCTTTCCGCTATCACATTCATTGTAAATTCATCGGAAAGGCCCGAGGGTTCCCCTTCGTATTCTTCGCCCTTTCCGCCTGGGATCAACAGGTCGTTCAGTGTTATCATAGGCCCAGGAGCAGTCATTACCACATGCTCGATGAGGATCTTCAATTCCTTGACATTCCCCGGCCAAGAATACTCACACAAGCGAACCAGGGCGTCTTCATCAGCGCCGACGAGGTTGCGGTCGAATTCCGCCCCTGCCTCCTTGAGAAAGTGGTTTATCAGCAGGGGGATATCTTCAGATCTCTGGCGTAGGTTTGGCAACCTTATCACTCTGTGGCCAAGGAAAGCCGCTAGAGTTTCTGGAAATTCATCATCCGCTACGAGTGTGTCAGGATCCTTCTGAGACGTGGAAACTATTCTAACGCCTGATTTTCCGTTGAACCCGGCCGCGGCATAGTCTTTGGACAGGGCGACAATCAAGTCGTTTAGACGACCTCTCAAAGATTGTTCGAGACGGTCAATTCGAACGAGCAGGAGCGTCCCGACCAAAGGTTCAGATACATTTTTCTCGCGTCTTTGCAGCAGACTATTCTTGGCAAGGAGAATGTCTCCAATATTGTCAACTGTTAAGTCCTTACAACGTATCTTCTTGAGGCTGGTACGGTCTTTCCCCTCCATGTGGTGCAGAACTCTGGCAATGAATTCCTTGCCCGTACCTTTCTCCCCTGACAGCCATATTGTCCCGGAATCATCCATTGCTCTTGCAAGCGATTTTCTGAGCATGACCGCCCTATCGGATTTGCCGATAAACACCCCTGGAGACGCGTAGTCAGCTTCGTGGGCTTTCTTTGACGAGGAACGGCAAGAGACAGCTTTATCAACCAGATGAAGTACATCCTCAAGATTGAGTGGCTTCTCGAGGTAGTCGGCAGCACCGAGCTTTATGGCTTTTACGGCGGTCTCGATGGTTCCGTGACCGCTCATCATGACCACGGAGCATCGAGGATCGACTCGTTTAATGGCCTTGAGCGTCTGCATCCCGTCAATACCGGGGATCCAGATGTCCAGAAAAACCACGTCGGGAGAATCACTCTGAACAACATGAAGGGCTTCCTGCCCATCACGCGCGCAGATCACCTCGTGACCTTCGTCCATTAGGACGGCCCCGAGAGAATCCAGGATTTCCTCCTGGTCGTCAACTATAAGTACACGTCCTCTTTTCATGGCAACTCGCTGTAAGCTATTGCGAATTCTTGTTGTACGGGCTTCCGGGGAGAAAAGTCATGCCTGAAGCCGACTATTCTCTGTCAGGTCTTGGTTACCCACATGAGAGTGGAGCCCACGACAAGGAAATGATCCTCCGGCGCCCCATCGCGAGCATCGATCTTATCTGCACGGCTTCGACTGAGCAACACAAAAAAACCGTTAGAAACTAATCATGAGGGGAGAAACCTTTTCCCAGCGAGCACGGGAGTAGTTCCAGGCAAACGACTATTTTGTGAGTTTCAAATCCCTTTGCTCAGGATGATTTGCTCGTATAAGATCTTCCAAGGCCGAAACAAAATGTTCGCCCCTCAAGTTTGGTGGAATTTTTTTTCGCTCGAAGAAGATTTCCGGAGTGGAGTCCAGGCCTAGTTTAGTCCCTAGGTCCACGTCTTCCATCACCTTTTTCTCCGCCGGAGAACCTGGTTCCATAAGTGCTGTGAATCTTGCTGTTTCTAGCCCCATTTGTTCTGCCAGAATATTCCAGGGCCTACTTTTCAATTGCCTCTGCTGAGCGTAAACAAGATCCGCGTAATCCCAGAATGACCGCACTCCCCCAATGATAAATGCCGCGTGAGCTGCTTGGGCCGCCTCACAGGCCACAGGATGGAGGTTGTTCACTATCCTGGCATTACATTGAGATGACAGAGGATAATTCTTGAAAACCAGCTTCAAATAACTTGGGTTTAGATCGACTACCGCACGGAGAAAAATCTCCTTTCGCAAGCATACAGGGCACTGAAAATCACTAAAAAAAATTATCGGGTAGGGGGCCGAGGACTCACCGTACACTGGGTCAGTTTCTTGGACCGTGATTTCGTAATCTGGGGATACTTTTAGCAGCGATGCCACCACTATGGGATTGTCTGAAAGATCATCGTATTTTTTCTTTACATCGTTGTAGCTCAACGAATTCTCCAGGAATCCGGTTACAAAAAAAACTAACAGCGCTGCCATAGCTCCGCCCAAGAACACACAGACTCTCTCCCCTACCGGGGCAGTTGCGGGAAGTTCGAACCGTCTGCGCTTCTTAACTGCTATAGTCAAAACAACGGCCATAGCAACAAGGTTCACGAGATGGACCACCACGCACCATGGGCAAATGAAATCCAAATCGAACAGCATAATGTATGCGTAATACCAACTGAAGACTATGGCGACGAACAAATAGATGAGAAGGCCCGCCCAAGCCTCCCTTCTAATTCGAGGATTGAGCAATCCGCTTAAGGAAAGCCACAATAGGAAGGTAAACCCTACCAAACCCAGCACAGACGAGGGTATAAAATCAAAGATAACAGCATACGGACTTAGAAGAACGGCATCGCAATTGATATTGTTCACAGAGCGACAAAGAAACGATTCATCCACTGCTCCGGCCTGGCTTGCCAGCAGCACATGTCTATAGGTAAGGAAACCCGCTGCGAAAGTTCCAATAAATCCTAGAAGAAGAATGGCTAGAAACGGAGGCGCTCCAGAAAAGAATTGACCATCATTCGTGTCTGTAAGGACCAGGCGGTCAGGATTGGCGTCCTGTTTTTTTTCAATAGGGTTGCTCACCATTTGACCCCCGTAGCTAACAAATGGCTTCTAACCTCTAAGCCTTCTACTTTTCCCACTCCTCGAGATCAGCTCGGCTCGGATCAATTAGCGTTACCTTGGAGTTCTTGAGTGCAAGCCACTTTCCGCACTTATTGCAATGGATTCTAACTCCGGTCTTTTTGACGTTTTTCCCAACGGGAATTCTGCAATCATCGCAAATTATCTCGGCCGTCTCCAGAGAGTCCAGTGCATAAGCTTCCCATATCTGCCCGCTGGCCGGTTCCATTTCTATGAGTTGCTTTACAGCTTGCACCATGTATGCCGCGTCGGAAGCTAAGAACCTGTCCATGGCGCAGGTGTTCTCAACGATTTCCACCAGGGCGTTAAAGTTTTTCTCAGACTTGGCTGAACGTTCAGGTTTCCCACTTTTCTGCCTACGCTGAGGTTTTCTTGAGGCTGGACGTTTCGATGCAAGAACACTCCTGAACTTCTCCGGGTATGTTCGGACATACCACACGACAAATACGATTACCCAGATGGTTATTCCTACAACAGTCTCCATGTACAATGCTCTCGTGACGGATAGACCTTTTACAGGTGTTCTTGATCGCTAAGAATATCTATCTCTTCTCTGAATTCAGGGATTGGGGAGCAGCTTTTTTCTTGAGATCAGCCATTTGGCTTAGTCTTCTCATTATATTCTCTACTTGCAGGCGGGTATAGTCGAGCGAGCCGGTGTTGTCTACAATCATGTCAGCTCTTTTTCTCTTGTCCTCTATGGCCATTTGGGAATCAACCCTCGAACGAATCTCATGTGCCGACATGTTGTCCCTCTCGGCTAGCCTCTTTTCCTGAATTTCCCTCGGGACATAGACCACTATTACCACATCAAAGTTTTTCTCCCACGCGGCTTCATAAAGAAGTGGGACATCGACTACTACAAAAGGAAGCCCCTGCTGCTCGAATTCCGCTATTCTTCTATTTTTTTCTTCCGACACCCTGGGATGGATAATTGACTCAAGCATCCTGCGCTTAGAGGTGTCTTTGAAAATCAGCCTCGCCATAACGACTCTATCCAGAACTCCATCTGCGTCCAGTATTTCATCCCCGAACACTCTTCGGATATCTTCCAGCGCTGGGCTGCGCGGCTTCACAACTTCGTGAGCCAGTTCATCCGCACAGATCACAGGCACTCCTGCTTGACGGAACATAGCGCTAACAGTGCTCTTGCCTGAGGATATTCCCCCAGTCAGCCCAACAACAAGCATAATATTATTTCTGTGAATACTTGACCATTTAGGAGTTTTGGAGAAGACTTACACCAGAACGTTGCCTTGCGCAAGGGCTTGACATCGGCCATCGTATAAAATAAGAGGCATACCTGTTACACGGCTGATCATTCCTTTTAGTTTGTAACGAAGTTTGCGCCACAAATCGTTGTCAGCCGTTCGTGATTCTCAATGTAACTTCATCTCGAAACACGTTGGAGAAAGTCAGCTATGGTTGAATTCAGGCCCTTTTCCCGTCTTGATCAGATCAGCCCGCTCAATGAAGAAAGTATACCGTGGGCTGAAATCGTGGAATCCCGTCCTGCCGGCAATTCCGTCTATATTGAGAAACTGAAGTGGCTTTTCTTAGGCTGCGGATACCCTCCTGTTCCGGTAATGCTGTCGGTCATTATGCTTGTCGCCATTATGCTTTATTTTCTTGCACAACAGCTTTATTGACATATTGGCAGCTTCCTGCTAAAAATTTTTAAAAATCCTTACAAAAGAATATTAACCTTGATCTGTCACAAGACATTTGCGGAAAAATGGGGGCAGCGAGGATGGAAGTCAGGAAGCCCCAAGGCGTATTTTTTCAACCTGATTGTGGAGTCTCACAGGTCTATTGTGCGCAACTTTTTACCAGAGTGTTTCAAGACTGACTGAGAAAGGAGAAGTTACTCGTGAAAGTCCTCGTGTCGGATAATCTATCTGAATTGGGCGTTCAGATCTTTCGCGATGCGGAAGGTATCGATGTGGATGTAAAAGTAGGCCTAACTCCGGACCAACTAAAAGAGGTTATCCCCGACTATCACGGGCTAGCGGTACGCGGCGCGACCAAGGTAACAGAAGATGTCATCGCTGTCGCTCACAACCTTAAAGTCGTTGGTAGGGCGGGAACCGGACTCGACAACGTCAATGTCCCCGCGGCCTCCAAGAAGGGAATAGTGGTCATGAACACCCCTGGTGGAAATACCGTGACCACTGCTGAGCACGCACTGTCAATGCTCATGTCCCTGGCCCGAAATATTCCGCAAGCAGACTATTCCATGAAGCAAGGGAAATGGGAAAAGAAAAGATTTTCCGGCACGGAAATCTTTGACAAGACCTTAGGGGTAGTCGGATTGGGGAAAATCGGATCCGTTGTTGCGGATAGGGCCATGGGGCTTGGAATGCATGTCATCGCCTACGATCCGTTCCTCTCCGAAGAGCAGGCCAAACAGATGGGCATACGTTTAGAAACACTTGATCAAGTTTTCAAAGAATCAGATTTCATAACACTGCATGTTCCGCTCACCGATGAGACACGAGGTCTCATAGGCGCTAAGAATATAGCGAAAATGCGGGACGGGGTGAGAATAATCAATTGCTCGCGCGGACCGGTGGTCAACGAGGACGAACTGGCTGACGCGATTGAATCCGGTAAAGTTGGCGGCGCCGCTATCGATGTCTATTTGACTGAGCCACCGGGAAAAACAAGACTGATTTGCCTGGATCGGGTCATTTGTACACCACACTTGGGAGCTTCGACACAGGAAGCCCAAGACAATGTGGCAATTGCAGTAGCCAATCAAATCAGGGATTACCTCCTTTATGGAACCATTCGTAACGCCGTAAACGCCCCCGCCGTCTCAGGGGAAGCTCTCGAAACCCTGAAACCTTATCTGGATTTGTCGCAGCGTCTCGGTTACTTTATGGGGCAAACCATTCAAGGTGGTATCAGGAGCCTGGAAGCTCAATATTCAGGCGCTGTCGTGGATATGGAACTGAAACCTATCACGACTTCGTTCCTCACCGGTTTTCTTACCCCTATTATGAAGGAGGACGTGAATCAGGTTAACGCACCCATGGTCGCTCAGGAAAGAGGCATCGTGGTGTCCGAAACCAAGGTCAGTAAGAGTGAAGACTTTCTGTCGCTGCTCCGATACAAGGTGGCAACTGAGAAAAGTGACTTTGTCGTTGAGGGAACCTTATTTGGGCGGTCTGAACCTAGAATGGTCCGGTATGGACCATTTAGAGGCGAATTTGACCTATCCGGCGAACTCCTCCTTATTCACTGCGTGGACAAGCCTGGACTCATTGGAAAAGTTGGAACAACGCTCGGACAAAGAGGAATCAATATTTCTCACTTGCAGTTCGCTCGGCAGACTGTGGGAGGCGACGCACTTCTTTTCCTGAACACAGATGTGAGGGCGAATGAATTAGCCCTTCAGGAACTTCAATCACTTGACCACGTGGTTTCAGTTCGTAGATTAACGATTTAAGCGGGTCTCAGGCATGCTCAATATCAAAGATCTTTCCCGTCCGGAACTTCCCAAGCAGGATAACTACGAGCAGGCTCTCAAAATCGGCCTGGAGATTTTTCATCGGAAAGATCCCGGCAGGGTGGCCATCAAAGCAGGGGCTGCCATCATTGGGCGCTCTCTCATCATTCCTCACCTGGACAGGAACATCGTCTTTGAATTGGATCGCCACGGATTCTCGGTCAAAGAAAGTGGCGAAGATGCTCCAATTTGGCTTTCAATTCTTGTTCTTCATTATTTGAATAACTCCGATGGAAGACTCCCCAGTGGCCGATTGAAGCATTTTCGCGAATTCAAAGAGGGGCACTTTTACGAGCCCGCGTTTAATCGGAGGACCAAAGACATTCTTATCAGTACGTTCGGTAATGATCCGGCCCTGATGGTAAGAGCCGGCGAAAGACTACACGGCAAGATAATCCAAACGGGCGACTCGGCGGTGGAGCTATCTTATTTCCCTTACCTGCCAATCACTTGCATCCTGTGGAAGGGAGATGAAGAATTCCCTGCGGAAGCGAGTGTGCTTTTTGACGAAACCGCAGAACTCTTTTTCAGTGCAGAAGACATGGCAGTGGCAGGTCAGATGGCTGTATTGGAATTGCTGAAAGCCGCACGAGGGTGAACTTCCTTCCATGCCTGCAAGTGCTTAGAATCCTATAGTGATTGGAACTAATATTTTGAGTGTGGAAGGTGATTAAGATGAAGATAGCCGTATCAGGAAAAGGTGGAGTAGGAAAGACGACTTTGAGCAGCCTCCTTGCCCGTTACTGGGCTAGAAGAGGTTACAGGGTTTTGGCGGTGGATGCCGACCCGGACGCCAATCTTGGCTCTGCCCTCGGAATAGATACCACTGGGATTACTCCGGTCGCAAAAATGGAGGAATTGATACACGAACGTACGGGGACCAAACCAGGCACGGTGGGGGGATTCTTTAAGATGAATCCCCGCGTGGATGATCTGCCCGAGTCTTTAGGACGCGATAAAGACGGGGTTCGGCTTCTGATAATGGGCACAGTCAAGAAGGGGGGCGGAGGGTGCATCTGCCCCGAAAGCGTCCTCCTGAAGGCGCTCATCAGCCACTTGGTCCTGTACCAAAAAGATTTAGTAATTATGGACATGGAGGCCGGTATTGAGCATCTTGGCCGCGGTACTGCTCAGGGAGTGGATCGGCTGGTGATTGTGGTTGAGCCTGGCCGCAGGAGCATCGAAACAGCAATAAAGGTACAGGAACTCACCAGGGATATCGGTCTGAACAGGGTGGTAGCCGTTGGCAGCAAGGTCAGGAATGCCACTGAAGAGGAGTTTATCCAGAGCAACCTGGACGGAATACCGTTGATAGGAATACTGCCGTTCTCAGAGGAGATAGCTGCTGCCGACCTTCAGGGTAGACCGCCTTCGCTGGACGATCCTCCAATATATGCAGCAATAGAAAAGATCGCTGCGGCATTGGAAGAAAACCAAGCCTGACGAGTCGATCGTGATTAAGGTCTGTCCGGCCAGTTTTTCCGGGACCATGCGTCCCGGCGAAAGTTTACAAATGGCGTTTGAATCTTTTTGAAAAAGGAGGATTGTATGTCGGCTAAAATCATAAGCGGAAATGAAATTTCACAGCAACTCAAAGACGAGATGAAAGTGGATGTCGCAAAACTAAAGGCTCAGGGATTGCAACCGTGCCTCGCGGTAATATTGGTGGGAGAGGATCCGGCATCAAGGGTTTACGTGAGCAACAAGAAAAAGTCCTGTGAATACATTGGGATCACCTCCCTTGAATCCAGGCTGCCGGCGGAAACCACGACC